>NZ_JBHTFG010000007.1:0-191738 GCF_042666095.1 Terrabacter sp. GCM10028922 | reverse complement strand
AGCAATACCGAACGCGTCACCGCCCTTGCACCATGGCTCGAGCACTACAACACTGAACGCCGCCACAGCGCCCTGCGAGGTCACCCGCCCATCAGCCGACTGCAACCAACCTGATGGCCGGGTACATCTAGGGTCGTCGCAACGGCTGACTCCCAGTGGTGGCTGAGCGCCGTGAGGACCTCGGTCATGCTCCGCCGCCGGTCACCGCTCCGACGGACGGGACGAGGGTCAGCTTGGCCTCGCCGTCGACCGCCTCGACGAGGAGTTGCACCTTTTCGGCGGGCACGTAGATCTGCACCGACGTCAGCGAGCCGGACCCGAAACCGCCCGAGCTCGTCAGCACACCGGCGACCGCGGCGGCCTCGAGCACCTTGGTCGTCGTCGCCTTGGCCTGCTCGCCGGTCGTCGCGGCCTTCGGCGTGACGAAGACGTCCACCCGGCTGCCCCGCGCCAAGCCCGAGGTGGCCATGGCGTCGGCCCGGACGGTGACCCGCTGGACGCCCACGGTGTCGGCATCGCCGACGGCGGACACGGGCACGAGCTCGCCCGCGCGCACGTCCCGCACGATGAACGAGCCGACCGGGGCCCGCGCATCGGCGCCGAGGTAGGCGGTCATGCCGTCGGCGAGCCGCACGTCTGCGCGCACGAACGACCCCGCCTCGACCTCGTCGCCGGCCACGAGGTTGGTCGCGGCCACCCAGAGCGGCACCCGGTCGTCGGCGCTCGCCACCGCCTTGGCGCCCAGGGTCGCGGCCACGATGACGAGGAGCACCCCGACAACAAGACGGCTGTCCCGCCATGACGGTCTCTGCAGGCGTTTGGCCGTCGGTCTGGCCAGCTCGGTCATGGTGGGCCCCCTGTGGTGCGATGGCGGTTGGTGCGGAGCGCCGCCCGAGAACTGGACGACGCCGCAAACATCTTGCATCAGCGGGGTGCAAAGCGCCCGTTCGGGTGCACACCTGGGGATAACGGACGCCAGCGGCCGCACCTCTTCCATAGGATGAGCCCGGTGTCTCCCGGCCGCGCACGGGGTGCGGGCAGGTCGGTGAACCCCGTTTCGTGTGCTGACGCGCCAGGTCGGGTACGTGTGCGTCGAGGCCGTCATCACGACGGTGCCAGAGGAGGAGTCAGACGTGGCCCAGCGGTTCCTGCAGCTCGCCGAGGTGTCGGAGATCCTCAACATCTCCTCGGCTCAGGCCTACGCCCTCGTGCGCTCGGGCGAGCTGCCCGCCATCAAGATCGGCGGTCGGGGACAGTGGCGCGTCGAGGCGACCGAGCTGGAGAACTACATCCAGCGGATGTACGCGGAGACCAAGTCCTTCGTCCAGGCCCACCCGTTCGGCGGTGCGGGCGAGGAGTGACGGCCGCGCGCCGCTCGGCATGCGGCGCCGCATGAGCTCAGTGGATCCGGCGCACCGAGCCGAGTGACCAGAACGGCATGAGCACGCGTCCTGTGACGTTGGCCGTGCGTCGCACCTCGTCCGACGCATGCTCGGCCAGCTCGAGGTGGTCGGCGCCGACGACGTCGATCGTGCCCGTCGCCGTGTGACCGTCGAGGTCCGCGAGCTCGACAACGGCTCGGTCGCGGCTGACCGCACGCAGCGCAGCACCCATCCCGAAGCGTTTGGCCACGACGGACGGCGTGCGCGCCCCCGGGCCGAGACCGGTCACGCCCCGGACCGCGGCGAGCGCCACGAGCACGGGGCGCTGCGGGCCCGTGGCGACCAGCACCCAGTCCGGACCCACGTCGACGAGCGTGCCGGTGACGACTCGGCCGTTCAGCCGGAGGCACACGCCCGGAAGCGCGACGTTGGCGAGGAGCCGAGTGTGCACGTCGAGCAGGGCCCGCTCACGTCGCGTCCGGTCGGCGACCTCGGCGTCACGCTCGCGAGCGTCCTCGCCCGCGAGCTGTGCCTCGAGGTCGTCGAAGAGCTGGTCCCATCGCATGTGCACACCTTTCCCGGCAGGGCCCCGAGTGGCCAACCGAAGGCCGCGACCCGACGACCATACTTGACCAAACACACGCAAACTGCATTAAATGACATCATGCACAGGGGATCGCACGACATCGAGAGCTCGACCCGACTGCCCGTTCGCCCGCACGTCGGATCCGCGCGCAGCGACCTGCCGCGTGCACGCACCCGTGTCCTGGCAGGCGAGCTCGTGGGCGGCCTGCTCGGGCTCGGGGTCGCGGCACTCGCGCTCGCACTCCTCGGCACCGTGGCACGCCGAGGACCCGCAGTGGCCGCACGACCCGACGACGTGGTCCTCGCCGTCCTGGCGTGGGTCGGCGTCGGGCTCGCCGCCTGGCTCGGAGTGGGCTCGCTCCTCGCAGTCCTCGCGCTCCTTCCCGGCACTGCCGGCCGGGTCGCCGGGCAGGTCCGTGACCGGGTCACCCCTGTCGCGGTGCGACGGTGCTTGACCCTCGTCCTCGGCGCCTCGGTGGGCTCACTCGCTCTCCCCGCCGCCCCGCTCTCCACAGCGGGCTCTGGTCCGTCGGCGCGCGGCGGCGCCGCCGTGGCCGTTTCCGCCCACACCGTCCCCGGGTCGCCGGGCTCGCCGGCCGACCCGTCATTGTCTCCGGCGTTCGTCCCCAGCCAGCGTGGCCCGGGACTCACCGACGCCGCGGCCGTCGGCTCCGACGACCCCGGCTTCACGCCCTCACCGCGGCTGATCGCACCACCAGACCCTCTGTCCGGCAGCACGGCGGCTCGCACGACGGAGCAGATCGCCGGACCGGGATACGTCCCGAGCGCTCCCGCGCCGGTGCTCGACGCCGAGCGTTCGCGCCTGCTGGCCCCGACGCCCAGGATCTCAGCCGCCACTCACGACCTCGTGACCGTCCGCCGTGGCGACAGCCTCTGGGCGGTGGCCGCCCGGCACCTGGGCGCAGACGCGACCGACTCGCAGGTCGCCCGCGAGTGGCCCCGGTGGTACGCCGCGAACCGTTCGGTCATCGGTGACGATCCCGACCTGCTCGTGCCCGGCCAGCAGCTGCGGCCTCCAGGCCGAGCGGCCACCACGCCTGCCGTGACCCGCCCGTCCACCGACGGACCGCTGCACCCAGGAGCACGGCGATGACGCACCAGGCGACCCACACGAACCACCTCCCTCCCGGAGGGTTCACGGTCCGCCGCATCCCGCAGACTGCTCCGCGCATCATCAGCGCCGACGAGGCATGGCACGGCGAGCAGCCGTACGCCCAGGACGCCCTGGCTCTCGACTTCTTCGGCGCCCGCGACGACGAGGACTTCGGCCGCCAACCCACCCGCAGCCGGCTTCTCCCCGAGCCCGAGCCCTTCGTCGCGCGTCTGTCCCAGGCCATCATGGAGGTCGTGTCCGGCCAGCGCCCGGCGCCCCAGCTCATCCGGCACACGGCACCGACGATCTACTCCGTCATCGCACGACAGGCCATGGTCGCCGGCCGCCGTCGAGCTCCCGGCCCCCGGCGCTCCGCCGTGGTGCGTCGGGTCCGCGTGTGTGAGCCGGCCGACGGCATCGTCGAGGCCTGCGCGGTCGTCGTCGCGCACGGCCGCGTCCGTGCGCTCGCGCTGCGTCTGGAAGGTCTCGACGGGCGCTGGCTCGTCACCGCGCTCACGATCGGCTGATTCCGTCGAGGTCTCCACCGCAGCACCACGCGACAGCTCGACGGCCCGGCCACCGCTCCGGTGGCCGGGCCGTCGCCCGTGTCGTGCTCTCGTTCGTGCCGTTCGTGTCAGCGGCGCTTGCGCTTGACCTTCTTGCCGCGGCGGTCGGCCCTGCGCTCGACCGTCTGCTGGCCGCCCGTCTCGACGGCACGGCCGTCCTCGCCGGGCGCGCTGTAGCGCAGGGCGCCTGAACGCTGCCCGTCGGTGTCGAGGTCGACTCCGGACACGCGTACGCCGGCGCCGGCACCGAACGCCCGACCGCCAGCCGGGGCATCGCCGCCCTCCGGGGAGCCGGCCGCGCCGGTCGCGTCGTCGGGGGTCTGGCCCGCCGCGGTGAGGCCGCCGACGAGGTCGGCGACAGACAGCGGCGCCGCACCGACCGGCGTGGCGACGGGCTCGGGGACCTGGACCTCCACCGAGAAGAGGTGCGAGACCGACTCCTCCTTGATCGCGTCCATCATCGCCTCGAAGAGCTGGAAGCCCTCGCGCTGGTACTCGATGAGCGGGTCACGCTGGGCCATGGCCCGAAGCCCGATGCCCTCCTGGAGGTAGTCCATCTCGTAGAGGTGCTCGCGCCACTTGCGGTCGAGGACCGACAGCACGACCCGGCGCTCGACCTCTCGCATCGTCTCGGACCCGAGCGCCTCCTCGCGGAGGTCGTACGCGCGGTGGGCGTCGGACATGAGCTGCTCGCGAAGCAGCTCGGCCGAGATGGCCTGCCGGCCCCCGGCCATGTCCTCGACCTCCTCGATCGTGAGCGACACGGGGTAGACCTGGCGCATCGCGTCCCAGAGCTTCTCGAGGTCCCAGTCGGCGGCGAAGCCCTCCCCGGTCGCGGCGTCGACGTACGAGCCGACGACGTCGTTGACGAAGAGGCGCAGCTGCTCGTGCAGGTCCTCGCCGCCGAGCACAGCGCGGCGCTCGTCGTAGATGACCTGACGCTGACGGTTCATCACGTCGTCGTACTTGAGGACGTTCTTGCGGATCTCGTAGTTCTGCGCCTCGACCGCGCCCTGGGCCTTCTGGATCGAGTTCGTCACCATCTTGCTCTCGATCGGCACGTGGTCCTCCATGCCGGCCGTCTGCATGAACCGGTCGACGAGGCCCGCGTTGAACAGGCGCATCAGGTCGTCGTTGAGCGAGAGGTAGAACCGGGACTCGCCCGGGTCACCCTGACGGCCGGAGCGTCCACGCAGCTGGTTGTCGATACGGCGCGACTCGTGGCGCTCGGTGCCGAGCACATAGAGGCCGCCGAGATCGGTGACCTCCTCGTGCTCGGCCGCCACGTCCTGCTCAGCCTTCGCGAGGGCCTCGTCCCACGCCGCCTCGTACTCCTCCGGCGTCTCGTGCGGGTCGAGGCCGCGGCGCTTCAGCTCGGCCACCGCGCGGAACTCGGAGTTGCCGCCGAGCATGATGTCGGTGCCGCGACCGGCCATGTTCGTCGCGACGGTGACGGCGCCCTTGCGGCCCGCCTCGGCGACGATCGCGGCCTCACGCTCGTGCTGCTTGGCGTTGAGCACCTCGTGCTTGATGCCGCGCTTCTTCAGCTGCTGGGAGAGGTACTCGGACTTCTCGACCGACACGGTGCCGACGAGCACGGGCTGCCCGCTCGCGTGGCGCTCGGCGATGTCGTCGACGACGGCGTCGAACTTCGCGATCTCGGTCCGGTAGACGAGGTCCGGCTGGTCGACGCGGATCATCGGCCGGTTCGTCGGGATCGGGATGACACCGAGCTTGTAGATCGAGTTGAGCTCGGCCGCCTCGGTCTGGGCGGTGCCGGTCATGCCCGACAGCTTGTCGTACATGCGGAAGTAGTTCTGGAGGGTGATCGTGGCGAGCGTCTGGTTCTCGTTCTTGATCTCGACGCCCTCCTTCGCCTCGATGGCCTGGTGCATGCCCTCGTTGTAGCGGCGGCCTGGAAGCATGCGACCGGTGTGCTCGTCGACGATGAGGATCTCGCCGTTCATGACGACGTAGTCCTTGTCCTTCTTGAACAGCTCCTTGGCCTTGATGGAGTTGTTGAGGTAGCCGATGAGCGGCGTGTTGACCGTGTCGTAGAGGTTGTCGATGCCGAGCAGGTCCTCGACGCGCGCGATCCCCGACTCGAGGACGCCGACGGTGCGCTTCTTCTCGTCGACCTCGTAGTCGCCGCGGCCGTCCTCGCCCCGGTTGAGGCGAGCCGCGATGCGGGCGAACTCGACGTACCACTTGGTCGCGAGGTCCGCCGGACCCGAGATGATCAGTGGCGTCCGGGCCTCGTCGATGAGGATCGAGTCGACCTCGTCGACGATGCAGAAGTTGTGGCCACGCTGGACGAGCTCGGCGGGGTCCCACGCCATGTTGTCGCGCAGGTAGTCGAAGCCGAACTCGTTGTTCGTGCCGTAGGTGATGTCCTTGGCGTACTCGGCTCGCCGCTGCTCGGGCGTCATCTGGCTGAGGATGCAGCCGGTCTCCATGCCGAGGGCGCGGTGCACGCGGCCCATGAGCTCGGACTGGTACTCGGCCAGGAAGTCGTTGACGGTGATGACGTGCACGCCCTGGCCGGAGAGGGCGTTGAGGTAGCTGGGCAGGGTGGCGACGAGGGTCTTGCCCTCACCGGTCTTCATCTCGGCGACGTTGCCCTGGTGCAGCGCGGCGCCACCCATGATCTGCACGTCGAAGTGGCGCTTGCCGAGCGTGCGCTTGCTCGCCTCGCGGACGGCGGCGAAGGCCTCCGGGAGGAGCATGTCGAGCGTCTCGCCGTTGTCGAGCCGCTCCCGGAAACCCTTCGTCTCCTCGCGCAGCTCCTCGTCGGTGAGCTTCTCGAAGTCGGCTTCGAGGGCGTTGACCTGCTTGGCGATGCCCTGGAGCTTCTTCAGGGTCCGGCCTTCGCCGGCGCGAAGCAGCTTCTCGATGACGGCCATCTGGTGATCTCACTCCCGACTGAACGTGTGGACTCGCCCGGTGGGCGGGCTCCATCGCCCGCGATGCGTCACGGGACCCGCCTAGGCTAGCCGCCTTCCGGACACAACGACCAACGCACCGGCGGGCGACGCGGTTCCGGCCTTCGGCCCGGACCGCGACCGGAACAGCACAGGGGCCTCATGGCGTCCGCCCGAGCCGTGCCGCAGCCGCCCGGGACTCAGTCGGCCGGCACGACGACGTCCGCGAGACCGAGCCACGTGGCCATCGACCGGAGGTTGGTCACGAGGGCCGCCCGTGCCTCCGGCGGCGCGCCCGGCTCCCAGGTGACGCGGTGGCAGCGAAGCACGCCGGCGGGGCGGTCGGCCTTGAGGTCGCACCGTGCCACGAGCGCATCGCCGTAGAGGAACGGCAGGACGTAGTAGCCGTGTACGCGCTTCTCGACGGGGGTGTAGATCTCGATGCGGTAGTGGAAGTCCCAGAGCGCGTGGATGCGTTCGCGCTGCCAGACGAGCGAGTCGAAGGGGCTGAGCAGCGCCTCCGCGTGCACCCGGCGCGGGAGCCGAGCGTCGGCATGCAGCCAGGCCGGCTTCCAGCCCGGGACCGTCACGGGAACGAGCTCACCGTCGGCGACGAGGCGCGCGATCGCGGGTCGGGCATCCTCGCGTTTGATCCGGAAGTAGTCGGCGAGGCACAGCTCGGTACCGACGCCGTGCGCCCGAGCGGCGATGCGGATGAGCTCGAGGTAGCGGTCGGGATCGGCCTCCGGGCCCGGCCGGTGGCTCCACGCCGCGCGCTGCGCCGGCGGCGCGGTGGCCGACAGGGCGGCATACCTCCGCTCGAACTGGGTCGTGCGCCCGGCCGAGCTGATCCGCCCGGCCCAGAAGAGGTACTCGAGGGCCTGCTTGACCTCGGACCAGTTCCAGCCCCAGTGGTCGTTGCGGCGCGGTTGGTCGTGCTCGAGGGCAAGCTCGACCTCGCGCGTTGTCATGGGCCCGCGAGCCTCCACCTCGGCGAGGACGAGGTCGACGAAGTCGGGACGTTCGGCCAGGATCCGACGCATCCCGCCCCAGGCCTTCTCGGCGGCGGCCCGCATGCGGAAGTCGAGCAGCGGCCAGGTGGCCGGCGGCACGAGGCTCGCCTCGTGCGCCCAGTACTCGACGAGCCGCCGCGGCGCACGGTCGCGCGCCCGGTCGAGCAGCGTCGTGTCGTACGGGCCCAGGCGCGAGAAGAGCGGGAGGTACTGGCTGCGGGTCAGCACGTTGACGCTGTCGATCTGGATGACTCCCACGCGCTCGACGACGCGCTGGACGTGACGCATCGTCGCCGCGAACGGCGCGGGCCGCGGGTCCAGGAACCCCTGGGCCGCGATGGCGACCCGCCGGGCCTGGGCGCGCGTCATCGTGCGCGTGACAGCGGTCATGGACGGCGCTCCTCCCGTTGCAGCCGGTCAGTCCGGGTCGATGAGCCGCTGGCGCACGGCATACATCGCCGCCTCCATGCGCGAGTGCATCTGGAGCTTGTCGAGGATGTTGCGGATGTGGTTGCGCACGGTGTTCTCGGAGATGAACAGCTCGCCCGCGATCTCGCGGTTGAGCCGTCCGCGCGCGACGAGCCTCAGGATGCCGAGCTCGCGGTCGGTCAGCCGCGGCAGCTCGAGGCCCGGCGTGGGTGCCGGCACGGACGCGCGCTGGCTGATCTGGGCGAACTCCGTGAGCAGCTTGGAGGCCATCATCGGCGAGAGCAGCGACTGTCCGTGGAAGACGCCGCGTATGCCGACCGCGACCTCTTCCGGCGGGACGTCCTTGAGGAGGTAGCCGTTGGCGCCGGCTCGGACCGCCTCGAAGAGGTTGGACTCGTCGTCGGAGCTCGTGAGCATGAGGATGCGCGCGGACGGGACACGCTGCTTGATGACGCGACAGGCGTCGATACCGCCGCGCTTGGGCATCCCGACGTCCATGACGATGACGTCGGGCAGGGTCTCCTCGGCCTGGTCGACGGCCTCCACCCCGTCGGCTGCCTCGCCGACCACCTCGATGCCTTCCTCGGTCGCCAGGACCGTCTGCAGCCCGCGGCGGTACAGGGCGTGGTCGTCGACGATGAGGACACGGATGACGTCGGGCGGCGGGTTCACCGGTCCATCCTGTCAAAGACCTCGGACAGCAGCCCTGCCGGAGGGAGACGCGCGCTCTTCGACCGAGACGCTCGGGACCGCTGACGACACGCCGGGGCGCCCCCTCCGTGGGAAGGGGCGCCCGGCGGCGTCATCGCGCAGATGAGCAGGTCTCAGCCCGTGGCCGCGACGCCGGCGTCCACGTCGGTCTCGAGGTGCAGCACCCCGTAGCTCCAGCCGCGGCGCCGATAGACGACGCTCGGGCGGTCGGTGTCCGCGTCGTGGAAGAGGAAGAAGTCGTGGCCGACGAGCTCCATCTGGTTCACGGCGTCCTCGAGCGACATGGGCGCGGCCGTGTGGATCTTCTCGCGGACCTCGATGGGCGAGTTGCCGAGCGCTCCGAAGCGCTCGAGGTCGTCGATGCGCCCCTCGCCGCCCTCGCGGTCAGACGGCCCGGGGGCCGACCCGTTGGCCGAGGCGTCGACGCGCGCGGTCGCCTGTGCGACCGACTCCGGGATCCGTCGTCCGCGGCTGACGCGCCGCTTGTCGTGCACCCGCCTCAGGCGATCCATCAGCTTGTCCACGGCCGCATCGAGAGCGGCGTACTTGTCGTCGAGACAAGCCTCCGCCCGAATGACGGGGCCCTTGGCGTGGCAGGTGATCTCGACCTTCTCCGACCCGCGGGCGACGCGCTCGTGTGTGACGACGACGTCGACGCGGTGCACCTTCGGGGCGAGCGCAGACACCTTGGCCATTCGCTCGTCCAGCTGCTCACGGAATCGGTCGGGGATCTGGACGTGGCGTCCAGTGACGACGATCTCCACGGTTCCTCCTTGATCGCGCACGTCTTCTTCGTGCGTGCAGTGAGAGTGGTTCGGGGCCGTGTCGCCTGGGACAGGGCCCGATGGTCAGTTCGGTCCCCCTTCCGCTCGATCACGTCCCGCGGAGGCGCCGGAAGGCGGCTCCCGCAGGGACGGGGTCCATGCCTCGACACTACTTCGGCGCCGCATCCGCTGGGAAGCGTCCACCGCAACCCTTCCCAACATCACAGGGGATGCACAGGGGGATTCGGGACGACGGCTCCGGGCTCACCCACGCGTTCGCTGCGTGGCAGCCATCGTGGCGGCCACGACCCCCTGCGCACCGGCCGCCCGGAGGGCCCGAGCGGCCTCTGCGAGGGTCGCCCCCGTCGTGACCACGTCGTCGACCAGCACGCAGCGCCGGTCGCGGATCACGTTGTGCCACAACGGCTTGACGGCAACCGCCCCGCTCAGGTTGCCTCGGCGCTCCCCGGTGCCGAGCCCCGACTGGTCCGCGACCCGCCGCACGTGGCGCAGGGCGGGCGCGACCCGCAGCGTCGGCCCCGCGCGATCTGCGAGCTGTGCCAGGGACGCCTCACAGAGCGCGACGAGCGGCGTGTCCCCGCGTGCGCGCACCGCCCGCCCCGACGAGGGAGCAGGAACCACGAGCACGGCCCCCTCGACCCACCCCGCGCCGACCACCGCGCCGGACACCGAGGCGGCGAGCAGGGGCGCCAGCACGCCGACGAGGTCGCGGCGTCCGACGTCCTTCCACGCGGACACGACCGCCCGGAGCGGGTCGGCATACACACCCCAGGCGTGCACGGACGGGAGCCCCTCGGGCGCCGGATGCGGCATGACCCAGGGCCCGCCGCCGGTGTGGCCCGTGGCCGGGCCGAAGGAGAGAGACGCGAGCGCCCGCGTGCACCGAGCACACCACGAGGAGCCGGTACGGAGGCAGCCACCGCACTCGCGTGGGAGGACGAGGTCGGTGAGGTCACCGACGGCTTCCAGCACAGTCGAACGGCGGGAGTCGTCTCGCACCCGGCACCACGGCCCCGAGCGCAGCCAGGAGGCGCGTCGGTGCCGTGAGCCGCCTGCTCCGCGACCTTCCACTCCTCCATCCCACCCGGCACGACCGTCGGGTGCACCGTGATGCGCAGGACCTGTGGATGCGTCCGGATGGCGCACGGGGGTGTGGACGAGCGGACCCGGTGAGCTCCGACCGGCCGGTCAGCCTCCCGGCACCAGGACGTCGCTGCCCTGGACGATGCGCCGCCACGTCGACCCGGCCCGCGCAAGGACCCGGTCGTCGCTCGTGACGATGATGATGCCGCGCGGTCCCCCGACGGTCGTGATCGACGCCGCGCCGGGCACCTGCCCGAGGCGACCCGACTCACGCAGCGCCCCGTCGACGCCCGCGCCCAGCGTGCCGAGCCACGGCCGCATCACGTCGCGCTCGCGCACCTTGCCGAGCACGGCGTAGTTGAGGGGGTCGAGCCACGTGACGTCCTCGATGACGCCGAGCGACTGGGCCTGGCGCAGCGGCTGCGCCAACGCGGTGGGCTCGCCGTTCGTGGCCCTGACGATGCCGCTCAGGCCGAGCTGGACGTCGCTGCCGTTCAGGGCGGTCGTCACGACGAGGGCCCTGGCCGCGTCGGCGGACACCGACAGCTCGACGACCCGGCGGCCCTCGAGCCACGGTGCGTGGATGGCCTTCGGGGCGGCGTCGGGGTCGCTCGACACCGAGTCGAGGACGAAGACGCGGTCGTCACCTTCGTGGTCCGCACCCCCGATCCACAGGTAACCGTCGGCGTCGTAGACCGGCTTGGTGAGGCCCGTGGCGAAGGGGGCGAGCGTGCGGGTCGGCTCGGTGGCCCGCCAGATCGACAGGTCGCGCAGGTCGCGTGAGATCGCGGCGACCTGCTTGCCGTCGACAGACAGGGCGAGGCTGCGCCACAGGTCGGGGATGCGCTCGACGTCACCGTCCTGGGGGTCGAGGTCAGGGCGCTTGGCTGCACCGGTGTCGGGCACGAAGCGTGGGTCGATGCGCTGGATCGTGTCGCCGCGCCGCACGAGGGCCGTGTCCAGGGTCGACCGGGGAACGACGTCGTAGCCGAGCTCGGACGAGGTGGAGACGGACGTGACACCATCGGACAGCTCGAGGGGCGTGTTGTCGACAGAGAGCGCCACGGCGTTGACCGGCGAGATCTGCAGGAGCGTCTTGGTCAGCTGCGCCCACATGGCGGCTCGGTCAGCCGGTCCGGCCGAGAGCGCCTGGCTGCTGAGGTTGACCAGCGCAGTGCCGTTCTCGACGGGGACGGCGTTGACGGCAAGTTGCGTGCCCGGGGGGACACCGGTGGTGACGGCACCCTTGAGGTGGTCCGGCACGGCGCTCAGCTGGGCACGGGCCAGGGTCGTCGCGAGCCTGGAGCCGTTGGGGAACCACCGCGAGTCGGGCACGAGGTCGCGTGAGTTGGGCGTGATGTAGTAGATGAACCGGTTGGTGTAGACACGCGAGAACTGGTCGCTGTCGAGCCACAGGCCGAACCCCTTGCGCGGCAGCTCGATCCGCCACTCCCCACCGACCTTCGTCAGTCCGAGCGTGATCTCCTGACGGGTGCCGGGCTCCTGCTCGACGTAGCGCCCGTCGGGGCCCAGCCGAGCCAGGACGCTGGCCGAGACCCTGACGGTGTCGTCGTCGAGTGGGCGGATGGTGAGGTCGCCGTCGTAGACCACGACCTCGTCGCTCGACCAGCGCCAGAGGTCCACCGACTGGGGCGCGAGGAAGAGCTTGCCGGTCGCGTGGGTGTCGTCGTTGTCCTCGCCCGCTCGCAGGAAGCCGCGGACGACCGCGTCCTGGCTCGAACCGTCGACGGGCGCCTGCGCCACCACCCGCACCTGCTCGCCCAGCACCTCGCTGAGAGCGCGGCCCTCGACGACCGGCCCCGACGCCGGAAGACCGCCCCAGCCACACCCGGTGAGCAGCGTGGCCATCGCGACGGCGAGCGCGGCGACCAGACGTCGTGTCACGGCGCCCGCTCCACGACGATGCGACGCAGCCGCACCGTGTCGTCGTCGGCGCGCGACGTGGGCCCGCCTCCGTCGCCTCCCTGCCGGTCAGCGGTGCGGGCCCGCGCAGCCTCGGCGGCGAGCGGGCTGAGCGGCAGCGGCGAGCTGGTGATCGTCGCGTCGGCCTTGCGGGGCAGGGTCAGCCGGAAGCACGAGCCCTCACCGCGCGCGCCCCACGCCTCGAGGCGCCCGGCATGCAGCCGCGCATCCTCGAGCGCGATGGCGAGGCCGAGGCCGGTGCCGCCCGTCGTGCGGGCCCGTGCAGGGTCCGCGCGCCAGAATCGCGTGAAGACGAGGGCGGCCTCGCCGGGGCGCAGGCCGACACCGTGGTCACGCACCGTGACGGCCACGGCGGTGTCGTTGGCTCCCACGGTGACCTCGACGGGCTTGCCTTCGCCGTGCTCGATGGCGTTGGCGACGAGGTTGCGCAGGATGCGTTCGATGCGGCGGGAGTCCATGTCGGCTATGACGGGCTCTGCCGGCGCCTCGATGCGCAGCTGCGTGCCCTTGCGCGCCGCCAGTGTGCGGTGGGCGTCGACGGCGCGTTCGACCGAGGCGCACAGGTCGCTCGCCTCGACGTCGAGCACCGCGGCGCCGGCGTCGAACCGCGAGATCTCGAGCAGGTCGGTCAGCAGCGACTCGAAGCGGTCGAGCTCGCCACGCAGCAGCTCGGCGGACCGGGCCACCGTCGGCTCGAAGTCACCGCGCGAGTCGTGGATGAGGTCGCCCGCCATGCGAATCGTCGTGAGCGGCGTGCGCAGCTCGTGCGACACGTCGGACACGAAGCGTTGCTGGACGCGGGAGAGGTTCTCGAGCTGGGCGATCTGCTGCTGGATCGAGGCGGCCATGGCGTTGAAGGAGTTGCCCAGCCGGGCGAGGTCGTCCTCGCCCTTGGCCCGCATGCGCTCGTTGAGGTTGCCCTCGGCGAACCTTTCCGCGACGATCGCGGCCCGCCGGACGGGGTCGGCCACGAGTCGTGTCACGACGAAGGCGATGGCGCCGACGAGGAGGATGAGCGCGGCACCGCCGATGAGGAAGGTCTGGCCGACGAACGAGATGATCTCGCGCTCGCGGTGCATCGGGTAGATGAAGTAGAGGCCGTAGTCGCCGGCCACCCCCGTGTCGATGCGCTGCCCGACGATGACGGCAGAGATCGTGTCGTTGCCCTCCTCGATCGTCGCGACCTGGAGGTGCTGGTGGTCCGGCTGCGCTGCCACCTCGGCGGGCAGCTCGTCGGGGATGAAGCGCGTGCCGACGCTGCCGCTCTCGATGGCCTCCATGACGACGCGGCCGTCGTTGTTGTTGGCGAGCCGCGAGAGGACGACGTAGCGGGTCTCGTTGCCGGCGTCGCGGCTGTACTGCCTGACGAGGCTGGTGGCGAACTGCCGCAACGCGGCCGTCGAGTCGTTCTGGTCGGTGGTGTCGAAGGCCCGTTGGGCGTCATTCGCATCGCGCAGGCTGTCCTCCGCCGCGATGCGTTGCCGGCTGTCGACGAGACCCTGCGCGATCGAGCCGTAGAGGTAGGTGCCCACTGCCGTCAGCACGAGGATGCCGAGCAGCATCGTCACCATGACCACCCGGAAGCCGAGCGAGGCCCGCCACAGGTGCAGGACTCGGCGCCACCCGCCGCGCAGCCAGGACCCGACCCGCGAGGCCTGGCTCGCGAGTCCGCTCCTGACCGCGCGCCCGTTCATCTCAGGACGGGCCGGCCTTGTACCCGACGCCGCGCACCGTCACGACGATCTCGGGACGCTCGGGGTCGTGCTCGATCTTCGAGCGCAGCCGTTGGACGTGGACGTTGACGAGGCGGGTGTCGCCGGCGTGACGATAGCCCCACACCTGTTCCAGGAGGACCTCGCGCGTGAACACCTGCCACGGCTTGCGGGCGAGGGCCACGAGCAGGTCGAACTCGAGTGGCGTCAGCGACAGCGACTGGCCGTCGCGTTTGACCGAGTGACCCGCCACGTCGATCTCGAGGTCGCCGATCGACAGCTTCTCGGGCGCCGGCTCGTCCCCACGGCGCAGCCTGGCGCGCACGCGTGCGATGAGCTCCTGAGGCTTGAACGGCTTCATGACGTAGTCGTCGGCCCCCGACTCGAGGCCGACGACGACGTCGACGGTGTCGGTGCGGGCGGTGAGCATGACGATCGGCACGCCGCTCTCGGAGCGGATGCGGCGGCACACCTCCATGCCGTCGAGTCCGGGCAGCATGACGTCGAGCAGGACGAGGTCGGGCCGTGAGTCGCGGAACGCGCCCATCGCCTCCGAGCCGTCGGCCACGTGCGTGACCTCGAGACCCTCGTTGCGCAGCACGATCCCGAGCATCTCGGCGAGTGCGAGGTCGTCGTCGACGACCAGTACCCGACCCTTCACGACACACTCCTTCCCGGACCGCGAACAACGCGCCCCGTATGTCCTGACCAAATCATCACACATGGCCGAGCGCGTGCCCGTGCATGAGCGCTCGGCCCGGCCAGGCGTGGAAGGCGGGCGCACGGCATACGGAGGGCTGCTCGGTCGGACGGTGACGAGGGCGGCCGTCGGTGTCACGTCGGTGTCAGGCGAGGGTCGGGCGAGGGTCAGGCCGGCGTCAGGCCGGCGTCAGGCCGGAGTCAGCCCTGCGTGACGTACCACTTGCCACCGATCTTGACGGCCTTGAAGCTGGCCACGACGTCGGCCGCGAGCGCCGGCTCCGTCGTGACGCTCTCGAAGGTGGCGGTGTTGCCGTTCACGGTCGCGCCGCTGATCTTGAGGCCCTGGAAGGCGGCACCGAGCTCCTTGATCTGGTCGAGCATCGGCGTGATCGTCTTGCCGCAGGCCTCCGCGGCACCGGGGATGCTCGAGATCGCCTTGCCCTGTGTCGCCATGAGCGAGCAGACGGTGTTGCCGTCGCCCGCCACCATCGCGCCGAGCCACGACGTCATCACTGCCTCGGGGCTGGTCTGGTCGACCGGACCCGCGGTGGCACTGCCGGTGCCGCTGTCGTCGGAGGTCGCCGACGACATCGTGTCGGCCGGGGTCGTGCTGCTGGAGCTCGACCCGGCCGACGTGGTCTGCGTGGGACCCTGGTCGACCGCTTTGGAGCAGGCGGAGAGTGAGACGGACAGGGCGACGGCGATCGCGCCGGTGACGAGCTTGTTCATGGAGGGTCCTGCCAGACAGGGGGTGGAGGTGAGTCGGGACGATCCTGCCACGGCAAGCGGTCGCCGACGCTGCCGGTGGCCCGTCGCATCGGCTGTCTCACGCTCGCGAGGACGGTCGCCACGCCCGTCGCGAATCCACCCAAAAGCGCGCGCCGGACCCCTCGAGCGGGGATGATCTCCCGGTGACGAGCGACACGCGGGGACGCGCAGGAGCCGAGGAGGCGCCGGGAGCGGGCGAGCCGGCTCCCGCCCCCGGCGAGGCGCACGGCAGCGACGCACATCGGAGCGACGGACATCGAAGCGACTCCGCGGGCCCGTCGGCCGTGGCCGCCCCGCGTCGACGCGGTCCCCTGCCGCTGCTCATCCGGCAGGCACTCCCCGGCATCATCATTC
This sequence comes from Terrabacter sp. GCM10028922, assembly GCF_042666095.1. NCBI lineage: Bacteria > Bacillati > Actinomycetota > Actinomycetes > Micrococcales > Intrasporangiaceae > Terrabacter > Terrabacter sp. GCM10028922. Next base: position 175,669 of record NZ_JBHTFG010000007.1, on the reverse strand, counting down.
TCGGCGCCGTCATCCAGCTCGCGCGGCCGGTCGGTGACCCGGACACCTTCTGGCACCTGGCAGCCGGCGACTACCTGCGCGAGACCTGGACCTTCAACGGACCCGACCCCTGGAGCGCGTCCGCGACCCAGCCATGGCGCCTGCACGAATGGCTGCCCGAGCTCGTCATGAGCGTCGTCCAGCAGGCACTGGGGCTCCCGGGAGTCGCCTGGCTGCTCCCCCTCGGCGTAGCGGTCATCGGCCTGTCGCTGTGGCGCGCCACGCGAGCCCGGGCCTCGCTCCTCGCCTCGGTCGTCGTCACCGTGATCGCGGTGGCCGCGATGAGCCAGAGCCTGTCCCTGCGACCCCACCTGCTCTCGTTCGCCTTCGCCGTGGCGTTCACCGCGGCGTGGTTGAGAGCGGCGCAGGACGGCCGGGCGCGATGGTGGCTCGTCCCCATGACATGGGTCTGGGCCTGCACCCACGGGATGTGGTTCTTCGGGGTCGTCATCGGCGTCGTGGCGCTCGTCGGCATCGCCTTCGACCGTGCGGTCGACCTCCGGCGGTGGGGCCGGCTCGCCTTGGTGCCCGTCGCCTCGCTCGCCGTGGCGGCCGTGACTCCGACCGGACCGGCACTGCTCCTGTCCCCCTTCGCCGTGAACGAGACGACCGAGTTCATCGCGGAGTGGATGCCGTCCTCGCTCAAGCAGCCGGGCTTCCTCTTCTTCCTGCTGCTCGCCGCCGTCGTCGTGCTCATCTGGGCGCGGACCCGGCAGCGCGTGCCGTGGACCGAGGTGCTCCTCGTCGGCCTCGCCATCGGGCTGGCGCTGCTCTACAGCCGTACCGTCGCGATGGGCGCGGCGGTCCTGGCCCCCGTCGCCGCGCTGACGATCCAGCGGCTCCTCCCTTCGGAGCCGGAGCCGACCACTCGACGTGAGGTCGGGCTGACGGTCGGCCTGACCGCTCTCGGGCTCGTCGTGGCCGCCCTCGTCGTCCCGTCACGCGCCGCGGTGCCGACGTGGGGTGCGAACGACCTCGACGCGCGACTCGACGCGCTGCCGCAGGACACCGTCGTGTGCAACGACTACGGCATCGGCGGATGGCTCATCTGGCGCCACCCCGAGCTCCGACCCACCGTCGACGGCCGCACCGAGATCTACGGTGCCGGCCACGTCAGGGCGCACATCGAGTTCGAGCGGGCCGAACCCGGCTGGCAGGGCTACGTGACGAGGAACGGGTGCCGCTACGCGCTGCTCGACAACGACCAGCCCGTCGTCGAGGCCCTCGTCGCGCAGTCACGCTGGGCCGTCGTGCAGCGCGGCGCGCAGTACGTCCTGCTCCGCGCTCCGCGGTGAGCTCGCCCCCAACTCAGAGCCCCCGCCCGCCAGCCACAGACGTGCGTATGCCGTCCACCTCGCGAGGCGGACGGCATACGTACGTCGTGGCGGCGTCCCGGTAGGACGGGGTGCCGGGTCGCTCAGTAGCGGTAGTGGTCCGGCTTGTAGGGGCCGGCGACGTCGACGCCGAGGTACTCGGCCTGGCCCTTCGTCAGCTGCGTGAGCCGGACGCCGAGGGCGTCGAGGTGCAGACGCGCGACCTTCTCGTCGAGGTGCTTCGGCAGGGTGTATACCTGCTTGGCGTAGTCGCCGGTCTTCGTGAACAGCTCGATCTGGGCGATCGTCTGGTTGCTGAACGAGTTGCTCATGACGAAGCTCGGGTGGCCCGTCGCGTTGCCGAGGTTCATGAGGCGACCCTCGGACAGCACGATGATCGAGCTGCCGCTCTCGAAGGTCCACTCGTGCACCTGCGGCTTGATCTGCGTCTTCGTGATGCCCGGCACGCGCGCGAGGCCGGCCATGTCGATCTCGTTGTCGAAGTGACCGATGTTGGCGACGATCGCCTTGTTCTTCATCTTCTGCATGTGGTCGGCCGTGATGACGTCGTAGCAGCCGGTCGTCGTGACGAAGATGTCGGCGGTCTCGACGACGTCCTCCATCCGGGCGACCTGGAAGCCCTCCATGGCGGCCTGGAGCGCGCAGATCGGGTCGATCTCGGTGACGATGACCCGAGCGCCCTGGCCCCGGAGCGACTCGGCGCAGCCCTTGCCCACGTCGCCGTAGCCGGCCACGACGGTGACCTTTCCGCCGATGAGGACGTCGGTGGCGCGGTTGAGGCCGTCGATGAGCGAGTGGCGACAGCCGTAGGTGTTGTCGAACTTGCTCTTCGTGACCGCGTCGTTGACGTTGATGGCCGGGAAGAGCAGCTCGCCCGACTCGGCGAGCTGGTAGAGGCGGTGCACGCCGGTGGTGGTCTCCTCGGTGACACCCTTGATGCCGGCCGCGACCGTGGTCCACTTGCGGGGGTCGGCGGCCATCGTCTGGCGCACCAGCTCCTTGAAGACGCCGAACTCCTCGGAGTCCTCGTCGGTGGTCGGGGGCACCTGGCCCGCCGTCTCCCACTCGAGACCCTTGTGGACGAGCATCGTGGCGTCGCCGCCGTCGTCGAGGATCATGTTCGGGCCCTCGCCACCCGGCCACGTGAGGATCTGGTCGGTGCACCACCAGTACTCCGGGAGGGTCTCGCCCTTCCAGGCGAAGACCGGCACGCCCTGCAGGTCGTCGGCGGTGCCGTGGGGGCCCACGACGACGGCGGCAGCGGCCTCGTCCTGGGTGGAGTAGATGTTGCAGCTGGCCCAGCGGACCTCTGCGCCCAGTGCGGTGAGGGTCTCGATGAGGACCGCCGTCTGGACCGTCATGTGCAGCGAGCCGGCGATGCGGGCGCCCTTGAGGGGTTGGGCCTCGGCGTACTCCTCGCGGATCGCCATGAGGCCGGGCATCTCGTGCTCGGCGAGTCGGAGCTGGTGTCGGCCGGCCTCGGCGAGGCTCAGGTCGGCAACCTTGTAGTCGAAGGACATGAGTGATCGCTTCCTTGGATCGTCGGTGTGCAGACCCGGCGCGCCCCTCTGGGCTCATCTGGCGGGTCATCACCCACGCCGGCAGTCGCCCAGTCTAGCCGCGGCGGCAGGTGGGCTCGAACCGCCGCGTCGAGGGTTGCCCGTCACGGAGCGCCCGTCGGTGGCTTGTCGGTGGCTCGTCGGTGGCTATCGGTGGCTCGTCAGTGGCTCGCTGCGGCCTCGTCCGACCTCTTCCGGCGCGGGACGACATGCAGCACGGCGACGACGACGGCGCCGACGACGAGCCCGATGACCGCCGACGCAACGGTGTTGACGAGCCACGCGAGCACTCCGCCGATCCCGGCGACCCCTGCCACGCCCTCCTCGAGGTGGTGGACCAGCCCGTAGAGCCAGTGCCAGCCCAGCTCGTCGACGCCGACGAGCAGGATGTGCCCGCCGACCCAGAGCATGGCCGCGATGCCGACGGTCGAGAGCACCGAGAGCAGCCGCGGCATGCCCTTGACGAGTCCACGACCGAGGCGCTGCGATCCACCGGACTCGCGCTCGGCGAGCTTGAGCCCGACGTCGTCCATCTTGACGATGAGCCCGACGACGCCGTAGACGAGGGCGGTGATGAGCAGCGCGACGACGATGAGGATGATCGCGCGCGAGACGAACGGCTCGTCGTCGACCTCGTTGAGGGCGATGACCATGATCTCGGCCGACAGGATGAAGTCGGTGCGGATCGCGCCCGAGACGACGTGGTCCTCGTCGACCTCGCCGGGTCCCGACTCCTCCTCGTGGTGGCCCGCGACGATCTCCCAGACCTTCTCGGCGCCCTCGTAGCAGAGGTACGCGCCGCCGATCATCAGGATCGGGGTCAGCAGCCAGGGCAGGAACTGGCTGAGCAGCATGATCACCGGCAGGATGACGAGCAGCTTGTTGCGCAGCGAGCCGAGCGCGATCCGCTTGATGATCGGCAGCTCGCGCTCGGGTGCCAGACCGTGGACGTACCTCGGCGTCACCGCGGTGTCGTCGACGACGACACCGGTGGCCTTGACGCTGGCCTTCGCGGCTGCCGCACCGACATCGTCGACCGAGGCGGCCGCGAGCTTCACCAGTGCCGCGATGTCGTCGAGGAGCGCTACGAGTCCGCCTGCCATGGCGTCATCCTAGGGGTGGCCGGGAGCCCGCTCTTGGCTGGATGGAGCCGCAGCGGCGGTCGTGTCGAGGGGCAGGCCGAGGAGCGCGTTCTCGACGACCTCGGCGAGCGCCGGGTGGATCCAGTACACGCCGCGCGCCAGGTCGCGCACGGACGTGCCGAAGGCCAACGCCTGCACGACCGGCTGGATGAGCGACGTCGCCTGCGGCCCCATGAGGTGGGCGCCGAGCAGCAGCCCGGTCTCCGGGTCGGCGACGAGCTTGCACACGCTCGTCCTGTCCTCCATGGCCCAGCCGTATGCCGTGTCGCCGTACTCCTGGACGAACGTCACGTGGGGGCGGCCCTCCTCCACGCAGTCGTCCTCGGTGAGTCCGACCGTCGCGATCTGGGGGTGGCTGAAGATGCCCGAGGGAATGTGGTCGTGCGGCAACAGCTGCAGGTCGTCGGGGTGCACGAGGTTGTGCGCGATGGTCCTCGCCTCGGCGTTGGCGACGTGTTTGAGCTGGTAGTGCGAGCTGACGTCGCCGAGGGCCCACACGCCGGGCGCGCTCGTGCGGCCGTACTCGTCGACGTCGACCCGGCCGTCCTCGAGGACCTTCAGGCCGCCTGCGTCCGCGCCGAGGCCGGTGCTGTTGGGCGCTCGACCCGTGGCGACGAGGAGCAGGTCGGCGTCGAGATCGCAGCCGCTGTCGAGGCGCAGCCGCACGCCGCCCCCACCCGGGCCGGCCCCCACGGCGAGCACGGTCGTGCTGGTGCGCACGTCCCACTGCTCGCGGGCCAGGTCGGTGAAGCGCTGCGAGATCTCGGTATCGAGGTGGCGCAGCAGCCGCGGGCCGCGCGCGAGGATCGTGACGCGCACCCCGAACGAGGCGAACACGTGCGCCATCTCGGCCGCGATGAAGCCGCCGCCGATGATCGCGAGCCGCTCGGGCAGCTCGTCGATGCGCATGATCGTGTCGGACGTGTGGAACTCGACGCCGGAGTCGGCCACGACGTCGGGGATCACGGGGTGGGCGCCGGCGGCGACGACGACCTGGTCGGCCGTCAGGATCTCGGTGCGTCCCTGCCCGAGGTCGACGCAGAGCGTGCGGTCGCCGGTGAAGCGGGCGTGTCCCAGGTAGGCCGTCGTGTTGGCGCCCTCGACGCGGTAGCGGCGTCCGCTCTCGGAGATCGGGTCGATGCGGCTGAAGATGCGGTCGCGCACGTCCGCCCACCGCACGCCCTCGAGCGTGGCGTCGACGCCGTACCGTCCGGCCTCGCGCACGTCGCGGGCGACGTCCGCGGCGTAGACGAACATCTTCGTCGGGATGCAGCCGACGTTGAGGCAGGTTCCGCCGAAGGTGCCGCCCTCGATGACGGCGACGCGCTTGTCGTCGAAGTCGGGCGTCACGAGCGAGTTGCCCGAACCGGTGCCGATGATGGCCAGGTCGTAGTGCTGCGTCACCGTGGCAGCCTACGGGCCCGGCTCGCGTCAGAGCGCCCGGGCACCGCGCAGGAGGCGAACGTGCGGAGATGTGGCCGGGTCGAATCCCAGGCCGAGCGCGAGGTAGGTGGCGGCGAAGTCGGTGAGCGCGACGTGGTGAGCGAGCCGCAGCAGCGGGTCGGCGTCGGGCGCGTCGACGAGCGACACGCGTACGCCGGCGTCCTCGGCGACTGAGACGACGGTGTCGGCGACCCGCGGCCCCTCCCCGGACGCCGAGGTGTCACGCAGCATGATGAGCCGCAGGGGCGGGCGACTCGGCCCGTCGAGGAACGGGTCGGCGAAGATGTCGTCACCGTTGCCGGAGTCGCCCGACGCGAGGGGGCCGTCGAAGCACGCGACGATCTGGCTCGCAGCGTCGGGCAGGCAGCCGTACGCCACGGGGACGCGTCCGGTGCGACCGAACATCGAGGCGGCCCGGCGCGCCGTCACCTCGCCGAAGGGCCCCTCACCGAGGACGATCGGGGTGGACTCGGCGAGCTCGGTCGCGAGCACCTTGGCCGGGTTGACGAACGACTCGGAGGCCGGGCGGGCATCGGTCGCGGCACGGTCGAGGACGTCGGCGAGCTCGGCGAGCGTCTCGCGGCTCACGTTGGCGATCCCCAGCGCATCGGCCGCGAGCAGGGCCGGCGTCGCCTGCGCCCACATCGACGTGCGCGACGACGACCCGGCGACGGCGATCGGCACGTGGACACCATGGGCCCGGGCGCACACCTCGGCGAGGGGCGAGTCGGCGGCGCCGACCGTGACGAGGAAGGCGCCGCGTCGCGCGGCCTCGGCGGCGAGGGCGAGCGTGCCAGCGGCGCGGCCCGACTGCGAGACGGCGATGACGACGTCCAGCGTGCCGACCCAACCCGGCAGCGAGCCTGACGAGCAGCTCTGGACGGGCAGCGCCGAGGCGCCGCGGGAGATCGCCTCGAAGAGGTCGGCGACGGCGACGGATCCACCCGCGGCCGCGACGACGACGCCGCGGGGCTCGACCTCACGGAGGCGGTCGAGTCCGGCCTCTCCGGCTGCGGCCACGGTGCGCCGCACCTGGGCACCGGCCCCCGCGAGGGCACGCAGCGACTCGCTGCGGTCGAGCGACGCGATGGCGCCCTCGTCGTCCAGGCGGGCCTCGTCGAACACGGCGCCCACGGGCCTCAGCCGTCGGTGCGGCGGGCGAGGTCGACGAGCAGGACCGGCACCCCGCCCTCGACGGGGTAGGCCAGGTGACAGGTGTCGCACCGCAGCTCGGCGACCTCGGAGTCTCCCGCGGTGTGGACCGCGTCGGTGACCTCACCCTTGCACTGCGGGCAGCGGATGATCTCCCGCAGCCACGGCTCGATCGTCTGCTGGCTCTGGCTCACGAAGCGTCTCCTGCGTCCTGGTCGGCGGTTGACCCGATCTCGTCGCGCGCGGTGCCGCTGGACCGGATGAGGGCGAGCAGCTCGTCGCGCACGCCCTGCATCGTCTCACGGTCGCCGGCCTCGACGTTGAGGCGCAGGAGCGGCTCGGTGTTGGAGGCGCGCACGTTGAACCACCACATCGGCGTGGTGCCGTCGGGGCAGGTGACGGTCAGGCCGTCGAGCTCGTCGGTGCCGGCCCCTCGCACCTGCGCCCACGCGCGCACCTGCTCGACGACAGCGGCCGAGTCGCTCACCGTCGAGTTGATCTCACCGGACGCGACATAGCGTTCGTAGTCATCGGTGAGGGCCGACAGCGGGCCGTCCTGCTCGCCGAGAGCGGCCAGGACGTGCATCGCGGCCAGCATGCCGGTGTCGGCGAACCAGAAGTCACGGAAGTAGTAGTGGGCGGAGTGCTCTCCGCCGAAAACCGCTCCGGCACGGGCCATCTCGGCCTTGATGAAGGAGTGGCCGACGCGGGTGCGCACGGGCGTCGCGTCCGACTCGCGGATGACCTCACGCACCGCGGCGCTCGAGATGACGTTGTGGACGATCGCGACGTCGGTGTCGCCGGCCGCGCGGGCCCGGTCGATCTCGCGCACGGCCACGAGTCCGGTGATGGCGCTCGGGGAGACGGGCTCACCGTCGGCGTCGACGACGAAGCAGCGGTCGGCGTCACCGTCGAAGGCCAGCCCCAGGTCGGCGCCGTGCTCGCGCACGGCGGCCTGGAGGTCCACGAGGTTGGCCGGGTCGAGCGGGTTGGCCTCGTGGTTCGGAAAGGTGCCGTCGAGCTCGAAGTAGAGCGGCACGATCTCGAGCGGAAGCTCGGGCAGGCCGGCGCCCGTGCCGAGGACGGCCGGCACCGTGTGCCCGCCCATGCCGTTGCCGGCGTCGACGACGACCTTGAGCGGTCGCGAGCCGGAGAGGTCGACGAGCCCGCGCAGGAAGCCGGCGTAGTCGGCCAGCAGGTCGCGCGTCGTCACCGATCCCGGTTCCCCTGCCGGGTGCGCCAGGCCCGTGCCACCGTCGAGCAGCCATTGCGCGAGGTCGCGGATCTCTGCGAGGCCGGAGTCCTGGCCGACGGGGCGCGCCGCCGAGCGGCACAGCTTGATGCCGTTGTACTGGGCCGGGTTGTGGCTCGCCGTGAACATGGCGCCGGGCTGGTCGAGCGCACCGCTCGCGTAGTAGAGGCCGTCGGTCGAGCAGAGTCCGATGAGCGTGACGTCGACACCGCGCGACGTGACACCTGCCGCGAAGGCCGATGAGAGCTCGGGCGAGCTGGGGCGCATGTCGTGGCCGACGACGACGCCGCTCGCACCGTCGGGGACGGCGACCACCTCGGCGAAGGCGACCCCGAGGGCGCGAGCCACCTCGGGCGAGAGCTGGTCGGGGACGATCCCACGAACGTCATAGGCCTTGACGAAGTCTGCGAGGTGCGGCACGCCGAACACCCTAGTGGTCAGGAGTCCTTGAGGATGCGCAGGTGTCCGCGGCGGCCTGACTCGACGGCCCCCGACTCGGCCTCGGCGTTGGCCTGCCCGCGCGAGACGGTGCGGGGGTCTGCCGGGCGGCTCGTGCGTGGGCGTCCGGCCTCCCGGACGGCGTCGGCGAGGGCGAGCAGGTCGTCTGCCGCGAGTGCGGGCTCGGGGAACTCGCCACCCACCCGCACGACCTCCCAGCCACGGGGCGCCGTCATCCGCTCCGCGTGCTCGAGGCAGAGGTCGTAGGTGTGCGGCTCGGCGTACGTCGCCAGCGGGCCGACGACGACGGCGCGGTCGGCGTACGCGTAGGTCAGGGTCGCGACGGCCGGGCGAGCGCATCCCGTCTTCGAGCAACCACGTGTCAGACCCACGATCCGGGACTCTAGTCCGCGCCTCCGACGAGGACGAATCACCACGCCGTCCGAGGCCGGATCCGCCGGCGTATGGCGTCTCTCCTCCCTCCGCCCGGCGCCTGGTCGTCGTGCCCGCGGGGCTCGCGAGGTGCAGGTGCTCGGGCACTGCGCCGATCTAGAGTGGGGGCGTGGACACCCTCGAGCCCCGCACTCCCGGGCGTCGCCGTCGGCGTGACCGGCACGGCCGCGGACGCCGTGGCCCGCTGGCCTGGCCGCCGGTCCCGGCGATGACGTCGCGACGCGACGAGTTCGACGACTTCGTGCTGGACGCCGCCGCGCGGCTCGAGGCAACGTGCGGGCGCGCTTTTCCAGCAGTCGAGTTCGCGGTCGAGGACGTGCCGCGAGGCCCCGCCCCGTGGGATCACCGCGAGGTGCCGCTCGGCCGCCTGTACCCCGCGACGAGCGCGCGCCCGGCCCGCATCGTCGTCTACCGCCGTCCCGTCGAGACCCGCGTGACCGACCGCCGTGACGTGGCGGCACTCGTCGCCGACATCGTCACGGAGCAGGTCGCGGGCCTTCTCGGCGTCTCCCCCGAGGAGCTCGACCCCGGGTTCGGCGAGTGACCTCGGGCCCTCGCCTGTCCCACCCTCGTCAGTTGCGGACCTGACGCACCGGTACTGCGAGGGCCCGCACCGGCGCATCGGTGATCGGTGCGACGGAGAAGAACGGCACGCTCCCGTCGACGCCCGCCACGGAGACCGCTGCCCTGACGGCCCCGCTGCCCGGAACGACCCACACGCTGTCGGCGTCACCGGCAGCCACGACGGTCGTGGAGTCTGCCGGCACCGTGACGGTCGAGACCTTCGCGGCGCTGCCCGTACCGAGCCGGACCTGGACACTCGCCTCGGCCGGACCCGCAGTCAGGAGAAGGCGTTTCGTCGTGCCCGGCAGCCCCGGGAGCATGACGCCGCCGACACCGCGCAGCACCGGGGTCGCCGGGGTCCAGGCGAAGTCACCCATCTTGTCGGCGACGGTGGCGCGCCGCTCGGTCCAGGCAGCTGCGACGAGAGGCTGGTCGGACCGTACGCCGAGGCCCATCGCCGCCGCGTTGGGGGGCATCGCCACGTCGAGGGTCGTGCCTGCGGGCACACGAACGGCGCGGAGGTCGTCGGGCTGGACCGCCCCCTTGTCGGTGAGCAGCCGCACCTGCGCGAGCGACTCGGTGTCGCCGGGGTTGACGAGGCGAAGCCACACCGAGCCGCCCGTCTCGACGCCCGGCACCACGAGGTCGGTGCTCGGCGCGGCGGCGCGCGTCGAGTCGTCGATGCCGCGGCCGGTGGCGCCGAGGATCCACTGCTCGTCGAGCACGGCTGACATGACGCCACCGGTGGCGGTCACATGCACGACCGGGCCGCCCTCGTCGGGTGCGACGGCATCGAGCGAGACGACCTCTCGCGAGAGTGGCGGCACGGAGATGCTGCGGTCGTCGGCGGCGTCGATGGGGCCCGAACGGCCGAAGACCTCGAAGGACACCGACACGGCATTCGCCCCGGGGTTGCTGACGACGACCCGCTCGGTCCGGGACGGACCCGCGCCGCCCCCGACGAGCCAGACGTCGGAGGACGGCTGCTGACACTGGGTGACGGCGAGACCACGGTCGTCGTCGCCCTTGTGCTGCCACACCTGGGTGGCCACGAGTCCCGGGGCGAGGGCACCGGACGCCCGGGCCATGACGACCTCTGGCGTGGACACCTCGGCGGTGGCGACCTCACCGCGCGAGGACGTCTGCGCCAGGCCGGTGGACGTGGGCCCACTGAGCAGCTGCACCGTGCCGCCGCCACCGGAGGGGCCGCCCGCCACGACGCCCCCGTCAGGGGCCGAGGCCGCGACCGTGACCGTGCCCTCGACGTCGCGCAGGCCGACGGCCCCGAGGCGCTGCTGACCGGGGCAGACCAGCGACGCCTCGTCGACGAGCACGTTCGACGACTCGGGCAGGCCCGCCCGCTCGCCCGGAGTCGCGAGGGTCACCGAGCCACTGACGCGGGTGGCCCCGACCGCGAGACCGGTCGCGACGAGCGCCACGGCCCCGACCCGGACGATGCCGGACACGTTCCTCATGTGCGCCTCCTCGAGCGTCGGTTTCCGAAGGGCACGGCCAGGAAGACGACAAGACCGAGGAGCACTCCCTGCCCGAGACGCCACCAGGGCTGCGCCGCGGCGAGGTCGATGCGCAGGGCGCCGGCGGTCGGGGGCACGGCATACGTCGGCTGGGCGGCACCGGCCACGGGATCGAGGCGCCGTCCGTCGAAGGTGACGAGCGCCTGCTCGGACCACTCGGAGGGTTCGGCGAGCACGAGCGAGCGGGCTCCGGTGCCGGCCGGCAGGGTCGTGTCGACCGCGGCGTGCGGCCCACTGGTGGGGACGACCTGGAGCAGCGCGCCGTCGGCGTCGACCAGCCGGGCTCGCGACGGTGCGGTCGCGGGCGTCCCACCGTCGGCCGTCGGTAGCGGCTGCACCTTCCAGAGGATGCCCCGGTCGCTCGTGCCGAGACGGCTCAGACCTTCGGACGAGTCGAGCCGCCGGGCGAGCGCGGAGTCCGCGGTGGCGCGTACCTGCACGAAGCCGATGCCCAGGCGGGCGAGAGCCGTCGAGTCGAGGGAGTCGGCCCCCCGCCCCCCGACGATGTTGGCGACGGCGTCGACGAGCGGGGCGTCGTCGGCGTCCGGCGTGCGGTCGAGGTCGCGCAGCAGCTCTCCCGGCTCCTGCCCGGCGAGCACGAAGTCCACGACGTCGTCGGACGGGCGCAGCAGGAGCAGCCGGTTGGCGAGGGCTCCACTGCCCTGCTCGGTCGCGACGGCGGGCAGGGTCGCCTGCCCCACGGACAGGGTGCGCCCGATCCCGTCGATGCCCCACAGCGCGGCCCCCGCGACGGTCGGGACGACGGCGAGCACGGCGGCGACGACGGCCCCCGCGAAGCCCCACCTCCGTCCGGGACGTACGAGCGACGCGAGCACGACACGGCTGCCGGCGAGCAGCCCGACGAGGAGCCCCGCGAGCCAGAGCTGCAGACCGAGGCCGGCCCACAGATGGGCGGCGGCCGACTGGCCCACGCCCGTCTCGGCGGAGCCCAGCAGCACGCGCTGAGAGACCACAGCCCCGGCGAGGCCCACCACGGCGACCAGCGCGCCGACGGCGAGTCCGACGGACTCGGCGCGGCCGCGGCTCCGGGAGGCGAGGCCGAGCACCCCGAGCAGGACGAGCGGCGCACCGAGCCACACAGCCCAGGTGGTGCCGCCCGGCTCACCGAGGACGAGGGCGAGGACGCCCCACGGCCCCCCGTCCTCGGAGGTCGAGAGCAGCCCCGGACCGGACAGGAGCAACCGCCAGTCCTCCACGAAGCGCGCGGCCCACGGCCCCAGGAGGGCGGCCGGCACGACGAGCAGCACGAACGCTCGGGCGCGGCGCAGACCGGGGCCCAGGACGAGCAGGAGCAGGGCCGCGACCGCGGCCAGAGCGAGCAGCGGCGGCGCGAAGGCGCCGACCACGGCGGTGGCGAGCGCGGTCGCGAACGTCGCGGTGAAGGTGCCGTCACGGCGAGCCGCGAGGCAGTAGCCGGCGAGGACGAACGGAAGCAGGACGTGGACGGCGGCGACGGCGACGCGGCCCTCGGACACGCCCGCGGCGGCCACACCGACCGTGCCCCAGGCCAGGGCGGCAAGCGCCCGCGCAATGCGCGACGACGTGACGACGCGCCCGGCGAGATAGGTGGACCAGGCTCCGAGCGCCGGGGCCAGGAACAGCAGCCACGCGATGGTGACGCCGGCGCTCGAACGGCTCTCGGCCACACCGGGAAGGCGCTCGGCGAGCCAGGTCAAGGCGGACAGGACCGCGAGGTGCGGTCCGGACTCCGCGCCGGAGCCGAGGCCGGCGCCGTGCCAGGCGTCGCGGAACGCGTGCCAGAGTCCCGACGACCCGGTCGTGACGGGGCGGAGCTCGCCGCCCGCGACACCGGTGTTGGTCGGCGACAGCGCGCCGGATCGGATCGGGCCGCGCCAAGCGGCCACCGACGCGGCGAGAACAGCTGTCACAGCGAGGAATCCGGGGTGGGTGACGATGCGGCGCGGCAGCGATGCCGGGAGGTGGTCGAGCGACTCGGACTCGTCGGCGACGGGCCCGGTCTCTGTCGTCAGCGCCGCCTCACGGCGCGCGCGGGGGCGATCAGGGGTGATGGCGTCCTGGATGTGGTCGATGGTCGTGCGCGCAGCCACCGTGGGCGCGACGAACAGGGTGGCGAGGTGGTCGCGGCGCAGCCGTTTCGTGGCCCGGCCCCGCCAGCGTGCACCGAAGGTGGCGAAGGGGTGCAGCAGGGCGGTGATGTCGGTCAGCTCGCGCCAGGCCTGCCGGGGACGCTTGGCCACGAGCAGGGTCAGCGATGCGACGACGGCGGAGAGCGCCATCCAGACCGCGAGGAACGGCGCCGCGAGCGGAGAGCACCGGGCGAGCGTGACCTGCCGGGCCGCGCGGCGTCCGCGGCGTTCGAGCTCGCGGGGCCGTGCACCGCCGGGGCGCTCTCCGTCGAGGCCCGCGGCCGCGTCGCGCACGACCGCTCCCGGCACGACGATGACGCGGTGGCCGGCGAGCTGGGCCCGCCAGCCGAAGTCGAGGTCGGCGCCGTGCTCGACGAACACGGGGTCGAAACCGCCGATGTCGTCGTACGCGGAGCGCCGCACGAGCATGCCGCTCGTGCTCACGGCGAGCACGTCGGCACGGTTGTCGTACTGGCCCTGGTCGGCCTCGCCGCGGGCCGGTGACGCGAGGCGTCGCCCGGTGCGGGTGATCTGGATGCCCATCTCGACGAGTCGGCGGGGATCGTGCCAGTCGACGATCTTCGGCCCGGCGACGCCCACGGACTTCGAGCGCATGCCGGCGTGCAGCAGCTGCGCCAGGGCGTTGGCGCGCGGCACCGAGTCGTCGTGCAGCACCCAGAGCCAGCTCGACGACGGGTCGGCGGGGACCGACAGGGCTTCGACGCCACGCTCGATGGCAGCACCGATGGGCACGCGCGCGTCGAGGCGCACGACGTCGACCGACGGGATCGCCCGGCGCACGCCCGAGTGGGCGCGCGCGATGGCGTTCGACGTGTCGCTGCTCGCGACGTCGACGACGACGAGCCGCGCTGGCGGCAGTGTCTGGGCGGCGAGACCGTCGAGACACTGCGCCAGCCACGCAGCTCCGTTGTGTACGACGACGATCGCGTCGACCTCGGCGTTCGGTCGCGGCCCGGTGGAGGGAGGGGCGGACAACGACACGGACGACGCACTCCCCGCGTCAGCGGAGGTGCTCAGGTCTTCTGCGAGCTCGTCGGGCACAGCGGCTACCTTCACCCGGACGCCTGCGAGGCGCCGGGTTCGAACCTCACGATCAGACCGCGCGCTTCTTCAGCTTGCGGCGCTCTCGCTCGGACAGCCCGCCCCAGATGCCGAATCTCTCGTCATTGGAAAGGGCGTACTCGAGGCACTCTGCCCGTACCTCGCAACCGACGCAGACCTTCTTGGCCTCGCGTGTGGAGCCGCCCTTCTCCGGGAAGAACGCCTCCGGGTCGGTCTGGGCGCAGAGTGAGCGCTCCTGCCAGGAGAGCTCGCCCTCCTGTTCTCCCGTATCCGACCAAACCACCTTCAGCTCGTGCATGACCCCTCCTCGACCCTGACTTGCACTGTTGCTGCACCCGGCGACACCGTTCCCCGGAGGGGATGGACATAACGCCCATTCCTCCCAGTGACGCGACCCCGACGAATACAACAATGAAATTACATGCGTGTCATACGCCCTACGTCAAGCCGGTTGGTGATATTCGCTGGACGAATTCGCGGTGGTCACCCCGAGCTCCACGACGCAGCGGCACGGCTGAGAGGATCGGCACATGCGCATCACCGCCCTGGCCGGAGGTGTCGGCGGCGCCCGGTTCCTCCGGGGCCTGCTCCACCACGCCCGACAGTCCTACCCGCTCGGCTCGGATCGCGACCACCTCGAGCTGACAGTCATCGGCAACACCGGCGACGACATCACGCTGTTCGGCCTGCGCGTCTGCCCCGACATCGACACGCTCCTCTACACGCTCGGCGGAGGAATCCACGAGGGACAGGGCTGGGGGCGAGCCGACGAGTCGCACCATCTCGCGGCCGAGCTGGCCGCGCTCGGCGCCGAGCCGCAGTGGTTCACCCTCGGTGACAAGGACTTCGCCACCCACGTCTACCGCTCCCAGCTGCTCGGCCAGGGTATGCCGCTCAGCGCGGTCGTCGAGCGGCTCTCCGCCCGGTGGGGGCTGGGTGAGCTGGGCGTCAGGCTGCTGCCGATGACCGACACCCCCGTCGAGACGCACGTCGTGGTCGAGGAGCAGGGCGAGCAGCGCGCGATCCACTTCCAGGAGTGGTGGGTCCGCCACCGGGCCGAGCTGCCTGCCGACCGGTTCGTCGTCGCGGGTCTCGACCGTGCGACGGCCGCCCCCGGCGTCCTCGACGCGATCCGCGGCGCCGACGTCGTCATCCTGCCGCCGAGCAACCCCGTCGTCTCGATCGGGATCATCCTCGGAGTGCCCGGCATCCGCGACGCCCTGCGCGGCACCCGCGCCCCCGTCGTCGGGGTCTCCCCGCTCGTCGGCGGCCGTCCGGTGCGCGGCCATGCCGACGTGTGCCTGCGGACCATCGGTGTCGAGGAGACGAGCGCCGGCGTGGCGGGGCTCTACGCCGACTTCCTCGCCGGGTGGCTCGTCGACGAGGACGACCCGATGGCGGACCGACCCGACCTCGAGGTCGTGCGCCGACCGCTGCTCATGAGCTCGGTCGAAGCCGCCGCCGACATGGCAGGAGCCGCCCTGGACCTCGGCCTGCGACTGCGCGCGGAGCGGGCACCGGCGTGACCGCGCAGATCACGATCACCCCGCTCACCGGCATCCCGGAGGTCCACGAGGGCGACGATCTGGCCGACGTCCTCCAGCTCGGCCTCGACCACGCCGGGGTGCGCCTCGAGGACGGCGACGTCCTCGTCGTGTCGAGCAAGATCGCCAGCAAGGCACTCGGTCTCGTCACCCACGACCCCGACAAGGAGCGCGTCGTGCGCGGCGAGACCGAACACGTCGTGGCAGAGCGCGCAGTCGGTGACCGCGTCACGCGTATCGTGCGGGCCAAGGCGGGCCCGATCATGGCGGCCGCCGGTGTCGACGGGTCCAACACCGGAGGGCGCGGCGGGTGGCTGCTGCTCCCCCACGACCCCGACGCGGTGTGCGAGCAGGTCCACGCCGCAGCCCTGGCCCGTCACGGCGTGCGCATCGGCGTCGTCCTCAGCGACACCGCGGGCCGTCCGTGGCGGATCGGGCAGGTCGACTTCGCCCTGGGCGCCCACGGACTGCGGGTCCTCGACGACCTTCGCGGTGGCTCGGACGCCGACGGCAGGCCGCTCGAGGTCACGACCCGGGCGCTGGCCGACGAGATCGCCGCGGCCGCCGACCTCGCCAAGGGCAAGGTGTCGGGGGTGCCTGCCGCGCTGCTGCGTGGGCTGCGCGGAGTGCTCGTCGACGAGCCGCTCGAGACGCATCCGCGCGGGCGCGACCTCGTGCGCACCGGCCCCGGCGACTGGTTCGGCTACGGTCGCGTCGAGGCGGTCCGCGCGGCGCTCGGCATCGAGCCGGGCAGCCCGGAGGCCGCCGAGGTCGGGGTCGCACCCGCCGACGGTGACACGAGGCTCGAGGCCGTCGCCAGGGCGGTCCGCGTCGCCCTGCACGGCGTCGAGTCGGGCACGGCCGACGTCGGACGGCTCACGGTCACGGTCGGCGCCGACACGGCATACGAGCTGGGGGTCCTCGTCACACGACTGTGCACGGCACTGTGGTGCGAGTGGCTCGAGGGGCGCGCCGACCCACCGTCGGCCGACGGGCTGTCCGCGGTCGTCCACGTCAGCGCCGCCCACTCGGGCTGACAGCCTCGCCGTCTGACCGATCGGGCAGGACCGGTCGTCAGACGGTGAAGACGACCTTGCCGAAGACGTCGCCGTCGACCATGCGGGCGAAGCCGCCACGCGCCTGCGCGAGGGGCAGCACGGAGTCGATGGCCGGCTCGATGCGGCGCTGCTCGACGAGGCGGGCCAGCTGCGCAAGCTCTTCGCGCGTGCCCATCGTCGAGCCGATGACCCGCAGCTGCTTGAAGAAGATCTTCGTCAGCTCTGCCTTGGACGGGGCGTCGCCCGACGTCGCGCCGGAGATGACGATCGTGCCGCCCGGGCGCAGCGAGTTGACCGAGTGCGACCACGTCGCGGCGCCGACGGTCTCCATGACGGCGTCGACCCGGTCGGGCAGGCGCTCCCCCGAGGCGAAGACGCGGTCGGCGCCGATCTCGACGGCCCGCCGGCCACGGGCCTCGTCGCGCGAGGTGACCCACATCCGGTAGCCGGCGGCCGAGCCGAGCTGGACGAGCGCCGTGGCGACGCCACCACCCGCGCCCTGGACGAGGACGGTGCCGCCCGGCTGCACCCCCGAGTTGGTGAACAGCATGCGGTATGCCGTGAGCCACGCCGTCGAGAGGCACGCCGCGGCCTCCCACGACACCGACTCGGGCTTGGGCACGACGTTGCCCGCGGGGACGAGCACCTTCTCGGCGAGCGTCCCGTCGTGCAGCTCGGACAGGAGCGTGCGCCGCGGGTCGAGGGTCTCGTCGCCGCGCCAGCCGTCGGAGGCCACCACCGCGTGGACGATGACCTCGTTGCCGTCGGGGTCGAGGCCGGCCCCGTCGCAGCCGAGGACCATGGGGAGGCGGTCCGGCGCGAGGCCGACGCCGCGCAGCGACCAGACGTCGTGGTGGTTCAGCGCAGCGGCCTTGAGGTCGACGACCACCCAGCCGTCCCGGGGCTGCGGGTCCGGGCGCTCGTCGACGACGAGGCCGGACAGCGGGTCGGACGCGGACTGACTGGCGGCGAAGGCGGCGAGCATCCCAGCACCATAGTGACCGGTGGCCGTTGGACGCCCCGGTAGGGTCCTGCCCGTGACCGACAACACGCACGTCCAGGGCGCCTCGGGCGCCTCGTCGACGGCCGAGGCCGGTAGCGCCGGAGGGCTCCCCCTCCCCGCGTCGTCGAGGGGGGTCGACCCTCAGTCCGTGGCACTCGTGGCCGTCTTCACGGCCCTGCTCGTCGCCGCCGCGGTCCTTCCCGGGATCCCGGTCGGCGGCTTCGGCGTGCCCATCACGCTGCAGACGCTCGCGGTCATGCTCACCGGCCTCGTCCTCGGTCCCGTTCGCGGCGGTCTGGCCGTGCTGCTCTACCTCGTGCTCGGCTTCGTCGGGCTCCCCGTGTTCAGCCGTGGCCAGTCCGGTCTGCAGGTGCTGACCGGGCCGACTGCCGGCTATCTCGTGTCGTTCGTCGTCGCGGCCCTCGTCGTCGGGCTGGCCGCCCGCCACACCGTGCGGCGCGCCCGGCCCACGCTCTGGGTGCCGCTGCTGCTCGTCGGGTCGGTCGTCACGACGGTCGTCGTCGTCCACCCTCTCGGCATCGCCGGCCTCATGGTCAACCTCGACCTCCCGCTCTCGGCCGCCGTCAGCGCCGACCTGCCCTTCCTGCCGGGCGACCTCGCGAAGGATGTGGTGGCCGTCCTCGCCGCTGTGGCCGTGCACCGGGCGTTCCCCGACGTGCTGGCCCGCCCGGGTCGCCGGCCCGCCTGACGTCCCGTGACGCAGCGGTGAAGTCGCCGTGACGCAACAGTGAGGCAGCAGTGAGGCAGCAGTGAGGCACCAGTGAGGCACCAGTGACGACGGTCCGGATGGAGGGGGCCACCGTCACGGTGCCCGTCGACGGGTCGCCCGGCGGACGCAGCCGGACGATCCTCGGGCCGGTCGACCTGGCGCTCGACGAGGCACGGGTCAGCGTCATCGGGGCGAACGGATCCGGCAAGTCGACGCTGCTGCGCCTGGTCAACGGCCTCGTGGCCCCGACCTCGGGCACGGTGACCATCGACGGCCTCGACACGGTTCGCCATGGCGCCCGGGTCCGCCGCCGCGTCGCGTTCGGCTTCACCGACCCCCTGTCGCAGCTCGTCATGCCCACCGGACGCGAGGACGTCGAGCTCTCCCTCCGGCGCCGGCACCGCAACCGCACCGACCGTCGCGCAGCCGCCGATGAGGTGCTCGCGCGTTTCGGCCTGACCCACCTCGGCGACCAGAGCGTCTACGACCTGTCGGGCGGCGAGCGCCAGCTCATGGCGCTCGCCGTGGTCCTCGCGACCGACCCTGCCCTGCTCGTCCTCGACGAGCCGACGACGCTGCTCGACCGCCGCAACACCTCGCGCCTCACGAGACTCCTGGAGACGCTGCCCCAGACGGTCGTCCTGGCCACGCACGACCTCGAGCTCGCCCTTCTCGCCGACCGCACGCTCGTCGTCGACGCCGGGCGCGTCGTGTTCGACGGCGAGCCGGCCATGGCTGTCGAGCGCTACCGGCACCTGGTGGACGAGCCGTGACCAGCCCCGGCCTGTTTACGGCGCACGTACCAGGCACGTCACTTCTGCACCGGATCCCCTTGTGGCCCAAACTCGCCGGAGTCCTCACCGTGGGCGCGATGGCCTGGCTCGTGGACTCTCCGTGGCCCTTCGCGGTCGTCACCCTCGTCCTCGCGACCATCACCGGGGCCGCAGGGCTGCGAGTGCGCCGGCTCGTCCGGTCGATCCGGACGCTGCTGCCCGTTCTCGTGGTGCTGCTCGCCTTCCAGTGGTGGTCGCAGGACCTCGCGTATGCCGTCCGCGTCGTCCTCGGCATCGCCAACGCGTTCGTCGCGGCCGGCATCCTCACCGCAACGACTCCCGTGACCGACCTGCTCGATGCCGTCGTGCGGGCGGCGCATCCGCTGCGCCGGGTCATCGACCCCGAGGTCGTGGCACTGACGCTCGGGATCGTCGTTCGCTCCGTCCCGTGGGTTGCCGGCTCCTTCGCGGCAGTGCGCCAGTCTGCCCGTGCACGAGGACTCGAGCGCGACCCACGCGCGGTCGTCGTCCCCACGGTCGTGCACGTCGTCGCCTTCGCGCGAGCAACCGGGGAGGCGCTCGCGGCGCGCGGTCTGACCGACCCACCGGACGACGAGTCGGGCCCCGACGACGGCAGCGGCGGACGCCGCTCCTGAGGAGCGACGCCGCCGCTGCGGGATCGTGGCGCTAGCGAGACGCCGTGAGGACGAGCGCCGAGACGGCCTCGGCGACCGCCGGCGCCACGCGGTCGTCGAAGACGCTCGGCACCACGTGGTCCGCGGTTGGCGCCTCGACGAGGCCGGCGATGGCCCGTGCGGCGGCGAGCTTCATCTCCTCGGTCACGCGCCGCGCCCCGGAGTCCAGGGCGCCGCGGAAGATGCCGGGGAACGCCAGCACGTTGTTGATCTGGTTCGGGAAGTCCGAGCGTCCGGTCGCGACGACCTCGGCGAACCGGGCTGCCACGACCGGGTGCACCTCCGGGTCGGGGTTGGCGAGCGCGAAGATGATCGCGCGCGGCGCCATGCGCATGAGGTCGCGCTCGCCGACGGTGCCGCCCGACACCCCGATCAGGACGTCGGCACCGGACAGGGCATCGCCGATGGTCCCCGTGACGCCGCGCGGGTTCGTGATGGCGCGCAGCTCGTCCTTGTGCGCGACGAGGTCGTCGCGGTCGGGGCCGAGCACGCCACGTGAGTCGACGACGACGACGTCGGTCACGCCGGCGGCCACGAGGATTCGACTCACGGCGACGCCGGCCGCGCCGGCTCCGGAGACGACCACGGTGAGCTCGGACAGCTCCTTGTCCACCACCTGCACGGCGTTGAGCAGGGCAGCGAGCGCGACGATGGCCGTGCCGTGCTGGTCGTCGTGGAACACCGGGATGTCGAGCCGGTCCTGCAGCCGCCGCTCGATCTCGAAGCACCGTGGGGCAGAGATGTCCTCGAGGTTGATGCCGCCGTACGTCGGTGCGATCCGAGCGACGGCGTCGACGATCTCCTCGACGGTCCCCGTCTCCATGCACACCGGGACGGCATCGACGTCGGCGAAGTGCTTGAAGAGGACGGCCTTGCCCTCCATGACGGGCATCGCGGCGAGCGGGCCGACGGCGCCGAGCCCCAGCACTGCCGTGCCGTCGCTGACGACGGCAACGGTGTTGCGGCGCGAGGTGTAGACCCCCGCGAGGGTCGGGTCGGCCGCGATGGCCCGGGACACCTGGGCGACACCGGGCGTGTAGAGCAGGGACAGGTCCGCTGCGTCTCGCAACGGTGACGTGGCGTGTACCCCGAGCTTTCCGCCCTCGTGGACGCGGAAGACCGGGTCACTCGGGTCGAAGAGCTGGCTGGTGGGCAACGCACTCATGCTGGAACACCTCGTTCGCATGGAGAAGGAGAGGGCAGACGCCCTCACTGGTTGAACAGTGCCGGGGGTCTGGCCTGCAAGCTCGTTCTCGCGACGGGGGTTGCCCGAAGGCGCCATTCTGGCACGCCGGGAGTCGGCGACCAAGGATGGGAGAGCGTGACGGCCGTCTCAGGCCTCGGTGCGCGGGTTGTCGATCGACTTGAGCAAGGCATCGACGACGCGTGGGTCGTACTCGTAGCCGAGCCCGAGGTAGATGCGCTCGACGGCGGCCTCACGGGCCCGGACGCTGCGCGCACCCGCGGTGAGGTCCTCGTAGGCGTTGACGACCTTGACGATCCGGCTCGTCAGCGGGATCTCCTCGCCGAGCTCTCGCACCTGGCGGTACGGCGTCGTCTGGTGCTCGAGGATCTGCGCGACCCCCTCGAAGACGCCGGTCTCGCGCACGATGGCGACGGTGTCCGCCTCGATGCGCCGCTGGTCGGCCGGAGCCGCGAGGACGGTGGCCCCGCCGGGGATGGGCTCGACGAGTGCGACCTGTCCGATGTCGTGCAGCAGCGCGGCGTACTCGAGGTCGAGCAGCTCACGCTCCGACAGGCCCAGCTCACGGCCGACCCGTACGGACAGGGCAGCGACACGCTCCGAGTGACCCGAGGGCGTGTACCCGGCCGCGTCGGTGAGACGAGACAGGGTCCGGATGCTCTGCAGATAGGTCGCCCGGATGCTGACGTAGCGCCGGAACGCGAAGAGAGTCAGCACGAGCGGCATGAGGAAGAGCGGGAGCGCAGCCACGCCGAGCGGCGGCGCGGCGAGGGCGATGAGGACGCCGGTGACCGTGACCGCCATCGAGAGAGCGAAGGAGGAGCGGAACTCCTCGACGAAGGTGCGACGCAGGTTCACGGTCGCGGTGACGGCCCGGAGCACGGACGTGAAGAGGGCGTCGGTCACGAGTGCCACCATGCAGATGCCGAGCATCAGGGCCGCGCGCTGCCAGGGCATCGGCGTGTCGTCGGGCACAGCGGTGCCCGGGGGCTGACGGAGCACCGCGGCGCGGTAGACCACCGTCACGAAGGCGATGGCGACGAACCGCCCGGTCGTCTCGACGATGCTCGTCTCGCGGCCGGCCACGACGCGCACGGTCGTCCCGAGGACCATCGCCACCGAGGTCACGGCGAGCACGAAGGGCGCGCTGTACGCGACCTGGACGTCACCGGGGAGCTCCGTCGTGAGGGCCAGCCCGAAGGCGGAGGCCATCGCGATGGGCGCCGCCCCCCGGAAGCCGGGCGCCGACAGATGGAACCACTCGCCGAGCACGATGGTCACGGCGAACGCCGCGACGAGGCCGAGCGTGGCCACGTCGTACATCGGTGGGACGTCGCCGGTCTGGATGGTCAGGATGAGCGAGACGAGCAGGCCCAGCAGTCCGAGCACGGCGGCCACCGGCTCGCGGCGTACCGCGCCGTTCACGTGGTCCCGCTCGCAGACGACGTCGCGGGCCAGCCGTGCTTGTCGAGGGCGACCACGGTGGCCGCCACGACGTCGGGGTCGAAGCGGTCGGGGTCGGAGCGCAGCCGACGCGTCACGTCGGCGATGGACACCGGGGAGCCGCCCTCGAGGTCCTGCATGACGCCCTCGACGGCGGAGACGACGGCGACGATGCGCGCGGCGACCGGGATGGCGTCTCCCGCGAGCCCGTCAGGACGTCCCCGCCCGTCGAAGCGCTCGTGCTGGTGCCGGATGCCGGAACGCGCGTCCTCGAGGAAGTCGATGCCCTCGATCATCCGGGCTCCCATGACGCAGTGCCGGTCGATGACGCGACGCTCTGCCGGTGTCAGCGACTCGACGGGCCGGCGCAGCAGGCGCGTCGCGACCCCGAGGTGGCCGATCTCGTGCAGCGTGGCGGCGTAGCGAACGGTGCCGATCTGCCCCGGCGGGAGGCCGAGCTCCTCGGCGACCCACTCGGCGACGGCTGCTGCCCGACGGCTGCGTTCGACGGCTGGCGGCTCCTTGGTGCCGAGTGCGGTCACGAGGGTGTCGATGGTCCGTTCGTGCGAGCGAAGCTCCTCCCCGTACTGGATGAAGGCCCACCTGGCGGCCAGGAGGGGGGCCATGACGAGGAGCGCGCTGAACGCGTCGAGCCCGGCCGGGAACCAGAGGATGACGAAGAGCAGCCCGATGATGCCGTAGCCGATGTAGGCCACTCCCGAGCCACTCAGCACGCGACGCACCTGGACCCCGAAGGGGGTTCCCTGGTCGAGGTGGATGACCCCGGAGAGCAACACGGCGTTGACGAGACAGCCGACGACGTCGGCGGCCAGGAGCGGCAGCCCGACACTGGTCGCCAGGTCGGCCGTGCTCATGTCGATCATGTCGGTGCCGGAGGCGCCCCTGAGCAGGCGGTAGGTCATCGCCGCCGCCGCGCCGACCAGCCCGCTCATGGCGGCGTTGAACATCGTGGCGGTCCAGCGAGGTTGCCGCCGGTCGATCAGCATCGAGAGCGAGCCGACGATCCAGGCCCCGAAGACACCGACGATCGCGGCCGACGCGACGAGGATGATCGACAGGAACGAGAAGCTGATTCGCAGACCGACGTCGGGTTCGCGGATCTGGTAGCTGACGAGTCCCATGATGCACAGCAGCACGAGGGGCCCGACCTGCGGCCGCGGCAGGAAGAGCCACGACAGGACACCGACAGCGAGCGAGGTTGCGAGAACGAGCGCGAGGTAGCCCGGCAACCACTTGGACCGCAGGGTGACGGTGGCTGCCTGACTCACGTCAGTCACGGTAGCGCGACGGCACCGGGGCCCTCAGAAGACCCCGGTGCCGTGCAACGGCGTCCGGGTTGGTCAGCCGCCCCAGCCCCAGACGCTGGCGATGGAGATCATGGCGCGGGTGGCGAAGTCGGTGCTGGCGATGGCCGACAGAAGGGCAGCGAACATTTGGGGGCTCCTTGAATGCGTTGATGTTCCGGATGCGTGCGCCATGGAGGGGCGTTGCTGCGGCAGCACAGAACAACTGAGGTTTCCCTCGATCATCACAGTGCCAAAGACAGGGGGCGCACAGAAGTAGACCCGACCAACTCTTGGGCGGATCTATACCAAGATTTTAAGGTTTGCGGCGGAACCCCGCACCCGAATTGGGCGGCTCCGGGCCGATGTGGAAGAATCATGTCTTCGTGCCCGCATGGGCACGATACCTGATCCACCAAGGAGAGCCGACGATGAGCAAGCGCGCCCGCAAGCGCCGCTCCCGCAAGGGCAACGCCGCCAACCACGGCCGCAAGCCCAACGCCTGAGCCGCAGACGTCAAGGCCCGCTCCCGACGATGTCGGGGCGGGCCTTCGTCGTCTCCCGCGCCAGACCAGCGCTAGACGAGCACATGACCGGCTCGAGACCGGTGCATGACCGTTCGGGGTGGGCCCCGTCAGCCGCGGTCGACCCGGATGACGGTCATCGAGATGCGCGACATGATCGTCATCCGCAGCGCCTCTGGCGCCTGCTCGCACTCGCACGAGCGCTTGATCAGCGACTTGAGCGTGGTGTCGAGGTCGTACTCCTTGAGGCACGGGCCGCACTCGTCGAGATGGGCCTGGATCTTGGCGCACTCGTCGGGGCCGAGCTCGCCGTCGAGGTACTCGTAGATGCGCAGCAGCGCCTCGGAGCAGTCGGTGCGCGACTCACCCGCCGGGTGCTCGTTCATGACCGGGTTCCTTCCGTGCCCGTGCCGCCGGTCGTGCCTGCCGCGACGAAACCGCGCTCGGCGGCGTACTCCGAGAGAAGCTCTCGCAGCTGGCGCCGCCCGCGGTGCAGGCGGCTCATCACGGTGCCGATCGGCGTGTCCATGATTTCGGCGATCTCCTTGTAGGAGTAGCCCTCTACGTCGGCGAAGTACACCGCGAGCCGGAACTCCTCGGGGATCGCCTGGAGCGCCCGCTTGACGTCGCTGTCGGGGAGGTGGTCGAGCGCCTCCGCCTCCGCGGAACGCAGTCCCACCGAGGTGTGCGACTCGGCGCGGGCGAGCTGGTAGTCCTCGATCTCGGCCGAGTCGGACTCGAGGGGCTGTCGCTGCTTCTTGCGGTAGCTGTTGATGTACGTGTTGGTGAGGATGCGGTACATCCACGCCTTGAGGTTCGTGCCCGGCCGGTACTGGTGGAAGGCGGCGTACGCCTTCGCGAACGTCTCCTGGACGAGGTCCTCGGCGTCGCTGGGGTTGCGTGTCGTACGCAGGGCCGCGCTGTACAGCTGGTCGAGCAGCGGCATCGCCTCGCGCTCGAAGCGAGAGCGGCGCTCCGCGTCGCTCTCGGTGGCGACGTCGACCGTCGCGTCGGCGTCCTCCTGCGAGGTGCGCACCGGCGTGCTGGGCTCGTCGGTGCTCGGGTCCGCGAGCCGCAGGGCAGCGCTGGGTTCGGTCTTCTTGTCCTTTGCCATCGCCTCCCAGCCTAGACCGGCGGGCAGGCTCGACCGACCGTGCTCCACGGGCACGGTCGTCACGCCGTCGGGCGCACGGGTGGGGCAGGTGACCATGCCTCGTGCAACGACACCTAGCCGGGGAGCATTCCCGCGATCGAGGTGAGCGCCTCGGTGAGGGCGCTGCGTGAGCTCTTGGGATAGCTGTGCGCGCCGGGGACCTCTACGAGCGTGGCGCCGGAAGGCAGGTGCGGGCGCACTTCGGCGGGCGTGCCGAAGGTGTCGTTGATGCCCTGCACGACCCAGGTGGGGTCGGGGGCGAGCGCGAGCTCGTGGGCACGCAGCTTGTCGGGCTGCCCCGGCAGGTGGAGCGGGAAGCTGAGCAGGAGTGCGGCGTCGGCCTCGAGCGGCCCGGCCGTGCGGCAGGCCACGCGGGCGCCGGCGCTGCGGCCACCGAGGACGAGCGGGCGCGGCAGCCTTCCGCGCCCGGTGACGAGCGCCTCGACGATGGGCACCCAGGCGGCGTCGAGGGTCGGAGGCCGACCGGCGACCTTGCGTCCGGCGACGAGCCACGGCTGCTCGACGAGCACCACGGCCCAGCCGGCGCCGACGAGGACCTCGCGTGCGATGGCGAGGTCGATGGCGCCCAGGCCTCCCCCGGCACCGTGGCCGAGCACGACCACGCCACGCGGCCGCGGCGGCCGCTGCACGTGCGCGCGGCCCGGGCCACCGGGCGTCTCGATGAGGCGCACGGTGGTGCGGACGGGGGCGCTCATGCGCCGACCACCTCACCGGTCATGGGGTCGACCACTCCCTCGAGCTCGTGCGCCGGCACGGGCTCGACGAGGGCCGGCCCGTTGTTGCGGGTAGCGCCGACGGCGCGGCTGACCGGGTGCGCCTCGAAGCGGCCGGGCCGCGCGAACTCGAGGACGCCCTGGACGTAGGCGGGGTCCTTCTCGTCGGGGTCCACCCACCGCTGCCACTGCTCGGGCTCCAGGACGAGCGGCTGGCGGTCGTGGATGCGGTCCATCCCGGGGTCGGCAGCCGTCGTGATGATGGTGAAGGTGGTGAGCCACGCGCCCGGGTCGCCGTCGGGCAGCCCCGGGTCTCGCCAGAACTCGTAGAGCCCCGCGAACGCGACGGGCGCACGGTCGGCGCGGTGGATGAAGAACGGTTGCTTGCGCGGTTTGCCCTTGGCGTCGACGGCCGTCGGAGAGACCTGCCACTCGTACCAGCCGTCGGCCGGCACGATGCAACGCCGAGAGAGGGCAGCCTTGGCGAAGGCGCCCTTGCCGAGCACCGACTCCGCGCGCGCGTTGGTCATGCGCAGCCCCATCGTCACGTCCTTGGACCACGCTGGAACGAGGCCCCAGGTCAGCAGCCTCAGCTGGCGTCTCGGGTCGGCGTCGTCGGCGTCGCCGTCGCTCGACCGGGGCCGGCGCGTCAGCACGACCGGCGCCTGCTTCGAGGGCGCCACGTTCCAGTCGGGCTCACCTGGGGGCGGGCTCTGCGGGTTCTTCAGCACGCTGCGGGCCGGCTCGCCGGTGTGGTCCTCGTCGACGTCGAAGGCCTCGATGAGCTCGTCAGGCCGCGCGCTCGCGGCATACCTCCCGCACATGCGCCACAGCGTATGCCGTGTCGCCCACGTCGACGGCGGCTCACAGGAGCCGGCCCACAGGTGGGGCACGGGGCCCGGCGCCGCGGGTATGTCGATACCGTAGGTGTCCACTGGTCCACGATGGCCACGGTCCGCTCCGGTGGACCGCCGGCCGGAGGAGGAAGTCCCATGATCGTCCGCCGACTCGCCCGCCCGCTGCTCGCCTCCGTGTTCGTCGCCGCCGGCGTCGAGGCGCTGCGCAACCCGGCCGCGCGCACCGACCAGGCCGCGCACCTGCTCCAGAAGGTGCCCGACCAGGTTCCCGGCGTGGAGGTGGCCGCGAAGGACCCGGACCTGTTCGTCCGCGTCAACGGTGCGGCCCTGCTCGGCGGCGGCATCCTGCTCGCCACGGGCCGCATGCCGCGGCTCGCCTCGACGGTGCTGGCCGCGTCCGTCGTGCCGACGACGGCGATCGAGCACGCCTTCTGGGAGGAGACCGACCCGACGCGCAAGGCGCAGAGCCGCAGCCTCTTCCTCAAGAACGTCGGCCTGCTGGGTGGTCTGCTGCTGGCTGCCGTCGACACCGAGGGCAAGCCGGGCCTCGCCTGGCGCGCCCAGCACGCCACGAAGACGACGCGCCGCGAGGCCCGTCACGCCAGGCAGGCCGCGAAGCGTGAGGCGCGCCTGCTCGCCCATCGAGCCCAGGACATCGTGAGCTGAGTTGAGTCCCGCTGACCCATCGCCCCATCCGGCACCCGCAGGGGTGTCACCCATGACCACCGGTGCGCCCGAGGGCGACACCCTGACGGCAGAGGCCGACTGGGCCGCCCCGCTCGCGGCGGGGCCGCTCGACGCGACGGTCGTCCTGCCCGGCAGCAAGTCGCTGACCAACCGCTACCTCGTGCTCGCCGCCCTGGCGAGCGAGCGCTCGCGCCTGCGGTCCCCGCTGCGCTCGCGCGACACGCTCCTCATGGCCGACGCGCTGCGCTCGCTCGGGGTGCAGATCGACGACGTCCCCCCCGACGGCGACGCCACGGCGGGCTCGGTCGACGACTGGCTCGTCACCCCGCCCGAGTCGCTCCGCGGCCATGTCACCGTCGACTGCGGCCTCGCGGGCACCGTCATGCGGTTCCTGCCCGCGGTGGCCGCACTCGCCGACGGTCCGGTGCGCCTCGACGGCGACCCGCAGGCACGGGTCCGCCCGATGGGCCCGGTCGTCGACGCGCTGCGCGTCCTGGGTGCCGACGTCGCCGACGACGCGGGGCACCTGCCCATCACCGTCAACGGGCGCGGTCATGTGCCGGGCGGCTCGGTGACCATGGACGCGTCCGCGTCGTCGCAGTTCATCTCTGCACTGCTGCTGGCGGGTGCGCGCTACGACGACGGCGTCACGGTCCATCACGACGGCAAGCCGGTCCCGAGCGAGCCCCACATCCTCATGACGGTGGAGACGCTGCGCGACGCGGGTGCGATCGTCGACGACAGCGAGCCCAACACCTGGCGGGTCGAGCCCTCTGAGATCAACGCGCTCGACGTGTCCGTCGAGCCCGACCTGTCCAACGCGGGTCCGTTCGTCGCGGCCGCGCTCGTCGTGGGCGGCACGGTCCGCGTGCCCGGGTGGCCGCAGCACACGACCCAGGCGGGCGACATGCTCCGCGAGATCCTCGACACGATGGGCGCCGACGTGCGCCTCGACCGCTCGGGGCTCACGGTGGTCGGCGGTGACGAGCTCGTCGGCATCGACATCGACCTGCACGATGCGGCGGAGCTGACGCCGACCGTCGCGGCCCTCGCCGCGCTCGCCTCGACGCCGTCGTGGATCCGCGGTGTGGCGCACATCCGGGGCCACGAGACCGACCGGCTCGCAGCCCTGACGGCCGAGCTCGGCGGCGTCGGCTCCGACGTCACCGAGACCGAGGACGGTCTGCGCATCTCCCCGGCACCCTTGCGGGGTGGGCGTTTCCGTAGCTACCACGACCACAGGATGGCCACCGCCGGGGCGATCATCGGCCTGCGGGTGCCCGGCGTTCACGTCGAGGACATCGGTACGACACGCAAGACGCTCCCCGACTTCGTGGGCCTGTGGCAGGGCATGCTCGCGGGCGCGGCCCCGGTGGTGCTCACCCGATGAGCTGGCGGGACCTCGACGAGGGCGACGTGCGCGTCCGCCCCACCCGCAAGGGCTCGAGGCCCCGCACCAAGGAACGGCCGGCACACTCCGACGCCGTCGTGGCGATGGTCATCGGGGTCGACCGCGGCCGTTACACGTGTCTGATCCCGAAGGGTGCGCTCGGCAAGAAGGAGCCCGAGCGTGTCGTGACGGCGATGAAGGCCCGTGACATCGGCCGCACGCGGGTCGTCGTCGGTGACGACGTCGCTCTCGTCGGTGACCTGGCGGGCGGGCCCGACGCCCTCGCCCGGATCGTGCGCATCGAGGAGCGGCGCTCGGTGCTGCGGCGCACCGCCGACGACACCGACCCCTTCGAGCGGATCATCGTCGCGAACGCCGACCAGCTCGTCATCGTCACGGCCCTCGCCGACCCCGAGCCTCGACCTCGGATGGTCGACCGGTGCCTCGTCGCGGCATACGACGCCGACCTCGAGCCACTCCTGGCCCTGACGAAGGCCGACCTCGTCGACCCGGGCCCGTTCCTCGCGAGGTATTCACCCCTCGAGGTCGACCACGTCGTCACGTCGCGCACCGCGAGCGACTTCTCGGGCCTCGAGGATCTCCGCGCCAAGCTGTCTGGCAAGGTGTCGGTTCTCGTCGGGCATTCGGGCGTCGGCAAGAGCACCCTCGTCAACGGCCTCGTGCCGGGTGCGCTGCGCGCCACCGGGTCGGTCAACGACACGACGGGCCGGGGTCGGCACACCTCGACGAATGCTGTGGCGCTGCGTCTGCGTGGGGCCCACGGAGCCGACGACGGCTGGGTCATCGACACGCCGGGCATCCGGTCGTTCGGTCTCGCCCACATCGATGTCGACCGCATCATCGACCACTTCCCCGACCTGGCCGCGGGCACCGAGAACTGTCCGCGCGGCTGCACGCACGACGAGGAGGAGTGTGCTCTCGACGCGTGGGTCACCGACGGGCACGCCGGACCCGCGGGCCCCTCGCGTCTCGCCTCGCTCCGGCGGCTGCTGGCGAGCCGCGCCGGCGAGGAGCACTGACCCCGAGGCCGCAACCGGCCGACCAACGCTGTGCCGCAACGGCATACGGTCTCCGGCAGGTCACGGTCGCGTGACGTCGCGCTGCGGAGCGAGGGTGCTCCCCCCGTTCCCCGGGGGGATGCCGCTAGGTTGACCCGGTGACCTCCTACGACGACGACCTCCGTCTGGCCCATGTCCTCGCGGATGCCGTCGAGCGCGTGACGATCGCTCGCTTCCGCGCGGCCGACCTCGTCGTCGAGAGCAAGCCCGACCTGACCCCTGTGACCGACGCCGACCGCGCCGCCGAGGAGCTCGTGCGTGCGCAGCTGAAGCGGACCCGCCCGCGCGACGCCGTCGAGGGCGAGGAGTTCGAGACGACCGGCCACGGCCCACGTCGCTGGATCATCGACCCCATCGACGGCACGAAGAACTTCGTCCGCGGGGTGCCTGTCTGGGCCACGCTCATCGCTCTCGTCGTCGACAACGAGCCCGTGCTCGGCCTCGTCGCGGCGCCCGCCCTCCAGCGGCGCTGGTGGGCTGCGCGCGGGTCGGGTGCGTGGACGGGTCGCTCCCTGTCCTCGGCCAAGCGGATCTCGGTGTCGCAGGTGGGTCGGCTCGGCGATGCGTCGCTGTCGTACTCCTCGCTCGCCGGGTGGCGCGTGCGAGGACGCCGGGACGACTTCCTCGACCTCATGGACGACTGCTGGCGGACCCGCGCCTACGGCGACTTCTGGTCCTACATGCTCGTGGCCGAGGGCGCCGCCGACATCGCTGCCGAGCCGGAGCTGGCCGTGCACGACATGGCCGCGCTCGTCGCGATCGTCGAGGAGGCCGGTGGCCGTTTCACGGGGCTCGACGGCAGGCCTGGCTGCTGGAGCGGCAACGCCCTGGCGACCAACCGCCTGCTCCACGACGAGGTGCTCTCACGCATCGGCACTCCCTCGGCCTGAGGTGCGACGAATGGTCTCGAGCGATCCCGCTGCCGTGGTCCGGCAGGCCTCCGGCCAGGACGTGCCCGCCCTCGCCGCGGTCGCCGCGGCGACCTTCGAGCTGGCGTGCCCGCCGTCGATGACCCGCGAGCGCGTTGAGGCGTTCGTCGCCGACGTGCTCTCGCCGGCGCGGTTCACCGAGTACGCCGCCGACCCTGCACGTCACCTGCTCCTCGCGGAGCGGGAGGGCGAGACGCTCGGCTACGCGATGCTCGTGGCGGGCGAGCCCCGGGACGACGACGTTCGTGCCGCGATCCGGCACCGCCCGACCGCTGAGCTGTCGAAGATCTACGTCCTGCCGCAGGCCCACGGCACCGGGGCCGCGGCACTGCTCATGAGTCGCTCCCTGGCGTGGGCGCGGGACCGTGGCGCAGCGGGCGTGTGGCTCGGCGTCAACCAGGAGAACGAGCGCGCGCAGCGCTTCTACGCCAAGAGCGGCTTCGAGCGGGTCGGCACGAAACGGTTCCTCGTCGGCGGGACCTACGAGGACGACTTCGTCATGGAACGGCCGCTCCGGCCCTGACGTCGACCTCCGACGGTCGCCGGGACGGGGACGACCCGGACCGCTCAGGCGTCCTTGACGACCGTGACGTCCCCGAGGCCCAGGGCCTGGACCGCGTCGAGGTGCCCCGCCGCGTCACCGACCATGACGATCGTCCACCCGGCGCCGGGAGCCCCGCGGCCGATGCCCGCCTCCTCGGCGAAGCGGGCGTACGCCGCCTCGACCCTCGCGCGGTCGACCGTCGCGAGGTCGCGCAGGTTGGCCGTCGTGAACGCCGTGGTGCGCGCGTCGAGCGCCATGCCCACCGCCTCGTCGGCGATCGTGTCGGCCGTCGCATAGCGTCCCGGCGCAGTCTTCGAGATGAAGTCGACGCCGGAGCGGATCTCCTTGTCGCTGAAGCCGTCTCGTCCACTCTCGAGGATCTCGACGAGCAGCCTCAGGGACTCGGCGGTGGAGTCGGCCCGCACCGATCCGGACGTCAGGAACACCCCACCACGTCGACGCGGTCGGAAGCTCGAGCGGATGCCGTACGTGTAGCCCTTCTCCTCGCGCAGCACGGCATCGATCCGCGCGTTCGGGGACCCACCGAGGACGAAGCCGAGCACCGGGTAGGGCGCCCAACCGCCTTCGACCGATCGGTCGGGCCCGGGCGCACCGATGACGAACTCGGTCTGCACCGACCCGGGCCGTGAGACGAGGACGATGCGGCCCCGGTCGTGGGCGAGCTCGGCGGCGTGCTGCAGGGCGCGGTCCCGGTCGCGGGGTCCTCCGACCCAGCCACCGAGCGACGCCTCGACGAGCGCGGGGACGTCGAGAGCCTCGAGGTCACCGGCGACGACGATCGTCACGCCCGCGGCCACGACGTGCTCGGCGTGGAAGGCGACGACGTCGTCGCGGGTGATCGCCGCGACGGTCTCCCGGGTGCCACCCGTGGGCCGCGACGAACGGTCCTCGGGCGCATAGAAGGTGCGCACGAACTCGAGGCCTGCACGGTGCGCGGCGACGGACCGCTCCTGCTCGATCTCGGCCTGGCGCGTGCGCACCTGGCGGGCGACCTCCGCCTGAGGGAACGCGGGCTCCGTGAGGATCTGCCGCAGCAGGTCGAGGGCCGGTTCGAGGTTGCCCTTGACGACGTCGAGGTCGATGGACAGGCCCGCGTCGGCCATCCCGGCGCCGAAGCTGACGCCCTTGCGCTCGAGCAGGCGCGCGAACTCCTCCGCCGTGTGGTTCTCGGTGCCCTCGTCGAGGGTGCGCGCCATGATCGAGGCGACGCCCTCACGGTCGCGCGGCTCGTCGCGCAGCGACACCGGAAGCCCGAGCCGAACGGACAGGACGTACTGCCCGGGCACGTCGTAGGTGATGAGACGCAGGCCGTTGGCCAGGTCGTGCGTGCTGCCGTCGGGGAAGTCCCACGGCTCGGGCGGCGCGACGGCGGGGCGGGCGACGGCGCTCATGCGGCCTCCTCCGAATCCTTCTCGGTGTCTTTCTCGGTGTCCTTGCTCGTGTCGGCGAGGTAGCGCACGACCGCACGCGAGCCGGGGTCGAGCCAGGCCTGCGCGGCGGCGCGGGCCTGCTCTGCGGTCACCGCGCGGATCCGGTCGACGAACGTGTTGACGTATGCCGGGTCGCCCGTGAGCAGGGCATGGTGGCTGATGTGGTCGGCGCGCTCCTCGATGCTGGCGAGAGCGCTCAGCCACGATCGCTCGGTGTCGGCGATGACCGACTCGAGCTCGGCGGTATCCGGCCCCTCCGCGATGAAGCGGGCGATCTCTTCGCACACCGCGGCCTCGACCTGGTCCACGTCGGCGCCGACGGACACGTCCACCGTGATCGTGCCGAGCCCCACGCCGTCCACCAGGCCCATCGTCCAGCCACCGACCGCGACGGCTGTCTCGTCGGTGCGCACGAGGCGGCGCACGAGGCGCGAGCTCGCGAGACCACCGAGGACGTCGACGGCGACCTGGCACGCGAGGTAGTCGGGCGTCGTGTCGACGGGGAGACGGAACGAGACGTAGATGCGGTCGTTCGGCACGTCCCCGACGCGGTCGAGGCGGACCGGCTCGCCGATGGGCGGCAGCTGTGGCAGGCGCTCGCGGGGGTGGAGCTCGATCGCGGGCAGGTGGCCGAAGTAGGTCTCGGCCGCGGCGAAGCCCGCCTCGGGGGTCACGTCCCCCACCAGGGTGAGCACAGTGTTGTTGGGCCCGTAGTGCGCCCGGAAGAAGGCGTGCACGTCCTCGAGCGTCGCGGCGTCGAGGTCCTCCATCGAGCCGATCGTCGGGTGGTGGTAGGGGTGGTCCTCGGGGAAGACGGTCGCGTAGATGTCGATGAGCGCCGAGCCATAGGGCACGTTGTCGTAGCGCTGGCGCTTCTCCTCCTTGACGACGTCGCGCTGGTTGTCGAGGTTCTCCTGGGTCACGGCGTCGAGCAGGTGTCCGTGACGGTCGGCCTCGAGCCAGAGGGCCAGCTCGAGCGCACCGGTCGGCACCGTCTCGAAGTAGTTGGTGCGGTCGAACCACGTCGTGGCGTTGAGCCGGGCGCCTTCGTCCATGAGCGCCGAGAAGTGCTCGCCCGAAGCCACGTTGCGGCTCCCCTGGAACATCAGGTGCTCGAACAGGTGGGCAAAGCCCGTGCGTCCGGGAGTCTCGTGTCGGGAGCCGACACCGACCCAGAGGTTCACCGCGACGTTGGGCACCGTGTGGTCCTCGCTGACGATGACACGCAGGCCGTTGGCGAGCGTCCGCTCGACGAGGGGGTACGAGATCGCTGTCACGGGCTCGACCCTATTCGAAGTCCTGACGTCAACGGCGGCAACCTCCACCCACAGTCGTCGGTAACGCTGCGTTATGATCTTCTCGGATAGCATCACCACGCGCTATGCTTGCCTGATGGCGACGAATCCCCGCGACGACCTGCTCTCCACGATCCGCGCGAGCGTCATCGGCGACGACCAGGTGATGCACGGGCCCTACGGTCCGCGGCGCGTCACCTACGCCGACTACACCGCATCCGGCCGAGGCCTGAGCTTCATCGAGGACTTCATCCGCGACGAGGTCCTCCCCCGCTACGCCAACACGCACACCGAGAGCTCCGGCACGGGCCTGCAGACGACTCGGCTGCGCGAGGACGCGCGACGCGCGATCCGCGACGCGGTCGGAGGCGACGACGAGACGGTCGTCGTCTTCGCCGGGTCCGGCTGCACCGGGGCCATCGACAAGCTCGTCGGGATCCTCGGGCTGCGTGTCCCCTCCAACTTCGAGGACCGTTGGCACGCAAGCGATCTCGTGCCCGCTGGCGAGCGTCCCGTCGTCTTCATCGGCCCCTACGAGCACCACTCCAACGAGGTCATGTGGCGCGAGTGCGTCGCTGACGTCGTCGTCATCCCGCAGGACCTCGACGGCCACGTGGACGTCGAGGTCCTCCGCGAACGCCTGCACGAGCACGCCGACCGGCCGCTCCTCATCGGGTCGTTCTCGGCGGCGAGCAACGTGACCGGCATCGTCACCGACACGGACGCCATCTCGACCCTGCTCCACGAGCACGGCGCCCTCGCCTTCTGGGACTACGCCGCCGCGGCGCCCTACGTCCACATCGAGATGTACGGCCGCGGCGGGCGTGGAGTCGCCGGCCCCATGGCGTACAAGGACGCCGTCTTCATCAGCCCGCACAAGTTCATCGGCGGACCCAGCACACCCGGCGTCCTGGTCGTCCGACGCGAGCTGATGACCAACCGCGTGCCCGACGTGCCCGGTGGCGGCACCGTGACGTACGTCAACCCCGACGACCACGACTACCTCACCGACCCGGCCCACCGGGAGGAGGGCGGCACACCCGCGATCATCGAGGCGATCCGCGCCGGCCTGGTCTTCAAGCTCAAGGAGGCGGTCGGCGTCGAGACGATCCGCGCCCGAGAGGACCACTTCCTCGAGCGCGCCGTCGAGGGGTGGCGCGAGGAGCCGGCGATCGAGATCCTCGGCAACCTCGCCGCCGAACGCCTCTCGATCGTCTCGTTCGTCGTGCACGCCCCGAGCGGCCGCTATCTGCACCACAACTTCGTCGTCGCCGTCCTCAACGACCTCTTCGGCATCCAGGCGCGTGGGGGCTGCTCGTGCGCCGGCCCCTACGGCCACTACCTGCTCGGTATCGACCTCGAGCGGTCGCACGAGTTCGAACGCGAGATCGGGCGTGGCTGCGAGGGCATCAAGCCCGGGTGGGTCCGGGTGAACTTCAACTACTTCATCTCCGACGTCGTCGCCGACTACGTCGTCGAGGCAGTCCGCCTCATCGCCCGCGACGGGTGGCGACTGCTCGGCGACTACGACTTCGACCCGGCGACCGGTCGTTGGCGGCACAAGGACGGCCCCGTGGAGCCTCCGCTGCGGCTGCACCAGGTCCGCTTCGAGGATGGGCGGCTGCGCTACCCGGAGCAGCACGAACGCGCCGGCGAGGACGCCCTCGCCGGCTACCTCGACGAGGCGCGCGCCCTGCTCGCCACCGCCGCACCGCAGCGCTGCGACGAGGCCCACGTGAGCCTCGACTTCGACCACCTGCGGTGGTTCGAGCTGCCGGTGACGAGCCTGTCGCGCTGAGTCCGCGCTGAGCCCGCGCTGACTTCGGCGCTGACTCGCGCGAGGTCAGGGCACCAGGACGAGCTTGCCGCCCGCATGCCCGCCGGCGCTGAGCTCCTGGGCCGCCCCAGCCTCGTCGAGCGGGAACACGCGTCCGATCGTCGTGGTCAGCTCGCCCGCGGCTCGCCGCGCCACGAGGTCAGCGAGTGCTGACGCCGACCGCTCGGCCTGTGAGCTGAACGTGATCCCCTTGGTGAAAGCGGCCGCGTCAGCGATGGTCACGAGGCGTTCGCTGCCGCCGAGCAGCTCGACCGAGTCGTCGAGGACCCCCCTGCCGGTCGTGTCGAGCACGGCGTCGACACCGCCGGGCGCGATCGCACGAACCCGGTCGAGCCACCCGTCGCCGTATGCCGTCGGGGTCGCTCCGAGGCTCGCCACACGCTCCTGGTTGGCCGGGGACGCCGTTCCGATGACCTTGACTCCGGCAGCGGCGGCGAGCTGGGTGGCCAGCTCGCCGACAGCTCCGCTCGCACCGTGCACCAGCAGGGTCTCCCCAGGCCTAAGGTCGAGCAGCCGGAGCACCCGCTGGGCGGCCTCGCCCGCCACCGGCAACGAGACGGCGACCGCGGGTTCGAGACCTTCGGGGACGACGGCATACGTCGCGAGCACCGCGAGCTCGGCGTAGGCACCGCCCTCGGTGAAGCCGACGACACGGTCCCCCTCGGCCACGTCGCCGACGCCGACGCCGAGTCTGTCGACGATCCCGGCGGCCTCGATGCCGAGCAGCAGTGGCATGGGTGTGTCGGGCGAGGCCATCGCGCCGCTGCGCAGCTTGGCGTCGAAATGGTTGACCCCGACGGCCTCGACGCGCACACGCACCTGACCGGCCCCCGGCTGCGGGTCGGGCAGCTGCGCCGCATGCAGCTCCTCGGGCCCGCCGAAGCGGTCGATGACGATGGCCTTCATGGGTCCTCCTACCGGCGGGCGCCCCCGGTCGGGCGACGTCGTCAGGTCAACCACGGGGACCACGGCCGTATGCCCCTAGGGCGCGAGACCCGCGTACCCGGTGTAGTCGTGAACGGCTGTACCCGCATAGCTCGGGCTGGCCGCGGCGGCGGTGTCCACCTGGGCGAGCTGGGCCTCCATCTGGGTCACGGTGTACCCGTAGAAGGTCTGCTTGACGTCGGTGGGCTCGGGGCCGAGGTAGTTCGTCTCCTGGCCGATGCGAACGGGTTTGCCGAGAGCCGCCCCGGATGCCAGCTCGGCCTGCGAGATCGCGATCGTCCCGTCGATGCCGGCCGCGGTGTTGCGGTAGGCCATGACCGTGACCGCAGAGACACGGCGCATCGTCTCCTTGTCGAGCGTCGACCTCTTGCCTGCCTTGACCTCGTCGAACCAGAACGGGATGTCGGCCTCGACCGGCGTGCGGCCGCTCGCCGCGACGAGCCGGTCGAGCATCGCCAGGTACTTCGTGACCGTCGTCGACCGGTTGCTCGACCACGCGGGCGTGGTCCACGGCTCGACATCGACGTGCAACCCGGTGAAGAGCCCTGTGGCGAGCGTGGGCTTGACCCAGTGGTCGACGGCCCACGTGGGGTTGTCCACCCAACCGGCGTCGCCACCCAGCGCGTCGACGCGCAGGCCCGCCGCCCGGGCACGGGTCACGAGATCCCGCAGCCGGGTCAGCTGCGAGCTCGACGTGACGTCGGGCGGCACCCCGACGAACAGCTGCTGGACCCGGCGGGCCTGCGCCAGCTGCACGACCGAGTCGGCGTCCTGCCACACCCACACCCACATCGCTCTGGGCGAGCTCGTGGCCGCGGCCGAGGGCAGCGCCGAGAGCGCTGAGAGCGCGGCGGAGCCGACCATGGCCACGAGCATCGCAGCCGCGGCCACGCCGCGACGTCTCAGCCTCATCTGGACCTCCACCCCTCTGGACCCGAGAGAGCGACTGTTCCAGAGGACGACCGGTCGTGACAGCGAAACGGGCCAGATGGCCTCGATGTCGCGCCGATGTCCAGAGGTGGGGCTGGGGCCGGACACGACGAAGGGCCCGGATCTCTCCGGGCCCTTCGTGTCGCTGACGCGTTTGGTAGCGGGGGCACGATCAGACTGGTGCCGTTGCCGTCACGGTCGCCCCGAGCTCGGAGGACGTCGAAGCCGGGGGGGTGACCGACCTGCCGAAGCCGCACTCCGCGGCAACCTCGCATGAAGACTGGCGGCCGAGAGCCCCGTGCCTATGCCCGGTGCGGACCGGCGAGGCGTTCGGCCAGGAACTCACGCTCGGCGTCGTTCCCTGTCAGTTCCATTGCCTGGCGGTAGGCGATCGAAGCCTCCTCCCAGCGGCCCAGCCGATGCAGCAGGTCCGCCTTGATCGCCGGTAGGTACTGGTATCGCGCGAGCCGGCCGTCCTTCTCCAACTCGGCAACCTCCACCAGCGCCTGCGCCGGCCCCGAGACCATCGACACCGCCACCGTGCGGTTCAGCGCCACCACCGGTGAGGGCCACACCGACAGCAGCTCGTCGTAGAGAGTCACGATCTGGGTCCAGTCCGTCTGGTCGTACGACGGCGCCTCGGCGTAGAGCGAGGCGATCGCCGCCTGCAGGAGATAGCGGCTCGGTCGGCCTCCTCGCAGACCGTCCATGATCAGGTCGTGCGCCTCGGCAATCGCCGAGCGGTCCCAGAGCGATCGATCCTGGTCCTCCAGTCGCAGCAGGCGGCCGTCGGCGTCGACCCGGGTGGCGCGCCGGGCGTCGGTGACCAGCAGCAGAGCGAGCAGCCCCCGCACCTCCCGCTCGTCAGGCATCAGCTCCCGCAGCATCCGCGTCAACTGCAGCGACTGGTCCACCAGGTCCGTACGCACCAGCAACGCGCCCGACGGCGCCGTGTGCCCGGTGGTGAACAGCAGATGGATCACACCCAGCACCGCGTGCAGTCGATCAGGTAGCTCAGCCCCTCCAGGTAGCCGGAAGGGGATCCGCGCCGCCGAGATCTTCTTCTTCGCCCGGGTCAGACGGGCAGCCATCGTCGGCTCCGACACCAGAAACGCCCTGGCGATAGCGGCGGTCGTCGCCCCGCACACCAGACGCAGCGTCAGTGCCAGCTGAGCCTCCTGTGCCAACGCCGGATGGCAGCACATGAAGATCAGCCTCAACCGCTCGTCCTGCACTACGTCCTCCGGCACGACGACGGTTGGTCCGTCGGTGGCCACCTCGCCCTCCCCCTCCTCGCGCTCCACGAGCAGCGGGAGTTTCGAGCGGAGCGTCTGCTCGCGCCGCACCGCGTCCATCGCGCGGCGCTTCGCCGCGGTGGTGAGCCAGGCCGTCGGATTGTCTGGGATCCCGTCGCGGGTCCAGCTCGCCAGGGCGGCGGCATACGCCTCCTGCACGCACTCCTCGGCCAGGTCCAGGTCGCGCGCGACGCGCGCCGCCGCGGCGAGCACCAGGGCCCACCCGCGACGGTGCGCGTCCGCGACGGCCGCTTCGACGTCTGCCGGGGGCGTCATGCCGTAACGGGTCGGTCCACGATGAAGCCGCCTTCGACGGGCCGCACCTCGACACCGCCGTCCTGCTGGGTGGCCGGATTGGCCCGGGCGATCGTCAGAGCGGCGTCCAGGTGGGGTGCCTCGATGATGGCGAAGCCGGCGATGACTTCCTTGGCGTCGACGAACGGGCCGTCTGTCACCACGTCGCCGCGGACCGAGGTCGCTGTGTCGACGGCGGGCTGCAGCGCGAATGCCGCGACCAGGGCCCCGGAACTCACCATGTCCTCGAAGTGGCGGTCGTGGGCCTCCCGCGCCCCGGGGACGACCTCGGCTTCGTCGACGTGGGCCTTGGAGTAGATGAGG
The DNA here is from genome assembly GCF_042666095.1 of Terrabacter sp. GCM10028922. Lineage (NCBI taxonomy): Bacteria > Bacillati > Actinomycetota > Actinomycetes > Micrococcales > Intrasporangiaceae > Terrabacter > Terrabacter sp. GCM10028922. The sequence goes on along the minus strand of NZ_JBHTFG010000007.1, from coordinate 135,524 downwards.
ATCGCGTACTGAGCCATGGCGGTTGTCCTTCCAGGTCGTTGTTGCTGACACCCTTACGTCGAACGGCCGACTCGGAATCGACAGCACTCCCTCGAAGCTCTTCGGCCGATGCCCGCAACGTGGCCATCACCCAAGCAGACGCGGAGCAGCAATGAGGGAGTGGCCACGCCGGTCCGACGCCGAGGACTTGCTGCGGCTCGTTGGAGATGGCGGCCAGACCCAGGACCCAGCGAGCCCGAACACGTGGGCGCCCTGTCTCGCGGCCCTCCGGCCGCGCCATGTGCACGATTCGTCCGGCTCCTGCATGAGATGCAGCGTAGGTCCAGCGCGAAGCACGAAGGCCCGGACCTGATGGTCCGGGCCTTCGTAGCACTAACGCGTTTGGTAGCGGGGGCAGGATTTGAACCTGCGACCTCCGGGTTATGAGCCCGGCGAGCTACCGAGCTGCTCCACCCCGCGTCGGCAAGAGCAACGTTACGCGAATCCCCCGTCAGGACCAAATCGAGGTGACCGACAGGCCGATCGTGCGCCCGGAACGACTTGCGGCAGCACGCGATTCGCGTACTGCCGCAAGTCATGGCCGAGCTGTCGACTCGTCAGGGGTTGGCCGTCGGACTCGACTGTGGTGACGCCTCGACGGCCCGCTTCAGGGCGTCCTTGAGCTTCGCCTGCGCCTGGCCGTATGCCGCGAAGTCCCCACGCTTGAGCGCGGCCTCGCCCTCGGCGTACGCCGCCTCCGCGTCCTTCAGCGCCTGGGCGAGGGCCCCCGAGCTCGGGGTGCCGGTCTGCGTCGGGCCGGACGTCTGGGACGGCGTCGGCGTGGCTGTGCCGCCGGGCGTCGGTGTCGCACCGGGCGCGGGCGTCGGCGGCGTGCCGGTGCCGTTGTCGCCGGCGGACGCGCCCGACGAACCACCGAAGAGCTCGTTGAGAGCGTTGTCGAGCGAACCCGCCCACGCGATCTTGTCACCGAAGGCGACGGCGACCGCGGACAGGCGTGGGTAGGTGCCGGAGCCGCTCGAGCGCGCCTGGACGTAGATGGGCTGGACGTAGAGCAGCCCACCGCCGACCGGCAGCGTCAGCTGGTTGCCGAACATCACGACGGCGCCGGTCGAGGACGTCGTCGAGATGAACTGCGCCAGGGTGAGCTGGCGCCCCAGGCTCGCGTCGTTCGACGTCACCGCGGAGGTGCGCATGTCGTTGAAGACCTGCCCCGGCCCGTTGACGGACCCGCCCGTGGTCTCGAGCAGACGCATGCTCCCGTAGTTCGGCGACCGCTTGCCGTCCTCGGAGCCGGCGTCCCCGTCGACCGCGAGGAAACCGGAGAGCACGTTGCGGTCACCCGTCGGCATGAACGTCGAGGTCAGCGAGAAGGCCGGCGCCGGCTGACCGGGCATGGCGAGCGACAGGTAGTAGGGCGGCTGCAGGAAGTCCTGGCCGGAGGATGTCGGGTCGTCCGGCACGCGCCAGAAGTTCTGGCCGCCGTAGAACGACGCCGCGTCGGTGTCGTGGTACTTCTCGAGCAGCTTCCGCTGGACCTTGAAGAGGTCCTCGGGGTAGCGCAGGTGCTCCATGAGCGCGCCCTTGATGTCGGTCATGGGCTTGACCGTGCCGGGGAAGATCGACATCCACGCCTTGAGGATGGGGTCGCTCTCGTCCCACTGGTAGAGGGTGACCGTGCCGTCGTACGCGTCGACCGTGGCCTTGACGGAGTTGCGGACGTAGTTGACCTGGCCTGCCTGCACGGCCCGCACCGACTGGCGCGTGCTCGTCACGGCGTCCTCGGTTGCCGTGTCGAGCGTCGTCATCTCGGAGTACGGGTAGTTCGCCGACGTCGTGTAGCCGTCGAGGATCCACTGCACCCGGCCGTCGATGACCGCGGGGTACGCGTTGCCGTCGAGCGTCAGCCACGGCGCGACCCGCTGGACGCGCTCGCGCGGCGTGCGGTGGTCGAGGATGCGCGAGTCGTTGGTCACCGCGTCGGAGAGGAGGAAGTTGATCTCGCGGTACTTCACGGCGTACGCGAGCCTCCTGACCGCGTCGAGCGCGACGCCACCGGTGCCGGTGTAGGCGTAGTTGATCTGCCCCGTGCCCTGTGGGTCGGGGTAGTCGAACTCGCGCTTCTCGCCGCCGACGATGGAGTACTCGGGCGAGCTCTCGCCGAAGTAGATGCGCGGCTCGTACTTGCCGAGGGCTCCCTCCGTGCCGATCTGCGACTCGAAGAACGTCGGCCGGCCGTCGTCCTCGCGGGTGTTGCCCTTGGCCGCGACCACGCCGTAGCCGTGGGTGTAGACCGTGTGGTCGTTGAGCCAGTTGCGTTGTCCCTCGGGCACGCCCGTGAGGTCGAGCTCGCGCGCCGCGATCACCGTGTCGGTCGGCTTGCCGTCGATCTCGTAGCGGTCGACGTCGAGCACGTCGGCGAACTGGTAGTAGCCCTTGCTCGCCTCGAGCTGCTTGAACGTCGGGCTGACGATGTTCGGGTCGATGAGTCGGATGCCGGGCACCGTCGCGGCGTCGCCGCGCAGCTGGCCGGGTGCTGCGACCGTCTTCGTGTCGTAGGGCTTGACCTGGATCTTGTCGAAGCCGTAGGCCGCCCGCGTCGCGTTGATGTTGCGCTGGATGTAGGGGACCTCGAGCGACTTCTCCGACGGGCGCACCTTGAGCGACTGCACCAGGGCCGGGTAGATGCCGCCCACTGCGACGACGATGACGGCGAGGACCGCGACGCCGACGAGCGGCAGACGCCAGGAGCGCGTCCAGATCGTCGTCAGGAACATGACGGCGCACATGACGGCCGCGAGCGCGAGGATGCCCTTGGTCGGGATGATCGCGTGCGACTCGGTGTACTGGATGCCGGTGATCTTCGTCGACTCGGCGGTCGCGAGGTTGTACCGGTCGACCCAGAAGGCCACGGCGCGCACGAGCACGAGTGCCGCGGCGATGACGGACAGGTGCACCCGAGCGGCCTGCGTCGAGCGCATCTTGCTGCCGGCGACGATGCCGCCGTAGAGGTAGTGCGTGAACGCGGCCGTGATGAAGCCGATGACGAGGATCATCGTCAGGAACGCGACGACGAAGTTGATCCACGGCAGGTCGAAGACGAAGAACCCGATGTCCAGGCCGAACTCGGCGTCGTTGCTGCCGAAGGGAGTTCCGTTGCGCCACAGCAGGAAGGTGTCCCACTGGGTCGCGGCCGACAGGCCCGCGAAGAGGCCGACCGCGAGGGGCGCGGCGACGGTCGCGGTGCGACGCATCGGCTCGACGAGCTGGCGGTAGTGCTCCATCGCCTGCGTGTCGGGCGACGGCGCGTAGATGGGCCGGCTGCGGAAGGCGAAGTGGATGCTGGACCACACCATCGCCGCGGTCAGCAGTCCTCCGGCGAGGCCGAGGACGACCTTCGTCACGATCTGCCGGCTGAAGACCCCGGTGAAGTCGACCGACTGGTACCACAGCACCTCGGTCCAGAACTGCGCCGCGATCGCGATGACGACCATCAGGGCGGAGGCCACGACGAGGGCCGTGACGAGCGGCCGCCGCTGCGGCGGGAGCACCACGGTGTCCGGTCGTCGGGGCGGGCCCGAGTCGTCTGAGTTGAAGTTGCCCGGCGGGGGGCCGAAGTTGCTGTCGCTCACGTGGAGTGCCTTGGGTGCTGGGACGGGCAGGTGGTCGGGCGGACCCGGTGCGGCCTGCTGCGGCCGCCTGCGGCAACCATAACCCGGCCCAGCACGGACCCAAGCGGCCGTCACCGCACCGTGACCCGCGCGAGACCCAGCGGGGGCAGCAATGCCCGCCAGGCGGCATACGGCAGCATGGGGGGCGTGAAGCCGCAGCCCGTCATCGACCCCCTCGCCGTCGCTGCTCTCGACACGGAGCGCCACGTCGCGGCCGCCGGATGGGACCAGCCGCCCCGGCTCTTCGCCCTCGTGCGCACCGTCGACCTGCTCGAACGGGAGCCGCAGCTGCGCGACCAGATGGGTCCTGCAGACCTGGCCGACGGCGCGCTCACCGCCATCGAGCAGGAGGGCCTGCCCGCGACGAGCTCGCTCGAGACGCTGCTCGGGCGGCTCGCCTGGCCCGCCGAGGTCGACGGCTGCGCGTTCGCGATCGAGCGGATGGTCGTGCCGCCGGACGCTGAGCGGGAGCTGCCCTCGCGCGGTGACGACGCCGTCGACCAGCTTGCTGCGCATCCGGACCGCAAGGACGTGCGTCTCCTCGTCGCGGTGCTGCGCGACGGGGCGTCGATCTGCCTGCTGCGTCAGCGCGACCACGACTCCGACGACGCCGTTGCGACCGGCAAGGACATCGCTCCCGGCCTCGTCTCGGCGCTCAGGGCGACGTTCGAGGACTAGCAGCGGGGCAGCGAGCCGGTCTGGTCCCTCGCGATGGCCTCGACGGCCGTGCGCGCCTCGTCGAACGTCGCGACCTTGAAGACCTCGAGCCCGTCGGGCACGTGCCCGACGACCTCGTCGCAGTTGCCCGCCGGGGCGAGGAAGAACTGGGCGCCGCCGGAGCGGGCACCGGCCAGCTTCTGCCGGATGCCGCCGATCTGACCGACCTTGCCGTCGTCGTCGATGGTGCCCGTGCCGGCGATCTGGTGGTCGCCGGCGAGCGGGCCGGGCGTCAGCTTGTCGTAGATGCCCAGTGAGAACATCAGTCCCGCGGAGGGTCCGCCGATGGCGCCGGCGTCGATGGTGACCTTCGCCGGGAAGTCGTGGTCGAGCCCCAGGAGCACCCCGAGCGCGGTGCGTCCACCCTGCCCCTCGACGGTCGGCACGTCGACCGTGAGCTCCTTGCCGTCTCGCGTGACGGTGAGCGAGACGGTGTCACCCGGGCTCGACTTCTGGAGGGCGTCCCGCACGCTCTGCGCGGTCGTGATCGGCTCGTCGTCGATGGACTCGAGGCGGTCGCGGACCTTGAGCAGTCCCTTGGCCTTCGAGCTGTCGGTGATGCTCGCGATGGCGACGTGCGTCGGCACGTCCTTGCCCATGGCTCGGAGCGCGACCGCGGTGGCCTCCTCCTGGGAGCCCTCCATCTGGATGGCGTTCTCCTCGGCGACCTGCTCCTGCGTCACCTTCGGGTCGAAGATGTCGTCGACGGGAAAGACGTCCTGCGCCGGGTCGATCCAGGCCTGGAGCACGTCCCAGGCGTCGACGGGGTAGCCGGGACCACCCACGACACGGACCGTCGTGAAGCGGAGCGAACCCTCGGTCGGGTAGGTCGGCAGCCCCGAGATCGCGATGATCGGGGTCTTCTTGCCGTCGTCGGACACCCCCAAGGTGTCCTGCGTCGGGCCGGGGCTCATCACGGCATACGGAAGGTGGACGACGGAGCCGACCACCATGACGGCGAGGAAGAGGAAGAACGCCGCCAGCACCGCCTTGTTGCCGCGGCTCAGACGGCCGCGCCCCTCGTCGTCGAGGACCTCGGCCCGCGTCGGCAGGCCGGAGTCGGCGTGGCCGGCGAGCACAGGGGCGTGCTCGGGGACGCGCTTGATGGTCCTCACGGCAGCCCGACCCACTCATCGGCTCCGTCGGCGAACCGTTGGTGCTTCCAGATCGGGATCGTGGCCTTGAACTCGTCGATGAGCTCACGGCACACCTCGAAGGCCTCGGCGCGGTGCTCGGCACTGACCCCGACGACGACAGCGATGTCGCCGACCTCGAGGTGCCCGACGCGGTGGACGACGGCGAGGCGCACGGCCCGCCCGTCGCCCGCCAGGCGGTCGGCGAGCGCACGCGCGGCCTCGGTCGCCTGTGGGTGGGCGGAGTAGTCGAGGGCGGCGACCGTGCGGTCGCTGCCCTCGTCGGCGCCTTCCCGGGCGCCCTCGTCGGTGCCCGGGGCCCGGTCGGGCCCGTCGTGGTCTCGCACGGTGCCCACGAAGAGGCACACTCCCCCGGCCCGGGGCGACGAGACGCTCGCGAGCACCTCGTCGACAGACAGGGGCGTCTCGCGGATCTCGGCAAGGGTGACCGTCACGACCGCAATCGTATGCCGCCGCGCCGGGCCCCGCGTCCCGTGTGCATCCGGTCCCGCCGGGGAACCAACAGGGCCGATCCGTGGTTGTCTTGATGTACGGCCGAATGGCCGTCACTGACCAGTTCGAGTGGGGATGAGCAGGCATGGCCGACGACCGCGGGCGCGGTGACGACAGCACCAACGACCGGGACGACGAGTCCGGAGACGACGTGGAGCAGCAGGGCCGCGCGCCCGGCGAGTCCCCCTTCGGGCTGCCCCTGAACCGGCCCGGTTCGGGCTCGCCGGGCAGCGGCTCCGGCCCCGCCGGCTTCGGGGGCGGCCTGCCGGATCTGCCCGACCTCGGCAGCATGGACCCGGGCGACCTCGGGGCGATGCTCGAGAAGGTGCTCGGCGAGGCGGCCGACAACCCCGAGCTCGCCGAGGCGATGCGCAGCATGGGTGTCGACCCGCGCGACCCTGCCACGCAGGCGGCCATGCGCGCCCAGCTCGGGACCTTCATGGCGGCCCAGCAGTCGCCCACCGGCTCGCGCGACCTGGCCACGGACGTCGCCCGTCGGCACGTGCTCGCGGTCGAGGGCAACGACGTGCACGACGAGGCGGCCGCCCGCGCCGTCTCGGACGCGGTGGCCGTCGCAACCTTGTGGCTCGACGAGCACACCGTCCTCGCCTCGCCGGCCTGGCGCGCGAATGGCCTCAGCCGGGCCGAGTGGGTGGAGGCGACGATGCCCCGCTGGTTCGAGCTCATCGCACCGGTTTCCGACGGTGTCACGGCCGCGACCTCCGACGCGATGCGCAAGCAGGTCGGCGAGCTGGGCCCGGAGGCGTTCGGCGAGGCCCTGCCCGAAGGCCTGCCCGAGGGCTTCGACCCGGCCGCGATGATCGAGCAGTGGGCGCCGATGCTCGGCAACCTCAGCCGGCAGATGTTCGCGGCACAGCTCGGCCAGGCCGTCGGCACGCTCGCGACCGAGGTCGTGAGCGGCACCGAGGTCGGCCTGCCCCTCACCGAGCCGGGTGTCGTCGCACTGCTGCCCGGCAACGTCGCGCAGCTCGCGGCGTCACTGGAGATCGACGTCGCCCAGGTCCGGCTCTACCTCGCGGTGCGCGAGGCCGCGCGTGTGCGCCTCTTCTCCGAGGTGCCCTGGCTCGGCCCGCAGCTGCTGTCGGCCGTGTCGGACTACGCCCGCAACATCACCATCGACACCGAGGCGATCGAGTCGGCGCTCTCGACGATCGACCCCTCGGATCCCGAGGCGCTGCGCACGGCCCTGCAGGGGAACCTCTTCCGCCCCCAGCCCACCGCCGCCCAGCGGGCCGCGCTCGACCGGCTCGAGACCCTGCTCGCGCTCGCTGAGGGCTGGGTCGACCACGTCACCGACCGCGCGACGGCCCGGCACCTGCCGCAGTCGGCCGCCCTCGCCGAGACGATCCGGCGACGGCGCGTCGGCGGCGCGGCCCAGAAGACCTTCGCCGGTCTCGTCGGGCTCGAGCTGCGACCGCGACGCCTCCGCGACGCCGCGAACCTGTGGGCCGCACTCGAGAGCGCGGGTGGCTCCACCCTCCGCGACGGCCGGTGGGCCCATCCCGACCTGGCGCCGACCTCCGCCGACCTCGACGACCCGATCGGCTTCGTCGAGCGGGCCACGGGTGGCGGCGCCGGCGACGACCTTCCCGACGCCGGAGGCGACTTCGGGGGCGACCTCGACTCCGTGCTGCAGGGCATCCTCGAGGAGGCCGACCGAGCGCGCGGCGAGGGCGACGCGCCCTCGGCGGACGGGCCGGGAGAGACGCCTGACGGTGGTCGCGAGGACGGCGACCCCGGTCCGACCCGGTGAGCGAGCGCTCCGCGGCCGCTGCCTGGCAGCGGCTTCACACCGACGCCGTCGCGCGGCTCGAGACCTGGTGCGCCCCCGACGAGCGGCAGGAACGCCTACGCGTCGAGTTCCTCGAGCATCTGCGCTCCCATCCCGACGCCATGAGCAAGGCCGGTCCGCCGGCCCACCTCACCGGAAGCGTCATCGTGCTGGACGAGACGGGCCAGTCGGCGCTGCTGACCCTGCACAAGCGGGCACGGCAGTGGTTCCAGTTCGGCGGCCACTACGAGGTGGGCGACGAGTCGGTGTGGCACGCTGCGAACCGCGAGGCCCGCGAGGAGTCCGGTGTCCCCGACGTCACGGCGCTGCCCGGCATCGTCCAGCTCGACCGGCACGTCCTCGTCGGCGACTTCGGCACGTGTCGCGAGCACCTCGACATCCGCTTCGCAGCCGTGACGGCGGGCGAGACGAGCACGGCGGTCAGCACCGAGTCGATCGACGTGCGGTGGTGGCCGGTGGACGCGCTGCCGGAGGGATCGCGCGAGGACCTGCGTCCGCTCGTGGACGCCGCGCTGCCCTACATCCGGGCCTGAGCGACGTTCCGCGCGGCGGTCGGAGGGATGCCGATGCCGGGTCGGCACGGCGACTGCGACGTCCCGAACGCTGCCCAAACGGACATTTCGCCACGGCGCCGGGTGTGATCCACGTCACGCTCCTGATGGCGCGGACCCTCGGCGCCGGACCGGTGGACCAAGGAGCGCCGGCACGCTCCGACTCGGCTCCGACTCGGCTCCCCGTCGCCTCGGCAGAGGCACCTGCCGAAGCACGGGTTCGCGAGCACGGTGTGGCTTGGTGAGCACGCTGCGCGACGAGGCCCGGCCACGACAGGCGGACAGGCGGACCCACACCCTTCAGGCGGACACGGTCGCGTGGCCCTGGGTCGGCCGGTGGACGCCGCGCGAGCGGCGAGGGTGGCCGGGGCACGGCGGCAGGTGCGGCGCGGAGCCCGACGAGCCTGACGGCATACGCGCTGTGGCGCGCGCAGGGCGCGGTCAGTCGTCGCTGAGGTCGAGGCCGGCCGCGGCCGACACGCCCTGCAGGTAGCCGCGAGCCCGCTCGAGCCGTGGGTAGCCGCGCAGCAGCTCCCAGAACTCGGGACCGTGGCCGGGCTGGAGCAGGTGCGCGAGCTCGTGCAGCAGGACGTAGTCGACGACCCATCCCGGCATGCCACGGAGCTTGTCGGACAGGCGGATCGAGCCCTCGGCAGGCGTGCACGAGCCCCACCGGGAGTTCTGGTTGGCCACCCAGCGCACGCTCGTCGGCACGGCCCGGCCGCCGAGGTGCTCACGCGAGAGCGCGAGGGCCCGCTGCTCCAGGTCGCCGTCGCTGCGCCGGCGCCGCTGCTCGGAGGCGGCGACGCGGGCCACCATCGTGCGCACCCACTCTCCCTCCTCCGCGCGGCTCATCCGGGCGGGCACGAGGACGACCAGACGCCCCTCCTGGCGGTAGGCGGAGACGGTGCGACGGCGCTTGGCGCTGCGGCGGACCTCGACGGTGACCCCGTCGACCACCGTGTGCACCACCTCGCGCCGCGCCGTCGCCATGAGGGCAGGGTAAGCCAGTGCGGGGACAGGGCCACGGAGCACGACGACGACACGGCTCTCGCACGGGTTCGAGCACCGGCCCGGGAGCGGGTTCGAACGGCGTCCCGGGCGGCGGCCCCGGCGGTTGTTCGGGTGCCTCACCGGCGGCCAGGCACCTGCGTCCGGGCCGTCGCCTTACCGCATCGCTCACGGGCGCGCCAAGCGGGGATGAGCATGATTTCGTGCTCAGCGTGCTCTAGGGTTGAACGAGTCGAGGCGCCCGTCGGATGGGCGCCAGCTACAAGGAGACACCAATGGCTGACGAGACCTACAAGGGCGAGTTCTACTGCGTGAAGTGCAAGGAGAAGCGCGAGGCCGAGGGCAAGGTTGTCGTTTCCGACAACGGTCGCCGCATGGCCAAGGGACAGTGCCCCGTCTGTGGCACGAACCTGAACCGCATTCTGGGCAAGGCCTGACCAGGTCGCAGCGGCGTCACTGACGCCGTACATCGAGGGGGCGGGACCACACGGTCCCGCCCCCTCGTGCGCGCTGCGCGCCTGTGGACGACGCCCGCGCGGGTTCGGGACCGGCTGCGAGCCTGACGAGCGAGGGCGGCGCCGCTGGGGCCGCCGGGTCTGGAGGTCCCGATGTCCGCTGCTGCCGTCCCACCACACCCCCGCCTGCCCGTCTGGCTGCGCCCACTGACGCGTCGCCGCGGTGAGGTGCAGTTCGGGGTGCTGCCCGGCGGGCCGGTCGTCACCGGCATCAGCGACACCGAGGCCGCGCTGCTCGCGCGCCTCGACGGCGAGCTGCCCCTGGCGTCGACCGACCGCCTGGCCGCCGAGATGGGCGTCGCCGCCGAGCGGTGGCACGAGCTGCTCGAGCTCACCACGCGGCTCGGAGTGGTGACCGACCGCCGACCCAGCATCTCAGGCAAGCGTGGCACCGCGCCGGGTCGTGTCGTCGTCGACGGCTGTGGGGCGGTGGCCTCGGAGATCGCCTCCGCCCTGGCGGGCAGCGGAGTCACCGTCGTGCACGGACGCGCGGCGGTCGACCGCGCCGTGGCCGCTCCCCTGCACCCTCGGCCCGACCTCGTCGTGCTCGTCGGCTCGCCGGTCGTCGACCCGCGTCGCGGTGACCTGTGGCTGCGACACGGAGTGGCCCATCTGCCCGTGGCCCCGGCCGGACCCCGCACCGTGATCGGGCCGATCGCCGACGGCTCCGCTCTCACGCCGTGCCTGTGGTGCCTCGACCGGCACCGGTCCGACCGCGACTCGGCCTGGCCCACCGTCATGAGCCAGGCCGCGCCCGTCCGCGTGCCGCCGGTCAGCGACGCCCGCGACGGCGTCCATGATGCGCTCGCGCCCGGCCTCTCGCACCTCGTCGTCGGCGCGGTGACTCTTCTCGTGACCGGCGTCCTGGAGGGACAGCAGCCGCCTCCCGGAGTGTCCGTCGAGGTGAGCCTGCCATGGCCCCGGATGGACCACCGCCGCTGGCCGGCGCACCCGCTGTGCCCCGCACATCCGCCGACAACCACGTGGGAGCGGCCGCCTGCAACCGTCACCGACGAGTCCTACCGACGCGGCGCCTGACCGACCGGTCTGGACGAACCGGCCTGCGAATTCGGGCGGGGCAGGTACACATAGAGTCGGACCGTCGCCTGAGACGGCTCCGAGACCGCCCGAAACCTACCCGAGACCCGCCCGAGACCTGCCCGCCGAGGAGGTGAGCCGTGACCGACCTGCCGCGCAAGGCCGTCGTGCGCTCGGCCAAGCTGGCTGCGGTGCCCCTGGGCTTTGCGGGTCGCACGGCACTCGGGCTCGGCAAGCGGCTCGGTGGGCGCCCGGCAGAGATCGTGGCCGCCGAGCTGCAGGCCCGCACCGCCCAACAGCTCTTCCAGGTGCTCGGCGAGCTCAAGGGCGGAGCGATGAAGTTCGGTCAGGCCCTCTCGATCTTCGAGGCCGCGCTGCCCGAGGATCTCGCGGTGCACTACCGAGCCACGCTCACGAAGCTGCAGGACAGCGCCCCGCCCATGCCGACGAGCTCCGTGCACGGCGTCCTGCGTGCCGACCTCGGAACGCGATGGCGCAGCAGGTTCCAGTCGTTCGACGACCACCCGGTCGCCTCCGCCTCGATCGGGCAGGTGCACCGCGGCGTCTGGAAGGACGGGCGGGACGTCGCGGTCAAGATCCAGTACCCGGGGGCGGGCGCCGCCCTGATGAGCGACATCCGCCAGATCAGCCGGGTCGCCAAGGTCGCCGCCGGCTGGGTGCCCGGCATCGACCTCGGCCCGATTCTCGACGAGCTGCGCGACCGGATGGCCGAGGAGCTCGACTACCGGCTCGAGGCGCAGTCGCAGGCCACGTTCGCCGCCGCGTTCGACGGTGACCCCGACTTCCACGTGCCCGACGTGGTCGACGGCCGACAGCACGTCATCGTGTCCGAGTGGCTCGACGGCATACCCCTGTCACGGATCATCGCTGAGGGCACGCCGGAGCAGCGCGACGCCGCGTCGCAGCTCTACCTGCAGTTCCTGCTCGCCGGACCCGCCCGGGCAGGCCTGTTGCACGCGGACCCGCACCCAGGCAACTTCCGGATCACGCCTGAGGGCCGGCTCGGCGTCATCGACTTCGGCGCCGTCAACCGGCTGCCCGACGGTATGCCGCCCGAGATCGGCCCGCTGCTCACGATCGGGCTCGAGGGCAGCGCCGAAGAGGTGCTCGACGGACTGCGCGAGATCGGCTTCGTCAAGCAGAGCATCGACCTCGACCCGCAGCGGCTGCTCGACTACCTCGAGCCGTTCATGGCGCCGTTCCGCACCGACACGTTCAGCTTCAGCCGCGAGTGGCTGCGCGGGGTGTTCGCCCACATCAACGACCCGCGACAGCCGAACTACGCCGTCGCCTACAAGCTCAACCTGCCGCCCGAGTACCTCCTCATCCACCGCGTGTGGGGCGGGGGCATCGGTGTGCTCTGCCAGCTCGGGGGCACGGTTCACGGCCGCGCCATCGTCGACGAGCTGCTGCCGGGTGCGGACCTGCCGCCTGTCGGAGAGGCCCGCTGACGCTCGCGGCAGGGCGATCCCAGGCGCCGGCGTCACCGAGTGGTGCGGACCCAGCCGCTCACCACCAGACGGGGTCGAGCTTGCTCTCGATCGAGCGCAGGTTCTCGCGGCTGCACCGCTCGCACGACCATGTCGTGCGACCGCGCTCGGTGCCTCGGCTCCACGTGAGCCTGGCGGCAGCCTGGTCGTCGGCGGCTGGGGTAGTGCCGCAGCTGTTGCAGACGAGCACTGTGGTCATCTCGGAGGTGTCCATGGGGGTCTCCCTTCCCTCTCCTTCAAGTATCCGCCGATCCGGGCGCCGATGTGGGCGCCACGCGGAATCACGGGTAGAGCAGGGGCCGTACCTCCACGAGGAGTTGTCGGGCTCGGGTTCTCAGGCTCGGTGCGAGCGTCCCCGGACATGAGGAACCGCGGGTGACGTGCGCGTCACCCGCGGCTCGCTCACTCGATTCAGTTGTCCTGCTCCGCGCCCGGTGGCGCGGTCGTTCACTTCTCGCTGTGGCGTCGACCGGCGCGGATCTCCTGCGCGATCAGCCGGGCGCTGCGACGGATGCCGCTGCGCTCCTGGCGCTGACTGCGCTGGGTGATCCGGTCGCGAGCCAGCAGTTCGAGCTGGTTCATGACGATCTCCTGATCTGTGGAAAGGGTTGCTGTCGGGGGCCAGTGGTGTGCGGGTCATGCGTCTTCACGCAGGCTCAGGCAGCCACTGGGTGCTTGCGGGGACGGCCACGTGGCCTCTTGCGAGCCACGACTGCGCCCTGGACGAGCAGCTGCCCGCCCCAGACGCCCCACGGCTCCTGGCGCTCGAGGGCGCCGGCGAGGCACTGTGCCCGTGCGGGGCAGAGCCCGCAGAGGGTCTTGGCGAACTCGACGTCCTCCGGTCGCTCGGCGAACCAGAGCTCGGCGTCGTAGTCGCGACACGGGATCGTCTCGCCGACCTGCTCGGCCTCGGTCCTCATGTCGATCAGTTCGCTCAGCTGCATCGTTCTCACCTCCGTCTCCGGGGCACCCGTCGCGGCGTGCCCCTGCTCACTCGTCTCTGTCCTGGTCCGGAGGCCTGCACCGGTGGTGCGGGTCTCGGTCCTGCTGCTCGGCATCCGAGGAGTCATCTGTGTCCCTGATCTGTCAGGCACCCGGTCGGGTGCTCTTCTGGCGGTGTCGGTTACTGCGATGGAGCGGCCATCGGTCCTGGGAAACACGAAGGCCGCGGACCCGGTGATGTCGGGTTCGCGGCCTGGAGGTGAGGCTTCTCGGTCTGGTCAGACCGGTGGCCTCCCGAGGCGGGAGCGAACGACATCGATGGTCTTGTAGGCGGGAGCGAACGTGCGGCCGAGAACCGAGACGTCTCCCTGGGACGGGGCGCGGAAGTCAGCGACACGGCCGCCGTTGACGGCGGCGATGGACACAGCGGTCCCCTGGCCCATGACACGGGTGTCCGCGAGACGGATCTGGCCGGCTGCGCGCGGACGCACGGAAAGGACGCAGGAAGCTGCGTGCATCGTCATCGTGGTGATGTCCATTTGGCCGACCCTCCTATCTCTTTCTCGCGAACCCCAGCTGGCTACCTGAGCCACTGGGCTTGACCTCGTCAAGGGTACGCGCGCGCGTCGCGGGCGAACAACTCAATTAACGAACTTTTCCCAACAATTTTTTGAAGAAGGCCCCTACCCCGCGGATTCCTTTGCGGCAGAACGACTTTCGAGGAGTTCTTGCGGGTCGGCCCCGGCGAGGATGGCGAGGACGTCGCCGCCGTACTGTTCGAGCTTGCGCGCCCCGACCCCACTGATGACAGACAGGGCGCCCTCGTCGGAGGGTGCGTCCTCGGCGATCGCGGTCAGCGTCGCGTCGGTGAAGACGACGTACGCCGGGACGCTCGCGTCGCGCGCCACGGCGAGCCGCCAGGCGCGCAGCCGCTCGAACGTCGCCTCGTCGTAGGTCGGCGGACAGTCGTCGCACCGGCCGGTCTTGCGCTGCGCGGCCGTCACGAGCTCGGCGCCACAGCCTCGGCAGTGCGCGAGCCGGGCAACCTTGGGGGACGGTCGTTTCGAGCCGCTCGACCGCGCCTCGCTGCGGGCGCCCTGACCCAGGATCCCGGCTGCAGGGGCGAGGAAGCGGGAGACGCGTCGGGTGGCACGCGCACCCGGCGTGCGCGCACCCGACCACGAGAGGAACAGCTGCGTGCGCGCCCGGGTGAGGCCGACGTAGAGGAGCCGGCGCTCCTCCTCGATGGCGTCGACCCCCTCGGCCATCGAGATCGGCATCAGCCCGTCGGAGGCGCCCACGAGAAAGACGGTGTCCCACTCGAGCCCCTTGGCGGCGTGCAGGCTGGCGAGAGTCACGCCCTGCACGGCGGGGGCGTGCTGTTCGGCGGCCCGCCGTTCGAGCTCGGCCACCAGCTCGGGCAGGCGGGCATCGGGAGCAGCCGCGGCGATGTCGTCGGCGAGCGTCGCGAGCGCGGTCAGCGACTCCCACCGCTCGCGGGTGGCGCCGCTTCCCGCAGGTGGCTCGTGCGACCAGCCGGCGCCGGTGATGACGTCGCGGGTGATCTCGCCGAGCGGCTTCTCGCCGTCGTCGCTGCGGGCAGCACCACGCAACAGCAGAATGGCGTCGCGCACCTCCTTGCGGGCGAAGAACCGCTCACCGCCGCGCACGAGATAGGGCACACCGGCGTCGGCGAGCGCGGACTCGAAGGCTTCGGACTGCGCGTTGGTGCGGAAGAGGACGGCGATCTGCGCGGCGGGATGGCCGGACTCGACCAGCCCCCGGATGCGCTCGGCGACCGCACCGGCCTCGGCCGGGTCGTCGGGGTAGGACGTGAGGACGGGGTCGGGACCCGCGTCACCCTGGGCCAGCAGCCGCACGGCGCCGTCGCGCGCGGCCTGCGTGCCCGATGCCACGATCGTGTTGGCGAGTCCGACGATCTGCGGTGTGGAACGGTAGTTGCGCACCAGACGCACGACGTGGGCCTTGGGGAAACGCTTCGGGAAGCCCACGAGGTGGCGCGGGCTCGCCCCGGTGAAGGAGTAGATCGTCTGGGCCGGGTCACCGACGACCGTGAGGTCGTCGCGCTCGCCGAGCCACTGGTCGAGCAGCCGCTGCTGGAGGTCGTTGACGTCCTGGTACTCGTCGACGACGAACTGGCGGTACTGCCCGCGCACCGTGCGGGCGATGTCCTCGCGCTCGTCGAGGATGCCGACCGTGAGGAGCAGGACGTCCTCGAAGTCGATGACGCCGCGCCGCTGCTTGACGTCCTCGTAGGCCTCGAAGAGCCGGGCCATGGCCGTCAGGTCGAGACCGGGAGGCTCGCGGCGCTGCTCCCGGGCGCGGGCGGCATACGACTGCGGCGTGAGCAGGTTGACCTTCGCCCACTCGACCTCGGCGGCGAGGTCGCGGATCGTCGTGCGGTCGAACTGCATGCGCAGCCGGCTCGCCGCCTCCGCCACCGCGGGCGCCTTGTGGCTCATCACCTCCGGCGCCGCACCGCCGATGGCCTGTGGCCAGAAGAAGTGCAACTGGCGCAGGGCAGCGGCGTGGAAGGTGCGGGCCTGAACGCCCTGGACGCCGAGACCGCGCAGGCGCGTGCGCATCTCGCCGGCCGCGCGGGCTGTGAAGGTCAGCGCGAGCACGCGTTGCGGCTGCTGGAGACCGGAGTGGACGGCATACGCGATGCGGTGGGTGATGGCCCGCGTCTTGCCGGTGCCGGCTCCCGCGAGGATGCACAGCGGGCCCGGTGGGGCCATCGCGACCTCGCGCTGCTCGGGGTCGAGGCCGGCGAGGATCTGGTCGGCGGTGGGTGGAGCGCTCAGGACCGATCACCCTTCGCGTGACCCTTTGAGTGGTCCTTGGCGTCGCTCTTGGCGCGTGCGAGCACGGTGGCGGCGTGGTCGGGCACGTAGTTCTGGGCCTCCTGCGGCGGGCGCTCGTAGCCGCGCGGGGCGGGGCGCTCGGGCACGGGCGGCACGTCGGGCGTCATCGGCTCGTGCGGGATCGAGCTGAGCAGGTGGTGCATGACGTTGACGCGCGAACGGCGCTTGTCCTCGGACTCGACGACGTGCCACGGCGCCCACGCGGTGCTGGTCGCGGCCATCATGCGGTCCTTGGCCTCGGAGTAGTCCTCCCACCGGGTGATCGACTCGAGGTCCATCGGCGAGAGCTTCCACTGGCGCATCGGGTCCTTGGCCCGCGAGCGGAAGCGGCGCTCCTGCTCGACGTCGGACACGCTGAACCAGTACTTGCGCAGGATCACCCCGTCATCGACCAGCATCCGCTCGAAGACGGGCGCCTGCTCGAGGAAACGGGTGTACTGCTCGTCGGAGCAGAAACCCATGACCCGCTCGACGCCCGCCCGGTTGTACCAGGACCGGTCGAACAGCACGATCTCGCCGCCCGCCGGCAGGTGTGCGATGTAGCGCTGGAGGTACCACTCCGAGCGCTCACGGTCGGTCGGGGCCGGGAGGGCCGCGATGCGCGCCACCCGGGGGCTGAGGTACTCGGTGATGCGCTTGATGGCCGAGCCCTTGCCGGCCGCGTCGCGACCCTCGAAGAGGACGACGACGCGCTGCCCGGTGGCCCGGACCCACTCCTGGAAGGCGACGAGGTCGGCCTGCAGCCGGCTGACCTCGGCCTCGTAGACGGCGAGGTCCATCTTGTGGGGTCGTTTTGCGCCGGGCTTGGCCATGGAGTCATCCTTGCATCGAGGGGCGACGCCCGTGCAGCGCCGTCCCCACCTCGACAGCCCAGCCCGACGCCCCAGCCCGGCAGCCCAGCGCGCACCAACAGCAAGGACAGTGGAACCGATGCCCGAGCTCACCCAGCTCACGCCCCACGAGGGCTCGATCACGATGTTCACGACCGTGTGGTGCGGCTACTGCACGCGCCTCAAGGGGCAGCTGACGCGAGAGGGCGTCCCGTTCACCGAGATCGACCTCGAGGACAGCCCCGAGCACGTCGCCTTCGTCGAGCACGTCAACGGCGGCAACCGCACGGTCCCGACGATCGTGTTCCCCGACGGCACCGCCGCCACGAACCCCTCGCTCGCCGAGGTGCGTGCCCGCCTCGCCGGCTAGCTGACCCGCTCGACGACCGACTCGACCGTCTGACCGAGCCAGCGCTCGATGATCCGCTTGGCGATCGAGATGCCGCTCGGCGTACGGATGGACCCGTCGCGCAGCAGCACGCGGTACTCCTCACGCTCCACCCAGCGCGCCTCTGCCATCTCGACGGGGTCGATCGTCAGCTGAGTCTGCCTCGTCGTCGCCGCGAACCCGATCATCACCGATGACGGGAACGGCCACGGCTGGTTGCCGAGATAGCGGGCACCGTCGATGGCGATGCCGACCTCCTCGGCGACCTCACGCGCGACGGCTGCCTCGAAGGACTCACCCGGCTCGACGAAACCCGCGAGCACCGAGAAGCGACCCTCGGGCCAGTGCGCGCCCCGGCCGAGCAGGAGCCGGTCGTCCGGGTCCACGACGGACATGATGACGGCCGGGTCGGTGCGTGGGTAGTGCTCGCTGCCGTCGCGCTCGCACCGGCGCACCCAGCCGCCCTCGACCGGCTCGGTCGGGGCGCCGCAGCGTGGGCAGAAGCGGTGCGCACCGTGCCAGTTGGCCAGGGCGAGCGCGGTCGTGAAGACCCCGGCGTCGCGTGGGCAGAGCGCCTCCCCGGCCTGCCGCATTGTCAGCCAGCCGTCCACCTCGGGGTCGTCGACGGGTGAAGCGTCCTGGCCGTCCGGCTCGTCCCCGACGACGCCGAGGTATGCCGTGCCGGCGGGGTCGCGCCCGAGGAGCAGTGCGAGCCGACCTCGGTCGGCGTGCTCCGGAGCACGCAGGGCGAGTGCGAGGGCCCCGTCGGGTGAGGGGCCGCCCTGTGCGGCGACGCGCATCCGGTCGCCCCGGACCTCGGCGACGCGGGTGTGGGGGTCGTCGAGCAGCTCGCGGATGATCTCGGGTCGCCTGCGCTCGAACGCCACTCGGTCGAGCGAGCTGCGCGAGAGAGCGAGATCTGCGAGGGTCTCGTCGGTCAGGGCCACACGGACCACCCTAGGACGGCCGTGACGGGGCAGCGCAGCACCCTCGCTCGGGCGTCGCCTCCCACGCTCGGCGCGTCGCCCGACTTACGGTGGACACGTGACGCGCAGCCCGCTCTTCCTCGCCGCCCTGGCGAGCTCGGCCGTGCCGGGCCTCGACCCGGTGGCGGTCGAAGGCGTGCCGTCGCGACCCGGGGACCTCTTCGAGATCGCCTACGTCGAGGACAGCCAGGACCGCCGGTGGGTCGTCAAGGCCCCGTGCACCGCTGCCGCCGGCGCGATGCTCGACGACATCACCGCCCTGTCCGGACTGCTCGGCCGGCGCCTTGACGTCGCGATGCCGATGGTCCGTGGGCACGCGCCCGTGCCGGAGGGCCGCGCCGCGGTCTACATCCGCGTGCCCGGCCGCCCCCTCGACTTCGCGGGGCTCGGGCCGGGCAACCTCGCGGCCGAGGTCGGACGCACGCTCGCGCACATCCACAACGTCGAGCACCTGCTGTTCGAGGAGGCCGGCCGGCCCGCCTATGACGCCGAGGCCCACCGGCACCGCAGGTTGTCGGAGCTCGACCGCGCGGCTGCGACCGGCCACGTGCCCACTGGCCTGCTGACCCGCTGGGAGCACGCGCTCGAAGACGTGTCACTGTGGCGCTTCGCGCCGAGCGCGGTGCACGGCACGTTCACGGGGGCCAACGTCCTCGCCTCCTTCGACGACGAGGACGACTCCTCGAGCGGCCGCGTGCGCGGCGTGCTGGCCTGGGAGGAGAGCCGGATCGGCGACCCCGCCGACGACTTCGCGGAGCTGGCGAACGTCGCACCGCCGGAGACGCTCGACGCCGTGCTCGAGGCGTACGCCCAGTCGCGGGTCGAGCGGCCCGATGCGCACCTCGTGCGACGTGCCCGACTCGCGGCCGAGATGGCGCCCCTTCGCACCCTGCTGCACGCGCTCGCCTCCGGCCAGCTCGACGTGGTCGAGCGCACCGCCGACGAGCTGCGCGCCCTCGACGCCCGGGTCGAGGAGGACGACAGCCGGCACGCCGAGGAGGACGCAGAGCGCAGCGAGCGCACGCGTCTGGCCCGCGAGCGGGCGGTGCAGATGCTCGACCCCGACGACCCCGAGCGGCCCGAACCGGCGTGGGACGCGACGCAGCCGCACGTCCCCTTCCCCATGCTCGGCGAGACGCAGGCGATCGCGATGACGTCGCTTCTCTCCGACGCGCAGCCCGCGCCGTCCGCGCAGGAGGCCAGGTCGGCCGCACCGGACCAGGCGTATGCCGTTCCGTCGACCCCCGCTCCCGGCCCGCCTGGCCCGGACGCAGCCCCTGTCTCGCAGGTCGAGGTGGACACCACCGCCCACGCCACGGGTGGCGACGAGGCCACCGACGGGACCGAGAACGAAGTCGTCGGCTCCCGCGAGGCCGGTCCCGAGCCGCACGACGCGAGCACGGTGGAGCCCGAGGCCTCCAGGCCCGTGCCGCTCGTCGCCCCCGACGGTGAGGGGTCACCGTTCGAGATCGACGAGGTCGAGGCCCTCCCCGAGGACGTCGACGGCGTGCTGGACCTGCACGAGGGCGCATCGAACTTCGTGCCGGTGGCGCCCCATCACCACGACCGACGCAGCCACGAGGACCACTGAGCCACACGGCATACCCTCGGGTGGCCGGTCACGTGGGCACGGGGGTCAGTCGGGCAGGGCCCGCAACAGGTCGACGAGCTCGGCCTCGCCCGGCAGGTCGGGGCGCACCGTGACTCCCTCTCCGGCGTAGTAGAAGGCTGCGTCGACGAGTGCCGCGTCGACGCCCCGGAGCCGGGCGAAGGCCAGGGCGTAGGCGCCGAGCTGGAGGGCACGGACCCGGGCGTCATGGCCGGTTGGGCGGGCCCCCGTCTTCCAGTCGACGACGGTCCATCCGCCGTCGTCGCGCGGGAAGACCGCGTCGAGGCGCCCGCGGACCGCGATGCCGTCGATGATCGTCTCGACCGACAGCTCGATCTCCTCGGGGATGCGGTCGGCCCACTCGCTCGCGAGGAAGCGCTCCTTCATCGTCTCGAGGTCGGCGTCGTCGGCGGCGCCCTCGTCGGCACTGCCGGGCAGGTCGAGCAGGTCCACCATGGCGGCGCGTGAGTAGTGCTCCTCGATCCAGGCGTGGAAGGCGGTGCCCTGGCGGGCGGCGACCGCCGGCGGGCTGGGCATCGGGCGGCGCAGCGACATCGCGAACGCCTCGGCGTCGCGGGCCAGCGAGACGACGGCCGACGCCGACAGGTGGCGGGGGACGTCGACGACGGGCTCGCCACGCGAGCGCCGAGCGGCCTGCTCGGCCAGCAGGATGCGCAGGTCGTCCACCCGCGCGTCCCCCTGCGGCACCACCGGGCCGGCTTCCATGAGGGCGGCCATGCGCTCATGCGCGCCGAGCAGGCCGTCGCGGCGCACGCCCATCGGGTCGTGGGGCCACAGCTGCGAGACCGGGACGGCGAGGTGCGGGTTGCTCGGCGCCGTGGCCTTGCCCTTGTCGTCGACGAGCGGCTCGGGGGCGGCCACCCACGTCGTGCGGGTGACGGCTCCGGGCAGGGCGTCGACGACCTCGGTGAGGAAGCGAGAGGGCACCGACAGCGTCTTCTTCGCGGCCCCCCACAGGTGCGTCGTGAGAAGCATGGCCACACGCGCCCGGGTCAGGGCGACGTAGGCGAGGCGGCGCTCCTCGGCGACGGCATGGTTGCCGCCGTCGAGGACCAAGGCGTCGATGGCGGCGCTCAGCGTCTTGCGGTCGGGCACGCCACGCCAGTCGAGGTGCGGGAGTCCCGCGCGGTCACCACGCAGGTCGTAGGGCAGGGAGTCGAGGCCGACGAGCCAGCCCTTGTCCTTGACGTCACCCGAGCAGGCGTACTCGACGGGGTCGCTGTCATCGAGCGGAGCCACAGCCGTCGCGTTGTGCGCCGGAAAGACTCCCTCGACGAGGGTCGGGACGGCGACGACGTCCCACTCGAGGCCCTTGGCGGCGTGCACGGTGAGGACCTGCACGGCGTCGGCGTCGGACTCCGTGTGACCGGCGTCGAGTCCGCGCTCCTGCTCGCGCGCGGCGTCGAGCCAGCTGAGGAAGCCAGAGAGTGTCGGCCGGTCGGCGGTGGTGGCGTAGCGCGCGGCGACGTCGGCGAAGGCGTCGAGGTGGACGCGGGCCGTCGACGCGGTGTGCTCAGGACGCGAGAGCACCTCGATGTCGAGCCCGATCGCGACCTCGGCCTCGGCGACGAGGTCGACGAGCGGCAGTGCGGTGAGACGACGCAGACGGCGTACGACGTCGCCGAGCTCGTGCAGGCGGTGGAGTGCCTCGTCGCTGATGCGCGTGCCGTCGCGTCCGACCCAGCCGGGTCGTGGCAGGTCGTCGAGCGCCTCCACGAGGGTGGCCGTGTCGGCGCTGTCGGCGGCGAGGTCGCTGCCGCGCCGGTCGGCGGCCGCCGCCTGGTCCCCCACATGCCCGGCCTCACCGGCCGAGGGCGCCGCGCCCTGCTCGGACATCGCTGGTTCCGGCTCGTCGAAGCCCAGCTCTGCCTGGGTCGAGGGCGGGGCCCCGACCCGCCACGGCCGGGAGTGCAGCTCGCGCGCCCACGACCACAGGCCGGCGAGGTCGGCAGCGCCGAGGCGCACGACCGGCCCGGTGAGCAGGCGCATGAGCTGGTCACCCCGGGTGGGGTCCTGCACGACCCAGAGCGCGGCCACGAGGTCGCTCACCTCCGGTGTGACGAGCAGGCCGCCGAGGCCGACGACCTCGACGGGCAGCCCGCGGCGACGCAGCGCCTCGAGGACGAGAGCGAAGGACGAGCGGCGCCGGCAGAGCACGGCAGCCGAACGACCCGTGCGTCGACCGCTCGGGCTGAACCAGTGCGCGGCGACCCAGCCGGCGAGGTGGTCGGCTTCGTCCTCGGCGGTCTCGAGCCGCGCCACGTCGATCGCCCCCACCCCTGCACCCGGCCGCGGGCGCAACGGCTGCACGTGCGCGGTGGCCAGCGGTGCGGCCACGGCGTTGGCGGCCTGGAGGATGAGCGCGTCGTTGCGCCAGCTCGTGGAGAGCGGCAGCACGTCGGCGGGCCCGTCGTCGCCGGCGAACTCCCCCGGGAATCGCAGCAGCGTCGTCGCACTCGCCCCGCGCCAGCCGTAGATCGACTGGTTGGGATCGCCCACGGCCGTGAGCGCGACACCACGATGATGAAAGAGCGAGCGGAGCAGCTCGAGCTGCGCCTCGGACGTGTCCTGGAACTCGTCGAGCAGCACCGCCCGGAACCGCTCGCGCTCGATCTGCCCCACTGCGGGCACAGAACGCGTCAGCCGGGCGGCGACGGCCATCTGGTCGGCGAAGTCGAGGGACTCGCGCTCGCGCTTGAGGTCGAGGAACCGCTCGACGATCGGGAGCACCGTGCGTCGCTCGCGCAGCACCGTGATCGCGTCGCGCGCCGCCGTGAGCGAACCGCGGCCCTCCCCGTCGGGCAGGGCGTCAAGCCGAGCAAGGACCGAGTCGAGGTGGTCCATGACCTCGGCCGGCGTGCGGACGTGCTCGGCCATCTCGCCGGCGAGCGCCATCACGGCCTGGATGACCGTGGCCTCGCTCTTGACGACGTCGTCCATCGGGCCGTCCCAGCGCGACACCGCCTCGGCCGCGAGCTGCCAGGCCCCCGCCTCGGTGAGGACGCGGAACTCCGGCTCGATGCCCACCCGGAGGGCGTGCTCGCGGACGAGGCGACCGGCATACGCGTGGTAGGTCGACACGGTCGGAGTGCCGCCGAGCACCTCGGCGCCCGTGCCGTCGTCGGCGGCGGGTGTCCAGATGCCGGCCCGCTCGAGACCTCGCAGGCGCTTGCCGATGCGCTGCGACAGCTCAGCGGCGGCCTTGCGGGTGAACGTCAGGCCCAGCACCTGGTCGGGGTCGACGAGGCCGTTGGCGACCAGCCACACGACGCGCGCGGCCATCGTCTCCGTCTTGCCGGAGCCGGCGCCCGCGACGACGAGCAGCGGCCGCGCGCCCGCCTCGATGACGGCCGCCTGCTCGGGCGTGGGCGGCGGCATCTCCAGCGCGGTCGCGATGTCGAGCGCGCTGTGCCGCACCCCGAGGGCGGGGCGGGTGTCGGTGGCAGTCACAACGCGTCGCCCTCCGGCTGGACGGGACATGACGACCGCACGGGGCAGGTCTCGCAGGCCTTGCCCTGGGCCGCGCGGAACTCGGCCGCGCCCATGCCCTCGGCGGTGGCCTCGACGAGCGAGCGCGCCCACGTCGGGTCGTCGCTGCTCGAGAGCGGCTCCTGGGTCAGGACGCTCGGCTTGAGCCCGGTCAGCCCTCCCTTGCCGATGAAGACGAGCGCGGCCCCGGCGCTGCGGTCTCCGAGGTCGGGGAAGCCACCCTCCTCGACGGCGACCTGGTACGCGCCGAGCTGGCCGTGCCCGGCGAGCTCGGCGCGCGTCGGCTTCGACTTGCCGGTCTTGAGGTCGACGATGCGCACCCGCCCCTCGGCGTCGCGCTCGATGCGGTCGACGCGGCCGGCCACCACGGCGCGCCCGACGGGCACCCGGAAGTCGGTCTCGATGCCCACGCGCCGCCAGTCCTTCTCGGCGCCGTCGCGGTATGCCGTGAAGCGGGCGACCATGTCGTGAGCCTCCTTGCGGGTGCGCTCGGTGACCCACCCCGGCGCCAGGCCCAGACGCCCCCAGCGCTC
The DNA here is from genome assembly GCF_042666095.1 of Terrabacter sp. GCM10028922. Classification (NCBI taxonomy): domain Bacteria; kingdom Bacillati; phylum Actinomycetota; class Actinomycetes; order Micrococcales; family Intrasporangiaceae; genus Terrabacter; species Terrabacter sp. GCM10028922. The sequence goes on along the minus strand of NZ_JBHTFG010000007.1, from coordinate 111,371 downwards.
GTCGACCTCGAGGCGAAGCTCCTCGAGCGGGGCGTCGGGCAGCTCGGCGACGATGTCGTGGACGAACGTGCCCACCGAGGCGGCGCCCAGCGACACGCCCTCCCCGCCGACGGACGTGAGGAACCAACGCAGGCCGCACTCGGCGAAGTAGGTCACCTTCGACGGCGACACGGGAACCGGCTCGTCCGGCCGCCGGACGGGCCGGTCGCTCGTCACCGGCCGCAGCGCCCACCAGGTCCGCGGGTCGGCTCCGCGCACACCCGCACGGGCTGCAGCAGCCAGGAGGTTGAGCGCGGGCTCGGCGACACCCGGGTCGGCGCTCACCACGTCGCGCCGCAGCTCGCCGACGAGCCCAGGCAGGGTCAAGGTCCGGGCCACCTCCGTGTGCGGGCGCACCTCGTCGGCCAGGCGCATCGTCTCGGGAGGGTCGACCAGGTCGAGGTAGACCGACGGTTGCTCGTCCTCGTTGCCGACCGCCGTGACGAGGAGCCGCTCGGTGGCGCGAGTGACCGCGACGAGGAAGAGTCGCGTCTCGTCGTAGCGCACGGCCGCCTGCGCTGCGCGGAAGCCCAGCGGGCGCTGTGCGACGACGTCGACGAGGTCCTCGGAGCCGAGGACCGAGCCGCGCAGCCGCAGATCGGGCCAGACGCCCTCCTGGACGCCGGCGACCACGACGATGCGCCACTGACGGCCGGCCGCCGTCTGCGGCGTGAGCAGCGAGACCCGGCCGCCGGCCTGTCCACCCACGAGAAGGGTGTCACCCGGCACGTCCTGGCCCTGGATGTGCTCGAGGAACGTGTCGGGACCGGCGGTCGGCAGGCGGTCGACGAACGCACCGGCGGCGTCGAAGAGCGCGAGGACTGCGTCGAGGTCGCGGTCGGCACGCTCGCCGGACGCACCCCCGCTGAGCGCCGTGCGGCGCCAGCCCTCGGCGACGCCGGCCCCCTGCCAGATCGCCCACAGCACGGACTCTGCCGTGACCCCGCGAGCCCAGCGTGCGTCGTCGCCGATACGCGCGGCTGCCACACCCGCCGCCAGCGCCGCGGCGATGCGCGCCGCGGGGCGGGCCGTCGAGCCGAGCAGCGTGGCCCTCGGTGCCTCCTGCAGCAGGTCGGCGAGCAGCTCGTCGCTGGATCGCTCCCCGCCCGAGGCGAGCTCGTCCTGGCGCAGCAGGCGCCTCAGCCGTCGCAGGCTCACGGTGTCCGAGCCACCGATGGGCGAGAGCACGAGGTCGGCGGCACGGACCGGGTCGATGACGTGCTGCTGACCGTGGTGCTCGGCTCGGGCCACCGCGAGGCTCTCCTCGAGGAGGTGGAGCAGCGGTCTCACGGCGCTCTCGTCACGGACCGGTGTCTCTGCAGTGCCCGCCTGGATGGGAACCCCCGCCTGCCCGAGGAGCCGTCGCATGGTGTCGGCGCGGCCCGACCCGCGGACGATGACGGCCATGTCGGTCCACGGCACGCCCTCGACGAGGTGCGCCCTGCGCAGCAGGGCCGCCACGTGCGCGGTCTCCTGGGCAGCGGACCGCAGCAGTGCGACCTCGACCGTGCCCCGCTGCGGCGCGGATGCCGCGGAGGTGAACCGACGCTGCTCTCCCCCACCGAGCGCGCCGATGCGACGGGCGACGCGGTCGGCGGCGGCTGCGAGGGCCGGCCCGAGCCGGTGGGAGCGGTCGAGGACGACGGTCTCGCTCGCGGCCGGTGACACGACCGGCGGCGCGAGCTCGAGCAGGGACGGCGCGGCGCGGACGGCATACGGCCCGGGCGAGCTGTCGGCGAGGTCGGCCCACCCGTCGGCGAGGAAGCGTGGATCGGCCCCGCGGAAGGCCTGGACGGCGACGTCGGGGTCTCCGAGGAGGACGACGCGCGGGCCGCCGCCGCCGGCGACGACACGCAGCAGGCGGGCCGCCGCGGACGTCAGCTCCTGGGCCTCGTCGACGACGACGAGCCGGATGCGCTCGTGGAGCCGGTCGAGTGCCGAGTGGTCGTCCTCGAGGAGCTCGGCGGCGGCCGTGAGCACCCAGGCGGGGTCGTAGGAACCGTGCCGGCTGAACGAGGTGACCTGGTCGTACTCACGCAGCACGTGCGCGGCCGCCACCCACTCGGGCCGCTCGTGCTGGGCGCCGAGGTGCGCCAGGTCGTCGGGCCCGAGGCCGTGCTCGACGGTGCGCATGAGCAGGTCGCGCAGCTCGTTGCGGAAGCCTCGGGTGCGGAGCGCCTCGCTCAGGCCGTCGGGCCAGGTCGGCCCCGGGACCTCGCCGGACGCGTGCCCGGCGAGCAGGTCACGCAGGATGACGTCCTGCTCGGGGCCGTTGAGCAGACGCGGCGCCGGGCGCCCCCGCAGCGCAGCCTCGGCGCGCAGGACCCCGAAACCGAACGCCTGCCACGTGCGGGCCAGCGACTCGGTGGAGGTGCCGTCGAGGCGGGCCGTGACCTGCTGCCGCAGCCGCGCCGCAGCACTGCGGCTCGACGTGACCATGAGGCAGGCGTCGGCGCGCAGGCCGTGCGTGCGCACGGCGTCGACGACGAGCTCGACGGCCAGGGTCGACTTGCCCGTGCCCGGCCCGCCGAGGACGCGCAGGACTCGAGCGGTCGAGTCGAGCGCGGCCTGCTGACGCTGGTCGAGCCGCACCGCCGCCGAGGTGAGGGCGGGAGCGCGACGCAGGATGACCACCGGAGGATTCCATCACGTCGGACCGACACCCGCGCGACCGGAGACGGCGAGGGGCCCGGGCGGCTCGATCGCCGGCCCGGGCCCCTCATGCGTCGGTCAACGCGTCACGTCAACCGTCACGTCCAACATCACGTCAACGTGTCACTTCACGTCGAAGCGGTCCGCCTCCATGACCTGCGACCACGCGGCGACGAAGTCACGGACGAACTTCTCCTTCGCGTCGTCGCTGGCGTAGACCTCCGCGAGCGCGCGCAGCTCGGAGTTCGAGCCGAAGACGAGGTCGACGCGGCTACCGGTCCACGTCTGCTGGCCCGCGGCGTTCGTCGCCGTGAACTCGTCGGCGGCCTCGGACCTCGGCGTCCACGTCGTGCCGAGCTCGAGCAGGTTGACGAAGAAGTCGTTCGTCAGGGTGCCGGGCCGGTCGGTCAGCACGCCGACGGTCGAGCCGCCCGTGTTGGCGCCGAGAACGCGCAGGCCTCCGACGAGGACGGTCAGCTGCGGGGCCGAGAGCCCGAGCAGGTTCGCCTTGTCGACGAGGAGGAACTCCGCGGGGACGTTGCTGCCCTTGCCGAGGTAGTTCCGGAAGCCGTCGGCGCGCGGCTCGAGGTAGCCGAACGACTCGACGTCGGTCTGCTCCTGCGACGCGTCGACGCGACCCGGACGGAACGGCACCTCGACGGTCACGCCACCGGCCGCGGCCGCCTGCTCGACCGCGACGTTGCCGCCGAGGACGATGAGGTCCGCGAGCGACACCTTGCGGGTCGACTGGCCGTTGAAGTCGGCCTGGACACCCTCGAGGGCGCGCAGCACCGTAGCGAGCTCCGCCGGGTCGTTGACGTCCCAGCCGGCCTGCGGCTCGAGGCGCACCCGTGCACCGTTGGCACCGCCACGCTTGTCGCTGCTGCGGAAGGTCGAGGCCGAGGCCCAGGCGGCCTTGACGAGCTGCGTGACGCTGAGGCCGGTGTCGGCGATCCGCTGCTTGAGCGCGGCGACGTCCTCGGCGGTGACGGGCTCGCCCTGCGCCTCCGGCAGGGGGTCCTGCCAGAGCAGCTCCTCCTGCGGCACCTCGGGACCGAGGTAGCGCGCCACGGGGCCCATGTCGCGGTGCGTCAGCTTGAACCAGGCCCGCGCGAACGCGTCGGCGAACTCGGCGGGGTTCTCGTGGAAGCGGCGAGAGATCCGCTCGTATGCCGGGTCGACCCGGAGTGCCAGGTCGGTCGTCAGCATCGTGGGCAGACGCTTCGCACCGCCCTCGTCGGGTGCCGGGATGATCGCCTCGGCGTCCTTGGCGACCCACTGGTGTGCGCCGGCAGGGCTCTTGGAGAGCTCCCACTCGAAGCCGAAGAGCACGTCGAAGAACGTGTTGTCCCACTGGGTCGGCGTGGGCGTCCAGGTCACCTCGAGGCCCGAGGTGATGGCGTCCTTGCCCTTGCCGGTGCCGTAGGACTGCTTCCAGCCCAGGCCCTGCTCCTCGAGCGGGGCGCCCTCGGGCTCGGTGCCGACGTACTTCAGCGGGTCGGCCGCGCCGTGTGTCTTGCCGAAGGTGTGGCCTCCGGCGATGAGGGCGACGGTCTCCTCGTCGTTCATCGCCATGCGGCCGAACGTCTCGCGGATGTCGCGGGCCGAGGAGAGCGGGTCGGGGTTGCCGTTGGGGCCCTCGGGGTTGACGTAGATGAGGCCCATCTGGACCGCGGCGAGCGGGTTCTCGAGGTCACGCTCGCCCGTGTAGCGCTCGTCGCCCAGCCACTCGGTCTCGGAGCCCCAGTACACGTCGTCGTCGGGCTCCCAGACGTCCTCGCGGCCGCCGCCGAAGCCGAAGGGCGTGAACCCCATCGACTCGAGGGCGACGTTGCCGGTGAGGACCATGAGGTCGGCCCACGAGATGCTCTGGCCGTACTTCTTCTTGACCGGCCACAGCAGGCGGCGGGCCTTGTCGAGGTTGCCGTTGTCGGGCCAGCTGTTGAGCGGGGCGAACCGCTGCTGGCCGGCGCCCGCACCGCCGCGCCCGTCCTGGACGCGGTACGTGCCGGCGCTGTGCCACGCCATGCGGATCATGAACGGGCCGTAGTGGCCGAAGTCGGCGGGCCACCAGTCCTGCGAGTCGGTCATGACGGCGGCGATGTCGGCCTTGACCTCGGCGAGGTCGAGGCCGTTGAACGCGGCGGCGTAGTCGAACTCCTCGCCGAGGGGGTTCGCGACGGCGGGGTTCTTCGCGAGGACCTTGAGGTTGAGGCGGTTGGGCCACCACTCACGGTTGCCCGTGCCGGCGGGCCGGGTGGTGCGGTCCCCGCCGAAGGGGCACTTGGCCGCCTCCGGCTCGTTCATCTCGCCGACCTCGGCGTTGGGGTGGTGCAGCTCAGACACGGGAACGTCCTTCTTTTCGTGGATGGGCAACTTCAGGAGGCGACCGTGGTGGCGCACTGCGGGCACGTGCCCCAGTACGTCACCTCGGCCTGGTCGATCACGAATCCGTGGTCGTCGGATGCCGTGAGACAGGGGGTGTGGCCGACGGCGCAGTCGACGTCGGCGATGGAGCCGCACGAGCGGCACACGACGTGGTGGTGGTTGTCGCCGACGCGCACCTCGTAGCGCGCGACGGACCCGGCCGGCTGGATGCGGCGCACGAGGCCCACCGCCGTCAGGGCACGCAGGACGTCGTAGACGGCCTGGTGCGAGACGTCTCCGACGGCCTCGCGGACGCGCTGGATGATCGAGTCGGTGTCGGCGTGGGGGTGGTCGCTGAGGACCGTGAGGACTGCGACGCGGGGGCGTGTGACGCGCAGGGCCGAGCGCCGTAGCAACGCTTCGACATCGATCCCGGCCATGCGGCGAGTGTGGCGCGTTATCTTGAACAAATCAAGTCTTGACTCGCCCCTCGAAACCGCGAACTCGCGGCCGGCCCCCTCACCCCGCGACGAGCTCGACCTCGAAGCCTTCGCCGCTCTCGAGGTAGGCCGCGTAGTGCTGCGGTCCACCGGCATACGGGTGCGTGTCGGCGAACATGAGCGTCCACCCACCCTCGCCACAGGCATTCGCGACGGCATCGACCTCCGCACGGGAACCGCCATGGAACGCAAGGTGGTTCAGTCCCGCACGCTTCCGCTCGTGCCGGCCCTTGACGACGTCGGGACCCGACTCGATGACGACATAGAGCGAACCGAGCTCCCACGCCTGCCCGTGGCCCCAGTCGTCGCCGAGGTGGTAGCCGAGCCGAGCGAGCAGCCAGCCCCACTCACGGCCGGCCGAGACGATGTCGTCGACCCAGATCTCGACGTGGTGCAGCCCGCCGCGGGACCCGGCACTCCTTGTGGCGGCGGATCCCCCGAAGTCCCACCGTGCTCGCCCCATGTCGGCGCGGCCGCCGTCGACGAGCCCGCGCACCATCGGCGTGCCCTCGGCGCGCCAGTGCTCGACGGCCTCGTCCTCGAGCCCCTGCGGCGGCCTGCCGTCGGAACGGATGACGCGCCACCAGGGCACGTCGGAGCCATACCTGCTCATCACGGTCCCGACCGTGCGCGCCCCCATGCCACCGAGGCGCTTGGCGATGTCGCCGTAGGCCAGAACCCGCCCCTCGGGGATCGTCGCGACGAGGTCGAGGACGCGCTCGGCGTGGTCCTCCAGCGACACGGGCGTCCTCTCACAGTCGTCCTCGTCGGTACGCAGCCGGCTCAGTACTCCGGCTGGGTCGGGTCGATCTCCCGCAGGTACGCGAGTATGCCGCCCTCGACGTTCGCGACGTCGGTGAGCCCCGCCCGCAGGGCCAGTCGCGTCGCCTCGGCCGAGCGAGCGCCCACCTTGCAGTGGATCAGAACCCTTCTGTCCGAAGGCAGCTCGTCGAACGCCTCACCAGACCGGAAGCGGTCGAGGTGGATCGGGACGGCGCCGGGGATGGATGCGATGGCGCGCTCCTCCTCGCCACGCACGTCCACGAGAAGCGGCGGGTCGGTGGCCGCGAGCTCGTCGGCCATCTCGCGCACCGTCACCGTCGGCAGGTCACCCTCGTCGTGCGCCGCCGCGCCGGGCACGCCGCAGAACTCGACATAGTCGATGAGCTCGGTGACCGTCGGGTCGTCACCGCACACAGGGCACTCGGGATCCGCGCGCACCGTCAGGGTGTCCCACGTCTGGCGCAGCGCGTCATGGACCATGAGCCGGCCGACGAGCGGCTCGCCGATGCCGAGAAGCAGCTTGATCGCCTCGGTCGACTGGACCGAGCCGATGGCTGCACAGAGCACCCCGAGCACCCCACCCTCGGCGCACGACGGCACGGACCCGGGCGGTGGCGGGTCGGGGAAGACGCATCGGTAGCAGGGCCCGTGCCCGGCCCACCACACCGAGACCTGCCCGTCGAAGCGCAGGATCGAGCCCCAGACGTGGGGCTTGCCGAGCATCACGCACGCGTCGTTGACGAGGTAGCGCGTCGGGAAGTTGTCGGTGCCGTCGACGACGAGGTCGTAGCCGCCGATGATCTCGAGGGCGTTGGAGGAGTCGAGGGCGACGTCGTGGCGCACGACGGCGACGTGCGGGTTGACGAGGCGCACCGCCGCCTCGGCCGACTCCGTCTTGGGACGGCCGATGTCGGCGTCGGAGTGGATCACCTGGCGGTGCAGGTTCGTCAGGTCCACGACGTCGGCGTCGGCCACGCCGATCGTGCCGACTCCGGCCGCCGCGAGGTAGAGCAGGGCAGGCGATCCGAGGCCGCCCGCACCGACGACGAGGACCCGCGCGGCCGCGAGCCGCTCCTGGCCGTCACGGCCCACGTCGGGCAGCAGGACGTGACGCGCATACCTCGTCGTCTCGGCCTTGCTGAGGGCCCGACCCGTCTTGACCAGCGGATCCGTCGACATGCCCACACCGTACTGCTCGGTATGGTGAGAAACGACAGGGTCGTCCCGCGGGGGCGGGCGCCGAGCACCGACGAGAGACGCGTGGGCCCAGCAGGCCACACGCAGAGGATCCGCATGGCAGACGAGACCATCGCCACCGGCCGCGGCCAGCGGCTGCCCCGATCGGAGCGGCGTGCCCAGCTGCTCGACGCCGCCCTCGGCGTCTTCGTCGAGAACGGCTACCACGCGGCCGCCATGGACGACATCGCGGCGCGGGCCGGGGTCTCCAAACCGGTCCTCTACCAGCACTTCCCGGGCAAGCTCGAGCTCTATCTCGCCCTCATCGACCAGCACACGGGGGAGCTGGAGCAGCTCGTCCGTGACGCGCTGACGCTCCCGGACAACAAGGCGCGCATCAACACGATGACTCGCGCCTACTTCGACTTCGTCGGTCAGGAGGGCGCCGCCTTCCGCCTCATCTTCGAGTCCGACCTCGCCAACGAGCCCGAGGTCCGCAAGCGCCTCGACCAGATCGACCTCACGTGCGCCGAGGCGATGGCGGAGATCATCCGCAGCGAGACCTCGATGGACCAGGAGGAGGCCGTCCTCGTCGGCGTCGCCTTCGTCGGCCTCGCCCAGACGTCGGCGCGGCACTGGCTGACCCACGAGGCGACCTTGTCCAAGGAGACCGCCGTCCGCATCACGGCCGCGCTCATCCGCCGCGGCTTCGGCGCCTTCCCGGCTGTCGGCAAGACCGACAGGACCGACGGCGAGAGGGCCGGCGAGGCGACCCGGGAATCCGTCGGCACCGGCGCTGGTTAAGGTGACGACTGGACGCGGCCGACCGCGTCCACCCGAACTGAGAAAGCAGGTTTGACGTGGAGGTCCGCATCGGCGTGCAGAACGTGGCACGCGAGATAACCTTCGAGACGACGCAGACGACCGACGAGATCTTCGCGGCAGTCAGGGCAGCTCTCGGGTCCGACGCCCTCGAGCTGACCGACGACAAGGGCGGACGCGTCATCGTCCCGTCCGCCTCGATCGGCTACGTCACGACGGGTGCCGAGCGCAAGGCCGGCGTCGGATTCGGCGCCCACTGACGGCATACGAGGAGCACACTCCCGCAAGCGAACCCGCCCCAGCACGCGGTACGCCACGGGTCATCCAGGCCGCCGACCGGTTCCGGTCGGCGGCCTCGTGCATGCCGCGCCGTCGTGTCGACCGGTCGACGGCCGAACGCCCGGCCGTCCGGGCGTGGGACATCCGTGCGCGGCGGGTACGTGTCGTCTGAGAACGAGCCGGGACCACCGGATCGTCGCCGCCCGCCCGCCGGGCTTCGAAGGAGGAAGCGAAGACATGATCGGAACCATCCTGATGGCCCTCGTCGCGGGAGCGATCGTGGGACCGCTCGCCCGACTCGTGCTCCCCGGCAGGCAGGACATGAGCGTGCTGCTGACGGTGATCCTCGGCGCCATCGGTTCGCTCATCGGCGCCTTCATCTACTACAAGGCCACCGGGGTCGACGACACCAAGGGCATCGACTGGATCTCCGGCCTCATCGGCGTCGTCGTGGCGGCCGCGCTCATCGTCGGCTACGGCATGGTGACGGGCAACCGCCAGACCCGCTGACCCCGGCCGGTGCCAGACCGTCCCACCGCTGGGGTGTGCTCGCCGGAAATGGCGGGGCCACATCCACCACTCCAGCCCCAAGCAATGGCACATTGAAGATGTAGGAAGTGATGTCCGCCACCCCTTGCGGACCGAGCGGTCGCCAACCGCGACCAGAAGGAGCGTCACATGATCGGAACCATCATCGGGGCTATCGTCGTGGGTGCCATCATCGGTGCCCTCGGTCGACTGCTCGTGCCCGGCAAGCAGGACATCTCGCTCGTCGTGACGATCCTCATCGGCATCGTCGCCAACGTCCTCGTGACCCTCATCGTGCGGCAGTTGGGCTACTCCAACCAGAGTGGCATCGCCTGGATCCCGCTGATCCTCGGCGCGGTCGTCGCCGCCGTGATCATCGTCATCTACGGACGTATGACCAACAAGGCCGTCTGACCCACTGGATCACGAGCGAAGGGCCCGGCCGCCGGTCGGGCCCTTCGTCGTTCGCCAGGGCAGGACGAATGCGGTCCGCCCGGTCGGGCCCGCCGGCGGCCGCCGCGGGACGGCCGGGTCAGGCGGACAGCCCGAGACGTTCCATCCGTCGGGAGTGCTCGTCGGTGAGCCGGGCGAACATCCGGCCGAGCTCGGCCAGGTCGGCCCCGGCCCGGCCGGGGGCACCGACGAGGATGCTCGCGAGCGCGTCGCGTTCGACGCCGACCCGCTGGGCCTGGGTGATCGCCTCGCCCACGAGACGACGACCCCACAGGGCGAGCCGGCCGGCGACGCGGGCGTCGGCGGTGATCGCCTCACGCACGACCGTGACGGCGAAGTCGGCCTGCCCGGTGTCCTCGAGCACGCTGACGACGAGGTCACGGGTGTCGTCGTCGACGTAGCGCGCGATCTCGCGGTAGAAGTCCTGGGCGATGCCCTCGCCGACGTAGGCCTTGACGAGGCCCTCGAGCCAGTCGTTGGCGCTCGTGCGCTCGTGGAAGGCGTCGACCGCGGGCACGAAGGGCTCCATCGCCGCCTCGGGCTCGACCCCCAGCGACCGGAGGCGCTCGGTGAGCACGGTGTAGTTCTTCAGCTCGTGCGCCGCGAGCAGCGCCACTGCCGACTTGTGGCGCAGCGTGGGCGCGAGCTCCGCATCCTTGGCCAGCTGGCTGAAGGCTCGCAGCTCGCCGTACGCGAGCGCTCCGAGGAGGTCGGTCACCGCGGCGAGGTAGCCGGGCTCGTCGGTCGGTTCGGGCGTCGCGTCGTCGCTCATGCGCCCAATCTAGTGATTGGTTTCAGGCCTTCTGCCCGCTTGCCGGTAGAGTGGGCTTGACAACTCGGTGCCCGGTCGGCCCGATGGTTTGCCCAGATGGTGCTCGCGGACTCCCCGCGCACCGGTGGAGCCCGCACCGCGAGAGCCACCCACCGTCCCTGACAGTCTCCGATCGGCCCGTCACGCGCCACTGAGCTCCCGCTAACACCCGGGGTGCTCGTGCCGATCGAGAGATACCCATGACCCAGCCCCATGAGACCCCCGCCGAAGCAGGGGTCGCCACGGACGCGCCCGAGCCCACCGTCAGTGAGACCGTCACCGACACGGTCAGCGACACGGGAGCCGAGACTCCTGCCGACGTGCTCGACGTGGAGGACGATGCCGACGAGAGCGCTGCTGGCCTGCCGCCGGAGCCTCCTGCCGAGCCCGTCGTTCCCGCCCCGACCTTCGCCGACTTCGACGTCCACCCGGACATCGTCGCCGCCCTGGCCGAGGCCGGCATCGTCACGCCGTTCCCGATCCAGGCGATGACGCTCCCAGTAGCCCTCGGGGGCCACGACATCATCGGCCAGGCCAAGACCGGAACGGGCAAGACGCTCGGCTTCGGCGTGCCGATCCTCAACCGCGTCGTCGCCCCGGGCGACGACGCCTTCGAGTCGCTGACGCGCCCCGGCAAGCCGCAGGCGCTCGCCGTCGCACCGACGCGCGAGCTCGCCGTCCAGGTCTCGGGCGACCTCGAGCGAGCCGGCCGCAAGCGCGGCATCCGTGTGCTGACGGTCTACGGCGGCCGCGCGTACGAGCCCCAGATCGAGGCCCTCAAGACCGGGGTCGAGGTCGTCGTCGGCACCCCCGGGCGCCTCATCGACCTGGCCAAGCAGGGCCACCTGGACCTGTCGCAGGCCCGCACCGTCGTGCTCGACGAGGCCGACGAGATGCTCGACCTCGGCTTCCTGCCCGACGTCGAGACCCTCATGTCGCTCACCCCGGGCTCGCGCCAGACGATGCTCTTCTCCGCGACGATGCCGGGCGCGATCGTCGCCCTCGCGCGCCGCTACATGTCGCAGCCCACCCACATCCGCGCCATGGGCGACGACACCGAGAACGCCCACACCGTCAAGGCCGTCGAGCAGTTCGTCTACCGCGCGCACGCGATGGACAAGGTGGAGATGCTCTCGCGCATGCTGCAGGCCAACGGCCGCGGACTGACGATCATCTTCAGCCGCACCAAGCGTACGGCCGCCAAGGTCGCCGACGAGCTCGTGGAGCGTGGCTTCGCGGCCGCGGCGATCCACGGCGACCTTGGCCAGGGCGCGCGTGAGCAGGCGCTGCGCGCCTTCCGCAACGGCAAGGTCGACATCCTCGTCGCCACTGACGTCGCAGCCCGCGGCATCGACGTCGAGAACGTCACGCACGTCATCAACTTCCAGTGCCCCGAGGACGAGAAGACCTACCTGCACCGCATCGGTCGCACGGCCCGCGCCGGCAACACCGGTGTCGCGGTGACGTTCGTCGACTGGGACGACCTGCACCGCTGGGCGCTCATCAACAAGACGCTCGACCTCGGCATCCCAGACCCGCAGGAGACGTACTCGAGCTCGGACCACCTCTTCTCCGACCTCGACATCCCGACTGACGCCAAGGGCCACCTGCGCAGGTCGCAGCAGAAGCTCGCCGGCCTCGGGGCCGAGGAGATCGAGGACCTCGGCGAGACGGGCAAGCGCCACGGCCGAGGTGCCGGGCGCGGCGCGACCGGCCGCGGCGGGCAGCGCGACGGCGGCCAGCGCGATGGTGGCCACCGCGACGGGGGTCACCGCGAGGGTGGCCACCGCGATGGTGGCCGCTCACGCTCGGCTGAGCACGGTCCTGCCGAGGGTGACGCGTCCCCCGAGTCCGACGAGAGCCGTCCGCGCCGGAGCCGCAACCGCCGGCGTACGCGTGGCGCCGGCGCCGCCGCTGCGGGGGCCGCGGGCGAGGGCACGCCGGGTGACGAGTCGTCGGCCCCCGCGGGTGCGAGCTCCGACGACGGCGAGGGCCAGTCCCGTCCGCCTCGCCGGCGTCGCCGGCGTGGCGGAGCCGGCCGCGGGGAGTCCGCTGCGGCGACCAGCTCGGCGGAATGACACTCGGCTCGCCGCTGAGGTGAGCACGTGACGGGCCCGGGCCGGCCGCGCACCTCTGGGTGCGCGGCCCCCGGGCCCTCGCACGTCCCGGCCGGGTCGAGCCCCGTCGACCGGTCCACGGTGCGGTCGGCGCCGTGGCTGGATGGCGCGGTGCTCCTACGCTGACGGGGACGAGCACCCGAGGCACACCGGGGAGGCACCGAGATGAAGCTCCACGAACGCATCGACGGGCGACTGCGCGCCTTCATCGAGGCGCAGCACCTGTTCTTCGTCGCGACCGCGCCACTATCTGCCGACGGACACGTCAACGTCTCGCCCAAGGGCCTCGACACGTTCCGGGTCCTCGGTGAGCACGCGGTCGCATACCTCGACCTCACCGGCAGCGGCTCGGAGACGGTCGCGCACCTGCGCGAGAACGGTCGCGTCACGATCATGTTCTGTGCGTTCGAGGGCCCGCCCAACATCGTGCGGCTGCATGGCAGTGGCCGCTACGTGGCCTTGGAAGACGCCGAGTTCGACTCGTACCGAACGCTCTTCACTCACCACCCCGGCGCGCGTGGCGTCGTCGTCGTCGAGGTGGAGCGGGTCTCCGACTCCTGCGGCTACGCCGTCCCGTTGATGAGCCATGACGGGGACCGCGACCTGCTGACCCGCTGGTCCGAGAACCGCGGCGACGACGGCCTCGCCGCCTACCGCGCGACCAAGAACGCGGCATCCATCGACGGTCTCCCCGCCCTCGGCTGAGCGCCCGCGGCTGAGAGCCCTCGGCTGAGACCGCCTTCCCTCGAAACACACCGAGAAACACGCAACACCCCGGGTCCAGGACCCGGGGTGTCGGCAGCTATTCGGTGTGTTGCGCAGGAGTGCGTCGAGAACGTCGATCAGGCGGGTCACAACCGTGCGAGCAGTGAGGCGGCGACGTCGCGGTAGGCCTGGGCGCCCTTCGACGTGCGGGCCGTGGAGAGGATCGAGCGGCCCACCGCCGGGGCCTCGGCGAAACGCACCGTCTTGGGGATGGGCGGTTCGATCACGGGCAGGTCGTAGCGCTCGCCCACGTCGGCCAGCACCTCGCGCGCGTGGTTGCTCCGACCGTCGAAGAGCGTCGGCAGGATGCCCCAGACCTCGAGGTCGCGGTTGAGGATCTTCTGCACGTCGGCAACGGTGTCGAGCAGCTGCCCGACACCGCGGTGGCTGAGCATCTCGCAAGGCATCGGAATGATGACCCCGTCGGCCGCTGTGAGGGCGTTGAGGGTCAGCACTCCGAGGCTTGGCGAGCAGTCGAGCAGGACGACGTCGTATGCCGTGTCGGCCCCTTCGAGGGCCGAGCGCAGGACGTACTCGCGTCCGGGTCGTGGCAGCAGCATGGCCTCTGCGCCGGCGAGGTCGATGGCGGACGGGACGAGGTCGACGCCCTCGTCGCAGGTCAGGACGACCTCGTCGACGGCGGCGGCGCCGGTCAGGACGTCGTGGATGGACCGCTCCACGGTGTCGGGGTCGACGCCGAGCGAGAAGGTGAGGCACGCCTGCGGGTCGAGGTCGACGAGCAGGACCTTCAGCCCGTGCTCGGCGAGGGCGGCTCCGAGACTCGCGACCGAGGTCGTCTTGGCGACACCACCTTTCTGGTTGGCGAGCGCGATCGTCGTCGGTGCGCGACCGTCTGGGCGGGGCGCGGCGGGCGCGCTCTTCGGGGGGCGTGGCACCATGCGGCCCAGTCTGTCAGGCACTCGTGACGGGGACGAACAGGACGTCCGTCGTCCGCGTGAGCGTCCGGACGTCGAGGGAAGCCCCCGCGAGGTCACGGGTCTCGTAGCCGAGGTCGATGAGCCGGTCGAACACGACGAGCTGCTCGCTCCACGCCGGGTGGGTCGGGCCCCACCCGATCTCGCAGAGGATGAGCGGACGGCGCGACCACAGGTGGATCGATGGCAGCAGGCCACGCAGCACCCGGTACTCCGCGCCCTCGACGTCGATCTTCACAAGGTCCGGCACTGCGTCCAGGCCGAGATCGCTGTAGCGCACCACGTCGATCTCGAGGGCGGCCATCGTGGCCGGGTGGGCCTTCTCCGCGACGAGGGTGTTCCACCCGAGGTTGCCGTCGCCGGCGACGAAGATCCGTGCCGTGCCGGTCTCGTCGCCGAGCGCCACCCGGTGCACCACGGCTGTGCACGGCAGGGTGCGGGCCGTCTGCGCGCAGAGGTCGGCCAGGTTGGGGACGGGCTCGAAGAGGTGGACGGTGCCGCGGAACCCGGCGCGCTCGGTCAGCACCACCGTGAAGAACCCGATGTTGGCTCCCACGTCGAGCACCACGCCGTCGCGGGGCAGGTAGCCGGCGACGGCGTCGACGAGCGCCTCGTAGGTCGGCCGCCTCGCGTCGAACCAGGCCCGGGCCGTCGCCAGGTCGACCATCATGGGAGAAGCCACCGCGCGCGACGAGGACGTGGAGGCCGCACGCGCGCCCGACACAGCGCTGGCACCGCCGCGCCGTCTGTTCACCCGGCGGCGCCACCACCTCCGCCCCGCATGCAGCACACCCCGCAGGCCCCGACGCGCGTAAACGTCTCGGATCGCCGCCAGGCTGGGCACCTGCCCACCGTAGTGGTCGGTGGGGCGGGCGTGGCGCGTTCCGGCGGGTACTGGTGCGCTGGCGATGCGTTCAGAAGGCGGAGATCGAGCCGGCGGACCGCTCCGACCGGGTCAGTGCGGACACGACTGCGCCCTGGCCGTGGCGCCGGACCGCGAGCCCGGTGAGGAGCCTGAGTACGGGCTCGAGCACGGAGTCGGGCAGGGGCGGCGACTCGAAGCCGACGCTCGCCGCCACATCCTCGCCGTGCACGACGACCTCCATCATCCGTCCGGTGAGGAAGTCGTCGCGTCGCAGCGCCCAGCCTGCCCACGGGATGAGCACTGCCCGCTCGGCCGGCTGCGACGCGAGCAGCTCGGGCAGCACCTCGCGCGCCGCCAGCACGCCGGCGAGCACCTCGTCGCGGCCGAGAGCCGCCTGCTCGTCACCTCCCGCCCGGATCGACACGTTGACCTCGTCGTCGAGGGCGGCCGAGACCCACGCGGACCTGGCGTAGTGCTCGCTGAGGGCAATCGCGTCGGTCGCCGGCTCCGCCCTGAGGAGCCGCACCGCTGTGGCCGGCTGGCTCGCGAGGTGCGCGACGAGCCCGCCGACGCTCCACTCGGGCAGGGCACTCGGCTGGTCCCACGCTGCGGCGACGTCGTCGCGGGAGACGATCGCGACGACGTGGTCGGTGGCCGCGAGGAAGGCAGCCCGCACGTCCCGGACGTCGGGCGCGGTTGCGGTCGCGTCGAGGTCAGGCATCGTCACGCTCCTGTGGAGTGGCATCCGGGGTGGCGTCGTAGCCGGCGGGTTCGAGCCCGGCCCAGTCAGACTTCTCGGGTCCCATCCGCTGACCCTCGGGACAGTGGGCGCGGAAGTCGCACCACGAACAGATCGCGGACGTGCGGGCCTCGAAGCGCGCCGACTCGACCCCCACGTCCTTGAAGTCGGCGTCGGCTCGACGCAGGTCGGAGGCGATCGACTCGGCCTCGGCGACCTTGCGGGCCAAGGACTCGTCGGTGTGCTCGTGCACGGCGACGGTGCCGCTCGGCACGTGGTGGAGCTCGACCCGATGGCACGGACGTCTGAACATCCGCGAGGACGCGACGGCATACAGCGCGAGTGGCAGTGAGGTGCGTGCGTCGTCGTCGGTGGGCACCTGCCGACCGGTCTTGTAGTCGACGACGACGAGCTCACCGTCACGGTCGTCGAGGCGGTCGACGCGTCCCGTGACGGCGATCTCGTCGGTCTTGAGCGACACGCTGCGCTCGATGCCGACGGGCTGGCGCTCGCGGTCGCTGCGGCGGAGGTACTCCGTGACGGCGTCACGCACCCGCAGGCGCCAGGCCGCGGACTGCTCGGGGTCGCGGAAACCGACGTCGATCCACGACGTGCGCACGAGCTCCGCGACCCCGGCCGGCGTGCGCTGGGACGCCGGGAGGTCCCAGAAGTCACGCAGGACGTTGTGGGTCGCGATGCCGACCGAGGTGTGCGCCCGCTGCGCACGAGCCTGCGGACGGGGCCGGTCGAGGTACTGCATGCGGTATCGCCGTGGGCAGTCGAGCCAGGCGAGCAGTCGCGACGGGGAACCCGAGTAGAGCGGCGTGGGCATGCCCGCGAAGCTCGTCTGCTCGGCCGGCGCGTTCCTCACGCGGCCACCCTACGTCGGAGCGGCGACACGCCGACGGACCCGTGCACAGGCGTCACGGCCCGATCGCCGGACCCGCAGCGCGGGAAGAGCGGGCGCCTCGTCGGTGTCAGCTCTGTCCGGAGACGAACGCCCGAACCGAGTCGGCCACCATCTGCACGGCGATGGCCGAGAGCAGCAGACCGGCGATGCGGGTCAGCAGCATCGTGCCGCTCTCGCGGAGCAGCCCGCGCACCTGTCCCGCGAAGCGCAGGACCAGGTAGACGAGGAGCATCGCGGCCACCAGCGCGGCTGCGACGGCGACGTACTCGCTTGCGGCGTCAGACCGCTGGACGGCGAGCATCGTCGCGACGATGGCGCCGGGGCCGGCCAGCAACGGCGTGCCGAGCGGCACGAGCGCGACGTTCACACCGGCATCCGCGAGGGAGTCGGACTCCTTGCCGGTCAGCAGCTCGAGCGCGACGAGCAGCAGGAGCAGCCCGCCGGCGCCCTGGAGGGCGGCGATGGAGATGTGCAGGTAGTCGAGGATGCTCTGGCCGAAGAGCGCGAACATCGCGATGACGAACACCGCGACGAGCGAGGCGCGCCGGGCTGCGACGTTGCGCTGCGTCTTCGTCAGCGACCCGGTCAGTGCGAGGAAGATCGGTACGGCACCCGGCGGGTCGAGGATCACGGTGAGCGTGATGAACGTGCTGACGAAGATCGTCATGTCGAACCAGCTCACGGGCTCAGCACCTCCGTGACCCCGCTGGAGGCGGCCACCACCGCATCGAGGACCTCTGGGCGAGTCGTGTTCTCCGCGAGTCGGTTTCGCTTGCCCTTGCCGTGGTAGTCGCTCGATCCCGTGAGCAGCAGGCCGAACCGGTCCGCGAGCCCGGTGGCCCGAGCGACCTCCGCCTGCCCGTGGTCACGGTGGTAGGCCTCGAGCCCCGCGAGCCCCGCCTCGCACATCCGCTCGACGAGGGTGTCGTCCAGCCCGCCCGACCGCGTTCGCGTGAAGGGGTGGGCGATGACCGGCACGCCGCCTGCGGCGCGGACGAGCTCGACGGCCCGGACTGGTTCGGGCGCGTAGTGGCCGACGTAGTAGCGCGAGTCGTCACCGAGCCACTCGCGGAACGCCTCGTCGCGGTGCCGGATGGTGCCGTTGGCGATGAGTGCGTCGGCGATGTGCGGCCGCCCGGGAGTCGCGCCCGGCGCGACCTGCGCGAGCACCTCCGCGTAGGTCAGGGGTATGCCGTCCGCCGCCATGAGCGAGACCATCCGCGCCAGGCGCGTGGACCGTGAGCTGCGAGCCCGGGCCAGCTCGGCCATGAGCGGCGGGTCGTCCGGATCGGTGAGGTAGCCGAGCAGGTGGATCGAGGAATGTCGCCACGCGCAGGAGATCTCGATGCCACGCACCAGCGCCACGCCATGCCGCGCGGCGGCCTCGGCGGCCTCGTCCCAGCCGGCGACCGTGTCGTGGTCGGTGATGGCGAGCACCTCGACACCCGCAGCGGCCGCGGCCGCGACGAGCTCAGCGGGCGTGTCGGTGCCGTCGCTGGCCGATGAGTGCGTGTGCAGGTCGATGACCGGTCTCGCGCCGGCATCGGCCGGCCTCCCCGTCGGTGTCACGCCCCAAGCGTAGGGGCGTGAGGTGCCTGTGCCCGCCACCGACGACACCGCGCCCAGAACCCCGCAACACACCGAGCAACCACCAGCGCACCGGGATCGGATGCCGGTGCGCTGGATGTTGCTCGGTGTGTTGCGATGAACCGCGTGTCACGAGCCGCTCAGGCGGCCGGTGAGGCGGTCGGTCAGGCGGTCGGTCAGGCGGTCGGTCAGGCGGTCGTTCAGGCGGTCGGGCGGTGGCTGGCGCGGACGGTGGTGGCGCTCGCGGCGCGGATGCGGGCGCCGATCAGGCCCGGTCGGGCGAGCTCGCTCCACACCACGCGTTCGAAGGGATGGCCCAGGCGACGCACGCGGTCCTCGCGGAGCTTCTCGAGCCAGAGGACCTCGGACGGGTCGGTCGCGGCCTCGTCCTGCTCGTCCCTCGCCCTCTCGTACTTCAGGCGCCCGTCGAACTCGAGCACGACCCCGTTGACGAGGAAGTCGACCCGCGCGACGAACCGCCCGTCCGGATCGGTGATGACGACCTGGCTCTCGTGCGCCAGTCCGAGGTCGTCGAGCACGAGCCGGGTCCGGGACTCCCCCACCGACTCGGCGCGCCCGTCCATGCTGAGCACGGCCTCCAATGCGCGCCGACGCCCCTCGTGCGGCGACACGCGCGCCACCTCCGCCAACAGCTCCGCACGGTCCACCAGCCCTCGATGCAGGGCTGCATCACCAGCAACCACGGCGCAGTCACGACCCATCGTGAGCGCCGACCGGACGACCGCCCTCGCCGGCGACACGACCGCGAGGCCACCGACGTCCTCCCCCGTCGTCCCCGACGCCGGATGGACCCAGACCGCACCTCGACGCACCGCCTGTCGCACCGACGACAGAAGGTCGATGCGGCCGGAGTCGTGGTCCCACAACGGCAGCCCGTGCACGGCCAGGGCGGCGTGGTGGCTCAACACGTCACCGGGTCGCGACCTGGCGACGGCGAGACACGTCAGGCGGTACCTCTCGTCTGTGTCGGCGTCCGCCCAGACACGGGCCGCGACGTACGCCCCGCGCCTGACCCGGACGAGCTCGCCGACCCGGACCGACCGGTGCAGGTCACGCTCGTCACAGCCGATCGAGAGGGCCTCGCCCGCCGAGAACGCGCCGGACTGCCGGCCGGCCAGAGCCTGAAGTCGCTCGTCCATGGCGCCAGCGTCGACGGCATACCCGGGGCTTGCCGCGCCCACGCTGGACCTGTGGACAGGCCAGGCCACCCGACAAGGGCTGTGGACGACCGCAACACACCGAGCAACCCGCTACACACCCGGGTCCGATCGCGGTGGGTTGCGGGTTGCTCGGTGTGTTGCGGGGTCAGGGGTTGCGGGGTCAGGGGTTGCGGGGTCGGGGTGGCGGGGATCAGGGCTAGGTGGGGTCAGGGCTCGGTGGGGGCACCCGGTGTGGCGGCGGGGCCGGGCCAGTTCCGGTCCGGCACGGGGGTCGGGCGGCCGGGCTGCTCGCCTCCCCGGGCCTCGAGGTAGCTCGACTTCGGCACCATGACCTTGCGCCGGAAGATGCACACGACGGTGCCGTCCTGCTTGTAGCCGATCGTCTCGACGTGCACGACGCCACGGTCGTCCTTCGAGGTCGACTCCCACTTGTCGAGCACGGTCGTCTCGCCGTAGATCGTGTCGCCGTGGAAGGTCGGCGCGACGTGCCGCAGCGACTCGATCTCGAGGTTCGCGATGGCCTTGCCCGACACGTCCGGCACCGACATGCCGAGCAGCAGCGAGTAGACGTAGTTGCCGACGACGACGTTCGCGCCGAACTGCGTCGTCTCGGTCGCGTAGTTGACGTCGAGGTGCAGCGGGTGGTGGTTCATCGTCAGCAGGCAGAAGAGGTGGTCGTCGTACTCGGTGACCGTCTTGCCCGGCCAGTGCTTGTAGACGGCCCCGACCTCGAACTCCTCGTAGCTGCGCCCGAACTGCATGTCCACTCCTCACCCACGGAAAGCCAACGGCCCCTAGCCTGCCCGAGCGCACGGCATACGAACACAGCCGTATGCCGTGTGCTTGCTCACGGTCGCTCGGTGGCCCCCGGCTCGGGCTCGGAGGACGCCACGACCCCGGTCAGGTCACCGGTGTCCGAGAGCACGGGCGCGGTGCTGACTCCGGCGACGGGCTCGGGGTCGACGAGCAGGGTCGCGCCGGCGGCGGGGCGGGGCCGCACGCCGTGGCGCTTCGCGACGAGGAGTCCGGCGAAGTAGGTGCCGAGCGAGACGCCGGCGGCGAGGCCGAGGCCGAGGCCGAAGGCCTGGACGAGGCTCGGGACCCCGACCGCGAAGCCGTTGCCGTCGGGGTCGGTGACGACCTGCGAGATGCCCACGTAGGCCATCCGCCCCGGCAGCAGCGGCACGATCGCGGCGGTCGTGACGGCCAGCGCGGAGATGGTGAGCCGTCGCGCGACGAGCCGGGCCGTGAAGCCGACGACCAGCGCGGCGGTCGCCGACCCCGTCACGGCGCCGAGCTGGAGCACCCGCTCCGCGAACGCGAGGATGGCCCAGCCGAGGCCACCGGCCACTCCGGCGACCACGACGGCCCTGCCGCTCGAGTAGGACATGACGGCGAAGGCGACGGCGATGACGACCGCGCAGCCGATCTGGATGCCGATGTCGTCGGTGAGCAGGGTCTGCGAGCTGATCGCGATCGGGTAGTCGAGCCGTTTGCCGAGCGACAGCACGATCGAGATGCCGACGGCGATGCCCAGCGACAGGACGACGACCTCGAAGGCCCGCGCCCCGGCCGTGACGTAGTAGCCGGCGAGGGCGTCCTCGGCCGCACCGACGACGGAGAGCCCGGACAGGAGCAGCACGATGCCCGACGCGACGACGAGCGAGGGTGAGACGTCCCCGAAGACGGTGACGCCGGCGGACTGCGCCACGACGACGAGGGTCGCGACCGCGGTCGGGATCGCCGCGCCGACGATCTGGGCGAAGAAGGCCGCGACGCCTGCGCCGGTGAGCCACGTCAGCACCCGGCCGACGACGGTCGCCGTGACGAAGCTGAGCGCCACGATGAAGACACCGGCCCCGACGAGCGCCGCCGCCCCGGCGGCGAGGACACCGCCGGCCACGGTGACGAGCCAGCGCCGGTACGGGTGGGGTGCGGTGATGACGGAGTCGAACCGCACCCGTGCCTCGTCGACCGCGACGGGGTCCTGGGACAGGTCGACGATGAGGCTGCGCAGCCGTTCGAGCCGGGTGTAGTCCTGGACGCGGAAGCGGACGATGCGCAGGACGGTGATCGGGTCGGCGTTGGGTCCGCGGTGGTACGACACCGTGACCGAGGTGTACGTGACGTCGACGTGAACCGAGCTGAGACCGTACGCCTTCGTCAGCGTCAGCACGGTCGCCGTGACGTCGGCCGCGGCGGCACCGGTCGCGATCATCGCGACCCCGGCCCGCATCGCGAGGTCGATGACGGCGAGCGCCGTGTGCGCGTCGACGCCGTCGGGGCTGGTCCAGATCGGGATCTCGTCGGTGGGGGGCCCGCTCGGTCTCATCGCCCGCCTCGTGCTCGCCCGCAGCGACGGCAGGCTGCGGTGGGCGGTCGTCGGCCGGGACGTTCGGTCGATGGTGGCCACCCCCAGACTGTATGCCGCGCGCCTTCCCGCGCCGGTACCCCCACGGGGTGCCGGGGCACCGGTCTCCAGCAGTCACGCACCGTTGGGAGCGACCGAAAACCGGGTGCGGCGGCTCTTCGGCTTCGTGACACGATGTCGGGGTGATGAGTGAAGACCAGAAGAGCTCTCCGAGCCGCAAGCGCCCGACGACCGAGGAGTTCCGGGCGTTCGTCGCGAGCGGCTGGGCGCCTCGCAGCACCGAGGTGACCCCTCGGGCCGAGGTCGCCGACCACGCAGCGCGTCGCCGTGACGCCGTGAGCGCCGCCTTTCCGGGCGAGCGCATCGTCGTCCCGGCCGGTGGCCTCAAGGTGCGCAGCAACGACACCGACTACGTGTTCCGGCCGCACAGCGCGTTCGCGCACCTGACCGGCCTGGGCAGTGACCGCGAGCCCGACGCCGTCCTCGTCCTCGAGCCGCGCGACAGCAACGGCGAGGGCACGGGCGGCGCCGATGGCAGCGGCGGCACCGGTGGGCACGAGGCGATCCTCTACTTCCGCCCGCTCGCCGACCGCGACACCGAGGAGTTCTTCGGCAACTCCCGCTACGGCGAGTTCTGGGTCGGGGCACGCACGACGCTCGCCGACATCGAGTCCGAGCTCGGCGTCACGGCCCGCCACATCGACGAGTTCGACGACGCCGTCGGCAAGGACGCCGGCGCGGTCACGGTCCGCGTCGTGCGCGACGCCGACGTCGACATCGCGGCCCAGGTCGACCGGGCCCGCGATGCGGCCGCGCAGACGGAGGGGTCCGCGGAGTCCGAGGCCCGCGTCGACCGCGAGCGCGAGGCCGACGAGCAGCTCGCCCACTTCCTGTCGACGTTGCGCTTCGTCAAGGACGAGTGGGAGGTCGAGCAGATGCGCGACGCCGTCGACGGCACCCACAAGGGTTTCGACGCCGTCATCGCCGACCTGCCCGAGGCGGTCCGGCGCGGCCGCGGCGAGCGCTGGGTCGAGGGCGTCTTCGGTCTGCACGCCCGTCACCACGGCAACGGCGTCGGTTACGACTCCATCTGCGCGAGCGGCGACCACGCCAACACGCTCCACTGGATCAAGAACACCGGTGACATCAAGGACGGCGACCTGCTGCTCCTCGACGCCGGGGTCGAGGTCGACTCGCTGTTCACCGCCGACATCACCCGCACGCTGCCCGTCGGCGGCACGTTCACCGACGCGCAGCGCACGATCTACGACGCCGTGTACGCCGCCCAGGAGGCGGGGATCGCCGCCTGCAAGCCCGGCAACATGTTCAGCGACGTCCACGCAGCAGCCATCCGTGTCATCGCCGAGCACCTGCACGAGTGGGGCCTGCTGCCCGAGGGCGTCGACGTCGAGGGCACGCTCGACCAGGACCACGGGCAGTACCACCGGCGCTGGATGGTCCACGGCACGAGCCACCACCTCGGCCTCGACGTCCACGACTGCGCTCTCGCCACCCGCGAGGAGTACTCCGACGCCGAGCTCGTGCCCGGCATGATCCTCACCGTCGAGCCGGGTCTCTACTTCAAGGCGGACGACGAGCTGGTCCCCGCCGAGTTCCGCGGGATTGGCGTGCGCATCGAGGACGACGTTCTCATCACCGAGGACGGCTGCGAGAACCTCTCGGCCGCCATGCCGCGCAGCAGCGCCGACGTCGAGCAGTGGATCGCCGGCATCTGGTCGGCCTCCGCGCAGGGCTGACCACAGACCCGAACGCCGCGTTCGGTGCGTCAGGGGGCGGGCGGTCAGCGCGTCATGGGGACGTCGCTCGGTGGTGCCGGTTCCATGCCGGGGTTGCCGCCCGTGCCGCCGCCCGTCGAGCCGGGCGCCTCGGTCGTGGCGTCGGGAGCGCCCGGGGCCCCGGGAACCACCGAGCCGTCGGACGAGACGGAGCCGTTCGGGTCGGGTCCGGGGATCGGCGGGCTCCACTGCTCGACGAGCTCCACGAGGTCGCCCGCGTCGACGCTCTCGAGGTTCGAACCGAGGACCGCGGGGTCACACTCGGGGTCGACGTTGATGCGCACGGCCGGCCCGACGGCATACGTGAGCACGAGCGAGAAGCGGGAGTCCGTGGCCTTGCCCGAGCCCTCGCAGGTCTGGCCCGTCGGACGCGTGGCGAGCGCGCGCAGCGCGTTGACGACCTCGGCCGACTGCGAGCCGTCGAGCTGGGTCGCCTTCGTCGCGCCGCTGGCCGACGTGCGGCAGACCGTCACCCGGGGGTCGCCGTCGGGGGCGAGGGATCGGTCGTCGCCGAGCCGGCCCCACGACCAGGTGTTGCACGCACCCGCGACCTCGGACGGTGGGCGCCGCGCCCCGAACATCCCGTCGAGCGTGACGCCGAGCGGAGCGCCCGACGTGAAGTCGCCGTTGGTGGACGTGGAGCAGGAGTTCGCGTCGGCCTTCGCCGCCACCCACACGATCGCGTCGCCGTACGCGACCCCGACGAGGTATGCCGTCTCGTTGCCGGCCATCGCCGTGCACGCGCGGGGCAGCTTGTTCCACCGCGGGGCCCAGGTCAGCGCGTCGACGACCTCGGCGCGCTGGGCCTCGGTGGCGACCGTTCGCTTCTGGAGCCTGAAGGGGGCGGCGAGGGGCCTGGTCGCCATGACGTCCATGACGGGATAGCCACAGACGACCAAGGACTGCGGCTTGCGGTCGGGCAGCAGCCGCGCGGAGCCGTCGACGCCCTGGGGCTTCTCCGGGACCGTCATCCCTTCTGCCGACGCGAGCGAGGCGGGACAGTCGAGGGCGCCGTCCGGGCCCATCGGCTGGGTCGTCATCGGACGAAGCGTCCCGACGGCGTCCCCGGTCGCGCCGGGAGTGGGGGTCGATCCGCACGCCGTGAGGGCGAGGACGCTGACCGCCGCACCTGTCACGAGGACGTGGCGCACGGCATACGGCGTGGAGCTGCGGGACTGCATCGGGGACTCCTTCGTCGGGGATCCGTCACCCAGAAGGACACACGAGGTGCCCGGTTCGTTGCAGCCGCACCGAGCGGGGCGGCGGCCCGTGCGGGCTTCAGCCGGCCGGCGGCGGACCCGGCTCGTCGGTGCGCGTGGCGGGCGGCGTGACGGGCGGCGTCACGGGAGCGGTGCGGAAGCTCGCACCGCCGCCGACGGCGATACCGGCGTCGGCCAGGATCTGCCGGCCCTGCTGGGCGAACTTGTGCTCGACGAAGACCTCGTAGCGCGTCGCGACGACCTGGCTGACCGACGCGAAGTCACGCGCGCCACGGGTGAAGGCGTAGCCGACGACCGACCAGACGAGGCCGAAGACGGCGCCGTAGAGGGCCGTGAAGAGCAGCAGCGTGACCGGACTGGTCGGGCGGGAGAACAGCGAGAGGATGAGCCCGACGAACAGGCCCAGCCACACCCCCGACAGCGCACCGCCGAGGGCGACGCGACCCCAGGTGAGGCGCGCCGTGACCCGCTCGAGCTGCTTCAGGTCGGTACCGACGATGAGGCAGTTCTCCACCGGGAACTGGTTGTCGGAGAGGGTGTCGACAGCGCGTTGCGCCTCCTCGTACTTCTCGAAGACCCCCAGCGACATGGGGTACTCCAGGGACAGCGTCGCGAATCCCTGCCGTCCCCCCGGACCCTTCGGTTGCAGGCTCATGCATCCATCCTCGCACTCCGCCCGGCGCGCAGAGGGGACCCTCAGGACTTGAGCTTGTAGTCCTCGACGAGGCGTCGGCCGATGATCATCCGCTGGATGTCGGCCGTGCCCTCGCCGATGAGCAGCATCGGCGCCTCGCGGTAGAGGCGCTCGATCTCGTACTCCTTCGAGTAGCCGTAGCCGCCGTGGATGCGGAAGCTGTCCTCGACGACCTGCGAGCAGTACTCGGACGCAAGATACTTCGCCATGCCGGCCTCGAGGTCGTTGCGCTGACCCGAGTCCTTCTTGCGCGCGGCCTTGACCATCATCTCGTGCGCCGCCTCGACCTTGACGGCCATGTCGGCGAGGCGGAAGAGGACGGCCTGGTGGTCGACGATCTTCTTGCCGAAGGTCTCGCGCTGCTGCGCGTAGGACACACCGAGCTCGAATGCCCTTCTCGCGACACCACATCCGCGGGCGGCGACGTTGACGCGGCCGACCTCGACGCCGTCCATCATCTGGTAGAAGCCCTTGCCCGGCTCACCGCCGAGGATCTGCGCGTCGCTCGTGCGGTGACCGTCGAAGATGAGCTCGGTCGTGTCGACACCCTTGTAGCCCATCTTGTCGATCTTCCCGGGCACGGTGACGCCCTGGGCCGTCTCGCCGAAGCCGGCCTCCTTGTCGATGAGGAAGGTCGTCATGTTCTTGTAGACGGAGTCGGCGCCGGTGTCGGTCTTGACGAGGACGGCGACGAGGTTGGCCGAGCCGCCGTTGGTCAGCCACATCTTCTGGCCGTTGATGGTCCATTCTCCGTCGCCGCCCCTGACGGCCTTGGTCTTGATCGCCGAGACGTCGGAGCCGCAGCCGGGCTCGCTCATCGAGAAGGCCCCGCGGATCTCGCCCGTCGCCATCTTGGGCAGGTAGTGCTGCTTCTGCTCGTCGGTGCCGTGCTGGAGCACCATGTACGCGACGATGAAGTGGGTGTTGATGATGCCGCTGACGCTCATCCAGCCACGGGCGATCTCCTCGACGCAGAGCGCGTAGGTGAGGAGCGACTCGCCGAGGCCGCCGTACTCCTCGGGGATCATCAGCCCGAAGATCCCCATCTGCTTCATCTGCTCGACGATGGACATGGGGTACTCGTCCTTGTGCTCGAGCTCCGTCGCGACGGGGATGATCTGCTCGTCGACGAACTCGCGGACGAGCTTGAGCAGCTCCGTCTGCTCCTCGGAGAGGCCGTCGGTCTGCTGGAGTCGGGACATGCGCGGATCGCCACCTTGCGTCTGGGCCGTGCGTCGGGCTTCGGTCAACTGCGACCGAGTATGCCGCCGCGCCGCCCACGCGGTCAGCGCGCTCGCGTGTGAGTACCGACACCTGTGTCGTCGCTCACCGGGGTCGGGACCCCGGCCGGCTACCAGGGCTGGCCGAACCCGACCTTCTTCGACTTGACCGGGCCCTCGAGCGTCGAGCGCTGGCTGAAGTCGCCGTTCTTGAGTCCGGTGGTGACGGTACGCAGCAGCTCGGTGCGGGTCGCCGTCGGCGAGTCCTTCATGGCCTTGAGGAAGAGGTAGGTGAACGCGCCGTTGGAGCGGCCGTCGAAGGTCGCGTCCGACGCCGTCTGGTCGGGCTTGCAGGCGGCGAAGAGCACCGGCTTCGAGGCCGTCGACCGGCTCCTCACGAGCTCGACGAGGGCCTTGCGGTCGACGGTGCGCACCGGCGTTGCCGCTCGGAGCGAGCGGGTGCGCTCCAGCCCCCGACGGGTCGGCGCGGGCAGGAAGCGGGGCCGGCGGCCGAGCAGCTGCGCCTGGAGGATCTCCTCGAGGTCCTTCAGGCCCGTGCCGCTGTGGCAGGTGTCGAGGAGCACCTCGAGCAGCACGCCCGACGGAACGCGAGCGAAGAGGTCGCGCAGCTCGTCGTCGACGATGACCGTGTCTCGGTCCCATTGGTCGCCCTTCTGGCGGATGTCGTAGCAGGCGAAGGCCTCGTCGAGGTCGTCCGCCTCCTGGTCGCCGCCGGGCTCGTTGGGCACCTGGGTGCCGTGGCTCGACAGCGTGAAGACGAGGTGGTCACCGGGCTTCGCCGACCCGACGAGCTTCTCGAGGGCGGCCATGACGTTGCGCCGGGTGGCGTCGGCATCGGTGAGAACCGTCGTCGAGCGAGCGGTGAAGCCGAGCGGTCTCAGCGCCTTCACGATGTCGTTGGCGTCGTTGACACAGCCGGCGAGCCAGCTGGTGTGCGGTAGTGACTCGAACTCGTTGATCCCCACGCACAAGGCCCTGCGTGCCATGACCGTTCCTTTCCTGGGTACAGAACCCCTCGGGTGAGTGGGTTCGACTGCGTCGTAGCGGGTCACACCGCCCGGAGGACGGCGTCGGGTCTCGCGTAGACGACGTAGGCCAGCCACGTCGGGTCGTCGGCGTCACGCGCGGCGGCCCGCGCCAGGGCGCTCGCGCGCGACATCGGCGTCCCCTTGAGCAGCTCCTCGTAGAGCGTCTCGACGAAGACCCGGGCGGGCTCCTCCTGCACGGACCACAGGCAGGACACGAAGGCGGAGGCGCCGGCGTCGAGGAACGCCTTGGCGAAGCCGCCCACGGTCGTGAAGAGCTCACCCGAGCGGCCGGTCTGGCAGGCGTTGAGCACGACGAGCGGGCCGGGCACGCCTGGGTCGGTCCAGTCGACGTTCTGCGAGACGTCGGTCGAGCTGAGGAACTGCTCGCGCACCGTCGAGCCGCGCCGTTGGCCCCTGAGCAGCACCTTCGCGTCGGCGATGGCGTCGCTGCGGGCCGCACCGTGGCCGGAGAAGTGCAGCAGGTCGAAGCCGCCACCGCGCAGGAGGCGTTCGACACCGCGGGGTGTCGCCGTGACCGGCTTGGCACCGAAGCGCTCACGGAGGTAGCCGGCCTCGGCGACGCCGACGTCGTTCTTGAACATCGGGTTCGCGTAGACGGGGCAGATCGAGCGAGCCCTGCCGCGCCGGACGTGAACCTCGCGGGGCGGGAAGCTGCCCAGCTGCCACCGCACGAGACCACCGGAGGCGAGAAAGCGCGGCTTGGTGCCGCGCTTGCCACGCGGGGGCTTGAGGTGCACCAGCTCCCACGGCACGAACGGCTCGTCGGTGTAGACGATGAGGTCGTGCACGCGGTCGCGGTGCTTCCAGAGGTAGGCCTGCATGTCCTCGGGGAAGAACTGGTCGAAGAGCAGCGTGCCGGTGTTCTGCAGCTGGGTGAGTCGCTGCCGTGCCGTGAGGTCCGGGTCCTTGATGACCCGTTCGACCTCGCCGATCCGGTCGCGCACGAAGTCGTCCCGGCCGACGATCGGCGCGGACTCGAAGACCCGTTCCGGCTCGCCTGGGACGAGGCGAAGGGCGTAGCTGTACACCCGCTCCCCCGTGACCCGGCGACCCTCGACGATGTCGAGGCAGGCGAGCCCGTCGAGCTCCGGGGCGTCGATGCCGGTGTGCACTGCAGCCGTGGCAGGTGCCGGTGCGAGCATGCCGGCCGCAGCAGCCGTCGCCTCGAGAGCCACCGTCGCGACGGGCACCCAGCCCTGGCGCAGCACGATCGACACGCGTATCGGCCCGGCGGCCAGCGCCCGTGCCCGGAAGGTCAGCTCGCTCGCCCAGTCGCCGCTCGGCAGCCCGAAGACCTTCGCGTCGGTGTCGAGGACCGTGACGTTGTCCTTGGCGTAGACCTGCACGCTGATCGGCCGTTCGGCGACGACGTGGACCGTCTCCGCCACGTGGACGGTGCCCTCCGTCGGCGCGAGCTGGGTCCGGGCGAGGCGTACGCGCACGGTGAAGTCCGCGCCCGGCGTCACGGTGGAGGGCATCTCGGCCGCGAGCTCGGCCGGAGTCGTCACCTCCGCCCGGGCCGCCCCCACTCCTTCGACACCGGCGGCCGCAGGGCTGGTCTTCTTGGCCGTCGCCTTCGTGGCGGTGGCCTTCTTGGCGGTCGTCTTCTTCGCCGTCGGCCGCCGTGCCGCGGTGGGAGGTCGCGGCGGCGCGTCGCCTGACGGCGGGGCGGACGGCGGCGGAGGTGGCGGCAGCGCCGGTGGCAGCTCCGGTGGCTGCTCCGGCATCGCGCCGAGCTCGTCCCCGCCACCGTCAGCCATCTCGAGCCCGCGGTCGCCTCCGGCTTCCGCGCCGAGGACCGGGCCGGCGGTCATCCAGTCTGGCAGGACCGCCTCGGCGTCGGACGCGCCGAGCCCGAGCGGCAGCCACTGCGAGATGGCCCCGATCACCGACAGCTGCGAGAAGTAGTTGACGTGGTGCACGACGTCGTTGGTGCCGAGCGAGAACGTGTCGCGCACGTAGCCGCCGGACGGACCTCCGATGGCCGCCATGGCGTCGGTGTCGACGACGAGGTCGTTGCCGCCGCGGAACAGCCCGTCGACGAAGCCCTCGGCGAGGCGCACGGCCAGCTCTCGCGGGAACTCCGGGGGGTTGTGGTGGTCGTCGAAGAGGGACACGTGGAAGTCGGACGAGACGACGAACCAGTTCGTCCCAGGTCCCGGCTGTCCCTGCTGGTCCTCGTTGAGCTGGGACACGAAGGGCCCGTCCGGCCTCATCGCGGCCAGGCCGGGCACGCCGTCCCCGTCGGCGGCATACGACACGAGGTACTTCACGAGTGCGCCGATACCACGCACGACGCCGCTGACGATGGCCGCGAAAGGAGCGCCACCGGGCACGAGCGACAACCCGGCCGAGGTCGCCATGACGAGGTTCGTGTAGAGGTCGACGAGGTCGTGCCAGCGGGCCGGGTCGGCCAGGTGGGTGCCGCCGTTGGTGGAGGCCACGAACACGATCGAGTCGACGGTGGCCCGCAGGCCGGACCCGGGCAGCACCGTCTCGACGAAGGACCGTGTGACGAGCCCGCCGCGGCTGTGGGTGATGACGTCGATGACGAGCTCGCCGTCGTGCGGCTCGAGCAGCGCCAGGAGGTCGCGCGCGTTGCGCTCGGGGTCGACGCTCAGGGTCCTGTGGTCGAACCCGAGCACTGCGTCGTACGCCGACACGACGGTGTCGACGAAGCCTTCCGCCCCAGGGGTCACCGCGAGTGCACCGAAGGCCCCGGTCGTCGAGGAGAACGTGCCGTGCACGAGGAGCAGGACGCGCGCGGCGCGGTCGGTCGGCAGGCCCACCTGCCCGATGTCCTGGACCGGTCGCCAGGCCTGGAGCGTCCCGCCGGTGACGTGCACGAGGCCGGTACGGACGTTCGACTCCAGTCGCTCGACGACCTTTCCGACGATGACGGGTGCCGCGAAGCGCAGGACGATGGCCTGCACTGCGCCGTGGGCGAGGTCGCCGAGGAGGCCACGGTCCGCACCGGCGCCCGGCGCCCGGCGCGTGCGGGGTCGACGCGTAGGTCGAGCCGGAGGCTCCGGCTGCACGGAGAGCGAGAACGAGACGGTCCGCGGGCCGGGGTCGAGGGAGCGGGTGCGCTCCTGTGCGTCGACGGGCAGGTGCCATGAGTAGACGCCATCACGCTCGAGGAGCACGACCGCGTCGTTGCCGGCGGGGACGTCGACGTCGAGCGAGACGGTGCCTCGCCGGTTGGGCGGTGCCGGCTCGTCGAGGCCGCGGGTTCGCTGTGGTGTCACGTCGATCCGGTCGACCACGACGAAGTCCTCTGTCCTCAGGGCCTCGACGAGCGCCGACCGCTCGGCGGCCCGCAGGTCGCCCGGCGACAGGTCCCGGTCGGAGCGGTCGGTCGCCGCCGTGGCGTCGTAACCGTGCGGCGTACGGACGCGCACCGCTCCCCCACCGAAGGACGCGGACGGCATACGTGGCTCCCCTCCGAGCTCGACCAGAGACGTGGACCTCCCGTCACCGTAGAGCCGTGAGAGCGGCCCGTGATACCGATCCGGCCAAATCGGTACCGCGTAATTGCGTTGCGCCCGCCGACGCCGGTGCGGGACCCTCGGTGTCGACCGCGACGGTGGACGACCGACGCACCGACCCAAGGAGGGTGACATGTCGATGACGGCCCCGGGCATGCCTGCCCACATCACTTCTTCCTTGGAGTCACGTTGTCATTCAATGCTTTTCACGAAGACGAGTACGAGGTCTACGACGCCCGACTGACCGACGGGCGGCTGGCGGACCTCGACCTCGAGCAGTACGCGGTCGACACGCAGCCCGACGCCCCTCCGGAGGGCGAGCGGTGGTCGAGCTGGGACGGTGCCACGCACGGCCCGAAGCCGCGACCAGACTGGGTCATCACCGACCTGGGTGCGGTCGAGGCGGACCTCGGGGTCCTCAAGACCGGCAAGGAGGCCGACGTCCACCTCGTGCGCAGGTGGGTGCCCGGTTCCCCCGACCGGGACGTGCTCATGGCCGGCAAGCGCTACCGGTCGAGCAAGCACCGCCTGTTCCACCGCGACTCGGGCTACCTCGAGGGACGGCGCGTGCGGAAGTCGCGCGAGACGCGGGCCATGCGGACCCGAACCTCGTTCGGCAAGGAGCTCATCAGCGGCCTCTGGGCCTTCGCGGAGTTCCAGACGCTGGTCAGGCTCTGGGGCGAGGGTCTGCCTGTGCCCTACCCGGTGCAGATGTCCGACGACGAGATGCTGATGGAGTTCATCGGCACCCCCGACGGACAGGCCGCACCGCGTCTCGCCCAGTCCAGGCCCGACCCCGAGCTGCTGCCCGGGCTCTTCGAGCAGCTCCGCGAGGCGATGCTCCGGCTCGCCGAGCTGGGGTGGGCGCACGGCGACCTGTCGCCGTACAACGTGCTCCTCGCCGGCGAGGGAGACGACACGCGGCTCGTCATCATCGACTGGCCGCAGGTCGTCGACGTCATCGGCAACCCGCACGGCCCCGAGTTCCTCGAACGTGACACGCGCAACATGTGTGAGTGGTTCACTCGCCGTGGGTACGTGGTGGACGAAGGTCTGCTCTTCGGTGACCTCGTCGCCGCGGCCACGTCGCGCTGGTGAGCAGCGAGGCCGAGGAGTTTGCAGGCGTGACGGAGGCCACCCGTTCGTGGGGTGGCCTCCGTCCGCGTGCCGGGCCGGCTTCCTCGCGCGGTAGGCCAGGGCCTGAGGTGTGTTGACTCAGTCGGTGAGGAAGTCCGCAGGATGGCCGAACTTGCCCGAGTGGACGAACGCCTCGAGCGTCAGGCGGGAACGTGGGAGACGGGCACGGGTGCGCACCCAGTCGGGCATCTCCGCGTCCCCGTCGGGACCGGCCGGCAGGCCGAGCGCGATGCCGGTCGTCACGGCCCAGTGCGGCGGCACGGCGAACGCCTCGGTCGCGGCGCGGTGGTCGAAGCCACCGAACTGGCGCACCTGCAGGCCCATCGACCGGGCCTGCACGGTGATGTGGGCGACGGCCTGTCCGAGGTCGAACATGGCGTAGTCGCTGTAGGCGATCTCGTGGTCCTCGTCGGTCGCCACCTGGTGGAGCGTGAGGATGATGGCCGACGCCGACGGGGCCCACACCTGGTTGGCCGACGACAGCACCTCGACCATCGCCGCGTGGGTGTCGTCGCCGCGCAGCCCCACGATGAAGCCCCACGGCTGGGAGTTGCCCGCCGACGGTGACCAGCGCGCCGCCTCGAGGATGGCGCGCAGGGCGTCCGGACCGATGGTGTGCGTGCGGTCGTAGACCATGACGCTCTCGCGGTCGCGCAGCAGGGGCGTCAGGATCTCCGGCTGCGCCTCCCGGGCCGGCTCGTGCGGGCTCGCCGTCATCAGTACGCCCTCCCCACGACCGCGAGGACACCGTCGTCGGACTCCGAGGCGGGCACGGACCCGTCCGGCATGGTCAGGCAGCGCACCGTCACGGCGGACTCGGCGAGCAGCGCCTCCCCCTCCGGCCCGATCGTCGACCAGGGCACCGTCGCCCACCCGGTGCGGGCCGCCTCGGCGGCCTCCTCGAGGGTCGTGGCCTCGGAGGTGTGGGCGTCGCGGTGGGCCAGCGCGGCGGCATACAACGCCTCGTGGTCGTCGACGAGCGCCCCTTCGACCGCCTCGGCGACACGGGCGAGCTGGACGGCTGACTTGCCCCCCGCGATGCGCCGGGCGACCGTCACGCTCCCCTCGGCGAGGTCGCGGGGCCCCATCTCGACGCGGATCGGGATGCCCTTGAGCTCCGCGTCGACCACGCGACGGCCGAAGGGCGTGTCGAGCCGCGCATCGAGCTCGGCCCGGACTCCACGCGCCACGAGGTCCGCGAGGACCTGCTGCGCCGCCTGGAGGACTCCCTCGCCGTCCTTGACGACCATGACGAGTGCCTGGACCGGCGCGAGCCGGGGCGGAACGCGCAGGCCGTCGTCGTCGCCGTGACACATGATGAGGCCGCCGAGCATGCGGGTCGAGGTGCCCCACGACGTGGTCCAGCACAGCTCGTGGTTGCCCTGCTCGGAGAGGTACGAGATGTCGAAGACCTTCGCGAAGTTCTGGCCGAGCTCATGGCTCGTGCCCATCTGAAGGGCCTTGCCGTCGCGCATCATCGCTTCCAGGGCAAGGGTGTTCGTCGCGCCGGCGAAGCGCTCTCGCGCCGTCTTGCGACCGAGGACGACCGGCATCGCGAGCATCTCCCGCATGAACGTCGCGTAGACGTCCTTGTGGATGTGCGTGGCGTAGCGGCGCGCGTCCTCCTCCGTGGCATGCGCCGTATGCCCCTCCTGCCAGAGGAACTCGCTCGTGCGCAGGAAGATCCGCGGACGCAGCTCCCACCGGACGACGTTGGCCCACTGGTTGAGCAGCAGGGGCAGGTCACTGTAGCTCTGCGTCCACTTCGCCATGAACTCGCCGATCACGGTCTCGGACGTCGGGCGCACGACCACCGGCTCCTCGAGCTCCTTGCCGCCGGCGTGCGTGACCACGGCGAGCTCGGGGCTGAAGCCCTCGACGTGCTCGGCCTCACGGGTGAGGTACGACTCGGGGATGAACAGCGGGAAGTACGCGTTGCGCGCGCCGGCGTCCTTGATGCGCCGATCCAGGTCGGCCTGCATGCGCTCCCAGATCGCGTAGCCGTACGGGCGGATCACCATGGTGCCGCGCACCGGGCCGTTGTCGGCGAGCTCGGCCTTGGCGACGACGTCCTGGTACCAGCGAGGGAAGTCCTCGGTCTGGGGCGTGAGCACGGGCTGGGCCATGGCCTCGATCCTACGGTCGGCACCCGCCGGTCCCGACCGGCGTGACCCGGTTCACGTCTGCCTACACACGCTCCATCGTCGCCACCATGAACGCCTGCCACGCCTCGCGGGACTCGGCGAGCTCGCCCGGCCCGCCGACCTGCTCGAGGATGCGGGTCGTCGCATCACGCGTCACGTCGTCGAAGTCGCCCGTGATCTCGACGTCGGTGCGCCCCCACACGTGTCGGCACATGGCCTGCACGGCCTGGACCTGCGCGTTGGAGCGGCGGATGAGGCGAGGCTGCTCCGGACCGAAACGCCCGATGTCGACGTGGATGTGGTTGGCGTGCGCACCGTCGAAGAGATACGTCAGCACGTCGGCGAACTCGTGGTGCAGCCCGGCAGCCGTGCCCCAGTAGAGCCGGAGACGCCGGCGCAGCTCGCTCGCGGGTGCGTCGCGCCACTGGTCGTAGCGCAGCGACGTCAGGTCGCGTCCGGCGGCGCGCAGCCGCGCGATGTCGATCGCCTCGCCCGAGCTGTGCCACGACGTCGAGGAGCCGCGCACCCACGCGCCGAACGACCGGATCTGGTCGGGCGCCTGCCCCACGTGCCGCCGGTGCAGGGCGAGCCACCGGTCGAGCCGGGCCCCGAAGGGCTCCGTGACGTAGTAGGTCGCATGACGCCCGTTCACCTCGTAGACGTATGCCGCCTCGCCGATGCGTCGGCGGGCCTGCAGGTCCGTGAAGTCGACGGGCTGCGGGTCGATGCGCAGCTCACGCGGTGGCGGCTCGCCCAGACCCGGGATCAGCGGGACGGACGGGAGGCCGGGACCGCGCGACACGGCATACACCCCGCCGGCGGCGACCGCGCCGACGGCGCCGAGCGTCAGGAGGCGGCGGCGCGTCAGGCCCGTGCGTTGTCCCGGGGGGCCGCCTGCGTCATCGACGGAC
Source organism: Terrabacter sp. GCM10028922 (assembly GCF_042666095.1). Lineage (NCBI taxonomy): Bacteria > Bacillati > Actinomycetota > Actinomycetes > Micrococcales > Intrasporangiaceae > Terrabacter > Terrabacter sp. GCM10028922. The sequence goes on along the minus strand of NZ_JBHTFG010000007.1, from coordinate 75,811 downwards.
CGGGCCGGCGACGCGGGCGCAGCGGGCTCCCCCGGCCTCGTGACCTGCCTCATGTCTGGTCCAACGCACGAGGGAGCCAGAGGTATCCCGCACGGTCGAACCGATGGGGCAGACTCGCAGGGAGCGACCAGTCCCACGTGGTGACCTCGTGGGGCATCGGGCCGCGACCGATCCGAGGAGGGTTGACCATGGCCGAGCAGAGGAGACGCCTGATCCCGATGGTGCCGGTGCGCCCCACTCCGGCGCCGACGCGTGACGTCGACCCTACGGAAATCGAGCGGTCACGGCTGCGTTCGAAGGCGGGCGGCCTTCCCGCCATCGCCGTCACGGCCCAACGCGGCATGGAGCAGATGGGCGCCCGTCGCTCGTTCGCGACGCTGCGCCGGATCAACCAGGCCGACGGCTTCGACTGCATGGGCTGCGCGTGGCCCGACCCACACCCGGAGGAGCGCAGCGTCGCGGAGTTCTGCGAGAACGGCGCCAAGGCGGTCGCGGAGGAGGCGACGCTGCGCCGGGTCGACCCGGAGTTCTTCGCCAGGCACTCCGTCACCGAGCTCGCGGGCTGGACCGACTACCTGCTCGGGCAGCAGGGCCGGCTCACGCACCCGATGGTGCTGCGCGAGGGAGGCAGCCACTATGAGCCGATCTCGTGGGACGACGCGTTCGCGCTCATCGCTGACCGGCTGCGCGGTCTCGCGAGCCCCGACGAGGCGGTCTTCTACACGAGCGGGCGCGCGTCCAACGAGGCGGCGTTCGCGTACCAGCTCTTCGCCCGCGCCTTCGGCACGAACAACCTGCCCGACTGCTCGAACATGTGCCACGAGTCGACGTCGGTGGCGCTCGCCGAGGTCATCGGCATCGGCAAGGGGTCGGTGACCCTCGAGGACCTCTACGAGGCCGAGCTCATCGTCATCGCCGGGCAGAACCCCGGGACGAACCACCCCCGCATGCTCACCGCCCTCGAGAAGGCCAAGCGCGGCGGTGCGACGATTGTCGCCGTCAACCCGCTCCCGGAGACCGGGCTGCGTGGCTTCGACAACCCCCAGACCGTCCGGGGCCTGACGGGCGTCGGCACCGAGCTCGCCGACGAGTTCCTCGCGATCCGCCTCGGCGGCGACCTCGCGCTGTTCCAGGCGATCGGCTCACTGCTCGTCGCGCGCCACGACGCCGGTGAGGACGTGCTCGACCGCGACTTCATCGAGCGGCACACCGCCGGCTTCGAGGAGTGGGCCCAGCACGTCCGCGAGCTCGACTGGGACCTCGTCGCCGAGGCCACCTCGCTCGACCGGGCCCAGATCGAGAGGGTCGCCGAGCTCTTCGCGCGCTCGCGTCGCACCGTGCTGTGCTGGGCGATGGGCGTCACGCAGCACCGGCACGCCGTCGCGACGATCAAGGAGATGGCCAACGTCGCGCTCGTCCAGGGCAACCTCGGCAAGCCCGGCGCTGGGCTGTGCCCGGTCCGCGGGCACTCGAACGTCCAGGGCGACCGCACGATGGGGATCTGGGAGAAGCTGCCGCCACACTTCGGCGACGCGCTCGATGCGGAGTTCGGCATCACCGTGCCGCGTGAGCGAGGTCTCGACGTCGTCAACGCGATCCGGGCGATGCGCGACCACGAGGCGAAGGTGCTCATCGGGCTCGGCGGCAACTTCGCTGCGGCGACGCCCGACACGGAAGTCACCCACGAGGCCCTGCGCACCGTCGGACTCGTCGTCAACATCTCGACGAAGCTCAACCGCTCCCACGTCGTCGTCGGCCACACCTCGCTGATCCTGCCGACGCTCGGCCGCACCGAGCGCGACGAGCAGCGCAGCGGCCTGCAGGGCGTCACCGTCGAGGACAGCATGTCCAGCGTCCACCTCTCGCGCGGCCGGCTCGAGCCCGCGAGCCCGCACCTGCGCTCGGAGGTGTCGATCGTCTGCGGCATCGCGGCGGCGACCCTCACCGGGCCGGGCGCCGCGGGCGAGATCGACTGGGCCGCAATGGCCGATGACTACTCCGTCATCCGCCGGCACATCGAGCGGGTCGTGCCCGGCTGCGCAGCCTACGACGAGAAGGTCCACCGGCCGGGCGGCTTCGTGCTCCCCCACCCGCCGCGTGACTCGAGGATCTTCGAGACGCCCTCCGGAAGGGCACTGCTGACGGTGAGCCCGCTCGAGATGGTGTCAGCCCCGGAGGGGCACCTCGTGCTCCAGTCGCTCCGGAGCCACGACCAGTTCAACACGACGATCTACGGGCACGACGACCGCTACCGGGGCATCTCCGGTGGGCGCGAGATCGTCATGGTCCACCCCGACGACCTCGCCACGCTCGGGTTCTCCGACGGCGACCGCGTCGACGTCGTCGCACCGTGGCCCGACGGGACCCAGCGCGTCGTGCGCAACTTCCGGGTCGTGGCCTACCCCACGGTCCGTGGCTGCGTCGCCGCCTACTACCCCGAGGTCAACCCGCTCGTCGCGCTCGAGTCGACGGCTGTCGGCAGCAACTGTCCCGTGTCCAAGGCGGTCATCGTGCGGCTCGTGCCGGCAGGCTCGGCCGACCAGCACTCGGCCTCCGACGACCTCGATGCCGGCGACGACTCGGAGAAGCGCAGCGACGTCACGCCGCACCACCTCAGCTGAGCCCGCACCACGTGGCGCGGGGTTCGTGGCACGGGCTGCGTGGCACGGGCTGCGTGGCACGGGCTGCGTGGCACGGGCTGCGTCTCGGCCGACGGGCGACGGTTCGCCATGCAGTCCGTGGCCCGAAACGCAGGTCGTGCCCCAGACGGGCAATCTCCCGGGGGCCACCGAAGGTGACGGCGGCGGCGATGTCACACCTGAGGCGGTTCGCGTGTCCACCTCCTGACGGCGCCGACCACCTGGCGCCCACCACCACGGAGGAGACCGAGATGAGCACTCGCCCAGCCGCCCCCATCGCCCCCATCGAACGCACGAGCTCGGCCCGGATCCCGCTCGAGCACCGCCAGACGCTCTTCGTCCGGCTGGTGTCCGGGTGGAGCCGGCGCCGCTACGGCGCCGTCCTCGAACCGGGACTCGCGATGCTGCACAACCGACGCGTGCTGGTGTCGGTGTCGCGCTTCGAGATGGCCGTCGAGAAGTGGTCGAGCGTCGACCAGGGGCTCAAGGACCTCGCGTGCGCTGCGGTCGCGGCCCAGATCGGCTGCAGCTGGTGCATGGACTTCGGCTGGTACGTCTCCCGAGACAAGGGGCTCGATGTCGCCAAGCTCGAGCACCTCTCCGACTGGCGCGAGGCCGACGTCTACACGCGCCTCGAGCGGTCGGTGCTCGCGTACGCCGAGGCGATGACCGCGACACCGCCGGAGGTGACGGACGAGCTCGTCGCCGACCTGCGCGAGCAGCTGACCGACGAGCAGCTCGTCGAGCTCACTGAGATGATCTCGTTGGAGAACCTCCGCTCCCGCACGAACTCGGCCCTGGGCCTCACGAGCCAGGGCTTCAAGGACCACTGTGAGGTGCCGGCACCGTGAACCGTCCAACCGCTGACGAGCAGACCGCGCTCTTCGAGGAGCACCGACGCCTCCTCGTCGGCGCGGCCTACCGCCTGCTGAGCAGCCACTCCGACGCCGAGGACGTCGTGCAGGAGGCGTGGATCCGATGGAGCGGCGTCGACCCGGAGACCATCGACGAGCCACGTGCGTACCTCCTCACGATCACGACGCGTCTGGCCCTGAACCGCTTGCGGCAGCTGCGAACTCGTCGTGAGAGCTACATCGGGCCGTGGCTGCCCGAACCGGTCTCGAGCGATCCTCGAGGCGACGGCGCCGCCGCGGCGGAGCTCGCCGACGACGTGTCGATGGCGATGCTCATCGTGCTCGAGTCGCTGAGCCCGCTGGAACGTGCCGCGTTCGTGCTCTCCGACGTCTTCGGTATGCCGTCCGGCGAGGTCGCGGGCGCGCTCGACCGCTCACCCGCCGCCGTCCGCCAGCTCGTCCACCGTGCCCGCTCGCACGTCGAGGCGCGGCAGCCGCGGTCGGTCGTGGACGCCGCGCGGCACCGCGAGGTGACGGAGCGGTTCATGGCCGCGGCGGCGACCGGTGACCTCGACGGTCTCATGGAGGTCCTCTCGCCCGACGTCGCGCTGGTCACCGACGGCGGCGGGGTGCGCAAGGCCGCCCTGCGGCCGATCCACGGCGCAGAGAAGGTGATCCGTTGGCTGCTCGGCGTGCTCGGGCGCCCCGATGTGGAGGGCCTGGCGCCGCACCTGCGCACCGTCAACGGCGAGCTCGCGATCGTGACGACGTCGGTCGAAGGCGTCGACTCGGTCCTCTTCCTGACCGTCGAGGACGACCACATCACGGCTCTCCACGCCATCCGCAACCCCGACAAGCTCGGCGCCGTCACCTGACGGCGGTTTGAGGCGTCGGTCGCGCTCAGCAGCGCCGGAGTACTCCGGCGTCGCTGAGCGGGAGCCCTCCCGATCGGCGACGTCCGGGTCCTCAGGACAGTGCGGCGATGGCCTCGGCCGTGGCGAGCACCTTGTGGGCCGAGTCGACGTGGAGGTTCTCGATGAGCCGGCCGCCCAGAGTCGCGACGCCCCTGCCCTCGGCCTGGGCGGCCTCGAAGGCCGCGATGACGGCCCGGGCCTCCTCGACCTGGGCGGCGCTCGGGGCGAAGACCTCGTTGCACGGCTCGACCTGACCCGGGTGGATGAGGGTCTTGCCGTCGAAGCCCATCTCGCGACCCTGCCGGGCCTCGGCGAGGAAGCCGTCGGCGTCCTTGACGTCGTTGTAGACACCGTCGACGACCGCGACGCCCGCCGCCCGTGCAGCGAGCAGCACGAGCTGGAGGCTGGTCGCGATGGCAGCACGTCCGGCGGCGAACGTCGCGCCGAGCTCCTTGTAGAGGTCGTTCGTGCCGAGGACGAGACAGGCCAGCCGGTCCGAGGCCCGCGCGATCTCCTCGGCGTGCAGCACCGCGAGCGGCGTCTCGACCATGGCCCACAGGCGCGTGTGCTCTGGGGCGCCCGCCCCTTCCATGGCAGCCACGAGCCGGCGCACCTCGTCGGCCGAGCCCACCTTCGGTACGACGATGGCGTCGGGGCCGGCGGTGCTGGCTGCCGCGACGTCTGCCTCGTGCCACTGCGAGCCGAGCCCGTTGACGCGAATCGTCAGCTCGCGGCGGCCGAAGTCGCCGGACTGCACTGCGGCACAAGCGTTCTCACGTGCCGCGTCCTTGGCGTCGGGCGCCACGGCGTCCTCGAGGTCGAGGATGAGCGCGTCGACGGGCAACGTCTTCGCCTTCTCCAGGGCGCGCTCGTTGGAGCTCGGCAGGTAGAGCACCGAGCGTCGCGGCCGGTAGGCCGCCCCGTTGACGGCATTCGTCGGCTCCGGCACGGGATCAGCCTTCCTGCGGGGCGGGCTTGGCGGCATACAGCTCGGCGAGCGCCGGGTCGGACTTCGAGAGGCGCTCGGCCAGCTCGACGATGACGAGGCACTGTTTGAGGCTGGCGTCGTCCTCCATCTTGCCGTCGAGCATGACGGCCGCGCTGCCGTCGCCCATGGCGGCGACGACCCGTCGGGCGTGCGCGACGTCCTCGGCCGAGGGGCTGAAGACGCGCTTGGCGATCTCGATCTGCACCGGGTGCAGCGACCACGTGCCGACGCATCCGAGCAGGAACGCGTTGCGGAACTGGTCCTCGCACGCGACGACGTCCGCGATGTCGCCGAACGGGCCGTAGTACGGGTAGATGCCGTGCATCGCGCAGGCGTCGACCATGCGCGCGATCGTGTAGTGCCAGAGGTCCTGCTGGGCTGTGGCGCGCGCACCCGTGATGTCGCCGCCGACCGCGTCGGCGCGCACGAGGTAGCCGGGGTGTCCCCCGCCGACGCGCGTCGTCTTCATCCGGCGGTCGGCGGCGAGGTCGGCGGGCCCGAGCGAGAGGCCCTGCATGCGCGGGGAGGCCCCGCAGATCTCCTCGACGTTGACCATGCCGCGGGCCGTCTCGAGGATCGCGTGCACGAGGATGGGGCGGGTCAGACCCGCTCTCGCCTCGAGCTGGGCGAGCAGGCGGTCGACGTAGTGGATGTCCTCGGCCCCCTGCACCTTCGGCACCATGACGACGTCGAGCTTGTCGCCGATCTCGGTGACGAGCGTCGTCAGGTCGTCGAGGGCCCACGGGCTGTCGAGGGCGTTGATGCGAGTCCAGAGCTGGGTGTCGTCGCCGAAGTCGGTCGCCTTGGCGATCTCGACCAGGCCGGCGCGCGCTGCCTCCTTGCGATCGGCCCTCACAGCGTCCTCGAGGTTGCCGAGCAGCACGTCGACGGTCCCGACGAGGTCGGGCACCTTGGCCGCCATCCTGGGGTTGCTGGGGTCGAAGAAGTGGATGACCCGGCTGGGGCGGGCCGGCACCTGGGTCAGAGGGGCCGGCGCGCCGACCGCGAGGGGACGGAAGAAGTCCTTGGCGCTGCGCATGGGCGTCAACGTAGCAACGCCCTCTTGCGCCGCGTTATGACGACAGTCACGCGTGCCACCGATGAGGGCGGGATCACTATGGTGGCCGTGTGACCGAGCCCCGGACCGAGTCCCCGAGCGACTCTCAGAGCGAGTCTCAGAGCGAGTCTCCGAGCGAGCCGTCGAGCGAACCCTCGAACGAGCCCTCCCGCCAGCCGGAGGCAGCGACGGCCGCCGCCCTGCTCGGCGAGGCAATGACCAAGTCCGGCCTGCTCTGGATCGAGGTCGCCGGCGACCGCACCTGGCCCGCGTGGCACGTCTGGGACGACGGCGCAGCTCTTGTCGTCAGTGGCCCGGGCGAGCAGCCGCTGCCGTGGCTGCCGAAGGAGGTCCGGCTCATCCTGCGCAGCAAGGACACGGGGGGCCGGCTGCTCACGGTGCGCGCGCACGTGCACGTCCTCGAGCCCGGAACGCCTGAGTGGCAGCGCGCCGCCGACCTGCTCAAGGCCTCGCGCCTCAACTCCGTCGACGACTCCCTAGCCCGCTGGGCCGCCGAGTGCACCGTCAGCGCGCTCGTGCCGTTCGACAGCCCCCTCGAGTCCCCCGGGGCGTATGCCGCCCACGACCACCGCCAGCCCCCGGCCCGCACCGCCGCGACGACCACGTCGTGGCGACCGTGGCACTGGGGCGGCCGTGGCGAGGAGAAGGCGGAGCGCAAGCGGGCACGCGACGAGGCGAAGGCGGCTCGTCAGGCCGCGAAGGAGCGCGCCAAGCTTCGCAAGAAGCACCAGCGACGTGGCACCCGGCGACGCGGACGCTGACCCCATAGCCTTGGGGTCATGAGTGCGAGCACCCGCGTCTTCGTCGCGCGCCTGACCGGCCTCGCCGTCTTCGACCCGCTCGGCGACCAGGTCGGACGCGTGCGCGACGTCGTCGTGATGTTCTCCGCCAACCGTCCCGAGCCGCGCGTCATCGGCCTCGTCGTCGAGGTCCCGGGCCGCCGCCGCGTCTTCGTGCCGATGACCCGGGTCACCTCGATCGACGCCGGAGCCGTCATCACGACGGGCCTGGTCAACATGCGCCGGTTCGAGCAGCGCACCAACGAGGTGCTCGTCGCAGCCGAGCTGTTCGACCGCACGGTCCGGGTCACGACCCCCGAGGCCGTCGAAGCCGGTTTCGCCGACGCCCTCGTCGAGGACCTCGCCATCGAGCAGGGCCCACGACGCGACTGGCTCGGCACGCGCGTCTTCGTCCGGCAGGCCCCGGCCGGGGTCTCCCCGGCGTCCAAGGCCATGTCACGCCTGACCCGGCGGCGCTCGGGCAAGACGATGCTCGTCGACATCCGCGATGTCGTCGGGCTCCACGAGCAGGCGGGTGCTCAGAGCGCCGAGCGCCTCCTCGAGACCTACGACGACCTCAAGGTCGCAGACCTCGCCGAGGTCATCCACGACCTCAACCCGAAGCGGCGGGCCGAGGTCGCCGCGGCCCTCGACGACGAGCGGCTCGCCGACGTCCTCGAGGAGCTGCCCGAGGACGACCAGGTCGAGATCCTGGCCGGCCTCGCCAGCGCGCGCGCCGCCGACGTCCTCGAGGCGATGGAGCCCGACGACGCGGCCGACCTGCTCGCCGACCTGCCGCCCGAGCAGGCCGAGGAGCTGCTCCAGCTGATGGAGCCCGACGAGGCCGCTCCCCTGCGACGGCTGCTCACCTACGACGAGAACACCGCCGGCGGCATGATGACGACCGAGCCCGTCGTCCTCGGCCCCGAGGCCACCATCGCCGAAGCCCTCGCGACGGTTCGCCGAGAGGAGCTGGCGCCTGCCCTCGCCTCGATGGTCTACGTCTGCCGTCCCCCGCTCGAGGCGCCGACCGGGCGTTACCTCGGACTCGTCCACATCCAGCGCCTGCTCCGCGAGCCGCCGCACGCCGCGGTCGGTTCGATCATCGACAAGGAGATCGAGCCCGTGCCCGCGACCGCGTCGCTCGAGACGGTGACGCGCACGCTCGCGACGTACAACCTCGTCTCGCTGCCGGTCGTCGACGACGACGGGCGGCTCATCGGCGCGGTCACCGTCGACGACGTGCTCGACCACATCCTCCCCGAGGACTGGCGTGAGGAGCGGCACGAGCTCGGGGTCAAGCCGTGAGCGAGCGGACGGAGCGCCGCACGGGCGCGCGGGCCGTGCGTGGCGACAAGCTCGACCAGCCGCAGGAGCAGCGGGCCCGAGTGCTGCCGCGACTCTCCTTCTCGCAGGAGGCCTTCGGGGTCCTGTCCGAGCGGTTCGCGCGCCTCATGGGCACGGCGGGCTTCCTCATCGGCATGACCGTCTTCGTCGCGGCCTGGATCGTGTGGAACACCCTCGCTCCCACCGACCTCGTCTTCGACGAGTTCCCCTTCATCTTCCTGACGCTCATGCTGAGCCTGCAGGCGTCGTATGCCGCCCCGCTCATCCTTCTCGCGCAGAACCGGCAGGCCGACCGCGACCGCGTCGCGCTGGAGCAGGACCGTGCACGCGACGAACGCAACCTCGCCGACACCGAGTTCCTGACCCGCGAGGTCGCCTCACTGCGCCTGGCCCTCCGCGAGCAGGCCACCCGCGACTTCGTCCGCTCCGAGCTGCGCGGCCTCCTCGACGAGCTCGAGGACCGGGCGCTGCTGCACCGGGTCGATGACAGCTCGGCCCCGACTCCCCCGCAACCCACCGAGTAGTCGCCCACACACCGGGACCGGAAGCCGGTGTGTCGGCCGTTTCCGGGTGTGTTGCGGTAGACAGCGGGCGTGGTCGGGGCGCCCGGTGGGTCGGCATACGATGGAGGACATGTCCGTCCCTGCACTGCCCAGCCGTGACGTCATGCTCACGGCGCTGTCGAAGGTCAACGACCCCGAGATCCGCAAGCCGATCACCGAGCTCGGCATGGTCAAGTCGGTCGAGATCGACGACGCGGGCAAGGTGGCGCTCGCGATCTTCCTCACGGTCTCGGGCTGCCCGATGAAGGAGACCCTGACCCGCGACACCTCGAACGCCCTCCTCGCGCTCGACGGCGTGACGTCGGTCGAGGTCGAGCTCGACGTCATGAGTGACGAGCAGCGCGCCGAGCTGCGCTCGCAGCTGCGCGGCGGGGCCCCGGAGAAGGAGATCCCCTTCGCGAGGCCCAACAGCCTCACGCGCGTGTATGCCGTGGCGTCCGGCAAGGGCGGCGTCGGCAAGTCGTCGGTGACCGTCAACCTAGCCGTTGCGATGGCCGAACAGGGGCTGCGCGTCGGCGTCGTCGACGCAGACGTCTACGGCTTCTCCGTGCCGCGCATGCTCGGCGTCGAGCAGCACCCGACGCAGGTCGACGACATGATCCTGCCGCCCATCAGCCACGACGTGAAGGTCATCTCGATCGGCATGTTCGTGCCCGGCAACCAGCCCGTGGTGTGGCGTGGTCCGATGCTCCACCGTGCGCTCCAGCAGTTCCTCGGTGACGTCTTCTGGGGCGACCTCGACGTGCTGCTCCTCGACCTGCCCCCGGGCACCGGCGACATCGCGATCTCGGTCGCCCAGCTCATCCCGACCGCCGAGATCCTCGTCGTCACGACGCCGCAGCAGGCGGCCGCCGAGGTCGCCGAGCGGGCCGGCGCGATCGCCCTGCAGACCCACCAGCGGGTCGTCGGTGTCATCGAGAACATGTCGTGGCTCGAGCTGCCGGATGGCACGCGCCAGGAGATCTTCGGCTCGGGTGGCGGTCAGGCGGTAGCCGACTCGCTGACCAAGAGCATCGGTGCACCCGTCGAGCTGCTCGGCCAGATCCCCCTCGACACGCGCCTGCGTGAGGGCGGCGACAGCGGTACTCCGGTCGTGCTCGGTGAGCCCGACTCCGCGGCCGCCGTCGCGCTGCGCGGGATCGCGCGCAGCCTCGGCTCACGTGCCCGAGGCCTCGCCGGCCGCTCCCTCGGCCTCACGCCCGCAGGACGCTGACCACCGGCGCCGGCCCCTCACCCGTCGAGAGGCCAAAACCTGCGTCTCCGCGTGGTCGAGAGGCCACTGGCCGCCGCCAGGAACTGGCCACTCGACAGGGCCGCCACCGCACGGATGTTGGCCACTCGACGGGCGCCACTGCACGGATAGTGGCCACTCGACGGGCGCCACCGCACGGAAGTTGGCCACTCGACGGGTCAGGTGGCTTCGCTGTCCCAGGGAGTCGGCAGCGAGGGGTCGTGACCGCGGGGCGTGCTAAGGGGCTTGTCGACGGTCGGCTCGGGTGCGACGTCGTCGTCGGCCGGCGCGGCGAGGGCATCGCGGACGATCTTGCGCGGGTCGTACTGGCGGGGGTCGTAGGCCCTCCAGTCGACGTCGGAGAACTCCGGACCCATCTCGTCCTTGAGCTGCTGCTTCGCCCGGTCGGCCATCGTGCGGGCCTGTCGCACGAAGCGGCCGAACTTCGCGGCGTACTCGGGCAGCCGCTCGGGACCCAGGATGAGGATGGCGAGCAACCCGAGCAGGAGCAGCTCCCACCCGTTGATGTCGAACACAGTTCCTCGCTTCCACGCGTTCCGGCTGCGCCATCCTACGGTGGCGGGTTGGGGCCTAGCTGGCCGGATCGGCTTCCAGCGTCATCCGCAGCTCGAGCTGCTGCCCGTCACGCTCGATCCTGAGGCTCACGGTGTCGCCGACCGCTCGGGCGCGAATGGAGACGATGAGCTGGTCGGCTGCGCGGATGCGCTTTCCCTCGAAGGCGATGATGACGTCGCCGGCCTTCACGCCGGCCTTGGCGGCAGGCCCGCCCGCCGTCACTGCGTTGGGCTCGTCGATCACCCGGGCGCCGTCGCCGACGAACGTGCGGTCGAGCTTGACGCCGATGACCGGGTGCGTGGCCTTACCGGTCGCGATGAGCTGGTCTGCGGTGCGGCGCGCCTGGTCGCTCGGGATGGCGAACCCGAGGCCGATGCTGCCGCCGGTGGCCCCGCTCGTGCCGGGCACCCGGGCGATGGCGCTGTTGACGCCGATGACCTTGCCGTTGAGGTCGAGCAGCGGCCCACCGGAGTTGCCGGGGTTGATCGCCGCGTCGGTCTGGATGGCGTTGATGTAGGACGACTCCCCGGGGTCGCCCGGCGTCACGGGCCGGTTGAGCGCGCTGACGATGCCCGTCGTGACGGTCTGGTCCAGGCCGAGCGGGGCGCCGACGGCGATGACCTGGTCGCCGACGACGACCTTGTCGGACGGTCCGAGCTGGAGCGGCGTGAGGCCGGTGCGCTCGATCTTCAGCACGGCGAGGTCGTAGCTGGCGTCGCGCCCCACGATGGTCGCCTTCTCGGTGTCACCGTTGCTGAGCACGATCTCGATGTCGCCGCCGACGCCCGGTTCGACGACGTGGTTGTTGGTCAGGACATGGCCCTTGGAGTCGATGACGAACCCGGAACCGGTTGCCGAGCCCTCGCTGCCGGCGTCGACCTTGATGGTCACGACGCTCGGCAGCACCTTCGCGGCGATGCTGGCAACCGAGCCGGGCGGGCGCTGCGTGGCCCCGGGACCGGGCTCGGGAAGGGTCGACGCTCCGGTGTTGATGCGGTCCTCGGCGAGCTGGCCTGCCACCCCGCCGACCACGCCGGAGAGCAGGCACAGGCCTGCCACGGCCGCGACCATCCTGCCTCGCCCCTTGCGCCGGCCAGCGGGTCGAGGCTCGTCGGTGAGCAGCACGCCCGGCGGCATGGGTCCGCCTGCCGCTGCGGCCTGCTCGCCTGCAGGCGCCGGCGGCACCGGACCGGCGTATGCCGGCTGGCCCGGCCCGCCGGTTCCGCTCGGCTGCGTCGTGGCGGCATCGGGCTCTGCAGCCGGCTCGGCACCCGGCGCCATACCGGCAACCGGATGGGACACCGGGCCTGACGTCTGAGCCGGTGCGCTCGCGCTGATCGGCGCCTGGTCGGCCACGGGCGGCGCGTACGCGGAGCGGTGCGCCTCCTCGGCCAGCGCGTCGGCGCGGTCGCTGCCCCACGAGGCATCGGCCCGCACCGGGACGCCTGCGCCGTCGGCCGGGTGCTCGCCACCGAAGACGTCGAACCACGCGTCCTCGCGGTCGTCGGACCGCGCGCCGGACGGTGCCTGCGGGGTGGCCGGCACGGGGTGGGTGGGCGCCGGCTCGCGAGGAATGGCCTGCGTGTCGTGCACGTCGATGATGCCGGTCTGCTCGGGCTCCGCTGCCCGGGTGGGCTCGGGAGGTGTCGTCGGCTCGGGGTCCGGCGTCCTCGGCTCGTCGCTCATGGACTCGATTGTGCCGAACCGACGTTGGAGACGCGGAGCGGGGCTGCGATACCGCCGGCGCTCGGCGCGCTGTTGGCGGCGCGGGTCGACACGACCCAGTAGGGCACGTTGCCGGCACCGACGTCGGAGCGGGACTCACGCGTGGCGGACGAGACCCGGTTGCCCGGTATGACCGACCCACCGACGTTGACGGCGCTCATCGTGCTGGCCCCGAAGCTCGCGACAGGGGTGCGAGCCGCGGGCACTCGCGAGCCGGGCGAGCCGGCGACCGGCGACACGGTCAGGCCCCAGGCCGCAGCCACCGACGCGCCTGCTGCGATCGAGGCCACGACGGCGGCGCGCATCGGAGAGCGGTGCAGGGCAGGAGCCGTCGGGCGCACGGTGGGCACAGGGTCGTAGGACGGGGCGGACGGCATACGGAAGCCGAGGGGCGGCATCGGGATGCGTGGGCCGGCGCCGGCCGGAGCGGACTCCAGTGGCGGGCTCGCCGCGAGACCCATGAGCGAGGTGCGCAGGCTCATCGGTACGCCGGTGTCGGCGCGGAGCGAGGCGACGATGCGTCGCTCCTGCTCAGCGGCGGATCGGCACATGGCGCAGCAGACGAGGTGACGGTCATAGACGTGCAGCAGCGCCGGGGGCAGCGCGCGGTCGACGTAGGCGCGCACGTGGCCCTTGAGGTGCGGCGTCACTCGATCACCCCCGCACCCATCAGCGTGTGCTCGCGGCGACGCGGCGGCCCGGAAGGCGCAGGCCGGGACGGGACGTGCGGGAGTCGGGCTTGGCAGCCGCCGAGGCGACCGCCTCGGGTGCGCGGTGCGCGAGCGCCTCGCGCAGCTGCGCGCGACCTCGGTGGATGCGCGAGCGGACGGTCCCCAGCTTGACGCCGAGCGTGGCGGAGATCTCCTCGTAGGAGAGCCCCTCGATGTCACAGAGGACGACGGCGGCCCGGAACTCAGGAGCCAGGGCGTCGAGGGCGCGCTGCACGTCGTCGTCGAAACGGCCGTCGTGGTAGGTCTGCTCGGGGCCCTTCTCGGTGCTCGGAAGGCGGCCGGCGGCGTCCTCGGGCAGCGCGTCGAAGCGGATGCGCTGCTTGCGGCGCATCTTGTCGAGGAAGACGTTGGTCGTGATGCGGTGCAGCCAGCCCTCGAACGTGCCGGGCTGGTACGAGTGGAGCGACCGGAAGACCCGGACGAAGACGTCGTGCGTCAGGTCCTCGGCGTCGTGCGGGTTGCCCGTGAGGCGGTACGCCAGCCGGTAGACGCGCGCCGAGTGCTGCTCGACGATCTCCTCCCACGTGGGAGGAGTCCACGCCGAGTCGGCCTGCTCCACCGAGGTGGGAGAGGTGGACGTCACGCTGGTGCTCACTGGGGGCTTGGCCTTTCACGGGGAGGGTTCAACGACAGAACGCCGTCAGTGCTGGTTTCGTTCCCTCGATCGTCTCGGAGTGTGCTGTCCGAGCACCAGCCGGAACCTGTGGATCCGCTGTGGATCGGTCACAGGGCCTGGTCGCTCCCGTCGCGCGGGGTGGCCTCGTGGTGGCGCCGGCCGTGCGTGCGGCGGTCCTCCTTCATCTCGGCCTCGTAGAGGTGCCGACGCCCGTCGACGAGGTCCTTGCGCGCGGCCGCCTCGAGATCCTTGAACGTCGCGTAGTAGCCGTCGTCGTACTCCTCGACGACCTGGAACGTCCACCGGCCCTCGAGGACGTTGCGCCCGACGAGCTCGGTCTGCAGCCGGTCCGCCACGTCGCCGTGACCGGCCGTGCGGAACATCTCGACCGCCTCGCCCAGCGCGAGGTCGGCCGTGCCGGTCAGGCGGTGGAAGCGGTACAGGTGGCCCCGGGCGTCCTCGATCACCTCGAAGGCCTCGGACAGCTTTCCGAGCGCCTCGACCGTCGCGTCGTCCACACCCTCCGGGCGGCGGTGCTCCGGGGTCGGCACGTCGTTGTCATCCATGACCCGATCCTTACCCCTTCGAGCGCGACGGCGTGCCGAATCCACCCGGTTCGTCACAGTAGGGTGACGACCATGAGCACCCAGAAGGTCGCCGCATGGTCGCACGCCGAGGAGTTCGTCGCCCCGAGCGAGCACGTCGAGGAGGCGAGCCGCCGTGGCGAGGAGCTCGGTGCCCAACCCGTCGGCAACGGTGTCGGCGCCGTGCTCCAGCTGCTCGCGGCCGCGACGGGCGCCAAGGCTGTCATGGAGATCGGCACCGGCGCCGGCGCCTCGGGCCTGTGGCTGCTCGGCGGCATGCCCGCCGACGGCATCCTCACGACGATCGACCTCGAGACCGAGCACCAGCGCGCCGCTCGCGACGCGTTCGCTGCCGCCGGTATCGCCCACCAGCGCACCCGCGTCATCGCCGGTCGCGCCCTCGAGGTGCTCCCCCGCATGACCGACGCCGCCTACGACCTTGTCGTGATCGACGCCGACAAGGAGGAGTACCCCGACTACCTCACGCAGGCCACCCGCCTGCTCCGGCCCGGCGGCACCCTCGTGCTCACGTGGAGCGACAAGGAGTCCGATCCGGCCAACCGCGACGCCGAGACGCGCACGCTGCGCGAGGTCGGGCGCACCATCCGCGACCACGACCAGTTCACCGTCGCGCTTCTCCCGGTGGGCGAGGGCCTGCTCGTCGCCGTCAAGCGCTGACGCGCTCCGGACACGTATGCCGTCCGGCCGGCCGGACGGCATACGTCCTGTCGCCGGGACGCGAAACGGCCCCCGACCGGGTGGTCGGGGACCGTCGAACCTGGATCAGGCGAAGGGGTCAGCTGACGCCGTCACAACCCTGGATCGCGTCACGCAGAGCTGCAGCCTCGTCGGGGGTCATCTCGACGACGAGACGCCCGCCGCCCTCAAGGGGCATCCGCAACACGATGCCGCGGCCCTCCTTGACGACCTCGAGCGGTCCGTCGCCGGTCCTCGGCTTCATTGCTGCCATGGTTCCCCTTCCCTAGGAATCCTCGGTCTTTGGTCCCATTATTCCGTGTCTCGTTTGCGAGACCTAATTGGGGATGTGACAGATGGCACGTCCTCCCAGATCAGGGGGTGCCGCCCTTCCCCGCCGGGATGGATTGGGACAGAGTGGCGGCCATGACGGAGAGCCCCGCGACCCCCGAGACACCCGCGACGCCCGACTCCACCGCCTCGCCGCTCCTCGTCGAGGTCGACGACGGCATCGCCTGGCTCCGGCTCAACCGGCCCGAGGCGATGAACAGCCTCGACGACGCTCTCAAGGGCGCGCTGGTCGCGGCGCTGCGCGAGGTCGGCGAGGACCCGGCCGTGCGCTGCGTCGTGCTCACGGGGTCGGGTCGCGCGTTCTGCGTCGGGCAGGACCTCAAGGAGCACGTGCGCAACCTCGGCGACCCGACCTCGACGCTCGCGACGACGGTCACCGACCACTACAACCGGATCGTCACGTCGCTCGCGACGATGAACAAGCCGGTCATCGCCGCCATCAACGGAGTCGCCGCCGGGGCGGGACTCAGCTTCGCGCTCGCGTGCGACTTCCGTGTCGCGTCGGACCGCGCGGGGCTCAACACCTCGTTCGCCGGCATCGCGCTCTCGTGCGACTCGGGCGCGTCGTGGACCCTCCCCCGCCTCGTCGGCCCCGCCCGCGCCAAGGAGCTGCTCCTCCTGCCGCGCACCGTGGGCGCCGACGAGGCCCTCACGCTCGGGCTCGTGACGAAGGTCGTGCCTGCCGACGCGCTCGATGCGGCAGTCGCCGACCTCGCTCGGACGCTGGCGGACGGGCCGACTCTCGCGTACGGCTCGATCCGCCGCGCGGTCGCCTACTCCGCGAGCGCCGATCTCGCCGACGCGCTCGCCAACGAGGCCGAGCTCATGGCGCTGACGGGTCGCAGCAGCGACCACCGGGCAGCGGTCGACGCCTTCCTGGCCAAGCAGAAGCCGACCTACAGCGGAACCTGAGCCGGCTCGCCCGGGTGGCGTTGTCGGGGTGGCGTTTGTCGGCGTGACGACGCCGGGGCCGCGGTCGGGGGCCGCTGTCGCCATGCGCGTCTAGCGTGAGGGCATGGCACAGCAGTTCCGCGACCAAGACCTCAGCGAGGCCCTCTTCCACGACGTCGACCTCAGCCGCGCGACGTTCCGTGAGGGCGACCTCTCGGGCGCCCGGATGCTCGGGGTGGTCGCGATCGGCCTCGAGATCGACGGCCTCGTGAAGGACCTTGTCGTCAACGGCGTCGAGGTGACCGGCTACGTCGAGGCCGAGCTCGACCGGCGCCACCCGGAGCGGCTGCTGCTGCGCTCGGACGAGCCGGCCCTGCTCCGAGAGGCGTGGTCGTGGCTCTCCCGACACTGGGACGAGACGGCGGCGCGAGTCGCGGCGCTGCCCGAGGCGGACCAGCACCGGGGGGTCGACGACGAGTGGTCGGCCGTCGAGACGATGCGCCACCTCGTCTTCGTCACCGACTCGTGGTTCACGCGCGCCGTGCTCGGCCGGGCCGGCGCCTTCCACGCGACCGGGCTCGCATCCGGGTTCGTGCCGCACCAGCCCGAGATGGGGCTCGACCCCACGGCGTCGCCGAGTCTCGACGAGGTGCTCGAGGTACGCCGGCGCCAGCGCACCGAGGTCAGCGACTTCCTCGCCACGGTGACGCGTGACGACCTCGCGCAGCGCGGCTGGGACGCGACGGAGCCGGGCTGGCCGCTCGACCCGACGGAGCGCACGGTCCTCGAGTGCCTGCACACGCTGCTCAACGAGGAGTGGGCGCACCGCTGCTTCTGCGAGCGGGACCTCGACCGGCTCGCAGCGGCAGGCTGATCACGCGCGAGATCGCGCACCTGCTGTCGCCGAGACGCATCGGGCGCGCGATCAGGCGCCCGATCCGGTGCTCTGCCGGATGCTCGGACGCGCGCGAGTCAGGTCAGGGCGGGTAGTCGCTCGGTGGCACGAAGCGCCACAGCACGTCGGCCCAGTAGTACTGGCCGACGACGAACGCGATGAGCAGGGGCACGGCGCGCACCAGGAGCCGCGTCCACGTGTTGCCCCTCCGGTCCGCCCACCCGGCCCCGAGCAGCACGACGAGGAGCGGGAAGAGCGGGATGAGGTAGCGGAAGATGCTGGTGAACGGGTCGAGCGTCGCGACGAGGTAGGCCGTGTAGCCGAGCGTCCACGTGCGCAGGTCGGCGCCGAGGTTGCGGGCCCACGGGCCGGCGACCATGAGCAGCACGACGACGGGGCCGCCGACGAGCCAGGGCCCCCACGACGGGTCCTGCACGCGGTCGGCCCACGGCACGAACAGCTCGATGCTGCGGTAGCTGCGCCACGCCGCCATCGTGTCGGTGTAGGCCGAGCTGACGCCGGTGCGCCACCACGCGATCGCCGGCCACAGCAGCCCCGCGACACCGCAGCCGACGAGCGCGGCGAGCATCGCGGCATACGTCCCCCCGGTGATCGGGCGCTCGCGCCGACGTCGCCACCGCACGAAGACGACGACGAGTGTCACGAGCCCGAGCGGCGCCGCGATGGGTCTCGACAGCCCGATGAGCACGGCGACCGCCGTGGCCACGAGCCACCGTTCGCGGGCGAGGGCGTAGAGGTAGCCGACGAGGAGCAGCATCGCGAGCGACTCGGTGTACGCGAGCTGGAGCGTCACCGACGCGGGGAAGCTCGCCCAGAGTGCGACGACGACGTATGCCGCCGGGTCGCCGACGCGCTCGCGCAGCAGCAACCCCATGACCACCGCCGCGCCGGCCCCGCACAGCAGCGCGATGCTCGAGGCGACGGTGGCGAAGTCGAGGCCGGTCAGGGCCATGCCGACACGGGCCATGAGCGGGAAGAGCGGGTAGAACGCCCACGGGTTCTCGCCGACCTTGCCGGTGTCGGTGACCGGCAGGACGTCGGGGTAGCCACCCTCGGCGACCCGCAGGTACCACTGACCGTCCCAGAGTGCCGTGAACGGGAAGTAGGTGACCGGCACGTCGTCACCACCGGTCATGCCGCTCGGCACCTGATGCTGCATGACGACGAGCAGGATCGTCGTCGTGACGACGCGCGCGAGCGCATACACCGCCAGGACCCACGCCACGAAGACCCGGCGCGGCCGTGGGGAGACCACCTCGGTCATGTGGTGCGTTCGCGGCTGACCGTCGTGTCGGACGGTTCGTCCTCCGCCTGGCCGGCCTCGGAGGGCTCGACCTGCGATGGCGTGCCCTCTCGCTGTCCGGCCTCGGAGCGCACCCGCTCGCCGGCCACGGGCTCGGTGGGCGCGACCTCTGAGGCACCGGTCTCGGGCCGGTCGGGGCGCTCGTCGGCGTCCACGGTCCGGCCGGCGGCGGGCTCGCGCACGACGGCCGGGTCCTCGCCGCGCAGCACGGCGATCTCCTCGTCCTTCTCGCGCAGCTCGCGTCGCAGCCGGTCGATGACGCCGTCGACCTGGCTCATCCGGTAGCCGCGGGCCCCGACGTCGAAGACGAGGTCGTCGAAGTCGGCGTCCCGGATCGGCTCGTCGGGCAGCGGCTCGTGGCTCAGCGAGGCGCTCGTGCGCCCGAGCCCGCCGCCGGCAAGGCCCAGGACGAGCGCGACGACGAAGCAGACGACGACGATTCCGACGAAGAGGAAGAGCCACTTCACGGCCGCGGCTCCTCGTAGGTGCGGATCGCCTTGACGGCCTCCTCCGGGTCGTCGGTGAGGATGAGCCGGTCGATGTCGGCAGGGCCGATCATCCCGTTCTCGAGAACCGTGTGGCGCAGCCAGTCGATGAGTCCCTGCCAGTAGTCGACGCCCAGGAGGACGACGGGGAACTCGGTGACCTTCTGGGTCTGCGCCAGGGTCACGGCCTCGAAGAGCTCGTCGAGGGTGCCGAAGCCGCCCGGTAGCACGATGAACCCGCGCGAGTACTTGAGGAACATGACCTTGCGGGCGAAGAAGTAGCGGAAGTTGATGCCGAGGTCGACGTACTCGTTGAGCCCGGTCTCGAACGGCAGCTCGATGCCGAGCCCGACCGACGTGCCCTTCGCCTCGAAGGCTCCCCTGTTGGCGGCCTCCATCGCACCCGGGCCGCCGCCCGTGATCACCGCGTAGCCCGCCTCGACGAGCCGGCGACCCACCTCGACCCCCCGGGCGTATGCCGGGTCGTCTGATCGGGTGCGCGCCGAGCCGAACACGGCGACCGCCGGCCCGAGCTCGGACAAGGCGCCGAAGCCCTCGACGAACTCCGACTGGATCCGCATGACCCTCCACGGGTCGGCGTGCAGCCACTCGCTGGGCTGGTGCGCCTCGAGCAGCCGCTGGTCGGTCGTCGTCTGCGGCACCTTGTTACGGCGCAGCGTCACCGGGCCGGTCTGGCGCCGGTCCTCGTGGGGGCTCCCCGGTGTGGCGGGCACGGGCTGTTCGTCGCTCACAGCGCCACCCTATGCGGACGTGTCAGCCGAGCCAGCGCAACAGGGCGGCTTCGGCGTCGGCGTACTGCTGCACGGGGCAGTGCTCGTCGTCCATGTGCGCGAGGTTGGGGTCGCCCGGCCCGTAGTTCACGGCCGGGACGCCGAGGGCCGAGAAGCGTGCGACGTCGGTCCAGCCCTCCTTGGGGTTGACCGGCACGTCGAGCGCGTCGATGAAGGCCTTGGCCGCCGGAAGGAGCAGACCCGGGCGCGCGCCGTCCGCAGCGTCGGTGAGCCTCACCTCGAAGCCGTCGAAGACGTGCTGGACGTGAGCGAGCGCCTGCTCGGTGTCCTTGTCGGGCGCATAGCGGTAGTTGACGGTGACCGTGCACGTGTCGGGGATGACGTTGCCGGCGATGCCACCGCTGATCCCGACGGCCTGGAGGGCCTCGTGGTAGTCGAGCCCGTCGACGTTGATCGTCTCGGCCTCGTACGCCGTGAGGCGTGCGAGGAGGACACCTGCGTCGTGGATCGCGTTGTGGCCCTTCCACGGCCGCGCGGAGTGGGCCGCGATGCCCTTGGTGACGACCTCTACCCTCAAGGTGCCCTTGCACCCGCCCTCGATGGCGCCGTTCGTCGGCTCGAGCAGGACGGCGAAGTCGCCCGCCAGCAGGTGGGGTGTCGTCTCGGCGACCCGTGCGAGACCGTTGAACCTGCCGTCGATCTCCTCGCACTCGTAGAAGAGGAAGGTCAGGTCGCGGCTCGGCTCGGTGACCTGTGCGGCGATGCGCAGCATGATGCCGATGCCGCCCTTCATGTCCACCGTGCCGCGTCCCCACAGCTCGTCACCGACGCGTCGGGTCGGCAGGTTCGGCACGGTCGTGAGCGGCACGGTGTCGATGTGCCCGGCGAGCACGATCCGCTCGTCGCGGCCGAAGGTCGTCCGGGCGACGATGGTGTTGCCGTCGCGGATGACCTCGAGGTGCGCGAGAGGTCGCAGGGCCTGCTCGATGGCATCGGCGAGCGCCTTCTCGTCGTGGCTCACGGACTCGATGTCGCAGACCGCCGCTGTGAGCGCCGTGACGTCGGCGGACAGGTCGAGGGTCGCCTCGCGGATGACACCCTCGGCGGTGGACGGGTCGGTGGGCAGCGGGCTGGACGGCATACGGGAAGGCTAGCGGGCGGTCGCCGCGGGTTTGTCCGCGCTCCGGGTCCGCGCTTCACGGTCGTGGCCCGGCCCCATATCCTTGCGGCCATGTCGGAGCGCAACGCCTGGGGATACGGACTGACCACCATCACGGACGACGGGCAGGTGCTCGACACGTGGTTCCCGCAACCGGCCGTTGGGCTGCGTGCTGCCGACGGGGCGGCGCCCGAGGGACTCGAGGCCCTGGCCGGGGCCGACGCGGCCCGCGCCGTGCGGACCGAGGTCAGGCTCGTCGAGATCGACCTCGACGCGGCGCCCGCCGACGCCCCCGACGCGTACCTGCGCCTGCACCTGCTCTCGCACTGCCTCGTGCGGCCCAACACGATCAACCTCGACGGCATCTTCGGCGCCCTGCCCAACGTCGTGTGGACGAGCGCCGGCGCCTGTGCCGTCGACGGCTTCGAGCAGACCCGGATGCGGCTGCGTGGCCGCGGTCAGCACGTCGCCGTCTACGGGGTGGACAAGTTCCCGCGGATGACTGACTTCGTCGTCCCGCAGGGCGTGCGCATCGCCGACGCCGACCGGGTGCGGCTCGGCGCGCACCTGTCTCCCGGCACGACCGTCATGCACGAGGGCTTCTGCAACTTCAACGCCGGCACGCTCGGCACCTCGATGGTCGAGGGCCGCATCGTGCAGGGTGTCGTCGTCGGCGACGGGTCCGACATCGGCGCGGGTGCCTCGATCATGGGCACGCTCTCGGGCGGCGGCACGGAACGCGTGAGCATCGGCGAGCGTTGTCTCGTCGGAGCCAACGGTGGCATCGGCATCGCTCTCGGCGACGACTGCGTCGTCGAGGCCGGGCTGTACGTCACCGCGGGGACCAAGGTGATGCTGCCCGACGGGTCCGTGGTCAAGGCGAAGGAGCTGTCAGGGTCGAGCAACATCCTGTTCATCCGCAACAGCGTCAGTGGCGCCGTCGAGGCTCGTGACCGAAAGGGCACGGGGATCACCCTCAACGCCGCGCTCCACGTCAACGACTGACCTCAGCCGCACGCCGGCTGTCCCAGCAGCCGACCCTTCGAGGACACCATGCCGACGAACCGACCGGGCGCGACTCTCGCCGAGTCCCGCGAGCGCGCTCCCGTGCGTCGCCGACGCGGCGCCGTGACGCTCCTGGTCGTGAGCGCGCTCCTCGTTGCCGGCGTGTGGTTCGGCGGCCGGTTCCTCTACTCGAGCGTCGTCAACCCGAGGTGCACCATCACCGCCTCCGGCGTGACGGAGACCTTCGACCCGGACCAGACGGCCAACGCGGCACTGATCTCGGCCCTGTCGGTCAAGCGCAAGATGCCGCCGCGAGCGGCAACCATCGCGTTGACGACGGCCTTCCAGGAGTCGAAGATCCGCAACCTGCGCTACGGGGACCGCGACTCGCTCGGGCTGTTCCAGCAGCGGCCGAGCCAGGGCTGGGGCACCGAGAAGCAGATCCTCGACCCCGTCTACGCGACCAACAAGTTCTACGACGCGCTCGAGAGGTACAAGGGCTACGAGACGGCCGACATCACGAAGATCGCCCAGCGCGTCCAGAAGAGCGGCTACCCCGAGGCCTACCGGGACCACGAGGGGCAGGGCCGGGTGCTCGCCTCGACGCTCACGGGCCACTCCCCCGCAGGTCTGACCTGCCGGCTCGACGACGCCACGTCGTCGGCGCCGCCCGCCCGGATCGCGAGCGACCTGGCCGAGCAGATGGGCGTCACGTCGGCGCGAGCCGGTGACGGCTTCCTCACCGTGTCGGCCGCGGACGCCACGACCGCGTGGGCGGTGGCGCACTGGTCCGTCGCGCGGGCCGAGCTCTACGGCGCGACGACGGTCAGCATCGGCGAGCGGTCCTGGGACCGCGGCACCGGCGACGAGGGCTGGTCGGACGGGACCGCAGGGACGACGGTCACCATCACCCTCGCCTGAGCCCGCGGCATCAACCGGTCGCGCGGTCGAGGTGCTGGAGCAGGTCGTGCGCGGCGAGCTCCACGTCCTTGTGGCGCCACTCCGACGCCCGGTAGACGCAGGCGATGAGCGCCGTGCGGTGCACGCGCCGGAAGTCGCCGTAGACGAACGCGTAGCGCGCCTTCGTCTCGTCGTTCGCCCCCTCGGTGAGCCCGAGGTGCCAGGCCGCGTAGTCGTCCCACGAGTGGTTCTCGAGGTATACGTTCTGCGCCGCCGCGTCGGGCTGCACGTCTCCCCAGTCGCTGTCGAGGACGTACTGCCGCTTGTCGATGAGCTCGCGGCACCGGGCGACGGCCGCGTCGTTGACGAGGTACTTGGCCATCGCCCCATCATGACCCAGCCGGACGGCATACGGGCAGATGCACGTGCGTCTGACATCGACGATGGGCTGCACGCGAACGGCCCGCCCCGCGTGGTGCGGGACGGGCCGGAGGCGTACGGACGTGACGGAGCCGAGGCTCAGCCGGGATAGGAGCGCTCGGCCTCGCCCGTGTAGATCTGGCGCGGGCGACCGATCTTCGTCTCGGGGTCGGTCATCATCTCGCGCCACTGGGCGATCCAGCCCGGGAGACGGCCGATGGCGAAGAGCACGGTGAACATCTTCGACTCGAAGCCCATGGCCTTGTAGATGAGACCCGTGTAGAAGTCGACGTTGGGGTAGAGCTTGCGCTCGACGAAGTAGTCGTCGGCGAGGGCGATCTCCTCGAGGCCCTTGGCGATGTCGAGGAGCGGGTCGTTCTGTCCGAGCTTCTCGAGGACCTCGTCGGCGTACTTCTTGATGATCGCCGCGCGCGGGTCGTAGTTCTTGTAGACGCGGTGCCCGAAGCCCATGAGGCGGACACCGTCCTCCTTGTTCTTGACCTTCTCCATGAACTTCTTCGGGTCATCGCCCGAGGCGTGGAGCTTGCCGAGCATCTCGAGGACGGCCTGGTTGGCGCCGCCGTGGAGCGGGCCGGACAGGGCATGGATGCCGGCCGAGACCGAGTTGAAGAGGTTCGCGTGGGCCGAGCCGACGAGGCGGACGGTCGAGGTGGAGCAGTTCTGCTCGTGGTCGGCGTGCAGGATGAAGAGCAGGTCGAGGGCCTTGGCGACGGTCGGGTCGACCTCGTAGGGCTCGACGGGGTAGCCGAACGTCATCCGGAGGAAGTTCTCGACGAACGACAGCGAGTTGTCCGGGTACATGTACGGCTGACCGACGCTCTTCTTGTGCGCCATCGCAGCTATCGTCGGCAGCTTCGCGAGGAGGCGGACCGTCGAGATCTCGACCTGCTCCTGGTCGAACGGGTCGAGGCTGTCCTGGTAGAACGTGCCGAGCGCCGAGACGGCCGAGCTGAGCACCGGCATCGGGTGGGCATCGCGGGGGAAGCCGTTGAAGAAGGCTCGGAGGTCCTCGTGCAGCATCGTGTGCCGGCGGATGAGGTCCTCGAAGCGGGTCAGCTCGTCGGGGGTCGGAAGCTCACCGTAGATGAGCAGGTAGGCGACCTCGACGAACGAGGACTTCTCGGCCAGCTGGTCGATCGGGTAGCCGCGGTAGCGCAGGATGCCCTGGTCGCCGTCGATGTAGGTGATCGCGCTCTTGCACGACGCCGTGTTGACGAAACCGACGTCGTAGGTGACGAGGCCGGTCTCCTTGAGCAGGGAGCCCACACCGAGCCCGTCATTGCCGACCACGGCGTCGACGCCCGGGAACGTGAGTTCCTTGTCTGCGACCTTGAGTGTCGCGTCCACTGCCTTCGTCACTGTTCCTCGCCTCCTGTAACTCCGGCCCAGACGTCGCCGGACGTATCGCGAGCGACGTTACCCCAGCGTCGACCCCCCTGAGAAAACAGGTCCATCCCCTGTACCACGGCCCGGACACGCCCCTCACACGGCCCGGGAGACGGCCAGCGAGACGACCCCGGAGCCAGCCCTGCAGGCTGGCGTGGAGACGTCTCGAGCCCTCGCCCCGACGCGCGCGGACGAGGGCTGCGAGGTGAGGGGTCAGAACCGGGCGCAGGCGGCTGCGACGCGTTCGTCGCTCGCGGTGAGCGCGATGCGCACGTGCTGCGCGCCCGCGACACCGTAGAAGGCACCCGGAGCGACGAGGATGCCGCGGTCGGCGAGGTCGGAAACTGTTGTCCAGCAGTCTTCCTCGCGTGTTGCCCACAGGTAGAGGCCCGCCTCGGAGTGGTCGACACGGAGGCCCGCCCGGGTGACGGCGGCGAGCAGCTGCTCGCGCCTGCGGGCGTATGCCGTGCGCTGCGCCTGCACGTGGGTGTCGTCGCGCAGGGCGGCCGCCATCGCGTGCTGGACGGGCGCGGGCATGATCATGCCGGCGTGCTTGCGCACCTCGAGGATCGCACCCACGAGGGCCGGGTCACCGGCGAGGAACGCTGCTCGGTAGCCCGCGAGGTTGGACTGCTTGGACAGCGAGTACACCGCGAGGAGGCCCTCGTGGGAGCCGTCGCAGACGTCGGGGTGCAGGATGCTCGGCGTGGACGTGCCCACCTGGCCGTCGCGCCAGTCGAGCTCGGCGTAGCACTCGTCGCTCGCGACGACGACGTCGTGCTGGCGGGCCCACGCGACCACCTTGCGCAGGTGGTCGACCCCGAGGACCTGCCCGTTCGGGTTGCCGGGGCTGTTGAGCCACAAGAGCTTCGGTGTCGTGGCCGCCGTCAGCGGGCCCAGGCTCGTCAGCGACTGCGCGACGACACTCGTCGCGCCCGCGATGCGGGCGCCGATGTCGTAGGTCGGGTAGGCGACGGCGGGGATGCCGACGACGTCACCGGCGCCCAGGCCGAGAAGCGTCGGCAGCCACGCGACGAGCTCCTTGCTGCCGATGGTCGGCAGGACCGCGTCGACCCCCAGACCGCGGACGCCACGGCGCCGCTCGAACCACTCGCAGATCGCCGACCTGACGTCGGCCGTGCCGACCGTCAGCGGGTAGCCCGGCGCATCTGCCGCCTCGGCCAGCGCCCGCCGGACCACCTCTGGGGTCGGGTCGACGGGCGTGCCGACCGACAGGTCGACGATGCCCTCCGGATGCGCGACCGCTCGCGCCTTGTAGGGCGCGAGCAGGTCCCAGGGGAAGTCAGGAAGGTGGAGTCCTCTTCGGGGCGTGGTCACTCGTCGTGTTCCTGAGGCGGCAGCGCCTCGATGAGCGGGTGGTCCTTGTCGATGACGCCGAGCTTCGCGGCGCCGCCGGGGCTGCCGAGGTCGTTGAAGAACTCGACGTTGGCGTTGTAGTAGTCGGCCCACTGCTCGGGGACGTCGTCCTCGTAGTAGATCGCCTCGACGGGACACACCGGCTCGCAGGCACCGCAGTCGACGCACTCGTCGGGGTGGATGTAGAGCGACCGCTTGCCCTCGTAGATGCAGTCGACCGGACACTCCTCGATGCAGGCACGGTCCTTCAGGTCGACGCAAGGCTGGGCAATGACGTAGGTCATGGGGAGCGGACCTCCTGCTGTGGAGCGTTCGGGAGCGGATGCTGCACCGCCTAGTATGCCGGAATGAACGGCGAGCCCACGCACGGCCCCACCGATGAGACCCTCCACGAGAGCGGCTCGAGGCACCACCCCGGGCAGGGCTCCCTGGGCAGCACGGACACCCCGGGCCACCGGCTCACCGCCGGCCTGACGATCGGCAGCCGAGTCGTCGTGCGCTACCGGCTCGAGGAGGGGTCGCAGGCCGCCGCGACCGACTTCCTGGGCGAGCTGGTGGCCCGTGACAACGACTTCCTCATCGTCGACACGAGGACCGAGCGGGTGAAGCTCATCCGCGCCGACGTCATCGCCGCCAAGGACGTCCCGCCACCCGCGAGCCGCCCGGGCCGGGCCCACCGGCGCATCTCGGCCGACGACCTCGAGAAGGTCATGGCCAAGGGCTGGCCGGCCGTCGACCGCGGCGGCCTCGGCGACTGGGTGCTGCGCGCGTCGGGCGGCTTCACCGGCCGGGCCAACTCCGTCCTCGTCGTCGGCGAACCGAGCCTGCCCCTCGACAAGGCGATCGACTTCGTCGAGAGCTGGTACGCCGAGCGGGGCCGCCCGCCGCTCTTCCAGGTGCACGGCGAGCCCGGCTTCGTCCCCGAGGACCAGCCTGCCGTCGCGGCCCTGCTCGCCCGCGGCTACGCCGTCGGCGGCGGCAACGAGGGCTGGGAGCGGGTCCTCGTCATGACCGGACTGTCCGCAGCGGTGCCGCCGCTGACCGAGCAGTCGGCCCCGGTGGTCGCCGATGCCGAGCTCAAGCCGGACTGGCTGATGGCCTATGGCGAGCAACGCTCCATCGTGCCGGGCTCCACCGAGGCGGTCCTCACGGGCAGCGAGGGTCAGCTCTTCCTGTCGGTGCGCCACCCGGAGACCGACCGCATCATCGCCCTGGCCCGCCTGTCGATCCACCCCGGCTGGGCCGGCATCTTCGGTCTCTGGGTGCACCCGGACCACCGCCGGTCCGGCCTCGGCACGACCCTGGTGTCGGCAGCCGCGATGGTCGCACGCGAGAACAACATGCCCGCGATGTACATCCAGGTGTCGGGCGACAACACGACCGGCGTCTCCTTCTGGGAGGACCTCGGCTTCACCGTGCACCACGAGTACACCTACCTCGCACGCCCCGGCTCCTGACGCTGCCGCTTCGTCACGGCGGCGTGGCGTCGGGGTTCGTGCAGATGATGCGGTCCTCGGGGTCGTAGTGCGTCGACACGCTCTCGCTCTTGACGAGGGTGCTCGACCCGGGCCGGTACCACTGCCGGGTCACGGTGACGTCGAAGCCGGGGTTGGCCTGCTGCGGGTAGCACTTGAGGCTGTCGCTGCGAATCGTCTTGGGAGGCACGACGTTTCGCCGCGGGCCCTTGATCGACTTGATGTCCCAGGTCTTCGTGCTCCAGACCCGTCCGTGGACGTACCCGTCCTCGACCCAGGTCTGCAGGAGCATCCCGTACGGGGTGTCGTTCCTCCACCTGTTGTCGATCGAGGGCCAGTAGACGGTCGCCTCACGGCCCTCGGGATAGCGGGGGATGAAGAACGCGTGCGGGCTGAACTCGAGGAAGTCGACGCCGGCGAAGTAGGCCATGTTGTAGATGACGGTCGAGACCTGGCTGACGCCGCCACCGATGCCCCGCGTCAGGCGCCCGTTGATGATGACGGTGCCGTCGGCGTACCCCTTGGCCTTCGTGCGCTCGCCGAGGATCCCGTTGAGGCTGAAGGTCCCTCCTGGTTTCACGTACGTGCCGTTGATCCGCTTCGTGGCGACGACGAGGTTGTGCGTGCGGGTCGTGTCGTTGGTGGGGAAGGGCGACGTGAAGTCGACGACGAGCGTGGTGACGCCAGCCTTCTGGGCGTCCTGGGTCGTGAAGGCCGGGCGGGTGATCGTGGGCCGCACGTCGACGGTGCGGTTGGTGCCCGAGATCGCGGCGACGACCCGCTTGGTCACGGCGCGCTCGTCGACTGCGGCGCCGTCGACCGACGGCACGAGACGCGGCCGGCCGTTGCCCGGCTCGAAGACCCAGTGTGCGTTGCGAGCAGTCCGCGTCGTCACCTTGAGCTTGCTCGCGACGAGCGCGGCCAGGCGGGGCTCGTCGAACTTCGGGGTGAGGCCTCCCGCCCCGTCCGGCTCGACGGTCACCATCGGGGCGTACGCGGCAGGGGGCAGCAGGACCTTGCTCGTCCCGGCGACCAGGGTGAGCGGACGGGACATCGCGGTGCTGCCGAACTGCGAGGCGACCCGCTGGAGCGTCTCGGCGCTGACGCGGGGGTCCACCTCGCGAACAGCGGCCGTGGCCTCGGTGCGGTCGGGGAACGCCTTGCGCAGCGCCATCTTGGTCCCGGCGATGTCCAGGGTCCGGCCGGGCACGGGCATGTCGACGGAGACGACACCCCCGGGAAACGTCACCTTTCCCTCGACCGGCACGCGGGCGACGGTGGGGGCGAGCCTGCCGAGGTAGGCCGTGAGGGCGTCGTCGTCGGCGCTCGTCAGCAGCGGTGCCTCGATCGAGCCGGTGAGCTTGTCCCAGACAGTCCGCGGGTCGAGCGTGAAGCCGGTCAGCCCGTCGAGCGAGCGCTCCGCGTCGACGCGTAGCCCGGCCTCGCGGGGCACGACCGTGACGGGTTGGGCACGACCGGGCACCGTGAGCGCGATGGGAGTGAGGAGCACCGACCGCGACCCCCTGTCGATCGCGGCGCGGGCGGCCTCGCTCGTCATGCCCCCGACGTGGATGCCACCGACCGACACCGTTGCCGGCACGTGCTGGGACGACCACGTGCACAACCCCGCATACCCTCCGCCGAGGATCACCGCTGCCACGACGAGGCGCACCACGGTCGAGCGTCGCTCGCGACGGTTGTCGTCGTACCAGTCGTCGGACATCAGGTCTCCGGGCGCCGGGAACATGTGCGCACAAGGTAACCCGCGCGGTCCCCGAAGTCGCCGAATCGGGAGCCCGGTGTCGCCGCCGTGACGAGATCGTTGCCCAGCCGCTCAGTCGAGCAGGTCGCTCCCCCGCCGGCCCGTCGGTTCCCACGTGCGGGGGTCGACCTGTCGGAAGCCCTCGCGCCCGGTCGTGCGCACGGCCACGAGGTTGGAGAGGGCGTGGACGTCCTCGCTCGCGACGATGACCTGCGTCGCGTGCGCCCGCAGGGCGGCGTTCTTGGCGGACCGGGCCTCGTCGTCGTGCACGACGTGCGTCACGAGGTCGTCGTCGACGACGGACGGCGGGAACGGGTCGTCGGCGGCGGGCAGGACGAGACGAGGCGGCGCCGGAGCGTCGGCGCCCGAGGCGCCGAGGTCCTGCTCGCGCCACCACACGGCGGTGTCGAGCAGGTCCGGGTCTGCGTTGCAGAGCCACGCACGGTCCTCGCGCGCCCAGCCGACCGGCGTGAGGATCTCGTAGGTGCGGGCCGGAAGGTCCTCGTCGCCTAGCAGCTGCAGGGCCCGACGTGTGACGCGGTGCGTCTGGATGTGGTCGGGGTGCCGGTACCCGCCGTGCTCGTCGTAGGTGACCACGACATCGGGGCGCAGCTCGCGCAGCACGGCCGCCACGAGAGCCCCCGCGTCGTCCGGGCGGGCAGCGGCGAAGGCCTCCGGGCGCCGGGCCGCGGGCGACCCGGCCATGCCGGAGTCACGGTAGCGGGACAGGCGTCCGGCGGCAGGGTCGGCGCCGAGCACGTGCCCCGTCACGCCGAGCGCCCGGAGGGCCCGGGACAGCTCGCCGTGGCGGTACGGTCCGAGGCCGTCGGCCGGGTCGCCCTCGAGGTGGGCCAGGCCCGGCGGGACGACCTCGCCCTCCTCGCCGAGCGTGCACGTGAGCACGTGCACCTCGTCACCACGCGCGACGTGGTGGGCCATGGTCACCCCGCACGTCAGGGTCTCGTCGTCGGGGTGGGCATGGACGAAGAGCAGGCGGGCCACGGGAGTCCTCTCGGTCAGGTCGTCAGCGCACGGACACGGTGGCGAGGTCGACGATGCCGCCGACGCTGTGGTCCTCGTAGAACTTCACGCCGGCACCGTGCAGGTGCAGGGCCTTCGTCGCGGAGAGCGCGATGTAGCCGCCCTGGTCGCGGATGGCCCGGTCGGCCTGCTCCCACACCTTCGCGCGGGCATCGGTGTCGGCCGTCGCGTCGGCCTTGTCGATGAGAGCGTTGACGGCGTCGCTGCTGAAGTAGCCGACGTCCTGACCGGGCCCCGACGAGTCGATGTTGATGCGCGGGTCGAAGAGCGCCGGCAGCACCCCACCGGCCGACGGCCAGTCAGGGGTCCAGACCCCACGGAACACGTCGTAGGTGTCGACCGACGTCGGCTTCTCGATGGTCTCGTAGTACTCCTCCGGCGGCACGCCCGTGAGCTGCACCTCGAAACCCGCACGCTCCCAGCCTGCGGCGAGGGCGGCATACGCCTTGTCGGCCAGCACGGACCGCGCGTGCACGACCCGCAGCTTGACGGGCAGCTTGACTCCGGCCTTCTGGAGCAGGCTCCGCGCAGCCTCGGGGTCGCCCTCGACACCGGCACCGGCCGGTGGCGTCACCGACTCGGGGTCGACGGACGGAGACAGGATCGACCACGTCGGCGTGCCCGCGCCCTCGCCTCCGGTCGCGGCGACGTAGGTGGCGCGGTTCGTCGACAGGGCCAGCGCCTTGCGGACCGCGGGGTCGGCCATGACCTTGCTGCGCATGTTGACGGCGAGGTAGTCGACGTTGCCCGTGTAGGGGAAGGTGAGCCGGGCCTGCAGGTCGGTGCCGGCCTGGTTGCGCAGCGTCGGGCTCGCCTGGACCCACGACACGGCGTACGCGTCGTCGTCCTGCTGGTTGAGCAGCCGCTGGATGACGGCCGACTCGCCGAGCCCCGACGTCACGTGGATCTCGTCGGGGTACGCCTGGCGGATCGGGTCGGTGCGGGGGTCCCAGTGCTCGTTGCGCACGAACGTGCCGCCCTTGCCGACGGTCCACGGCTCCCTGAGGCGGTACGGCCCACTCGACATGACGGCATACGACGCCTTGTCGGACCTGGTGTCGGCGGACGCCTTGCGCGGCGCGAACTCCGGGAGCGCGACGATGTGCGCGAAGTCGGGCTCGGCGTCGCGCAGGCGGAAGGTGACGGTGCGGCCCTTGCACGAGACGGCGCGGTCGAAGTCCTTCTGGTTGGCCTTGTCGGTGGGGCCCGCGTAGACCGGCTTCTCGAGCCCCTCCGCGGTCACCTTCGTCGGCATGTCGAGCAGGTAGCTCGCGTAGTTCGTGCCCCCGACGTGGGTGCGCCGGTCGAACGTGCGGGCCACGCCTTGGCGCACGTCGTCGCACGTGATCGGCGACCCGTCCTGCCACTTCAGGCCTTCGCGCAGCGTGAACGTCCACGTGCGCCCGCCGTCCCCGGGTGTGCCGGTGTCGGTGGCGAGGTCGGCCTCGACGTCGCGCTGGTGCTCACCGGTGCCGTACGCCGTGAGGCCGCGCACGAAGGTGCGCTGGGCGAAGAACGCCTCGGGCCCCACGTACATCAGCTGCGGGTCCCACGTCGAGATCGTGCCCGCGACGAGGACCTGGAGCATGCCACCCGGCTGGGGCTGCCCGGCGGGGCCGGCCGGAGCCGTGCCGATGGCGCCCTGCGTGTCCGAGGTGTCGGGCGAGCCCGTGCACGCCGCTGCACCGGCTGCCAGGAGGGCGGTACCGACCCCGATGGCCATCGCCCTCCTCAGCCTGCGCACCACGCCGCGCACCCTCCTGTCAGCCCTCGGCCTTCGCCGCCGCCCGGATGCGGGAGGCGGTGCGCGCGCGCTCGTTGGCGTCGAGGACGACCTTGCGGATGCGCACGGCGTCCGGCGTCACCTCGACGCACTCGTCCTCGCGGCAGAACTCGAGGCTCTGCTCGAGGCTGAGCTTGCGCGGCGGCACGATCTTCTCGAAGTTGTCGGAGGAGGACGCGCGCACGTTGGTGAGCTTCTTCTCCTTCGTGATGTTGACGTCCATGTCGTCGGCTCGGGAGTTCTCGCCGACGATCATGCCCTCGTAGACCTCGGTGGTCGGCTCGACGAAGAGGACGCCGCGCTCCTGGAGGTTGACCATCGCGTACGCCGTGACGACACCCTTGCGGTCCGAGACGAGCGAGCCGCTGATGCGGGTCGTGATCGTGCCGAACCAGGGCTCGTAGTCCTCGAAGACGTGGTGGGCGATGCCCGTGCCGCGGGTCTCGGTGAGGAACTCCGTGCGGAAGCCGATGAGTCCACGGCTCGGCACGAGGAACTCCATGCGGATCCAGCCGGTGCCGTGGTTGGTCATCTGCTCCATGCGCCCCTTGCGCGCGGCCATGATCTGGGTGATCGGCCCGAGGAACTCCTCGGGGGTGTCGATCGTGAGCCGCTCGACCGGCTCGTGGACCTTGCCGTCGACCTCGCGGGTCACGACCTGGGGCTTGCCCACGGTCAGCTCGTAGCCCTCGCGACGCATCTGCTCCACGAGGATGGCGAGCGCGAGCTCACCACGGCCCTGGACCTCCCAGGCGTCGGGGCGCTCGGTGGGCAGGATGCGCAGCGACACGTTGCCGATGAGCTCCTTGTCGAGGCGGTCCTTGACCATGCGGGCCGTGACCTTCGTGCCCTTGGTCGCCCCGCGTCCGACGAGCGGGCTCGTGTTGGTGCCGATCGTCATCGAGATGGCCGGCTCGTCGACGGTGATGAGCGGCAGCGGGATCGGGTTCTCGGCGTCGGCGAGGGTCTCGCCGATGGTGATCTCGGGGATGCCGGCGACGGCGATGATGTCGCCCGGACCGGCACTCTCGGCGGGCTTGCGCTCGAGGGCCTCGGTCATGAGCAGCTCGGTGATCTTGACCCGCTGCTGGGAGCCGTCGTGGCGGCACCACATCACCTGCTGGCCCTTGGTGATGGTGCCGTTGTGGACGCGGAGCAGGGCGAGGCGGCCGAGGAAGTTCGACGCGTCGAGGTTGGTGACGTGCGCCTGCAGCGGGGCCTCGTCGTCGTAGGTCGGGGCGGGGATCGTCTCGAGGATGGTCGCGAAGAGCGCCTCGAGGTCGTCGCCCTCCGGCAGGCCGCCGTCAGCGGGGCGCTCGAGCGAGGCGCGGCCGGCCTTGGCCGACGCGTAGACGATCGGGAAGTCGATCTGGTCCTCGGTGGCGTCGAGATCGAGGAAGAGCTCGTACGTCTCGTCGACGACCTCGGCGATGCGCGAGTCGGGCCGGTCGACCTTGTTGATGCAGAGGATGACCGGCATCTTCGCGGCGAGCGCCTTGCGCAGCACGAAGCGGGTCTGCGGAAGCGGGCCCTCGGACGCGTCGACGAGGAGCACGACACCGTCGACCATGGACAGGCCTCGCTCGACCTCACCGCCGAAGTCGGCGTGGCCGGGCGTGTCGATGATGTTGATCGTCACGCCGTCGCCCAGGCCGCGGTCGGAGGCAGCCTTGCCGTTGTAGTGCACCGCCGTGTTCTTGGCGAGGATCGTGATGCCCTTCTCACGCTCGAGGTCGCCGGAGTCCATCGCGCGCTCGTCGACGTGCTGGTGCTCACCGAACGCACCCGACTGCCAGAGCATCTTGTCGACGAGCGTGGTCTTGCCGTGGTCGACGTGGGCGACGATGGCGACGTTGCGGATGTCCGCACGGGTCTTCATGGGCATGAGGGACAGTCTCTCAGGGATTCGAGGGTGGTTCTGACCACGCGCGAGGCGTATGGAGGGGCGGCGCGCCGAGCGGCTCAGGTGCCCTTCGGGCCCCGGAGCATCGTCGCGAGCGTCTCGACGATGGGCAGGTCTGCGGGGAGCCACCCGACAGCGCGAAGGTCGTCGAGCCGGAGCCAGCGCAGCTCGTCGTGGTCCTCGATGGGTGCCGGCTCCCCCTCGACGACCTCGGCGAGCCACACCAGCATCTCGTACCTGTCGCCGAGCGGCCAGGTGGCACCCGGCAGCGGGCCCGGCACGTGGGCACCCAGCCGGATGCGTACGCCGAGCTCCTCGAGCACCTCACGGTGCAGCGCCGACAGCGGTGACTCCCCGTCGTCGACCTTGCCACCGGGCAGCTCCCAGCCGCCGGCCAGTGCCGACGGCTCGGTGCGCCGCGCCGACAGCAGCTGGGCGGGGCGCTCGAGGTCGTCGACGATGGCGGCCCCGACGACGAGGCGGACCGGCGTGGGGTCAGTGGTGCTCATGGCGACCTCGATGGTGCCACAGCGACAAGGACGACGACCGCTCGAACACCCGCCCGGGCGGGGTTCAATGGGGTACATGACACGACTGCTGGACGACGAGGAGATCGAACGCCAGCTGGGCGACCTGCCCGACTGGACCCGCGACGGCGACACGATCC
The DNA here is from genome assembly GCF_042666095.1 of Terrabacter sp. GCM10028922. Classification (NCBI taxonomy): domain Bacteria; kingdom Bacillati; phylum Actinomycetota; class Actinomycetes; order Micrococcales; family Intrasporangiaceae; genus Terrabacter; species Terrabacter sp. GCM10028922. The sequence goes on along the minus strand of NZ_JBHTFG010000007.1, from coordinate 40,893 downwards.
GGGCCTCCTACGAGGCCCCGGAGTTCCTCGCCGGTATCGCCCTGGTGCAGGAGGTCGCGGCCGCGGCCGAGACGATGGACCACCACCCGGACATCGACATCCGGTGGCGCACGGTGAGCTTCGCGCTCTCCACGCACTCGGAGGGTGGCCTCACCCAGCTCGACATAGAGCTGGCCCACCAGATCAGCCAGGAGGCCGTGCGCCGGGGCGCCAGATCGGCCGGGTGAACGCCGTCACGCGTCACCTAACATTGCCGCATGCGATCGCACTCACGCTCCGGCTCGCGCGCCGAGTCCCGGGAGGGCCATAGTCCCTGGCCGGACCCGGTCCGGCCGTCCCCGTCCCACCACTCGCTCGCCCGGGTGGTGATCGCATGAGCACCGCCCTCGGCATCTGCCTGGGCATGGTGCTGGTCCTCGCCCTGACCGCCGCGACCGGCTACTTCGTGGCCCAGGAGTTCGCGTACGTCGCCGTCGACCGCAACGCGCTCAGGGAGCTCGCCGAGCACGGCGACGCCGCCGCCACCCGAGCCCTGCGGGTCACCTCGCAGCTGTCGTTCACGCTGTCGGCGGCGCAGTTCGGCATCACCGTCACCGCGCTGCTCGTCGGCTACGTCTCCGAGCCTCTCGTGGGTGAGGGCCTCGCGCAGCTGCTCGACCCGTCGATGTCGTATGCCGCCCGGCTCAGCCTGTCGGTCACCGCGGTGCTCGTCTTCTCGACGGTCGTCCAGATGGTCTTCGGCGAGCTGGCCCCCAAGAACCTCGCCATCGCCCGCACGGTGCCGCTGGCACGCTCGCTCAGCCGCTCGACCCTGATCTACCTGACAGTCGCCGGCCCGGTCGTCCGCCTCTTCGACCGCGCCTCGACGGCACTGCTGCGCAAGGTCGGCATCGAGCCCGTCGAGGAGCTCGAGCAGGGCGCGACCGCCGAGGACCTCACTCGCATCATCGACGAGTCGCACGCGGGCGGCCTCCTCGACGACGACCTCTCCGGCGTCCTCGAGGGCGGCCTGCGCTTCCGCGAGCTGGACGCCGGCGACGTCATGACGCCGCGCGTGCGCGTCACGACGATCCACGCGGACGCCACCGTCTCCGAGCTCGTCGAGCTGCTCGACAGCGGCTGGTCACGCTTTCCCGTCACGGGCCGCGACGGCGACGACATCGTCGGCGTGGCCGGGATCGCCGAGGTGCTCTCGGTCGAGCCGGCCCGGCGCGCGGCGACGCCCGTGGGCTCTGTCGTGTCCGACCCGACGGTCGTGCCGACCAGCGCTGCGCTGCCCCGCGTGCTCGAGCAGATCCGTGCGGACCACCGCCAGATGGCAGTGGTCGTCGACGAGCACGGCGGCTTCGCCGGGGTCGTGACCCTCGAGGACATCGCCGAGGAGGTCGTGGGCGAGATCCTCGACGAGGACGACCTCCCCGAGCCCGGTGTCGTCGAGGCCGGTCCGGACGCCTGGGTCGTGCCCGGCCACCTGCGCCTCGACGAGCTCGACACCGCCACCGAGCTGCGGCTCGAGAGCAGCGACGAGTACTCCACGATCAGCGGGCTCATCCTCGAGCACCTCGGTCGCACGGCCGTCGTCGCCGACGAGCTCGTCGTCGACGCGCGCCGTGAGGTCGTCACCGAACGACACCACCGTACCGCCGACGCCGTCCACGACGCCTCCGACGACGGGTCCGCTTCTGCCGCAAGCAGTCCCGTCGTGTCCGTGCGTCTCACCGTCGAGGCCGTCGAGCGGCACGTGCCCTCGAGCGTGCGGGTGCAGGTGCAGGGCCTCCAGCGGTCGGAGGCCGGCCGATGATCACCGCACTCCTCGTCTCGGTCCTGCTTCTTGTGCTCAACGCCTTCTTCGTCGCCGCGGAGTTCGCGATCGTCGCCAGCAAGCGCCACCGGCTCGAGGACCTCGCCGAGCGCGGCAGCCTCGCGGCACGGGCCGCCGTGCGCGCGAGCCGTGAGCTGTCGCTCATGCTGGCCGGCGCCCAGCTCGGCATCACGCTCTGCACGCTCGGGCTCGGCTCGCTCGCCAAGCCGGCGGTGGCGGAGCTGCTCACGCCGGTGTTCACGTTCGCGCGCGTTCCGGACGCGGCGGCATACGTCGTCTCGCTGGTGCTCGCCGTCGGCATCGTCGTGTTCCTCCACATGGTCGTCGGCGAGATGGCCCCCAAGTCGTGGGCCATCGCGCACCCGGAGCGCTCGGCGGTGCTGCTCGCGCTGCCGTTCCGCGCGTTCGCCCGGGTCGCCCGTCCTGCGCTGTGGATGCTCAACGCGATGGCCAACGGATGCCTCCGCCTCCTCGGCGTCACCCCACAAGACGAGCTCGGCCAGGTCCACGGCCCGAAGGAGCTGCAGCTGCTCATCGCGAGCTCCAGGGCCCACGGCATGCTCGCCGAGCCGGAGCACCGCGTGCTCGCCGGGGCCATCGACCTCGACACGACGCCGCTCACCGATGTCCTCGTGCCCATCGACCGCGCCATCGGCGTCCCGACGACGGCGACGTGCGCCGAGGCCGAGGCGCTGTCGCGCGACAGCGGCAGGTCGAGGCTCGTCGTCAGCGAGGGGGACGAGCCCGTCGGCATCGCGCACGTGCGTGACATCGTCCGGGCGGCGCCCGGGACCCCGGTGGCGGCCGTCACCGCCCCCGCCGTCCACGTCGCCACGACGCTCTCGCTCCTCGACACCGTGTCGCTGATGCGGGCGCGGCACGCGCAGCTCGTCCTCGTCGACGGGCCCTCTGGCCCGGTCGGGTTCGTGACGATGGAGGACCTCCTCGAGCGCGTCCTCGGACGGTTCGACGACGAGACCGACGCCTGACGCGCGACGCGACAGCACTGCCCGACGGGGTCCGGACCAGCGGCCGGGCCCCGTCCCGGCCTCAGCAGCGTGCGACAGGCCCACCGCGAGCGGACGGCGCGAGCGGGCAATCTTCCCGCGCCACGCGCAAGGTCGCCGGAAGATATCCAGCGCGTCACGATTCGGCCACGTCGGTTGCTGACCGTGACATGCCGCTGAAAGATGGGGCGCGCGGTCGTGGGGAGGGTAGGTTGCGGCTGCTGATGAGCATGTTGGAGGGCCGACCCGGTCTCCGGCACCGATCACGACCCGGAGGTGACGGCATCCATGAGCACTCCCCTTGAGCTCGAGCCCGGCGCAACCTCGGCACAGCCCGAGGCGATGCTCCAAGGCGCGGGACGGATCGAGGGGCGCTCGCTCGGGCAGATCGCCTGGACCCGCCTGAAGCGTGACAAGGTCGCCCTCGCAGGCGGGTTCGTCGTCCTCTTCCTCATCGCCGTGGCCGTGTGCGCGCCACTCATCGTCGGCCTCCTCGGCCATCCGCCGGACGAGTTCCACCAGCAGCTCGTCGACGCCGACCTCCAGATCCCGACCTCGCCCTTCGGCGGCGTGTCGTGGGACTTCCTCTTCGGCGTCGAGCCGGTCAACGGCCGAGACATCTTCAGCCGCGTCGTCTACGGCTCACAGATCTCGTTGCTCATCGCCTTCCTCGCGACCCTCCTATCGGTCGTCATCGGCACCGCGCTGGGCACCATCGCCGGCTACTTCGGCGGGGTCGTCGACACGCTCATCAGCCGGGCGATGGACATCTTCCTCGCGTTCCCGATCCTGCTCTTCTCCCTGGCGCTCGTCGGTGTCGTGCCCAACGAGGCGTTCGGGCTCAAGGGCGAGGCCCTGCGGATCGCGCTCATCGTCTTCATCATCGGCTTCTTCAACTGGCCGTACATCGGCCGCATCGTGCGAGGACAGACGTTGTCGCTGCGCGAGCGTGAGTTCGTCGACGCGGCGCGCAGCCTGGGCGCGACCGCGCCCTACATCCTCGTCAAGGAGATGCTGCCCAACCTCATCGCGCCGATCCTCGTCTACGCAACCCTGCTCATCCCGAGCAACATCCTCTTCGAGGCCGCGCTCTCCTTCCTCGGTGTCGGCGTCCAGCCGCCGCGCGCCACGTGGGGCGGCATGCTCAGCGACGCGACGCAGTGGTACCAGATCGACCCGTGGTTCATGATCCCGCCCGGCCTCGCCATCTTCGTGACGGTGCTGGCCTTCAACCTCTTCGGGGACGGCCTCAGGGACGCCCTCGACCCGCGGTCGCGGTAACCTCCGCAGCCCGCATTTCCGCTACACCGAAGGAGTGCAACCACTCATGAAGAACACACGTGTGATGGTGGTCGCTACCGCGGCCGCCCTCGCCCTGGGGTTGTCCGCCTGTGCGGGCAGCCAGACGCCGGGCACGTCGCCCACCGGTGGTGGTGGCGGTGGCGGTGGAGGTGCGGCTGCACCTGCAGCCAATGCGGCGGCCACCGCGATCTTCAACCCCTCGAGCGAGAAGGGTGGGACGCTCCGGTTCGGCATCTCGAGCGACTGGGACTCCGTCGACACCGGCGACACGTACTACGGCCTCTCGTGGAACCTGCTGCGCAACTACGCCCGCACCCTCGTGGTGTTCAAGTCGGCTCCGGGCCAGGAGGGCACGCAGCTCGTCCCCGACCTCGCGACCTCGCTGGGCAAGCCGAGCGCCGACAACAAGACGTGGACCTACACGCTGCGTGACGGCCTCAAGTACTCCGACGGCACGCCGATCACGAGCAAGGACATCAAGTACGGCGTCGCGCGCCAGCTCGACAAGGACACGTTCCCGAACGGCCCGACCTACTTCAACGACTTCCTCGCCGACGTCCCCGAGGGCTACTCCGTCTACAAGGACAAGAACCTCGACAACCTCAAGTCCATCGAGACGCCCGACGACAAGACGATCGTCTTCAAGCTGAAGACCCCCTTCTCCGGCTTCGACTACCTGGCCCAGCTGCCCGCCACCGCCCCGGTGCCGCAGGCCAAGGACACCGGCACGAAGTACAAGGAGACGTACGTCGCCAGCGGCCCGTACAAGTTCTCGGCCTACCAGCCCGGCAAGCGCATCGAGTTCGTGCGCAACGAGAACTACGACCCGGCCACCGACCCCGACAGCGGGCGCAAGGCCCTGCCGGACAAGATCACCGTGGAGATCGGCGTCAACGCGGCCGACCTCGACAACCGCCTCATGTCAGGTGACCTCGACATCGACCTCGCCGGCACCGGCGTCTCGGCCGCCGCGCAGGGCAAGATCCTCGCGGACCAGGCCCTCAAGGCCCGGACCGACAACATCAAGGTCGCGCGCTCCAACTACACGCAGATCAACCCGCTGGTCGCGCCGTTCGACAACATCGAGTGCCGCAAGGCCGTCATCCTCGCCTACGACAAGACGGGCTACCAGCGCGCCTACGGTGGCGGTACGGGTGGCGACATCGCCACGAGCCTTCTGCCGCCGGCGATCCCGGGCTACCAGGAGATCGACCCGTTCAACCTGAAGGCCAAGCCCGAGGGTGACGTCGACGCCGCCAAGGCCGCTCTCGCCAAGTGCGGCAAGCCGGACGGCTTCGAGACGAACGTCTCCTACCGCCCGGAGCGCCCGAAGGAGAAGGCGGTCGCCGAGGCGCTGCAGCAGTCCCTTGCCAAGGTCGGCATCAAGCTGACGCTGAAGGGCTACCCGGCTGGTGACTACTTCAAGCTCTACGCCGGCAAGCCCGACTTCACGAAGGCCAACAACCTCGGCCTGCTCATCATGAGCTGGGGTTCGGACTGGCCCGACGGCTTCGGCTTCCTCCAGCAGGTCGTCGACAGCCGGTCCATCCGCCCGGCCGGCAACACGAACCTCGGCATCAAGGTGCCCGAGATCGACGCCGCCATCGACAGGGCCCTGAAGGAGAACGACAAGACGAAGCGCGAGGCGATCTGGGCCGAGATCGACAAGCTCGTCATGGACAACGCCGAGATCCTTCCCGGCATCTGGGCCAAGTCGCTGCTCTTCCGCCCGGAGAACCTGACGAACGTCTTCGTCAACGACGGGTTCAACATGTACGACTACGCGTCCGTGGGCGTCGCCAAGAAGAGCTGACCCCGTGGCCTGAGAACCAGGCCACCGGACCACTTCCCTGCCACCGAAAGTAGGTGAAGGCGTGGAGGTGGTGGTGGGCCCGACCGGGCTCGCCACCACCTCCGGCCGAGCAACGTGCTGACATATCTCATCCGGCGCCTGATCGGCGCCATCGTGCTGCTCTTCATCGTGTCGGCCGTCGTCTTCGCCATCTTCTTCCTCGTGCCCCGCATCGCCGGGGCCACCGCCGACGACCTCGCGTCGCGCTACGTCGGCAAGAGCGCCGGCGCCGAGCAGATCCACCAGACGGCGGTCCGCCTCGGCTTCACCGACCCGGTCTGGGTGCAGTACGGCCGCTTCGTCAAGGGCATCGTCGCGGGCGCGGACTACGACACCGGCGCGAGCATCGACCACTGCCCCGCGCCGTGCCTCGGCTACTCCTTCATCACGCAGAACCCTGTCCTGCCGGACCTGCTCGACCGACTACCGGTCACGCTCATCCTCGCGGCGGGCGCAGCGTTGCTGTGGCTCGTCGGCGGCGTCTTCACGGGCGTCGTCTCTGCGCTCAGACGCGGCAGCGCCCTCGACCGCAGCCTCATGGGGGTCGCCCTCGCTGGCGTCTCCCTCCCGATCTTCTTCACCGGCCTGCTGTCGCTGTCGATCTTCAGCTACGGCCTCAAGTGGACGTATGGCGGTGGGTCCAGCCCGCTCGACGCGACCAGCCCGCTCGACCTCGTCCACCGCATGCTCCTGCCGTGGATCACCCTCGCGTTCCTCTACGCCGCGGCCTACGCGCGGCTCACCCGCGCGGGCATGCTGGAGACCATGGGCGAGGACTACATCCGCACGGCACGTGCCAAGGGCCTCAGGGAGCGCGACGTCGTCGTCAAGCACGGCCTGCGAGCGGCCCTGACCCCGATCCTCACGATCTTCGGCCTCGACCTGGGCCTTCTCCTCGGCGGTGCCATCCTCACCGAGACGACCTTCTCCCTGCCGGGCATCGGCCAGTACGCCGTGCAGGCCATCACGAACAACGACCTTCCCAAGGTGCTCGGGGTGACCCTCCTCGGAGCCATCTTCATCATCGTGGCCAACCTCGTCGTTGACCTCCTGTACGCCGTCGTCGACCCGAGAGTCCGCACCTCATGACCCAGTCAACGCAGCCGCCCGCCGCCGGGCCCGCCGGCTCGCCCGCCGACGCGCCTGCCAAGCCCCGACGCCGCAAGGGCGACACGGCGTCCGTCAACGCCCTCGACGGCATCGGCGGGCTCGGCGCACCGGCGCCCGACGCGTTCCTGTCCGTACGCGACCTCCGGGTCCACTTCCCCACCGACGACGGCATCGTCAAGTCGGTCGACGGCCTCTCGTTCGACCTCGCGCGTGGCAAGACCCTCGGGATCGTCGGCGAGTCCGGCTCGGGCAAGAGCGTGACGAGCATGTCGATCATGGGCCTGCACAAGCCGGGCACCGTCCGGATGACCGGGTCGATCCGGCTCGGCGGCGAGGAGCTCATCGGCGCGAGCCCCGAGTCGGTGCGCTCGTTGCGCGGCAAGCGCATGGCGATGATCTTCCAGGACCCGCTCTCGGCGATGCACCCGTTCTACACGGTGGGCCACCAGATCATCGAGGCCTACAAGGTCCACCACCGCGTCAGCACGTCCGTCGCGAGGAAGCACGCGATCAGCATGCTCGACCGCGTCGGCATCCCCCAGGCGAACAGCCGCATCGACGACTACCCGCACCAGTTCTCGGGCGGCATGCGCCAGCGCGCGATGATCGCCATGGCCCTCTCGTGCGACCCCGACCTGCTCATCGCCGACGAGCCGACGACCGCGCTCGACGTCACGGTGCAGGCGCAGATCCTCGACCTCATCCGTGACCTGCAGCACGAGTTCAACTCCGCGGTCGTCATCATCACGCACGACCTGGGCGTCGTCGCCGAGCTCTCCGACGACATCATGGTGATGTATGCCGGCCGGTCCGTGGAGTACTCCCGTGCCGAGGACGTCTTCGAGAGGCCGCAGCACCCGTACACGTGGGGCCTGCTCAGCTCGATGCCCCGCCTCGACCGGGTGCGCACGGAGCGCCTGCGGCCGATCGTCGGCACCCCGCCGAGCCTGATCAACGTGCCGTCCGGCTGCCCGTTCCACCCCCGGTGCGCGTACCGCGACCGCAACCACGGCCTGAGCCAGTCGCAGCGTCCGCCCTTCGCCGAGACGGTTCCGGGCCACTACTCGGCCTGCCACCTCACCGAGGCGGACCGCAGGACCATCTGGGAGAACGACATCAGGCCGACGCTGTGACAGGCATCCCGTCCGTCCACGCCGCCCCGTCCGGTCGAGCCTCGCGAGACCTCAGCACAGGAGCCCCATCGTGACCACCACCCGCGTGACGCCGACCGCGTCGAAGCACCTGGGCGAGTCGCTGCTGCAGGTCACCGACCTGACGAAGCACTTCCCGATCCGCCGGGGCCTGCTCCAGCGCCAGGTCGGCGCGGTCCAGGCCGTCGACGGCCTGACCTTCGACGTGACCCGCGGCGAGACGCTCTCGCTCGTCGGCGAGTCGGGATGCGGCAAGACGACGACCGGTCGCATGCTGACGCGGCTGCTCGAGCCGACCGCCGGCTCGATCCTGCTCGAGGGCGAGGACATCACGCACTGGTCCGCCGGGAAGCTGCGTCCGTTGCGTCGCGACGTCCAGATGATCTTCCAGGACCCGTACGGCTCGCTCAACCCGAGGCACACCGTCGGCACCATCGTCGGGGCGCCCTACCGCCTGCAGAACATCAAGACCGAGAAGGGCATCAAGCGCGAGGTCCAGGACGTGCTGGAGCTCGTCGGGCTCAACCCCGAGCACTACAACCGCTACCCCCACGAGTTCTCGGGCGGCCAGCGTCAGCGCATCGGCATCGCCCGGTCGCTCGCACTCAAGCCGAAGCTCATCGTCGCCGACGAGCCGGTCTCTGCCCTCGACGTGTCGATCCAGGCCCAGGTGATCAACCTGCTGGAGGACCTCCAGGACGAGCTCGGACTGACCTACGTCGTCATCGCCCACGACCTGTCGGTCGTGCGGCACATGTCCGACCGGGTGGCCGTCATGTACCTCGGCAAGCTCGTCGAGATCGCCGACCGGGACGAGCTCTACACCCGGCCGATGCACCCGTACACGACCGCGCTCCTCTCGGCCGTACCGATCCCCGACACGCAGCGGCGCACGAAGCGCGAGCGCATCCGGCTCGAGGGCGACGTCCCGAGCCCGGTCAACCCGCCGCCCGCGTGCCGTTTCCACACACGGTGCTGGAAGGCGCAGGAGATCTGCAAGACGCAGGAGCCCCCGCTCGTGGAGCTGGCGCCGCGGCACCAGGTCGCCTGTCACTTCCCCGAGAACCTCGACGTGCCCCCGCCCCAGCCGGACGCGCCGCTCGGCGACGTCGTGCCCGACGACGCTCCCACTGCGGGCGCCGGGGCCCCCGCCGACGACACGGCATACGGCGACCGACCGAACCCGCGCCCCTGAAGCCCGGCCCGCGCCGGGGAAGCAAACGCTGACCGGGATGGTTGAGCGTTGCATGAAGGTCGAGATCTGGTCTGACATCGCGTGCCCCTGGTGCTACATCGGCAAGCGCCGTTTCGAGAAGGCGCTCGACGCGTTCCCGCATCGTGACGACGTCGAGGTGCACTGGCGCAGCTACCAGCTCGACCCCACGCTTCCCGACCACCACGACGGCACCGAGCTCGACTACCTCGTGCAGCGCAAGGGCATGTCGCGCACGCAGGTGAGCCAGATGTTCGACCAGGTGACGGCCATCGCCGCCGACGAGGGCCTGCGCTACGACTTCGGCTCCGTCGTCGTGGCCAACAGCTTCGCCGGCCACGAGCTGCTCCACCTCGCCAAGGCGCGCGGTGCCGGAGATGCCGTCAAGGAGGCGTTGCTCTCGGCGCACTTCGAGCACGGTGAGGACATCGGCGACCGCGACGTCCTCGTCCGCATCGGTACCGAGGCCGGTCTCGACGCGGACGAGATCAGGCGTGACCTCGACGCACACACGTGGCGTGACGCCGTCGGCGCCGACATCAGTGCCGCCCACCAGCTCGGCATCCGCGGCGTGCCCTTCTTCGTCCTCGACGAGAAGTACGGCGTCTCCGGCGCCCAGCCCACGGAGCTGTTCGCCCAGGCTCTCGAGCAGGCCTGGCGCGCGTCGCACCCGCTCGTCATGGTCCAGGCGGGCGCGACCCCCGGTGGCGCTGGCGCCACCGGCGCCGGACAAGACGCCGCTGCGTGCGGCCCCGACGGCTGCGCCATCTGACTCTCGGGGCCGAGCCGGCGCCGTCCTGGACGCGGTCCCGCCGACCTCGCGCGGCTCCGTCACTGCTCCTCCCCACGCAACAGTGACGTAGCGCGCCTGCGTGGAGGCGGGCACGGAATGGTCCTGGACGCGCTGCTCGTCGAGGGCATCGCGCTCTCCGACGAGGCGGTCGGCCTGGCGGTCGCGACCGTCGCGGCACGGCCACCGACCGCACGGGCTGAGGACGCTCCTTCGCGGTCCCGACCCGGACGCAAGGAGAGGCGCCACTCGCTCGGGGGTTCGAGTGGCGCCTCTTCACCTGCACCATCGGCGGAGGCGGCCTCCGCGTTACACGTCGGTTCATGAACCGGTTCTCACACCGGTTCGCACACCGCCTCGGACAACGCCCTGGGCGATGGCGCCGTGGGGAGAAACCGAACAGTCGGGACACGCCACCACAGATGGGCACCCTTGTCCCACGCCGGTCCCGACGGACCATTGCCGACCTCACGACCCGGTGGGACCGTGTTGTGATCCACCTCACACGCAACTCACATCGAGGACGTCAATGAGAACTCCACGGGCGATCTCCATCGCCGTTGCCGCGACCGCAGTCGTCGCGGCCCTCCTTGTGGCAGTTCCGTCCCAGGCCGCGCCCAGCGCGGGGCCGGTGGACCGAGGCCACATCGACGCGTACACCGCGACCGTGACAGCCGAACAGCGCAGCCAGCTCGCGAAGCTCGGTCACGACCTCAGCGAACAGGGGCGCGCCAAGGACCAGGTCCAGCTGTACCTGACACCGGGTCAGCGAGACGACATGCGCAAGCTCGGGATCAACCCGCAGCTCACGAGAGTCAAGGGCGGCAAGACCGTCCGGGAGTTCGCCGCCCAGCAGGCCGTGAACGGCTTCACCGTCTGGCGCTCGTACGACGAGGCCGGTGGCATCCGCGACCAGATGTACGCTGCCGCCGCCGCCAACTCATCCGTCGCCAAGCTCGTCAAGCTCGGCACCTCGGTCCAGGGCCGCGAGATCCTCGCCGTCAAGCTGACCCAGGGCGCACCGGGCCAGGCCGACGGCAGCCGACCGGCCGTGCTCTACAGCTCGACGCAGCACGCCCGCGAGTGGATCTCGACCGAGGTCAACCGCCGACTCATGAAGTGGTACATCGACAAGTGGAGGGCCAACGACCCCGGGGTCAAGGCCCTGCTGCAGACCACCGAGCTGTGGTTCGTCCTGGTCGCCAACCCCGACGGCTACCAGTACACGTTCGAGCACGAGCGCCTGTGGCGAAAGACGTTGCGAGACAACAACGGTGACGGCCAGATCACGGTCGGCGACGGTGTCGACCCCAACCGCAACTGGCCGAACCACTGGGGCTATGACAACGAGGGCTCGTCCGACATCACGTCGAGCGAGACCTACCGCGGCACCGGCCCCGTGTCCGAGCCCGAGACGGCGGCGCTCAAGGGCCTGCTCGACCGGATCGGATTCGCCTTCCAGGTCAACTGGCACTCCGCCGGCCAGTGGCTGCTCTATCCCGAGGGCTGGCAGATCGCCACACCGACAGCGGACGACCCGATCTACTACGCCATGTCCGGCAACCTCGACAAGCCGGCCATCGAGGACTTCCACCCCGGCCTGAGCTCGGACGTCCTCTACGTCACGAACGGCGAGACGACGGACTACGCGCACGCCGTGACCGACGCCCTCGCGTGGACGCCGGAGCTCTCGGAGGGCTGCGCGGGCTGCGGGTTCGTCTTCCCCGACGACGACGCCCTCGTGCAGGAGGAGTTCCTCCGCAACCTGCCGTTCGCCGACTCCGTGGCGCGATCGGCGCTCGACCCGGACGATCCGGTGTCCGTCGTCGGACTCGACACCGAGCCCTTCTACATCGACAGTGCCGACCCGTACAAGCGCGGGGTTCCCGGCACGCAGCTGAGCTTCGCCTACTCCTACGGGGATCCCCAACCCGTGGCCGTCAACGCCAAGCGAAGCCTCGGAGCCGTGACCGCGAAGTACCGCATCAACGGAGGCCCGGTGAAGTCGGCCCCCACCGCGGAATGGGCAGGCGGCGAGACCTCCACACCGGCGTCGGTGTACTACCACCAGATGCGTGGACAGGTGAAGGGCACCAGTCCCGGTGACTCGGTCCAGGTGTGGTTCGAGGGTGGCGGCGAGGTCAGTCCGTCGTTCACGTACCGAGCCGTCTCCGAGAGCAGTGACCGGGTGCTCGTCGTCGCGGCAGAGGACTACACCGGCGCATCGCCGGTGCAGAACACCAACGGCCCGCACTACGCGAGCTACTACACCGCGGCGCTCACCGCGAACGGCATCGCCTCGGACGTCTACGACATCGACGCCCGTGGACGCACCGCACCCGACGCGCTCGGAGTGCTGAGCCACTACGACACCGTCGTGATGGAGACCGGTGACGACGTCATCACGCGGCGCGCCGGGTGGGGTCCCGGAAACGCCGACCGTCTGGCCCTGGACGAGCTGCTCGAGCTGCGCGCGTACCTCAACGAGGGTGGCACCGTGATGTATGCCGGCGACTTCGCTGGTCAGCAGTACGCCAGCAGCGTGACCGAGCAGCTCTACGACCCACAGGGCGAGATCCAGTGCGACACGGTGCCTGCTCCCTCGGTGGATCCGCGCCGCTGCCTGTTCCTCTCGGGGTCGGGTGACGGGACGAACGACGTGCTGCAGTACTCCTTCGGCGCCTTCCTCGTGGTCTCCGAAGACGGCCTCGACGCGCGCGGCCGTGCCTTCGACTCGGTCGGCATCGACACCCCGTTCACCGGGTTGACGTGGGGACTCAACGGTGGCCAGAGCGCGAAGAACCAGGACATCACGGCGTCGTTCCTCGCGACGAGCGCGATCCTGCCTGTGTCCGACTTCCCGCAGTTCGAGAGCTGGCCGTCGTCACGCTGGGTGAAGCCGGGCGGCCCCTTCGAGCCGCACACCGGCACGCAGTACGTCTATTCGCAGGTCGCGGACGTGACGTACAAGCGGCTGACGCGGCAGGTGGCGGTGCCCGCCGGCGGAGGTTCCCTCTCGTTCTGGACGTCGTACGACACCGAGCAGGCCTGGGACCACGTGTTCGTCGAGGCCCGCACTCCGGGCGGCGACGACTGGACCACCCTGCCTGACCTCAACGGTCACACGACCACCGCGACGGGCGACAGCTGCCCCGAGGGGTGGCAGGACCTGCACCCGCACCTGGCGCACTACCAGACGTTCACCGACAACCCCGAGCCCGCGGACGACACCTGCACGTCCACCGGTACGACGGGGTCGTGGAACGCCGCGTCCGGCAGCTCGGGTGGCTGGGTGCAGTGGAACGTCGACCTGTCCGCGTGGCAGGGCAGGACGGTCGAGATCTCGATCGCGTACGCCAGTGACTGGGCCGTGCAGGGCGTCGGCGCCTTCGTCGACGACATCACGTACCCGAACGGGACGACGGAGTCATTCGCGACGGACCTCGGAGGATGGGTCGCCGGGCCGGCTCCCGCAGGTAGCGCCGCCAACGCCAACACGTGGATACGTACGGACGCCAGCGGGTTCAAGGTCGGCAACTCGGTCACGACCCCCGACACCGTGATCCTCGGCTTCGGGCTGGAGGGAGTGACGTCCGCGGCCAAGCGCACCGCACTGATGGGTGCCGTCATGGGTCACCTGCTGCAGTGAGGCGACCCGGCCGGTGACAGGAGAGAGGCGCCACCCGATCGGGTCCGGGTGGCGCCTCCTCTGCACGTCTCATCGGACGAGAGGGCCGCGGCGTTACCGGCACCTGCGGATGCGGTGGGCGTCGGTCTCGTGGTTCCCGACCTCGACCGCGCTGAAGGACCGCGTCAGCTGCGTCCGTGCTCCTGTCTGGCCTCCTCGACCAGGCGCCTCGCGTCACGACGGCCGGATTCGACTGACGCCGTGCGACTCCCGCCCCAGAATGGGAGCCGAGCAGCATGGTGGTGAGGAGATCGCGACGATGACCGAGAGCGTGGACGGACGGAGGATCTCCGACGTCGTCGACCGGATGACGGTGCTTCTCGACGCCATGCCCGCGCACCTGGCGGCGCGTCGTACGTTCCTCGCGACCTACCTGCGCACCACCCGCGCCGTGGCGAGCGCGGTCGAGAGTGCCGCCTTCGAGGATCCCGCGTGGGTCGCGGCCTGGGACGTCGTCTTCGCCGACCTCTACCTCGACGCCCTCGACGCAGATCTCGCCGCCGACCCCGCGCGGCCGGCGCCTCGTCCGTGGCGGCTCGCGTTCGCCGCGCCGCCGGACCTGCCGCCCCTGCGCCAGGTGCTCCTCGGCATCAACGCGCACATCAACTACGACCTGCCCCAGGCCCTGCTCGGCGTCATCAGTGACGAGGAGTTCGCCGATCCGCGGGTGGTCGACAAGCGGCGCCGCGACCACGAGCGCATCGACGCCGTGCTGGCCGGCAGGGTCGCCGCTGAGGACGACGAGCTGGCCGCGCAGTCGGCGCGGAGCATCGTCGACCGTCTGCTGACCCCGCTCAACCACCGCGCCTCGGCGCGCTTCCTCCGCGAGGCGCGGAACAAGGTGTGGCACAACACGATCGAGCTCCAGCACGCCCGCATCGCCGGTCCCGAGGCGTATGCCGTCCGGCTCGCCGAGCTCGAGGTGCTCAGCGCCGCACGGATCGCCGACCTGCTCGCGCCGGGGCAGGTGCTGCTGCGGCTCGCGGTTGCGGGGTTCGGCGTCCTCCTCCCGCCGGCGGCGTGAGGCGGCGTCACCGCCAGCGGGTCACTCCGCGAGGAAGGCGGCGACCCGCTCCTTGGGCCGTCCGATGATCGCGCGGTCGCCGCGGACCACCACCGGGCGCTGCAGGAGCCTGGGATGCTGCGTCAGGACCGCGACGACCTGCTCGCGCGTCTCGACGTCCGCGTCGGTCAGGCCGAGCTCGCGGAAGTGGGTGTCACGGCGCACCAGGTGGGTCGGGGCGTCCTCGAGCTTGTCGAGCAGGTCCTCGAGCTGGGCCGCGTCGAGCGGGTGGCGCAGGTAGTCGACGACGTCCGCAGACACCTCCGCCTCGCCGATGCGCTCCATGGCCGCACGGGAGGTGGAGCAGCTCTGGTTGTGCAGGATCGTCACGTCGCTCATGGTCCAGACCCTAGCCGGGGCACTCGCCTTCAACGCCGGCCCGGTGCGCCCACGGCGCACCCGACGACCGCAACGTGTCGCTCACATCGGCGCAACCGGCCGGACACGTCCGTCGGGCACCGTGGGGTCACCAGGCCCCGACCCGAAGGGCAGCACCATGGAGACGACCGAGCGAGGGATTGCCCTCGTGGCCCATGACAACAAGAAGCCCGAGCTGCTCCGCTGGGCCGCGTTCAACAGCGAGACGCTCGCCAGGCACCGGCTCTTCGCGACGGGCACCACGGGAACGCTCCTGCAGTACGAGCTCGGCCTCCCCGTCACGCGACTGCTCAGCGGACCCGTCGGCGGCGACCAGCAGATCGGTGCACGCATCGCCGAGGGCACGATCGACCTGCTCGTCTTCTTCTGGGACCCGCTCGAGCCACAGCCGCACGACCCCGACGTCAAGGCACTGCTGCGCGTGGCCGCCGTCTGGAACACCGCCGTCGCGTGCAACGTGGCCAGCGCGGACCTCATGATCTCCTCCCCGCTCCTGTCGGGCGACTACACGCCGGTCCGCCCCGACTTCGGCGACCGAGTGCTGACGGGCGACATGTCCGCAACACCCGACGGCCCCACCCTCGTCGCCTGACGAAACGCCGTCACCGCTGGGTGCCGCCAGCTCGTCGCGGATCACCCAGACCACCGGCATCGGAACCGTGGCGGGAATCCTGCGGGCTCGAGAGGCTCATCGCCGCAACCATCCAGCCACGGCGGGGTGAATGCGGCCGCCCGCGCAGGAAAGAGGCTACGCCCCACGTCCGGATCGTCACGTACTCCTATGTGATGTAGATCACAGTGCGACACCCGCAGTCGTCAGGTCATACTATGACCCAATAACCCGAGCGATCGGGCCATGAAGTCGATGGAGACGGAGCGCGCGACATGCAGGATGCGACAAGGACGACGCAGACCCGGGTGGGGGTCATCGGCCTCGGGGCCATGGGCTCCGGCATGGCGGCGTCGGTGAGACGCGCGGGCTATCCCGTCGCTGTCTTCGACGTGCGCCCCGAGGTCGCCCGCGCGTTCGCCCGTGAGGGCGGCACGGCGCACTCCTCCCCCGCCGAGCTCGCGACGACCGTGGACGTGCTCGTCAGCGTCGTCGTCAACGCGGCCCAGGTCGAGGA
The DNA here is from genome assembly GCF_042666095.1 of Terrabacter sp. GCM10028922. NCBI lineage: Bacteria > Bacillati > Actinomycetota > Actinomycetes > Micrococcales > Intrasporangiaceae > Terrabacter > Terrabacter sp. GCM10028922. Next base: position 24,390 of record NZ_JBHTFG010000007.1, on the reverse strand, counting down.
CGTCCTCTTCGGCGCCGACGGCGCGGCCGACCGCCTGCGCGAAGGTTCCGTCTTCGTCATGTGCTCGACGGTCGACCCGAGCTGGTCCGTGGCCCTCGAGGAGCGCCTCGCCGAGCGCGGCATCCTCTACCTCGACGCTCCCATCTCCGGCGGCGCGGTCAAGTCGGCCGCGGGCGAGCTGACGATGATGACGTCGGGTTCGGCCGCGGCATACGCCGTGGCGGCGCCGGTGCTCGACGCGATGAGCGGCACCGTCTACCGGCTCGGCGACCGCGCCGGCAACGGATCCAAGGTCAAGATCGTGAACCAGCTGCTCGCAGGCGTCCACATCGCTGCGGCCGCCGAGGCCATGGCGCTCGGCATCAAGGCGGGCGTCGCCGCCGACGACCTCTACGAGGTCATCACGCACAGCGCCGGCACCTCGTGGATGTTCGAGAACCGGATGGCGCACGTGCTCGCCGGCGACTACACGCCCCTCTCAGCCGTCGACATCTTCGTCAAGGACCTCGGCCTCGTTCTCGACGCCGCCGGGCCGACCCGTTCACCGCTGCCGCTTGCTGCCGCCGCGCACCAGATGTTCCTCCAGGCCTCGGCCGCGGGCCTCGGCCGCGAGGACGACAGCGCCGTGATCAAGATCTTCCCCGGCATCGAGCTGCCGACGCCCGTCGTGGACGCCGACACCGTCGACGGCCTGGGTGCCTGACATGTCGGTCCGACTCGGCTGCATCGCCGACGACTTCACGGGCGCCACCGACCTCGCGAACAACCTCGTGCGCGCAGGCATGCGGGTGGTGCAGACCATCGGCACCCCCGACGGGTCAGCCGCCGACATCGCGGACGCCGACGCCGTCGTCATCGCGCTGAAGTCGCGCACGGTGCCGGCCGCCGAGGCGGTCGCGCTCTCGCTGGAGGCCCTCGACTGGCTCCGCACGGCCGGTGCCGAGCAGATCTACTTCAAGTACTGCTCGACCTTCGACTCCACGGCGGCCGGCAACATCGGGCCCGTCACCGAGGCGCTCATGGCGGCGCTCGAAACCGACTTCACCGTGGCCACGCCGGCGTTCCCGGACAACGGACGCACCGTGTTCAAGGGCCACCTCTTCGTCGGTGACGTGCTGCTCGAGCGCAGCGGCATGCGGCACCATCCGCTCACCCCGATGACGGACTCGAACCTTGTGAACGTCCTTGCGGCGCAGTGCTCTTGCCAGGTGGCACTCATCGACCACCGGGTCGTCGCCGACGGGCCCGAGGCGGTTCGGGCCCGCATCGAGCAGCTGCGCGCCACCGGCGTCGGCATCGCCGTCGTCGACGCCGTCAGCAACGACGACCTTCTGCGGCTCGGGGAGGCCCTCGCGGGCCTGCCACTCGTGACGGCCGGTTCGGGCGTCGCCATCGGCCTGCCGGCGAACTGGGGCATCGCACCGTCCGAGGAGGCTGCGACCCTGCCTCCGGCCACAGGCCGGCAGGCCGTGGTCTCGGGGTCGGTGTCGGTCGCGACGAACGGCCAGGTGGTCGACTACCTCGGCCGCGGGCTCCCCGCCTACACCGTCGACCCCCTGCGCATCGCCGCCGGTGAGGACGTCATCGGCGCGGCGCTCGACTACGCCGACGCCCACCTCGGCTCCGGGCCCGTGCTCGTCTACTCCACCGAACAGCCGGATGCCGTCCGCTCGGTGCAGGGCCGACTCGGCGCTGCCGAGGCCGGCGAGCTCGTCGAGCAGACCCTCGCCGGCATCGCCCGTGGGCTCGTCGAGCGCGGCGTGCGCCAGCTCGTCGTCGCCGGCGGAGAGACGTCCGGCGCGGTGGTGCAGGCGCTCGGCGTCGACCGGCTGCGCATCGGGGGGCAGATCGACCCCGGCGTTCCCTGGTGCGCGGCGCCCCTGCCGGGCGGCGAGACGCTGCACGTCACCCTCAAGTCGGGCAACTTCGGCACCCCCGACTTCTTCACGAAGGCACTCGCCGCTCTCGAGGGGAGCACGTCATGACCAGCCACGCCGTCGACGAGACCGCCACAGCGACAAGCTCGCCCATCGGCAGCGCCGGCGCGGTCGCCACCGCCCGCGCAGAGATCGTGCGGGTGGGCCGGAGCCTGCACAGCCGCGGCTACGTGCACGCGAGCGCCGGCAACCTCAGCACCCGCGCCGGCGACGACGTGCTCATCACCCCGACCGATGCGACGCTCGGCTTCCTCGAGGCCGAGCGGATCTCCGTCGTCGCACCCGACGGCCAGCAGCGCTCGGGAGACCGGGCGAGCAAGACCCTCGCCCTGCACCGAAGCATCTACGCCGGCTCGGCCGAGGCCGGGTTCCTCATCCACACGCACTCGACGCACCTCGTGGCGCTGACCCTCTCGGGCGTCTACCAGCCGGGCGACATCCTGCCGCCACTCACGCCGTACTACGTCATGAAGGTCGGCCACGTGCCGCTCATCCCCTACCACCGCCCCGGGCACCCCGCGGTCGTCGACCTCGTCGAGCAGGCGATCGCGGATGCCGCTGGGCGCGGCACCCCGATCCGCGCCGTCATGCTCGAGCGCCTCGGGCCCGTCGTCTGGGGCCCGACCGCCGACGCCGCCATGGCGGTGCTCGAGGAGCTCGAGGAGACCGCGCGGCTGTGGCTCCTCACCGACCGCCGACCCGAGCCGCTCCCGCCCCACGCCATCCAGGAGCTGAAGGACACCTTCGGCGCCACGTGGTGACCTGCGTCTGACGAACGACCGTCTCGACGCGCGAGAAAGTTCCGCACCACCAGCACACCCAGCACCGCCTGCAGCAACCAGCACAGCTCGTCCCACCACCTCAGGCATCCTGAGCGACAAGGAGGTCGCAATGTCCACGTCCGTCTCCCCTCCCCCCACAGCGGTCGACCAGCAACGCGAGAACGTGGTGTTCCGCAAGGTCGTCCTTCGGATCGTCCCGTTCCTCATGCTCTGCTACGTCGTCTCCTACCTCGACCGCGTCAACGTGGGCTTCGCCAAGCTGCAGATGTCATCCGACCTCGGCTTCAGCGAGGCGGCCTTCGGCCTCGGCGCGGGCCTCTTCTTCATCGGCTACTTCATCTTCGAGGTGCCCTCGAACGTCCTGCTCCAGAAGGTCGGCGCGAAGATCTGGATCGCCCGCATCATGATCACGTGGGGCCTGGTGTCCGGTGCCTTCATGTTCGTCAACAGCGAGGCGACGTTCTACGTCCTGCGGTTCCTGCTGGGCGTCGCCGAGGCCGGCTTCTACCCCGGCGTCATCCTCTACTGCACCTACTGGTTCCCGTCGCAGCGTCGCGCGAAGGTCATCGCGATGTTCATGTCGGCCATCCCCGTCGCCGGTATCTTCGGCAACCCGCTGTCGGGCTGGATCATGAACACGTTCGACGGCCTCAGCGGCCTCGAGGGCTGGCAGTGGATGTTCGTCATCGAGGCGGTCCCCGCGCTCATCATCGGCGTCGTCACGCTCTTCTACCTCGACAACAGCGTCCGCAGCGCGACGTGGCTCGACGAGTCGGAGAAGCAGGTCATCGAGCGCGCCATCCGCGAGGACAGCGCCCACAAGGAGAACCACGGCCCGGTGTGGGCGGCCTTCAAGGACCCCAAGGTCTGGCTCATGTGCGGCATCTACTTCTGCTTCGTCATGGGCCAGTACGCCCTGACCTTCTGGATGCCGACGTTCGTCAAGTCGACGGGCATCGACAACGCCCTGACGATCGGCGTGCTGAGCGCCATCCCGTACGTCGTCGCGCTCGTGGCGATGAACGCGTTCGGCTGGTCCGCCGACAAGCGGCGCGAACGTCGCTGGCACCTGGTGATCCCCGCTCTGCTGGGCACGGTGGGCTTCTGCCTCACCGCGCTGTGGAGCGGCTCGACCATCCTGTCGCTCGTCGCCCTGTCCGTGGCCGCCGCGGGCGTGCTGACGTGCGCGCCGTTGTTCTGGTCGCTGCCGACGTCGTTCCTCGGCGGCGCGGCCGCCGCCGCGGGCATCGCGGTCATCAACTCGGTGGGCAACCTGGCCGGCTTCGTCAGCCCGTACATGATCGGCTCGATCAAGGACGCCACAGGCTCGATCCACCTGCCGATGTACGTCCTCGCGGTCGTGCTCGCGATCGGCGCCGCGGCCGTCCTCACCACCCGCAAGAGCCTCGTCAACCGCTGACGTCCCGCCCCATCGACGACCGCCTCCGCACGAAGGAGCAGCAGTGCCCAGATTCGCCGCCAACCTGTCGATGATGTACGTGGAGCACGACTTCCTCGACCGGTTCGCCGCCGCAGCAGCCGACGGCTTCACCGGGGTCGAGTACCTCTTCCCGTACGAGCACCCCGTAGCCGAGCTGCGCCGGCGCCTCGAGGAGAACGGGCTCGAGCAGGTGCTCTTCAACGCTCCCCCGGGTGACTGGGCGGCCGGGGAGCGCGGGATCGCGTCGCTCCCCGGTCGGGAGGCCGAGTTCCGGAGCGGTTTCGCCGTCGCGCTCGAGTACGCGGCAACCCTTGCCTGCCCGCGCGTGCACGTCATGGCGGGGCTCGTACCGCCCGGCGCAGATGTCGCCGACCGCCACCAGCGCCGGCACCTCTACGAGACGAATCTCGCCTGGGCGGCCGCGCACGCCGCCCAGGCCGAGCTGGACGTGCTCGTCGAGCCGATCAACCAGCGTGACATGCCCGGCTACCTCATCTCGCGTCAGGGCGAGGCCCACGAGCTCGTCCAGCGCGTCGGCGCGCCGAACCTCAAGGTGCAGCTCGACCTCTACCACTGCCAGATCACCGAGGGCGACCTGACCACCACGCTCCGGCGTGACCTGCCCACCGGCCGCGTCGGGCACCTGCAGGTGGCCGGTGTGCCCGACCGCAACGAGCCCGACTCCGGAGAGCTCGACGTGGCGCATCTGTTCCACGTCGTCGACGACGTGGGCCACGACGGGTGGGTCGGCTGCGAGTACCGACCGAGAGGCGGCACGAGCGAAGGCCTCGGCTGGCTCGCCGCCTGGCAGGGGGCGTCGGCATGAGGATCGTCATCACCGGCGGCTTCGGCTTCGTCGGTGTGCAGCTCGCAGCCGAGCTGCTCCGGCGCGGGAGCTTCCGCGGCCGGCCGCTGACCGGCCTGGTGCTGGCCGACCGCTTCGTGCGCGATGGCCTGCCCGTGACGCTGGACCGACGCGTCAGCGTCGTCGAGGGCGACCTGCTCGACTCGCTCGACGAGGTGTTCGCCGAGCCGGTCGACGCCGTCTTTCACCTCGCCTCGGCCGTCTCGGCAGAGGCAGAGGCCGACTTCGACCTCGGCATGCGCGCCAACCTCGAGACGACGTCCGCGCTCCTGGCCGCGGCCCGCCGTCAGGGCGAGGCCGCGGGCCCGGTTCCCCTCGTCGTCTTCTCGAGCAGCGTCGCCGTCTACGGCTCGGATGCCGCCCTGCCCCTCCGCTCACCCGTCACCGAGGCGACCCTGCCCACACCGCAGTCGAGCTACGGCACGCAGAAGTACGTGTGCGAGCAGCTCATCGCCGACTACACGCGCAAGGGCTTCATCGACGGCCGGGTCGCCCGGCTGATGACGGTCGCCGTGCGACCCGGCCGGCCGAACGCCGCCGCCTCCGGCTTCCTGTCCGGCATCGTCCGCGAACCGCTGGCCGGCATCCCGGCAACGTGCCCGGTGAGCCCACAGCTACGGGTCGCCCTGGCGTCTCCACGAGCGACGGTCGAGGGCATCCTCCGAGTTGCCGAGGCGCCGCGAGGCAGCCGCCCCGGCGAGCTCACGGGCCGGCTTCCGGTCAACCTGCCTGCACTCACCGTCACGGTCGCCGAGATCATGAGCACCGTGCGGCGCGTGGCCGGTGACGACGTCGCCGACCTCGTGACCTTCGCCCCCGACCCTGCCGTCGAGGCCATCGTGGGGTCCTGGCCGTCGCACTTCGACAACTCGCGGGCCTCGACCCTTGGCCTGCATGCCGACTCGGACTTCGAGTCCGTCGTGCTCCAGTACGTCGCGGACCACCGCGACGACGTGGCGCCGGGCACGCTCACAGTCATCGAGACCGCACTGCACCGCAGCTAGACTGCGATGGTGCTGTCCAAGGTGAGGGGCCCAGTCCGGTTGGCCGACCAGGTCGCCGGGCTGCTCACCGAGGAGATCCGCTCCGGACGGCTTGCCGTCGGTGACAAGCTGCCGACCGAGGTCGAGCTCGTCAAGCAGCTCGGAGTGAGCCGCACCGTCGTGCGCGAGGCCGTGTCCCAGCTTCGGACGGCCGGCCTGCTCGAGCCGCGCCAGGGCCTCGGCGTGTTCGTCATCAAGCCCCGGATGGAGCCTCTCGACCTCTCGCTCGAAGCCTCAGAGACCCGGACCAAGGTCGTGCACATCGTCGAGGTGCGCCGGGCGATCGAGGCCGAGGCCGCAGCCCTCGCAGCCACCCGGGTCACACCCGACGACATCACCCGGATCCGCGGCGCCCTGCTCGCCATCGACGAGGCGGCCGCGGCCGGTCGTGACGGTGTCGACGAGGACCTCGCCTTCCACCGCTCCGTCGCGGAGGCGACGGACAACCCCTATCTCGTCGCCACGGTCCGCTACCTCGGAGAGGTGATGCGCAGCGGCATACGGGTGACCCGAGCCAACGAAGCCCGGCGCGACGACTTCATCCAGCAGGTCCGCCGCGAGCACCACGCGATCATGGACGCCATCGAGTCGGGCGACCCCGACTCGGCCGCGGCTGCGGCGCGCGACCACATGCGGCACGCCGAGGAGCGGTTGCAGGACGCCGGAGACAGCTTCTGGAACGAGGCCCCGGACGTCCCGGTGGATCTCGACGAGGCGAACTGAGGCGCGACCGCGAGACCCTCGGGCCTTGTCCCGCGCGGCCCGGCGCGCTACACCTCGGGAGAGGTGATCGACATGACCAGGTTCGTGGACCGCAGCGACGCGGGTCGGCAGCTGGCCCGACGCCTCGAGCACCTGCGCCACGCCGACCCCGTGGTACTCGCCCTACCCCGAGGCGGAGTACCGGTGGCCCACGAGGTCGCGGCGTCGCTCGGCGCACCGCTCGACGTGCTCGCCGTACGCAAGCTGGGGGTCCCCGTGCACCCGGAGCTCGCCATGGGCGCCATCGGTGAAGGCGGGGCCCGCGTGCTCGACCGTGCCCTCATCCGCCGGTTGAGGGTGACCGAACAGCAGGTGCAGGCCGCCGAGCAGCGCGAGCGCCAGGTCCTGGCCGCGCGGGCCGCACGGCTCCGGGCCGGCCGGCCCCCCGTCGACCTGACCGGCCGTACGGTCGTCATCGTCGACGACGGCATGGCCACCGGCGCCACCGCGCGGGTCGCCTGCCAGGTCGCTCGGGCGCGCGGCGCGTCCCGGGTCGTGCTCGCCGTCCCCGTCGCCGCCGCGAAGGTGGCGAAGGGGTTCGCGGACGCCGACGAGGTCGTGGTGGTCGACACGCCACCTCACTTCCGTGCCGTCGGTCTGCACTATGCCGACTTCCGGCCGACGACGGATGCCGAGGCAGCTCGGCTGCTCGCGGACGCCCGACGCCGGGCGCCGTCCGGGGCCGCGGACCCCGTCACCGCCGACCACCCGGTCGAGTCCGACGTCGGCTCCGACGCCGGCTCCGACGTCGAGGTCGTGGCCGACGGGGTGGTCCTGGGTGCGCACCTGACCGTCCCGGCCGGTGCGGAGGCAGTGGTCCTGTTCGCACACGGGTCCGGGAGCAGCCGGCACAGCCCGCGCAACCGCTTCGTCGCCTCCTCGCTGCACGACGTGGGCCTCGGCACGCTGCTGCTCGACCTGCTCACCGCGGACGAGGAGACCGATCGCGCGAAGGTCTTCGACATCCCGCTGCTGGGTCGTCGTCTTCTCGCGGCGACCGACTGGGTCCTCGCGCAGCGTCGGGACACCGTCACGGGTCTCGGCTACTTCGGGGCGAGCACCGGCGCCGGTGCAGCACTGTATGCGGCGGCCGTCGCCGGTGACCGCGTGGGCGCCGTGGTCTCGCGCGGTGGGAGGCCCGACCTGGCGATGGAGTGGCTCGACCGCGTCACCGCGCCGACCCTGCTCATCGTCGGCAGCCGCGACCCCGCCGTCATCACGCTCAACGAGCAGGCCCGGGCCCGGATGCAGTGCCCGACACGGCTCGCGGTGGTTCCGGGAGCGACGCACCTCTTCACCGAGCCCGGAGCCCTCGAGCGCGTGGCCCAGCTGTCACGCGACTGGTTCAGCAACAACATCCAGACGTTTCAACGCGCCACCGGCGGCCGTCGATGACGCGGGCGCAGGACGTCTCTGGCGACGCAGAGCGAGTCAGCCCGGGCCCAGGCGACCTGCAGGTCTACACGTTGAAGCGGAACTCCACGACGTCGCCGTCGGCCATGACGTAGTCCTTGCCCTCGATGCGGACCTTGCCGGCAGCCTTGGCGGCGTTCATGGAGCCGGCCGCGACGAGATCGTCGAACGAGACGACCTCGGCCTTGATGAAGCCGCGCTGGAAGTCGGTGTGGATGACGCCGGCCGCCTGCGGCGCGGTCCAGCCCTTGCCGATGGTCCACGCGCGCGACTCCTTGGGGCCGGCCGTGAGGTAGGTCTGCAGGCCGAGCGTGTGGAAGCCGGTGCGGGCGAGCTGGTCGAGGCCCGACTCCTCGGCGCCGAAGCTCTGGAGCAGCTCGAGAGCCTCGTCGGCCTCCATCTCCATGAGGTCCATCTCGAGCTTCGCGTTGAGGAAGACGGCGTCGGCCGGGGCCGCGAGGTTGCGCAGCGACTCCTGCAGCTCGGCGTCGGCGAGCTGGTCCTCGTCGAGGTTGAAGACGTAGATGAACGGCTTGGTCGTCAGCAGACCGAGCGACTTCGCCTCGGCCAGGTCGACCCCGGCCCTCGGCCCGGCGGCATACAACGTGTGGCCCTCCTCGAGGACCTTCTGCGCGGCCTGGGCGAGCTCGAGCGCGGCCTTCTTGTCCTTGTTGATCCGCGCCTCCTTCTCGAGCCGCGGCACGGCCTTCTCGAGGGTCTGCAGGTCGGCGAGGATGAGCTCGGTGTGGATCGTCTCGATGTCGCTCGCCGGGCTGACCTTGCCGTCGACGTGGACGACGTCGCCGTCCTCGAACGCGCGCACCACCTGGCAGATCGCATCCGCCTCGCGGATGTTGGCCAGGAACTTGTTGCCGAGGCCTTCGCCCTCGCTCGCGCCACGCACGATGCCTGCGATGTCGACGAAGCTCACCGTCGCAGGGAGCACCTTGTCGGAGCCGAAGATCTCGGCGAGCGCGCCGAGGCGGTGGTCTGGCAGCGGCACGACGCCGACGTTGGGCTCGATGGTGGCGAACGGGTAGTTCGCGGCGAGCACGTTGTTCTTGGTCAGCGCGTTGAAGAGCGTCGACTTGCCGACGTTGGGGAGACCGACGATTCCGATGGTGAGTGCCACGAGGACAAGAGTTTAGTGGCGTTCGGGCAGGCTCCCGACCACGCCGGCCCGAATGCCGGGTGGCCGGCCCGCGCACGCCGCGCGGTCAGGCACGTGGCTGGCGCACGCCGCAGAGCTGTCGGGACTGGGCCACGAGGTTGCCCTCGGAGTCCCAGATCATGGCGTCCTCCTCCATCATCCCGCCACCGAGCGTCTCGCTGGAGAGCGAGACCCGTAGCCAGCCCGGCGCGGGGCGACGTCGGACGTGGCCGGTGAACTCGAGGGTCGGTGTCCAGCCGAAGAGCCCGAGGTCGAACGCGACGGGGGGCAGCGCGTCGAGCGCCATCATCAGCATCGTCGTGTCGGGCTCGCGCCCGTCGCGCAGCCGAAGCCAGCCGCGCATCACACCGCGCATGGAGGGCTTGCCGAGGGCCCAGCCGGCCGTCGTCGGGTCGAGCCGCAGGTCGACACGCTCGAGGAACTTCGCATGGGCGAGGAAGTCCGGCGGTGCCTGCTCGGCGGACACGCACTGCTCCGGCGGGGGCAGGTCGGGCGCGCTCGCCTGACGCTGCACGTCGAGGTCGGTGAGGTTGCCGAAGGACCCGATGGCGCGCATCCGCTCGACCGGCCGGCCGTCCTCGCCCGGCTGGTGGATCGTCATCTGCCCGGTCGAGAGCTTGCGGCCACAGCGCATGACCTCCGTCGTCACGGTGAAGGGCCCCGGCTGCGACGCGGTCATGAAGTACGCCGACAGCACCACGGGGTCGACGTGCTGGGTCGTCTCGGTCGGGTCGGCGGCCAGGTGCTCGCCCAGCGCGCGCAGGGCGGCCGTCATGACGAGGCCACCGTTGACGGCGTTGCCGATCATCCACTCCTCGTGGAACGTTCCGCGCCGTCGGGTCGGGTCGTCGCCGGCTTCGAGCCGCGTCGCGTCGTCGTACTCGCTCACGGTCAAGGTCTAACAGACGACCCCGACGCGATGTCCGCCGGGACAACCTTTCGGGGTCGTGGAAGCGTTGTAGAGGTGATGTAACGGCACAATCGTGATGTATGCACACGGCCCACGCGGGCCGTGCCGGTACTCGTCATCACCGGACGACCACCTTGCCGCCCGGCGCCACGGGACCCGACACGCCCTCGCCGGACCTCGACGAAGGAGGATCCATGCGCTTTTCCCACCGGCGCGGAGGTATCGGTCTGGCCGCCCTGGCCACGGCCCTCACCACGGCCCTGACCGTCACGGTCGCGGCGCCCACGACCGGCCCCGGCCCAACGGCTGCGCCCTCGCCTGTCACGGTCGATGCCGTCCCGGTCGCCACCGTGGCCGCGACGACCGACCCGATCCGTGCGACCGCGCGCCCGGTCACCGCCGCCGATGTCCGCTACACGTGGCGTTCCGGCTGCCCGGTCGGGCCGAGCAGGCTGCGCGTCGTCGAGATGAACTTCCGCGGGTACGACGGCATCATCAGGCGCGGCATGCTCATCGTGCGCTGGGACAAGGTCGGCCAGACCGCGGCCATCTTCCGGGCCGCCTACCTGGCCGGGTTCAAGATCCGGCGCATGGACAACCCGAACCGCTGGTACGGCAACGACGAGGAGATGATGAAGGCCGACAACACGTCTGCGTTCAACTGCCGTCGGGTCACCGGCAACAGCACCCGGATGTCGCCGCACTCCTACGGCACGGCCATCGACGTCAACACGATGCACAACCCGTACAAGGCCGCGAACGGCGTCTGGTACCCGCCGAACGGCCTGCGCTGGATCAACCGCAACCTGCGCGACCCCGGAATGATCTGGAGCTGGTCGACCATCACCAAGCAGGTCATCTCGCGTGGCGGCATCTGGGGTGGCTACTGGACGTACAAGGACTACCAGCACTTCGAGCTCGGCTGACGGGTCGCGGACTCCAGCAGGCGGCCCTGGCGGGGCCGGCGGCCGACGCCGGGCAAGCGCGTCGGTCCCGGCTCCTGTCGGCGGCGTCTGGGACGGTGAGCGCATGGACACCACCGCGCTGCTCGTCGGCCTCGTCGTCGGAGGTCTGCTCGGCGCTGCCCTCGCGTGGCTCGCGGCCCGCTCGTCCCTCCTGGCCCGCTCCGCAGCGGCGGAGGCCGAGCGCGACGTCCTGCGCGAGCGTGTGCTCGACCTGGAGTCCGCTCGCGACCTCGACGACACGACGGCCAGCCTGCTGGCGCCGTTGCGCGACACCATCGGCCGCGTCGAGCGTCAGGTGGGTGCGCTCGAGCGCGACCGGTCCCAACAGTTCGGCCAGCTCGGCGAGCGCCTCACCGAGGTGAGCCGGTCCACCGAGTCGCTCCGCTCCGAGACCGCCACCCTCGCGAGCGCCCTCAACGCCTCGACGGTCCGTGGTGCCTGGGGCGAGGTCCAGCTGCGCCGCGTCCTCGAGCTCTCGGGGCTCATCGCGCGCTGTGACTTCGACGAGCAGGTGACACGCGTGAGCCGACACGGCGCGGCCGTCCGCCCCGACGCCGTCATCAACCTCCCCGGCTCGCGGCACGTCGTGGTCGACTCCAAGGCGCCGATGGCCCACTTCCTCCAGGCCCACGGCGACACCGTGTCAGAGGTCGAGCGTGCCGAGCTGCTGGCCGCCCACGCGACGGCGCTGCGCCGGCACGTCGAGGCGCTGGCGGCGAAGGCGTACTGGACGGCGTTCACCCGCTCCCCCGAGGTGGTCATCTGCTTCGTCCCGGGTGAGGCCATCCTCGCGACGGCCCTCGCCGATGACCCCGGCCTCTACGAGCACGCCCTCTCCCGCAAGGTCGTCCTCGCCTCTCCCGGCACGCTCTTCGCCGTGCTGCGCACGATCGGGGCCATCTGGCAGCAGGACGCCCTCGAGCAGAACGCGCGCGAGCTGCTCGCCATCGGGCAGGACCTCTACAGCCGGCTCACGACACTTGGCGGCCACGTCACGACGATGGGCCAGTCCTTGGCGCGTTCAGTCGAGCAGTACAACAAGTTCGTGGGCACGCTCGAGTCACGGGTGCTCGTCACGGCGCGACGGATGCACGAGCTGCACCTCACGAGCGAGCGCCCGCCTACGCTCGAGCCGCTCGAGGCCTCGCCCCGCTCGCTCAGCGCCCCCGAGCTCACCGACGACCTGGGCCGAAGCGCCCGTGACGCCGCGTTCCTCGAGCGTGCGACCGGTCAGGCGGCCACACGCGAGCAAGACCCGGCCGACGACCCCGCGCGGACGGACCACGGCCACGAGCAGTCCGCCTGAGCGCGACGCGAGACGTCCGCGTCTGGGCGGACGCGGCAGGACCGTGGGTGCGCCCCACGTCCGACGATCCGGTCGATGACGGATATGTCGGGTGTGTCCGCGAAGTGGACACCCACTGAGGCTCCCCGGACAATACGCCCCGTGGGATCGAGCAGAGGGTGACCGGGGCGGGGGGCCCGGGTCCGGAGGACGTCGACACGCCGCGGCGCAGGATCGGACCGTACGAGCAGAGCCTGCGCGAGTCGCGCGCACGCGTCGAGGCGGCCACGCGCCAGCGTGCCCGCAGACGGCGGCGAACGCGTGTCGTCGCGTCTCTCGCGGCCCTTGTCGTGGCCGCGGGTCTCGGCTACGGCGCGTTCCGCCACGTCGGCAACCGTGAGGTGCCGACCGCCCTGCCGACGAGCGCAGCCCAGCCGACGTCGTGCAGTGACCCCGTCAAGGTGCGCGTCTCGGCCGCTCCGGCGATCGCTCCTGCCGTTGCGGCAGCCGCGGAGGCCCTCGCGGCCCGCTCCGACGGACCGTGCGCCGCCTACACGATCGAGGCCGAGGAGCCCTTCGCCGTGGCGGGCTCGCTCGCCGGTTCCGGACGCCCCGACGCCTGGATCACCGACTCATCCGTCTGGGTCAGGCGCGCCGACGCGGTCTCCCGCTCCACGGTCGAGCCCGGCGAGCCCTTTGCGTCGAGCGCCGTGCTCGTCGCGATGAAGGACCAGTCCGCGGCAGCGCTGGCGAACCGGCTCGGCTGGGCGGACCTGCTCGGCGGCGCCGTCCCGATGCGCATCCCCGACCCGAACCGCTCGGCGATCGCGCGGGTCGCCCTCGGCGTCGCGTCGGCGTCCCTGCCCGAGGCGAAGCTCCGCGCGCTCGCCACGACGTCGGCCCCGCACGCGACGGGGAGCGTCAGCCTCGACGGCATCGCGCAGGCCGACGGGCGCGTCGGGGCGGTCGTGTCCCAGGCCCAGCTCGTCGCGTGGAACACCGTCCACCCCGACGAGGCCCTCGCTGCGGTGGCTCCGGCCGAGGGCGCACCGGCGCTCGAGTACTCATTGGTGCCTCTCACCACGGATGCCACGAAGGCGCCGTTCGTCAGAGCCCTCCAAGAGCATCTGCTGTCCCTGGAGGCGCGAAAGATCCTGCAGGACAGCGGGTTCCGCACGTCGGATGGTGACCCCGCGGCTCCGTCTCCCCTCTACGGCGAGATCCGGGTCGAAGGCCGCGCGGAGGGCGCCGGGCTCAACCGAGCCGCGGCCCTCTGGAACGCGGCGGCGAAGAAGACGCAGGCCCTCATGGCCGTCGACGTGTCCGGCTCGATGCTCGAGCGCACCGACGGCGGCACCCGCCTCGCGATCCTCCAGAAGGCCACCGTGCGCTCAGCGGCCGCCGTCTCGACGACGACTGTCGCGTCGCTGTGGATCTACTCGCTCCACGTCGGCGACCGGGGTGACGACTACCGTCAGCTCACCGACTACGGCGGACTCGGCGTCAGCAAGAACCTCGGCGCCCTCGACGACGCCGTGGCCGGCCTCGACTCGTTCGTCGGCGGAGGCAGCGGACTCTACGACACGATCGCAGCGGCGTACGAGCGCGCGAAGAGCCGCTGGAAGCCCGGCTACGCGAACACCCTCATCGTCGTGGCCGACGGTCCCAACGAGGACGACTACGGCCTCACCCTCGGCCAGCTCACCACGCGACTGTCCGAGGCGAAGGACGCAAAGCGGCCGGTCCGCGTGGTGGTGCTCGGCATCGGCGACCGCGTCGACGCCAAGGCCATGCAGCAGGTCGTGGCGACCACCGGCGGGCAGTACGTCGCGACGGACTCGGTCGCGGAGCTGCAGCCGGTCCTGACGACGGCACTCGGCGGCTAGCGCGCCTCGCGCACGGCGAACGTTCGGTGAACGAGGCACGTCGTCAGGGTGAAGCGGTCCAGTGGCAACCAGACGCAGGTAGGACGCGCCCCGCCGAATTCGCCTCTGTGGCAACCGATCCACGGTAGGCGAGTTGGCGAAGTGGTGTGCTGCTTCGACAGTGCCCGCCATTCGGCGACCGTTTGGGCGCGCCGGGACCGACGCAACATACTCCCGGTCGTGACGACCGAAGGCCAGATGACGGATGACCGAGGCGGCGACCAATATCTGCCACCACCCCCGCCCGCGCAGCGTCGGGTGGGGCCGTACGAGGCATCCCTTCTCGCGAACAGGGAGCGCGCCGAGCGTGCCGCCCGGCAGCGCCTCACGCGACGGCGCCGCACGCTGGTCGCCGCTGGCGCCGCGGCGACGGCGGTCCTCGCGGCGGCAGCTCTCGGCGCGTGGACGTGGCTCGACCGCCCCGGATCAGGCACCATGGCCGGCGTCGCGCCGGTCGCCACGGCACAGAGCCACGTCGACCACGGCTGCCCCACGCCGCCCATGCTCACGGTTGCCGTGCCCGAGGCCCTGGGGACGACCTTCTCCGACCTCGTCCACGGGTTCCAGGCCCTGCCGGACGCGCCCTGCGCGAGCTTCACGGTCATGCCCCGGGCCTCGAGCACCGTGGCCCAGTCCCTCGCCGGCCCGGTGCGACCCGATGCCTGGGTCACCGATGCCGCCCTCTGGCTCGACCAGGCGAACCATCGTGCGGGCCTCGGCCTCGCGGCGGACGAGCCGTTCGCCACGTCCCGGGTCGTGCTCGCCGCACGGACGGACGTGACCCCCCGAGCTGCCGTGTCATGGGCGGAGCTCGCGGCGGGCGAGATCCCGATCACCCTCCCCGACCCGGCCACGTCGACCGCCGGCCTCTTCGCCCTGGCCGCTGCCTCGGGGCGCTGGTCCTCAGCGCAGCTCCGACAGGTGGCTGCGAGGTCTCGGCAGCTGGCGCCCGGCGCGTCGGCGCTCGGACTGCTCGATGACCCCCACAAGGACGCAGCGGCACCGGTCGCCGAGCCGGAGCTCGCCGCATACAACGCGGCGAACCCGTCGGCGCAGCTGACAGCCGTCGTGCCGTCGGAGGGGGCCGTGGCTCCGCTCGAGTACTCCTTCGTCCCCGTGGCCGACGGGACCGTGGCGTCCAAGGTGCTGCGCTCCCTCGCTGACTACCTCGGTTCCGACGCCGCGCGTGCGGTCATCGCCAGGCACGGCTTCTCCGCACCCGGCGCCGCCGTGTCGCCCGCGCCACCGACCCCCGCGGCGGCGGGCGCGCTCCGTGAGGAGTGGGCCGACGTCGACCCGGCCCCACGGGCGGTCGTCGCGCTCGACGTCTCTGCCTCGAGCCTCTCGCGCCTGGACGGCGAGACCATCCTCGACTGTCAGGCCGAGTCGACGCAGCTCGCCGTCGCGTCGCTGCCCGACCGGTCGAGCGTGGCCCTGTGGTACTTCGCCCAGCATCTCGGACCTCGCGGCGAGGACCACCGCGTCGTCGCCGACAGCGCCCCGCTCACCGCACCAGCCCAGATCCACACCATCGCCCGGGGTCTCGGCGGGATGTCGGAGGTCGCCGGCGGTGACCGGGGCCTCTACGACACGATCGTCGCAGCCCGTCAGGCCGCGGCGGCCACGGCTGTCGCGGGACGCCCGGGCACGGCAGTCATCGTCACGACCGGGCCGAACGACGACGACGTCAGCGCCTCGCTGACCGCGGTCACGTCCGCGGTCGCCAAGGCCGACCCTGCGAAGCCGGTCCAGCTCGTGATCATCGGGATCGGGACCAAGCCCGACGGCGCCGTGCTCACCGAGATCGCGAAGGCGGGCCGTGGTCAGTACGTCGCCGTCACGACGCGCGAGGAGCTGACCGCCGCGCTCACGCGAGCCCTGTCCGGTCCCACCTGAACGTCGCACCTGAACGTCCCACCTGAACGGGGATGGGCCGGGGCGTCTAGTGGAGCGAACCGGCGTCCTCGAAGGCGGCGTCGTGGCGCACCGTGCCGCCATCCTCGCCCTTGCGGGCCTTGAGGTCGCGGCGCAGCTCGTTGGGCAGTGAGAAGAGGAGGGACTCCTCGGCGGCGATGACCGCCTCGACCTCGCCGTAGCCCCGCTCGGCGAGCCAGGCGAGCACGTCACGCACGAGGACCTCGGGCACGCTCGCGCCGGACGTGACACCGACGGTGGTCACGCCGTCGAGCCACTCCTCCTGGATCTCGTCGGCGAAGTCGACGAGGTGCCCGTCGCGGGCGCCGTGCTCGACGGCGACCTCGACGAGGCGCACGGAGTTCGACGAGTTGCGGGACCCGACGACGATCATGAGGTCGGTGTCCTTGGCCATCTGCTTGACGGCGAGCTGGCGGTTCTGGGTGGCATAGCAGATGTCGTCGGAGGGCGGGCTCTGCAGCGCGGGGAACTTCTCCTTGAGTCGCGCAACGGTCTCCATGGTCTCGTCGACCGAGAGGGTCGTCTGGGAGAGCCAGACGACCTTCTCCGGGTCGCGCACCGTGACGTTCTCGACGTCATCGGGGCCGTCGACGAGGGTGATGTGCTCCGGAGCCTCGCCGGACGTGCCGACGACCTCCTCGTGCCCCTCATGGCCGATGAGCAGGATGTCGAAGTCGTCGTCGGCGAACCGGACCGCCTCGCGGTGCACCTTCGTGACGAGCGGGCACGTCGCGTCGATGGTCTTGAGGCTGCGGGCCCTCGCCTCCTCGTGGACGACAGGGGCAACGCCGTGCGCCGAGAAGATGACGGTCGCCCCCTCCGGCACCTCGTCGGTCTCGTCGACGAAGATCGCGCCGCGCTTCTCGAGGGTGTTGACGACGTGCTTGTTGTGCACGATCTGCTTGCGGACGTAGACCGGTGGCCCGTAGAGCTCGAGCGCCTTCTCGACGGTCACGACGGCCCGGTCGACGCCGGCGCAGTAGCCGCGCGGCGCCGCGAGGAGGACCTTCTTGTCGGACGACTGGTCGGCTGGCTCGCTCATGGGCCCATCGTAGAGGGCACCACGAACCCTCCCGGTTCGCCGTGGGCCCGTTGGGGGGCGCCACCCGTCTAGGGTGGCGCGCGTGAGCATGACGAGCCCGCTGCCCGAGAAGGCCGCCGACACGACGGCGGAGCAGCCGTGGCCGGTGCGGGTGCTCAGCCTCAAGATCTCGGACTACGTCGACCGGATGAGCCAGCTCTGGGTCGAGGGCCAGGTCGTGCAGTTCAACCCGCGCGGTGGCACCGCGTTCCTCACGCTGCGCGACCCCGACGTCGACATGTCGCTCTCGGTGTCCGTGCCGATGAACGCGGTCAACGCGATGCCGATCCCGCTCGCGCAGGGCGCTCGCGTCGTCCTGCAGGCCAAGCCGACCTTCTGGACCAAGCGCGGCACCCTCCAGCTCGAGGCTCGTCAGATCCGGCCCGTCGGCATCGGCGACCTGCTGGCCCGGGTCGAGATCCTCAAGCGGACGCTCGCTGCCGAGGGTGTCTTCGACGCCGAGCGCAAACGGCCGATCCCCTTCCTGCCACGACGAGTCGGGCTCATCACGGGCCGCAGCTCGGCGGCCGAGAAGGACGTCGTCGAGAACGCCCGGCGGCGCTGGCCGGCCGTCGTGTTCGAGATCCGCGAGGTCGCCGTGCAGGGCAGCACCGCAGTCACCGAGGTCGTGGACGCGCTGCGCGAGCTCGATGGGCTGCCGGCCGTCGACGTCATCGTCATCGCGCGTGGCGGTGGCGCCCTCGAGGAGCTGCTGCCCTTCTCGAACGAGGCCATGATCCGCGCGGTCGCGCGGGCGCGCACTCCTGTCATCAGTGCCATCGGGCACGACGTCGACCAGCCGCTGCTCGACCTCGTCGCCGACTGGCGCGCCTCGACGCCGACGGACGCCGGCAAGAAGGTCGTTCCCGACGCGGCGCGCGAGCGAGCGCTCGTGGACACGGCCCGCGAACGCGTACGCCGGGCCGTCGCGCGCCGGATCGAGGCGGAGCGGTCGGGGCTGCGATCGCTCGTCTCACGCCCGGTCATGGCCGACCCCGTCGCGCTCGTGCGCGTGCGGCGCCAGGAGATCTCGGCGCTCCGGTCCCGCGCGGCGACGCGCATCGAGGCGCGGCTGCACCGTGCCGGCGACGAGGTGGAGCACCTCCGCCGACAGGTCGTGGCCCTCTCGCCCCAGTCGACGCTCGAACGCGGGTACGCGGTCGTGCAGCACCGTGACGGGCGCGTCGTCATGGACCCTGCCGACGTCGGCGTCGGCGAGCTGCTGCGCGTCCGCGTCGCGGGCGGTGACTTCGGGGTCCGCCCGGTCGGTGCGGGTGCCGAGGACCCTTCCCTGGGTGCGGACGACGCGAACACGGCGGCGCCGAAGGCTGCACCGAGGAAGGGCCCACGCAGGAAGGCCGCAGCCGCTCCCAAGGCCGCTCCCGACCCGACGACCGCGAGCAGCACCTCGACCCCGGCGACCCCGACCCCGGCGACCCCGACCAGGAGGGCCACGTCCAGGCCGAGGCAGCGCGACACCGGCGGGCCGCAGCCGCCCGACGCGCCGTCCGACACCGACACCGACACGTCGTAGGGTGACGCCCATGGCTGACGCGACACCCACGGAGGGCTCGTTCCCCGACATCGCCGGGATGCGCTACGAGGACGCTCGCGAGGAGCTCATCGCCATCGTCGCGAAGCTCGAGGCAGGCCAGGCGCCTCTCGAGGACTCGATGCACCTGTGGCGTCGCGGCGAGGCTCTCGCCGCTCACTGCGGGACCTGGCTCGACGGGGCCCAGTCGGAGATCGAGCGTGCGGCCCGCCCGCAGGCCGCGCCCGGCGCCGTACCAGCCGCGCCCCAGGGCGCCGACGACGCCATCTTCGACGAGGACGAGGACGACGAGTCCTGAAGACGGTGGCTCAGCCGGGTGCCGACGTCGCCGACGACGGGAACGTCAGCGCGAGGATGCCGCAGCCACCGGCGCGAGCGCGGCGACGAAGGCCTTGAGCTCGTCCTCGGGAGCCGTGCCGCTGGCCACGAGCGTCACGTCGGTCGGACCCTCGCCGCGCACGACGTAGCCGATCTGTCCTGCACCGTCGGCGACGAAACGCTCGAACGTCCGGCCCGCGACCTGCACCGTCCCCGACGCCTCGCCGTCGTCCACCGACCTGCTGATCCAGCCGTTGGTCGCGCCCGCGGCCTGCTTGAGCGCGATGTCCGCGCCGCTCGGCGTCGACCAGACCGTCGTAAAGGTGGGCACCTTCTCCGTGCCGGGCGCGAACGTCGCGACCGTGGGGACCCAGCCGTCGCCGAGCCCTCTGGGCAGCTGCAGGGACCACTTCGTCTGGGCGGCCACCTGGCTCGCCTTGGCGGCCGCGTCGACGGCCGTGCGCGGCACCTGGCTGGTCCGCGGGACGATGGCGACCAGGGCGAGCACGAAGAGCCCGATGACGAGCATCGAGCGCAGCATGTTGGGCAGCGTGCCCATCGAGTAGCGGCTGCGGGGCTGGACGGACGCCTCCTGGGCCTGAGCCTCGGCGCCAGCCTCACCGGCCCGCGGGTGACCCTGGGGAGTGGCACCAGTCGCAGGAGTCGCAGGAGTCGCGGGAGTCGCGGGAGTCGACGGCGTCGAGGGTGTCGAGGGTGTCGACGGGCTGCTCATGCGCCCATCGTCCCCGACTGGCGGACGCGGTCCAAACCGGGCCGGCGCCACCGATAGGCTGGCGCGGACTCGTTCTGCGCCGACGGAGGACCTTTGATGAAGCACAGCCAGCCGGATCGCAACCTCGCTCTCGAGCTGGTTCGAGTCACCGAGGCGGCCGCGATGGCCGGAGGCCGTTGGGTGGGCCGCGGTGACAAGAACAAGGCCGACGGCGCAGCCGTCGAGGCGATGCGAGCGATGATCTCGACCGTGAGCATGCGCGGGGTGGTCGTCATCGGCGAGGGCGAGAAGGACAACGCCCCGATGCTCTTCAACGGCGAGCAGGTCGGCGACGGCACCGGTCCCGAGGTCGACGTCGCCGTCGACCCCATCGACGGGACCACCCTGACCGCAAAGGGGATGAACAACGCCGTCGCCGTCATGGCCGTCGCCAACCGCGGTGCCATGTACGACCCGTCCGCGGTCTTCTACATGGACAAGCTCGCCACCGGCCCGGAGGCCGCCGACGTCGTCGACATCCGGTTGCCCGTCGCGGAGAACATCCGGCGCGTCGCCAAGGCGAAGAAGGAGACACCTGCCGACGTCACCGTGGTGATGCTCGACCGCCCGCGTCACGACCACATGGCCGAGGAGATCCGCGAGACGGGCGCCCGCATCCGCTACATCGTCGACGGCGACGTGGCCGGCGCGGTCATGGCCGCCCGCCCGGGCACCGGTGTCGACCTGCTCCTCGGCATCGGGGGCACGCCCGAGGGGATCATCGCGGCCTGCGCCATCAAGTGCATCGGTGGCGTCATCCAGGGCAAGCTCTGGCCCAAGGACGACGAGGAGCGGCAGAAGGCGCTCGACGCCGGGCACGACCTCGACCGCGTGCTGTCCACCGACGAGCTCGTCGTCGGCGAGTGCTTCTTCGTCGCGACCGGCATCACCGACGGTGAGCTGCTGCGGGGCGTGCGCTACGGCGCGAAGTCCGCCCGCACCAACTCGCTCGTCATGCGCTCGCGCAGCGGCACCATCCGCACGATCGACAGCGAGCACCGCTTCGACCGGCCCGGCTGGTTCGGCAGCACGGACATGATCGACGAGTGAGGGCCCGGACGTGAGCGACGCAACGGCCCCCACCCGCACCCTTGTCGTCGGCGAGGCCCTCATCGACGCCGTCACGAGGCCCGACGGCGCCACCGAGGAGCACGTGGGCGGCAGCCCCGCCAACGTCGCCTTCGGCCTGGCGGCCCTCGACCACCGGGTCGACCTCGCCACCTGGATCGCCACCGACGAGCGCGGTCGGCGCATCGAGGAGGTATGCCGTGAGCGCGGCGTCGCGCTCACCGCCGGCTCGCAGGGAGCACCTTTCACGTCCGTCGCCCACGCGACCCTCGACGCGTCGGGCGCGGCCAGCTACGTCTTCGACCTCGAGTGGCAGGTGGCCGCGGTCCCCGGCCTCACGGCATACGGCCACCTCCACACGGGCAGCATCGCCGCCGTGCTCGAGCCCGGCGGCGGGCAGGTGCGCGAGATCCTCGCCGCCGCGCGAGAGCTCGGGGCGACGGTCTCGTATGACCCCAACGCCCGCCCGTCGCTCATGGGCCTGCCCGACCAGGCCAGGCGCACCATCGAGCGCTCGATCATGCTGTGCGACGTCGTCAAGGTCAGCGACGAGGACATCGAGTGGCTGTGCCCGGGCGAGTCCCATGCCGACGTGCTGCGCGCCTGGGGCGCCTTGGGTCCGGCGGTGGTCGTCATGACCCGCGGCGGTGACGGAGCCGTCGTGCACGTGACCCGCACCGGGGAGCAGCAGGCCCTGCCCGCTCCCAGCGTCACGGTCGTCGACACGGTGGGCGCCGGCGACTCGTTCATGGCAGGCCTGGTGTCGGGCCTGCTCGACGCCGGGCTCCTCGGGGGGCCGGAGGCGCGGGTCGGCCTGCACGCCGCGGACCTGGCCGACATCGTGCCCGCGGTGCGCCGCGCCCTCGCCACCGGGGCCCTCACCGTCGGGCGCGCGGGCGCCCACGCACCCGGTCGACCGGACCTGACCTGAGCCCGGCAGGGACAAATCGGACATTCGACAAGACCGCCCGGGGTCGGGCACCATTCTGCGCGGACCGACCGGTAGTTTTGGCCGGTGGTTCACCCTGACGCCCCGGTGCCGGGGCGTCCTCATGTGAGGAAACCCCGTGTCCAACCCCACCCCTCCACAACGCCGAATCGGACCGTACGAGCAGAGCCTCCTCGACAGCCGCGCCAGTCGTAAGGCCCTCGAAGCCAAGATCGCCGCGGCGCGCCGCAACCGCATCATCGCGGCGGTGCTCGGAGTCGTGCTGCTCGCGGGCGCCGGCGTCGGTGGGTTCGCCTGGTGGAACGGCCGGGAGGTCACACCGGTCGCAGCCCTGACTGCAGCGCCCGGCAAGTCCTGCCCCGACCGCACTCCCGTCTCGCTGTGGGTCTCGGAGGCCGCGCAGCCGGCCGTGCTCGCTCTGGCCAAGGAGTACCAGGCCGATCCCGCGTCGCCGTGCGTCGACTACGTCGTGCGTGGCAAGGCGCCCATGGAGGCGATGATCGGGCTCGGCCAGGGCCAGCCCGACCGCCCCGACGCCTGGATCCCCGACTCGCCCCGCTGGGTCGAGCGCGTCAACGCCGCCGCCAAGCTCAACGCCAAGCCCGCCAAGGCGTTCGCGAAGAGCCCTCTGGTCATCGCGATGGACCCGACGGAGGCCAGCAAGCTCGAGGGCCAGCCGAAGTGGCTCGAGCTCGTCGCGTCCGACAACCCGATCCGGATGAGCGACCCGCGCTCCACGACGGCCGGCATGCTGACGCTGGCCTCGGCCCTGCCACAGCTGTCCGGCGAGCAGGGCCGCGTCGTGATCCCCAAGCTGGCCAAGCTGGCCGCCCCGTCGATCGACGACCTCTTCAGCACCTACAACGCGACGCCCGAGCAGGCTCAGGCCTTCCCAGTGGCCGAGGCGGACCTCATCGACCACAACCGGCTCTATCCCGCCCACAAGATGGTCTCGGTGACGCCGAGCGAGGGCACGCCGGCATTCGAGTTCTCGCTCGTCAACGTCGCCACCGACCCGGTCAGGGACCAGGCGGTCGAGCTGCTCCGCGCGTACCTCATGACGCCGGCGGCGGCGAAGATCTTCGCCCAGTACGGCATCCGCTCGACGGCCGTGCCCGTCACCATGCCGACCCCGCAGGGCAGCGTCGGAGAGGTCAAGATCGGGCCCACGCCCGACGCCGAGACCGTCGCGGCGACCACCGACCTGTGGCAGTCGGCCACGACGGACTTCTCCATCCTCTCCGTCTTCGACGTCTCCGGCTCGATGAAGGACAAGGTCGGCAAGACGACTCGCGTCGCCATCACCCAGGAGGCGGCGGGCATCGCCCTCGCGGCCCTGCCCAAGTCGACCAAGCTCGGCCTCTGGATCTTCTCCATCGGCATCGGCGCGGGCGGGGCCGACTACCGCGAGCTGGCCCCGATCGGCCGGCTCGACAACGACAGTCACCGGGCGCTCGTGGCGACCGCCGCGGGCAACCTGGCCAAGAGCGTCGGCGGCGGCACGGGTCTCTACGACACCATCTGGGCGGCCTACCAGAAGGTGAAGAAGGAGTACGACCCCAACCGCGTCAACGCCGTGGTCATCCTCACCGACGGCCGCAACGAGGACCCCAACGGCCTCTCCCTCGAGCAGCTCAAGGCCAACCTGCGCGCTGCCGGCGACCCGAACAAGCCGATCGCCATCACGACCATCGGCATCGGCCCGGACGTGGACCCGAACGCCCTGTCGCAGATCTCGAAGATGACCTACTCCGACTTCTACGCGGCCCCCTCCCCGTCCGACATGACGACGGTGCTCGCGCGGGCGCTCTTCGACCACGACTGCAAGAACGGCCGCTGCGTCTGAGGAACCGGGCCCCGCACGGCGACAAAGGCCCACAGCGACAACGGAAGGGCCGTGGCTCCCGGGGGGAGCCACGGCCTTCCTGCGTGCCGGGCGGGGCGGTGGGGGCGGCTAGCCCTTGACCGCTCCGGAGGTCATGCCGCGGATGAAGTACCGCTGCAGGGAGAGGAAGACGATGACCGGCACGATGATGGTGATGAAGCCGGCTGCGGGGATGAGTTCTCGTCCTTGTCCGGTCTGGCCCTGCAGGCCCTGCAGGGCCACGGTGGCGACGGTGTTGTCGCCGCGGCCGAGGAAGATCAGGGCCACGAGCAGGTCGTTCCAGACCCAGAGGAACTGGAAGATCGCGAAGGAGGCGAGGGCGGGTGTGGAC
>NZ_JBHTFG010000006.1:341772-586928 GCF_042666095.1 Terrabacter sp. GCM10028922 | reverse complement strand
CAAAGCCCCAAAACGAGGTAATTGGCATCGATTTTTGACACGCTGTTGAGTTCTCAAGAATCGGACACACACCATCAACCACCTCACCGAGGAGGCCTCCGGGGCAACCCTTCAAACTTACCCGCCTCAAGCTTGGGAGTCAAACTCGCGATCCGCCCTTCAGGGCGTCCGAGCCGACCCGCTTGGTGTCAGCGGTTCCTGCTCTCCGAAGCCTACCCGATCGACCGGACTGCTTCGGACCTTCGTCAACCCCGGGACCGGCCTACTTCGCGTCGCGATCACTCGCTCCGCCGTGGCGTCCGTTCCTCCCTGTCGGGCTGACGAAGAGAACATTAGCCCGGCCCCGCCGAGAAACACAAATCCGCCCGCCCCAGCGTGCCAAAAGGGGCGGATCCCGTGGTGTACCAACGGGATCCGCCCCTGAGGCGGTTGCTTCCGATGCCGGCCGGCGGTGCTCGACCCGCCTGTGTCAGACGCGGCGTGCAGCAGCGAGATTGCGTCGGCCCCGCTTGAGGACCGCCACCGCACCGTGCATGAAGTCGTCCTCACCGAGCACGAGCTCCGGGTCGGTGAGCTTGGCGTTGTTGAGCGAGGCCCCGCCCTCCCCGATGGCCCGACGGGCGCCGTTGCGCGAGTCGACGAGCCCGACGGCAACGAGCGCGTCCACGACGGACGTTCCCACCGCCACGCCGGCTCCAGGCAGCTCGGCCGTCGCGTCAGCGAGGGTGCGCGCGTCGAGGCCGGCCAGGTCGCCCTTGCCGAAGAGCGCCTCCGATGCAGCCTGCACGGCGGCGGTCGCCTCGGCGCCGTGCACGAGCGTGGTGATGTCGGCGGCGAGGGTGCGCTGCGCCGCCCGGCGGAACGGCTCCTCCTTTACCTGCCGCTCCAGCTCGGCGACCTCGTCGGGCCCCCGGTCGGTGAAGACCTTGAGCAGCGAGACCACCGAGGCGTCCTCGATGTTGAGGAAGTACTGGTAGAAGGCGTAGGGGCTCGTCATGTCGGCGCTCAGCCACACCGCGTTGCCCTCGGACTTGCCGAACTTGTTGCCGGCCGCATCGGTGAGCAGCGGGGTCGTGAGCAGGTGCACCGCCTTGCCCTCGACCCGGTGGATGAGGTCCACGCCCGCGGTGAGGTTGCCCCACTGGTCGCTGCCGCCGGTCTGCAACGTGCAGCCGAACTCGCGGTACAGGTGCAGGTAGTCGAGCCCTTGGAGCAGCTGGTAGCTGAACTCGGTGTACGAGATGCCCTCGTTGCTCTCGAGCCGCGTCGCGATCGCGTCCTTCTTGATCATCTGGTTGACCCGGAAGTGCTTGCCGACGTCGCGCAGGAAGTCGAGTGCCGACAGCGGGGCGGTCCAGTCGAGGTTGTCGACGAGGATCGCGGCGTTCTCCCCCTCGAAGGTGAGGAACGGCCGCACCAGCGCCTTGATCCGCGCGACGTTGTCGGCGGTCTGCTCCTTCGTCTTGAGCAGTCGCTCGGACGTCGGCTTCGGGTCTCCGATGAGGCCCGTGGAGCCACCGACGAGGCAGATGACCCTGTGCCCGGCGCGCTGGAAGTGACGCAGGACGACGAGCTGGACGAGGTTGCCGAAGTGCAGCGAGGGCGCGGTGGGGTCGAAGCCGCAATACAGCGTGAGAGGTCCATCCGCGAGTGCTTCGCGCAGCGCCGCCTCGTCGGTGGACTGTGCCACCAGGCCGCGCCACTGCAGCTCGTCGAAGATGTCCGTCACGGGTATCGGTGTCCTCTCTCCACGGCGGGCTCCCTGCCCACCGGCACACAGCCTGCCGTATGCCGCAGCGGCCGGGCCACCGAGTACCGCGTGGTCCCGCATGCCGGGCGTCAGCGACGCCGCCGCACGACGCCGGGGCGGTACGTGGAGACCGTCGGGTCACCCGCGACGGAGAAGCGCCAGGGGTAGGCGACCGCGTCGCCCCCGGGACCGCTGACCCCGACCCGGGGGCCGACGACGACGTGCTCCCGCCCGACGGGGGCGCCCGCGGACACGACGAGGTCGATGGGGTCGCCGACGGGCGGGCGGCAGAAGTCGAGCCCGCTGTGCTCCTTCGACATCGCGAGCGCCTGGCCGAGACGCCCCGGTCCCCTGGCCCAGTCGCGCTCGCGCACCGGGCCGCGTCGGGCGCGGACGAGGTCCTCGCCCTCCAGCACCTCACCCGCCCGCACGAGAACTGCGGACGCCGATCCCACCTCGCCGACCACGAGGTTGACGCACCAGTGGTGTCCGTAGGTGAAGTAGACGTACGTGAACCCGGGTGGCCCGAACATCGGGCGGGTCCTCGGGGTCACTCCTCGATAGGCGTGCGACCCGGGGTCGAGCTCGCCGGCATACGCCTCGAGCTCGGTCAGGCGCAGTGTCACCCCGCCGAACGACAGGTGGCGCCCGAGCAGCTCCGGCGCCACCTCGACGGACGGGCGCGCGAAGAACTCGCGGGGCAGTCGGTGGTCCTCGAGGCTCACCGGCGACACGCTAGCCCGAGGGTCAGACGGTGGCCGTCCAGGCCCGGGCGTCGGCGAGGCGGTCACGTGCCGCGGCCAGCTGCTCGGCGACGCGGACGGGCGCGGTGCCCCCGACGGCATCACGCGATGCGAGCGACCCGGCCACCGAGAGCACCGAGCGCACCTGCGGCGTCAGGTGCTCGCTGATCCTCCCGAAGTCCTCGTCGGAGAGGTCCCACAGCTCGATGCCGCGCGCCTCGCACTCACGGACGCAGGCACCTGCGACCTCGTGGGCGATGCGGAACGCGACGCCCTCGCGCACGAGCCACTCGGCGATGTCGGTCGCGAGCGCGAAGCCCTGCGGCGCCAGCGACTCGAGCCGGTCGGTGTGGAACGTCAGGGTGTCGACCATCCCGGAGAACGCCGGCAGGAGCACCTCGAGGGTGTCGACGGCGTCGAACACCGGCTCCTTGTCCTCCTGCAGGTCGCGGTTGTACGCGAGCGGGAGGGCCTTGAGCGTCGTCATCAGCCCGGCCAGGTCGCCGACCAGGCGACCGGCCTTGCCGCGGGCGAGCTCGGCGACATCGGGGTTCTTCTTCTGGGGCATGATGCTCGAACCCGTCGAGTACGCGTCGTGGAGCGTGACGAAGGAGAACTCCTTCGTGGCCCAGAGCACGATCTCCTCCGCGATGCCCGAGATGTCGACGGCGGTCATCGCCGCCACGAAGGAGAACTCGGCGGCGAAGTCGCGTGACGCCGTGCCGTCGATCGAGTTCTCGACGGCACGGGCGAAGCCGAGGTCGCGCGCGACTGCCTCAGGGTCGAGGCCGAGCGACGAACCGGCCAGGGCGCCCGAGCCGTAGGGCGATGCGTTCGCCCGGGCGTCCCAGTCACGGAGCCGGTCGACGTCACGCAGCAGGGCCCATGCGCGCGCGAGCAGGTGGTGCGAGAGCAGCACCGGCTGGGCGTGCTGCAGGTGGGTTCGCCCGGGCATCGCCACGCCGAGGTGACGGTCGGCCTGCGCCACCAGCGCGTCGACGACGTCGAGCACGAGGCCGCCGACGATCCGGGCATGCTGACGCAGGTACATCCGGAAGAGCGTCGTCACCTGGTCGTTGCGCGACCGGCCCGCCCGCAGGCGCCCTCCGAGGTCGGTTCCGACCCGCTCGATCAGCCCCCGCTCGAGGGCCGTGTGGACGTCCTCGTCGTCCTGCGCCGGCACGAAGTCGCCGGACAGGACGTCGGCCTCGAGGTGGTCGAGGCCGTCGAGCATGCCGGCCAGGTGCTCGTCGGTGAGCAGGCCCGCGGCATGCAGGACGCGCGCGTGCGCACGTGAGCCGGCGATGTCGTGCGGCGCGAGGCGCCAGTCGAAGTGGGTGCTCTTCGACAGCGCCGCCAGCGCCTGGTCGGGTCCGCCGGCGAACCGGCCTCCCCAGAGGCTCACGCGGGCCTCGGGCCCACCCTCACGCCCAGCATCGGGGCCGCCGTCGGGGCGGACGTCGCGGCCACTGCCACGGGTGGTGCCGCTCGTGCCGGTGGTGGCGTCGGTCGTCATCGGTGGTTCTCCTCCTGCTGGGGTGGGGGCGTCACTCACGGCTGCCGGCGAGCGCCTGGAGCCGCTCGGCGACAGCGACCGCGTGGGTCGCGCTCGCGGTGACGATCATGATCGTGTCGTCACCGGCGATCGTGCCGACGACCTCGGGGTCGCGCGTGAGGTCGATCGCCGAGGCGAGGTAGTTGGCCGCGCCGGGCGGGGTGCGCAGCACGACGAGGTTCGCGGCCGCCGTGGCCGACACGAGCAGCTCCTCGCAGGTGCGGCGCAGCCGTGCGGAGGCGGAGTCGCCGAGGGAGCCGACGGCTGCCACCTCGCCGCCCTCGCCCGGCACGGCGTACACGAGCGCCCGGCCGCGGCGTACCTTGACGGCGCCGAGCTCGACGAGGTCACGCGACAGGGTCGCCTGCGTGACCTCGGTGCCCTCGGCGACGAGCAGGTCGGAGAGCTCACCCTGGCTGTGCACGGCGTGCGCACCGAGGAGCTCGACGATGCGACGCTGGCGCTGCGTGCGGCTCACGACGATCACGCCCCCGTGCGCTCTCGTGCCGCCGCGAGGATCGCGGGCAGGGCATCGAGGAAGCCGCGCAGCTCGCCCTCGGACAGGACCAGCGGCGGCGCGAGACGCAGGGCCGTCGGGGTGACGGCGTTGACGATGAACCCGGCCTCGCGGGCGGCCGTCATGACCGCCGCCGAGGGTATGCCGTCAAGCTCGATCGCCCGGAGCAGGCCGCGTCCGCGCGTGCCCGTGACCCCCTCCACGTCGACGTGGTCGAGCAGCGCACCGACCTGCCGGACGTGGTCGAGCAGCCCGACGCGCTCGATCGTGTCGAGCACGGCAAGACCGGCCGCGCAGGCGAGTGGGTTGCCGCCGAAGGTCGTGCCGTGCTGCCCTGCAGCAAGCAGCCCGGTGACGGACGGCCCGAACGTCACGAGCGCGCCGATGGGCACACCGCCACCCAGGCCCTTGGCGAGCGTCATCGCGTCGGGGACGATCCCTGACGCCTGGTGCGCGAACCAGTCACCGGTGCGGCCGATGCCGGTCTGGATCTCGTCGACGACGAGCAGGGCGCCGTGCGCCGTCGTCAGCTCGCGGGCGAGACGCAGGTAGTCGGCTGAGAGCTCCCGCACGCCGGCCTCGCCCTGGACCGGCTCGAGGAACAGCGCGGAGGTGGCGTCGTCCACCGCGGCGCGCAGGGCTTGCGCGTCGTTCGGGGGCACGAAGACGACCTCGGGGATCAGCGGCTCGAACGGCTCGCGGTATGCGGCCTTGTGGGTCAGCGCGAGCGCTCCCGTGGACCGGCCGTGGAACGAGCCCTCGAGGGCGATGATCCGCGTGCGTCCCGTGCGTCGGGAGAGCTTGATCGCGGCCTCGGTCGCCTCGGTGCCCGAGTTGGCGAAGAAGACGCCCGACCCTGGGGGGGCGGCGCTCACGGCGAGGAGTCGCTCGGCGAGCGCGATGGCCGGCTCGGACGTGAAGAAGTTGGAGACGTGGATGGCCGACTCGGCCTGCTTGGCGACCGCCTGCACGAGCGCCGGGTGTCCGTGACCGAGCGCGTTGACGGCGATGCCCGAGAGGAGGTCGAGGTAGCGCTTGCCGTCCACGTCGGTGACCCAGCAGCCGTGGCCCGCGGCGAGGACGAGCTGGGGCGTGCCGAAGACCTGCACCATCGCGCCGGCGTAGCGGCCGAGCAGGTCGCTGCCCGTCGTCATGAGGACTCCTCGGGTTCGGGTTCGCCGGCCCGCGAGACGGACGCCCCGGGGCCGGTGATGGCGGGCAGCACCATGGTGCCGATGCCCTCGTCGGTGAAGATCTCGAGCAGGATCGAGTGCGCCTTGCGCCCGTCGACGACGTGGGTCTGGGGCACGCCGCCCTCGACGGCCCGGATGCACGCCTCGAGCTTGGGCACCATGCCGTGGTCGACACGGGAGAGCAGCTCGCGCGCGGCGGTGACGTCGATCGCCGACAGCAGCGACCCGCGGTCGGGCCAGTCGGCGTAGATGCCTTCGACGTCGGTGAGCACGACGAGCTTCTCGGCCCGGAGGGCCACGGCGATCGCGGCGGCAGCCGTGTCGGCGTTGACGTTGAGCACCTGGCCGTCGACGTCGAGGTCGGGTGCGACCGTCGAGACGACCGGGACGCGGCCGGCGTCGAGGATGTCGATGATGGCCGAGGGGTTGACGCTCTCGACGTCGCCGACGAGCCCGAGGTCCACCTGCTCACCGTCGACCACAGCGCCGCGGCGGCGCGCGCCGAGCAGGGCGGCGTCCTCGCCGGACAGACCGACCGCGATCGGCCCGTGCTGGTTGAGCAGCCCGACGAGCTCGCGACCGACCTGTCCGGTCAGGACCATGCGGACGACGTCCATGACCTCGGGCGTCGTGACGCGCAGGCCTGCCTTGAACTCGCTCTCGAGGCCGACGCGCTCGAGCATGGCCTTGATCTGCGGTCCGCCCCCGTGGACCACGACGGGCCGCAGGCCGGCATACCGGAGGAAGGCGATGTCCTGGGCGAAGGCCGCCTTGAGCTCGTCGTCGACCATGGCGTTGCCGCCGTACTTCACGACGACGAGGGCGCCGCGGAAGCGCTCGAGCCACGGGAGTGCCTCGACGAGCGTCGCGGCCTTGCCTGCGGCGACACGCAGGGACGCGGCGTCGATGATTCCCCGGAGGTTCTGGTGCGACGCGCTGCCGGTGGGGTCCTGCCCACCTCGGGTCGTCGTCATGAGCTGTAGGCCGAGTTCTCGTGGACGTAGTCGTGGGTGAGGTCGTTGGTCCAGACCGTGGCGGTCTCGGGGCCGGCGTGGAGGTCGACGAGGACGTGCACCTCACGTGCTCCGAGGTCGACGAGACCGCGGTCCTCCCCGACGCCGCCGGCCCGGCAGACCTGCACGCCGTTCATCGAGACGTCGAGCGTCGCCGGGTCGAACGCCGCGCGTGTGGTGCCGACCGCCGCGAGAACGCGGCCCCAGTTGGGGTCGTTGCCGAAGACCGCGCACTTGAAGAGGTTGTTGCGAGCCACCGCCCGCGCCACCTCGAGGGCGTCGTCGACGGATGCGGCGCCCGTGACCTCGATGGCGATGTCGTGGGCGGCTCCTTCGGCGTCGGCGATGAGCTGCCGCGCAAGGTCCGAGCAGACGGCCGTCAGCGCGTCGGTGAGCCTGTCACGGTCGACCGGCACACCGGAGGCCCCCGACGCGAGGACGACGACGGTGTCGTTGGTCGACATGCAGGCGTCGGAGTCGATCCGGTCGAACGACACGGCGGTCGCTGCGCGCAGGGCGGCGTCGAGGTCACCCTGATCGACGGACGCGTCGGTCGTGAGGACGACGAGCATCGTCGCGAGCGCCGGGGCGAGCATGCCCGCACCCTTGGCCATGCCGGAGACGGACCAGCCCTCGCCGGCGTGACCGGCGACCTTGTGCACCGTGTCGGTCGTCTTGATCGCGACCGCAGCCGCCTCATGACCGCCGGGCGAGAGCGCCGCCGCAGCGGCGCCGACGCCCGAGGTGACCTTGTCCATCGGCAAGAGCTCGCCGATCAGGCCGGTCGAGCAGACGACGACGTCGCCCGCTGAGAGCCCGAGGACCTCTGCCACGTGCTCGGCGGTGCGATGGGTGTCGAGGAAGCCCTGGGCGCCCGTGCAGGCGTTGGCACCGCCGGAGTTGAGGACCACGGCATCGGCGCGCCCGTCGGCCACGACCTGGCGCGACCACGTGACCGGCGCGGCCTCGACCCGGTTGCTCGTGAAGACCGCGGCAGCATGGTGGTCGGGTCCGTCGTTGACGACGAGCGCGAGGTCGGGGGTGCCGCTCGCCTTGAGGCCGGCCGTGACCCCGGCCGCGCGGAAGCCCAAGGGCAGGTCGACGTGCGCGGGGCTGCTGCTCACGGGGCCACTCCTGCGATCGGGAGCCCGAGGGTCTCGTCGAGACCCAGGGCGAGGTTGGCGCACTGCACGGCGGCGCCGGCGGTGCCCTTGGTGAGGTTGTCGATGGCCGACACGACGACGACGCGCCGCACCCGCTCGTCGACGGCCACCTGGAGCTGGACGTGGTTGCTGCCCACGACGGACGCGGTCGTCGGCCACACGCCCTCCGGCAGCAGATGGACGAATGGCTCCACGGCGTACGCCCGTGCCCAGGCCTCGCGCACGGCTGCGGGGTCGACGCCGGGACGCAGCCGCGCGGTGCACGTCGCGAGGATGCCCCTCGGCATCGGCGCGAGCGTCGGCGTGAACGAGACGCGCACCGGCTCGCCCGCGGCGCCTGACAGGTTCTGCTCGATCTCGGGGGTGTGCCGGTGGACCCCGCCGACGCCGTAGGGCGACATGGCACCCATGACCTCGCTGCCGAGCAGGTGCGGCTTGAGCGACTTGCCGGCACCGGACGTGCCGGACGCGGCGACGACGACGACGTCGTCGGGCTCGAGCAGGCCGGCCGCAAAGCCCGGAGCGAGTGCCAGGGAGATGCCCGTGGGGTAGCAGCCGGGCACCGCGATGCGGGTGGCTCCCGCGAGCCGGCCCCGCTGCACGGTCCCGGACGGGCCGGGGAGCTCGGGGAGCCCGTAGGGCCACGACCCGGCGTACGCCGTGTCGTAGAAGCGCGTCCAGGCCTCCTCGGACTCGAGCCGGAAGTCGGCCCCGCAGTCGATGACGACGACGGCGTCGGGCAGCTGCGCCGCGATGGCGGCCGAGTGGCCGTGCGGCAGCGCGAGGAAGACGACGTCGTGACCGGTCAGGGTCTTCGGTGTCGTCTCGACGAGCACCCGTTCGGCGAGGGGCACGAGGTGCGGGTGCACCGCCCCCAGCCGCTCGCCCGCGCTGCTGGCCGCCGTGACGGCCCCGACCTCGAAGTGCGGGTGGGCGAGCAGCAGCCGGAGGATCTCTCCTCCGGCGTAGCCACTCGCCCCCGCAACTGCTGCCCTGATCACAATGCATGACTATACACGAACGTGCATACTCCTGCATCGCGGCTGTTCGGGGTCAGCGCTGAACGGCCCCCGTCGCGGCGGCGGCGGCCGCCACGGCCGCGTCGCGGAAGCCGTTGACCTCGTCGGTCGTCAGCGTGCGGTCGGCGGCTCGGAAGGTGAGGCGGTAGGCGAGGGACCGGTGCCCGGCCTCGACACGCTCACCCTCGTAGACGTCGAAGAGGACGACCGCCTCGAGCGCCTCCCCCGCCCCCGAGCGCAGCGCCGCCTCGACGTCGGCGGCCGCCACGTCGGAGCTCACGAGCAGCGCGATGTCGGTCAGCGCCGGCGGGAACGTCGAGAACGGCCGCGCCTGGACAGGCTCGGCGCTCGCGGCGACGAGCACGTCGACGTCGAACTCCGTTGCGACCGTGCGTGGCGGCAGGTCGAGCGCGGCGAGGACCTTGGGGTGCAGCTCGCCCGCGTGGCCGACGAGCGTGCCGTCCGGCAGCGAGAGACGCGCGCAGCGCCCCGGGTGCCACGGGGCGTGACCGGGGTCGTTCGCGACGACGAGGTCGACGGCGAGCGCGGTGGCGACGGTCCGGACCGCGGCGACGGCGTCGCTCCAGTCGGCAGCCCGGCCCGGGCCCCACCACCCTGCGCGCTCGATGAGTCCGGTCGCGAGCAGGCCGGCGCGGCGCGGCTGGTCGGGGACGGCGGCATACAGCTGCTCGAGCGTGTCGGCGTCGGGGCGCTGGAGCACGCTCGGGATCGGCGCCCTGCCGAGCGGACCGCCCGGGCGGAAGACGAGTCCGAGCTCGAAGAGAGCGACGTCCTTGTGCCCACGGGACACGTTGCGGCGCAGGGCGTCGACCAGGCTCGCGATGATCGACGTGCGCAGCAGGGGCCGTTCCTCGCTCAGCGGGTTGGCCACACGCACGGCGTGACGCCGGTCGTCGTCGGCCGGCAGCATCAGCTCGTCGGCGAGCGACTCGGCGACGAAGGGATAGGTCAGCACCTCGGTGAAGCCCGCACCGGCGAGCGCGTCGGCCACGACCCGGCGGGTCTTCTGGCCGTGCGTCAGGCCCTGGCCCTCGACGGGCGTCGGGGTGACCGAGGGGATGTTGTTGTACCCGTCGATCCGGGCGACCTCCTCGGCGTAGTCGGGGCCGTCGACGAGGTCGGGTCGCCAGGACGGCGGCGTGACGAGCACGTGCGTCTCGTCCGCGCCCTCGCCGGACTCGTCGACGATGCAGCCCAGGTCGCGCAGGATCGTCACGACGCGCTCGCGGCTGTAGTCAAGTCCGACGATGCGGCTCGGCTCCGTCACGTCGAGGAGGTATGCCGTGCGGTCCGTCGTGCGGTCGTCGTCGGTGACGCCGTCGTCGACGGTGCCTCCACCGTGCTCGACGAGCAGGTCGACAGCGAGCTGGGCCGCCGCCGCTGCGAGCTTCGGGTCGACGCCGCGCTCGAACCGCTTGGACGCCTCGGTGACGAGCTTGTGCCGGCGCGACGTGCGCGCGATCGACGTCGAGTCGAAGTGCGCGGCCTCCACGAGCACGGACGTCGTCGACGCGTCGACCTCGGAGGACGCACCGCCCATGACACCGGCGATCGCGAGCAGGTGCTCGCCGCCGTCGGTGATGAGCAGGTCCTCGGGCGAGAGCCTCCGCTCGACGTCGTCCAGGGTCGTCAGCGTCTCGCCCGCGCGGGCACGGCGCACGACGATCGAGCCGGACAGCTTGTCGACGTCGAAGGCGTGGAGCGGCTGGCCGACGGCGAGCATGACGTAGTTCGTCACGTCGACGGCGAGCGAGATCGGCCGCATGCCCATCTGGGTCAGGCGTTGCTGCATCCAGCCCGGGCTCGGCCGGGTCGGGTCGATGCCGCGGATGATGCGGGCCACGTAGCGGTCGCAGCCGGCGACGCCGTCGATGGGCGAGCCGTCCTCGACGCGGACGGTGTAGCCCCGGTCGTTGGCGGCCGGTGCCTCGACGAGGGCTGGGTCGCGGAACCCGCCCTCCGGGCTGCCCTGGGAGTGCCAGTACTCGCGGGCCAGGCCACGCACCGAGAAGCAGTAGCCGCGGTCGGGGGTGACGTTGGCCTCGATGGTCTCCTCGCCCAGCCCGAGCAGCGCGATCACGTCGTCGCCGGGCTTGAGGTCGGCGCACGCCTCCTCACCCAGCAGGCGCGTGAGGACGATGATGCCGTCGTGGTCGTGGCCGATGCCGATCTCGTCCTCGGCGCAGATCATCCCGTTGGAGACGCGGCCGTACGTCTTGCGGGCGCTGATCTGGAAACCGCCGGGCAGCGTGGCGCCGGGCAGCACGACGACGACGAGGTCGCCGACCTCGAAGTTCTGGGCGCCGCAGACGATCTCCTGGTGCTTGCCCTCGGTGAGCATCTGGCCGTTCTCGCCCACGTCGACGAGGCAGTACCGGATCGGCTTGCCGTTCTTCTGGACCTGCTCCTCGAACTCGAGGACCCGGCCGACGACGAGCGGGCCCGAGATGTCGCCACCGTGGAGGTCCTCCTCCTCGATGCCGACCGAGACGAGGGCGGCGGCGACGTCGGCGCCCGACGTGCCCGGGGCGAGGTCGGTGTACTCGGCGAGCCAGCGCAGCGGCATACGCATGTCAGACCTCCATCCCGAACTGCTGCGAGAAGCGCACGTCGCCCTCGACCATCTCGTGCATGCCCTGCACGCCGTGACGCAGCATGAGCGCCCTTTCGATGCCCAGCCCGAAGGCGAAGCCGGAGTAGACGTCGGGGTCGATCCCACAGGCACGGAGCACCTTGCGGTTGACCATTCCTGAGCCACCGAGCTCGATCCAGCCGGAGCCGCCGCAGCTGCGGCACTGCGCCGCGCTCTCGTCATGGCCGGTGCCGTGGCACGCGAAGCAGACGAAGTCGGTCTCCATCGACGGCTCGGTGAACGGGAAGTACGAGGCCCGCACGCGCGTGCGGGTCTCCTCACCGAACATGATCCGCACGAACGCGTCGAGCGCGCCGCGCAGGTGGGCCATCGTCAGCCCCTTGTCGATGGCGAGGCACTCGATCTGGTGGAAGACCGGCGTGTGGGTCGCGTCGAGGTCGTCGGTGCGGAAGACCTTGCCCGGCGCCACGACGTAGATCGGCGGCTCCTTGTCGAGCATGGTGCGGATCTGCACGGGCGAGGTCTGCGTGCGCAGCACGAGACCCGAGTCGACCGGGTCGAGGAAGAAGGTGTCCTGCATCTGGCGCGCCGGGTGGTCGGGGCCCAGGTTGAGGGCGTCGAAGTTGAGCCACTCGCTCTCGAGCTCGGGACCCTCCGCGACCTCCCAGCCCATCCCGACGAACGCGTCGGCGAGCCGCTGCGAGACCAGCTCGATCGGGTGGCGCGCCCCAGCCGGCCGACGGACCG
Source organism: Terrabacter sp. GCM10028922 (assembly GCF_042666095.1). NCBI lineage: Bacteria > Bacillati > Actinomycetota > Actinomycetes > Micrococcales > Intrasporangiaceae > Terrabacter > Terrabacter sp. GCM10028922. The sequence goes on along the minus strand of NZ_JBHTFG010000006.1, from coordinate 574,614 downwards.
CGGGCAGTGTCACGTCGACGCGCTCCTCGACGAGGATCCGCTCGTCACGTTCGGCCTCGAGCTCGGCCTGTCGGGCCGCGATGGCCTGGCCGACCCGCCCACGGGCCTGGCCGACGCGCTTGCCGGCCTCGGCCTTGGCGCTCGGCGGCAGTGCCCCGATCTCACGGTTGGCGAGGGCCAGCGGGCTCTTCTCGCCCTGGTGGGCGATGCGGACGGCCTTGAGGTCGTCGAGCGAGCCTGCGCCCGCGATGGCGGTGAGCGCCTCCTGCACGGCGGCGTCGACGTTGGCCGGGTCGAGCGCGGAGACCTCGACCGGGTCGTAGTTCGTGTTGGGTCCGGACATCGGCGTGCGTTCGCTGCTCTCGCTCGGGTTCACGGGGGCTGGGTCAGTGCTGGACGTGCGGGGTGCTCCTCGGATCCGGGTGGGTCCCGCGCGACGACCCGCCCACGGGGGGCGGGTGCGTGCAGACCAGTCTAGGGGCGGCGTCGAGCCCGTTTACGCGGCGCCCACGGCAGTCAGCTGGCGACGACGTCGGGCAGGCCCGCCGGGAGCTGCACGACGAACCGGGCCCCGCCGGCCTCGTTGTCGGTGACGCCGACCGTGCCGCCGTGCGCCTCGACGAGGCCCCGCACGACGTAGAGCCCCAGGCCCGTGCTCGCGTTGGAGGGGCCGTGCCAGAACCGGCCGAAGACCTTCTCACGGTCGGCGGGGGGTATGCCGTCCCCCTCGTCGTCGACCTCGACGAGCACCGACTCCGGCGAGCCCCCCATCTGCCCACCCCGGTCGAGCGTGACGGTGACCCTGCCGTCTCCGTGGAGCAGGCCGTTCTCGATGAGGTTGAAGAAGATCTGCTCGAGGCGGTCGGTGTCAGCCCACATCTCCGGCAGGCCACGGCCGGTCGCGCGCTCTCCCAGCCGGAGCTGCACGGCGCCGGTGGAACGGCCGAGCTCGTAGCGCACGACGTGCGTCTTGAGCAGGGCGTGCAGGTCGACGGGCCCGAGCCGGAGGTTGAGGCTGTCGGAGTCGAGGCGCGAGATGTCGAGCAGCTCGGTGATGAGCCGGGTGAGGCGGGTGGCGTCGGCCTCGATCGTCTCGATCATGAGCCGCTTCTGCTCGTCGTTGAAGCGGTCCCACCGACGCAGCAGGCTGCTCGTGAAGCCGGTGACCGACGTCAGCGGGGCGCGCAGCTCGTGCGCGACGGTCGACAGCACGGTGGCCTGGTCGCGTTCGGCTCGCTGACGCGCCTCGGCGTCACGCAGCCCGAGCATGACCCGCTCGACCGTGCCTCCGGGCGCGGCGCGCACGTAGCGGGCTGTGACGAGAACGTCCTGGCCCTTCGGGGCGACGAGGAGCTTCTCGCGGTGGCCCCACCGGGTCGCCAGCCCGTTCCACGGGTCGGTGTGTGTCCACCAGTCACGGCCGTACTTGTCGGTGAGTGGGAGCCCCTCGTTCAGCGGGTGGTCGACGAGGTCCGACCTGTCGCACTCGAGGATGCGCAGCGCCTCGGCATTGACGAAACGGATCAGGCGGTCGCCGCCGACGACGACGAGGCCGTCGGGCAGCAGCTCGCCCATCATCGAGACGGGCGCCAGGGCGGCCGCCGAGGCGGGCAGGTGATCACCGGTCCCGTCGACGGAGGTCATGGCCCGAGGATAGCCACGGCCACGCCGCGACGGGACGGTCAGCGACCTGTGCGGCGCGCCTCGGCCGACGCGTAGAGACAGATCGTCGCCGCCATCGCGAGGTTGAGCGACTCGGCGTGGCCGTGGATCGGGACCCGAACGACGTCGTCGCACGCGTCGCGGACCTCCTGGGGCAGGCCCCAGGCCTCGTTGCCCATCACCCACGCATGGGCGCCACTGAGGTCGGCGTCGTGCAGCAGGGTCGTCCCCGCGCCGTCGGCGGCGAGGAGCGTGACGCTCCGGCCACGGAGCGCGTCGAGGATCTCGGCGACCGTGGAGCCCACCGAGAGCGGCAGGTGCCAGAGTGAGCCGACCGTCGATCGGACGACCTTGCTGTTGTAGACGTCGACACTCGCGTCGCTGACGATGACGGCATCGGCACCGGCGGCGTCGGCACCACGGATGACGGTGCCGGCGTTGCCTGGGTCGCGCACGTTCGTCAGGACGCACACGAGAGCGTCCCGCGGCAGGTCCGCGAGGGCCTGCTCGAGCGGGACGTCGAGCATCCGGCAGACCGCCGCGATCCCCTGCGGGGACTCCGTGTCGCACATCGCGGCCAGCACGTCCGGGCTCACCTCGTGCACCCAGAGGTCGGCCGCACGGGCTGCCTCGACGATGGAGGCGTGCCTGGCCTCCGCGTCCGGCGTGACGTAGACGTCCCGCACGAGGTCGGGCCGGAAGGCCACGGCCTCGCGGACCGCCTGCGGGCCCTCGGCGAGGAACTCACCGGTGCGCGAACGCACCGAGCGCCGGGACAGCGCCCGTACTGCCTTGACCCGATCGGATCGGGTGTTGGTCAGCACGGGGCGTCCCGGCGCTCGGGGTGCGTTGCGGCCGTCAGCGGAGCGACGCTCGCTCAGGCCGCGTCGCCGGCCTTCGCGTCCGCCTGGGCGGGCACGTTGGCGCGGGAGAGCTCGACGAGGGCCGTGAAGGCCGGGGCGTCGTTGACGGCGAGGTCCGCGAGGATCTTGCGGTCGACCTCGACACCAGCCAGCTTGAGGCCCTGCATGAACCGGTTGTAGGTCATGCCGTTGGCGCGGGCTGCGGCGTTGATGCGCTGGATCCAGAGGCGACGGAAGTCGCCCTTCTTGGCCCGGCGGTCACGGTAGGCATAACCCAGCGAGTGGGTCACCTGCTCCTTGGCCTTGCGGTACAGACGCGACCGCTGCCCGCGGTAACCGCTGGCGCGCTCGAGAACGACGCGACGCTTCTTCTGGGCGTTGACCGCCCGCTTCACGCGTGCCACGTGAATACTCCTTCTCTGCTTGACGCAGTGCTACGTGCTGCTGGCTTACCGGAGACCCGGCTGCTCAGCGAGATGCTGATTGGTGGGGGTCCCGGCTCACTTGCCGAGGAGCTTCTTGGCCTTCTTGGCGTCCGGCTTGGCGAGCTCGACGTCGTTCGCGATGGAACGCATCTTCTTGCTCGACTTGTGCTCGAGCAGGTGGCGACCACCGGCCTGCTCACGCATGACCTTGCCGGTGCCCGTGAGGCGGAAACGCTTCTTCGCACCGCTGTGCGTCTTCATCTTCGGCATGGGGGCCGATCTCCTTCGTGTTGCGTGCGTCAGTGGACGTACGTGGTCTGTCGAGCCGGGGGCTCTCGCCTCCGGCTGGGTCACCGGGTGCCGGTCACTCGGCGCCGGCGGTGGCCCCGTCGGTCTGCGGCTGGGCTGCCGGCTCGTCGCCGGTGGCCGGGCGCTGCTCGCGCACGCGGCGCTGCTCGGCCTTGGCCTCAGCCTTCTTCTTCGTCGGGCCGATCACCATGATCATGTTTCGGCCGTCCTGCTTCGGCGCCGACTCGACGAAGCCGAGCTCGGCGATGTCTTCGGCCAGGCGCTCGAGCAGACGGCGCCCGAGCTCGGGACGCGACTGCTCGCGACCGCGGAACATGATCGTCACCTTGACCTTGTCGCCGGCCTTGAGGAACCGCTCGACGTGGCCCTTCTTGGTGCCGTAGTCGTGCGGGTCGATCTTCGGACGGAGCTTGATCTCCTTGATGACCGTGTTGACCTGGTTCTTGCGCGCTTCCCGTGCCTTCATGGCGGCTTCGTACTTGAACTTGCCGAAGTCCATGAGCTTGGCGACCGGCGGCTTGGCCATGGGCGCCACCTCGACGAGGTCGAGATTCGCCTCCTCTGCCAGACGAAGCGCGTCCTCGACGCGGACGATGCCGACCTGCTCGCCGTTAGGGCCAACCAAGCGCACTTCCGGGACCCGGATGCGCTCGTTGATGCGAGGCTCGCTGATGTGGTGCTCCTAAGTTCGATGAATGGGTGACCTGCGGGTCATGCTCTCGTGATGGTGCTGGCGACCATCATGAGAAAGGGCTCCCCGTGAGTGCACGAGGAGCCCAGGTTTGCGAATGCCGTGAGGTGACCTCAGCGGCAGACGGCACAGTCAGCAGGCCTCCCGGAGGAGACATCGAGCCGTGCGACCTTGGACCCGGCAACCTGGTGGTCGACGCGGGTGGAAGCGAGCTTCTCTTGCACGTCCATCTCGTGTCGCTGCTGGAGCGGTGACGTGAGAAGGACTGGTCAGTGCTCCATGCTAGCAGCCGGCACCGCGTGGTCCGAATCGGCGGGGGGCGCCGTCGGGTCGGCCTCGGCCGGGGCACGGCCGCGGCGCCGGGCACCGGCGAGGGTGCCGCCCATCGCGACGAGCACGCCCAGGACCGAGACGACGAGGAAGCCCAGCTGCCAGCCGCCATGGTCTATCGCGAACCCGGCGACCGGGGCACCGACCGCCGAGCCGGCGGTCATGGCGGAGCCGTGCCAGCCCATCATCTCCCCGCGGAACCGCTCGGGCACGACCCGGCTGAGCTGCTCCACGGTGGCGGTGATGGTCGGTGCGCACAGGACACCGGACACCGTGATCAGCACGGCGAAGCTCGGTACGCCGAGCGCGAGGGCCACCGGCGCGGTCGTGGCTGCGAGGCCACCGAGCAGCCAGAAGACCGAGAACGAACGGTGCCAGGCGCCGTAGACGAGCCCGCCGACCAGGGAGCCGGCGCCCCAGAGGGCGAGGATCCAGCCGATCGACTCGGTCGCGCCGAAGGAGCGCAGCGCGGCCACGATGGCCACGTCGGTGCCGCTCAGCACGAGCGTGGAACAGGCTGCGGCCAGGTAGACGGCTGCGACCGGCAGCGTGATGAACCCGCGCCACGCACCGGGAACGGGTGCCGGGTCGAGGCCGGCGCTCTGCGGTGCCGCGTCGGCCGCGAGCTCGGCCACGGCGTCGGGCGCACCCTTGATGGCCGGGTCGGCGAACCACAGCACGCACCCGGCCAGCACGCCGGCCATCTCGACGGTGAACAGCGCCAGGCCGGTGTCCCACGAGGTGGCCAGCCAGACGCCGAGGGCCGGCCCGGCCATGAAGGACAGCTCGGTCCCGGCGGAGTCGAGCGACAGCGCGGTGCGGCGCTGCTGCTCGGGGACGGACCTGATGATGACCTGGCGCAGGATGGAGAAGGTCGGCACGACGAAGAGCCCGGCGAGGGCGGCGAGCGCCATGAGCGGCGCGTAGTCGACCCACGGCGCGATCGACCAGCAGACGGCCTGGATGACCAGTGACGGTGCGACCGTGCGGCGCAGCCCGAGCCGGTCGAGCATCCGCCCGCGCCAGGGACCCGAGATCGCGATGGCCACGGTGGCGGCTGCGGTGACGAGCCCCGCCTCGCCGTAGCTGCGGTCGAGCGCCGAGACGACGTGCAGGGTGAGCAGGACCGTGCCGGCGAACATCGGCACGCGGATGAGGAAGCCGAGCGCGAGGGCGTTGCGTGTGTCACGAACCGCCAGCACGCGCTGGTACTGCCTCACATCCATTGGCCCAGCCTGTCATCCCGCACCCACAGCGGGCACCCGGTTTCCCGGAGGCCGAGCACCCAGGCCACCGACGGCGCGGGGCGCGGGAGGCAGCGCACGGCATACGGCTCGTCCTCTTGTGATCGACGGCGTGGGAGGACAAAGGTGGGGTCATGGCAAAGATGCCCGGCAGATCAGACCTTCCTGCGGCCCCCAATCCCGCCTCGCCGCAGGACATCCGCAACGTCGTGCTGGTCGGCCCCGGCGGGGCCGGCAAGACCGCACTCTTCGAGGCACTCCTCGCAGCGCGCGTGCCCGGTCAGCGGCCGAGCAGCGGGGACCACGTCCGGACCACGACGCTGACCGCCGCGTCGATCGAGTCCGGTGCCGTGACCCTCAACCTGCTCGACACCCCCGGCTATCCCGACTTCGTCGGTGACCTGCGCGCCGGGCTGCGGGCCGCCGATGCGGCGGTCTTCGTCGTGTCGGGCGCCGACGACATCGACCGGCCGGTGTCGCTCCTCTGGCGCGAGTGCGCAGCGGTCGGCATGCCACGGGCCGTCGTCGTGACGCACCTGGACCAGCCGCGGGCCGACTTCGCGGCCACGGTGGAGACGTGCCGACGCACTTTCGGCGACGCGCGCGCCACCCACTGGCCGGTCATCGAGAACGGCTCGGTCACCGGGGTCGTGGGCCTGCTGACGGGAGACACGTCGCAGGAGCACGAGGACGCGCGGACCGCTCTCATCGAGTCGGTCATCGAGGAGTCGGAGGACGCGACCCTGCTCGACCGGTACCTCGAGGGCGAGACCGTCGACACTGAGTCGTTGCTCACCGACCTGAGGGCCGCGATCGCCCTCGGGACGTTCTTCCCCATCGTCCCCGTGTCGCCGCCGACGGGTGCCGGCGTCGAAGAGCTGCTCGGCATGATCGAGAGGGCCTTCCCCGACCCGACCGTGCACCCGCTGCCGGCCGTGACGAGCCCTGTGGGCGGGACCATCAACGACGTCGCGTGCGACCCGTCGCAGCCGCTCGTCGCCGAGGTCGTGCGCACGACCACCGACCCGTACGTCGGCCGGCTGTCGCTCGTGCGTGTCTTCTCCGGCACACTGCGCGTGGACGAGACCGTGCACGTGTCGGGTCACCTCGGCGACTTCGTCGGCCACGAGGTCGCCGGCCACCCGGCTCACGACGACGACGAGCGCGTCGGCCCCCTCGCGTCACCGTTCGTCGAGTCCCACCGTCCGCGCGGTACCGCCATCGCCGGCGACGTCGTGCTCGTCTCGAAGCTCACACGAGCCGAGACCTCGGACACCCTGTCGTCGAGCGAACGGCCGGCGGTCGTCGCTCCGTGGCTGCTGCCCGAACCCCAGCTGCCCGTCGCGATCCGGGCCGCGACGAAGTCCGACGAGGACAAGCTCGCCGGCGCGCTGCAGCGGCTCGTCGCCGAGGACGTGACGATGCGGATGGAACACTCGGCCGAGACCGACCAGGTCGTGCTCTGGACGATGGGACAGGCCCACGTCGACGACCTCATCGGCCGGCTGGCCGAGCGTTACGGCGTCTCCGTGACGGCAGAGCCGTACCGCACTGCCCTGCGGGAGACGTTCGTGCGCAAGTGCTCCGTGCAGGGCCGGCACGTCAAGCAGTCGGGCGGCCACGGCCAGTACGCCGTGTGCTCGATCGAGATCGAGCCGCTGCCCCGGGGCTCCGGCTTCGAGTTCGTCGACAAGGTCGTCGGCGGTTCGGTGCCGCGCCAGTTCATCCCGTCCGTCGAGAAGGGCGCGCGGCTCCAGCTCGAGAAGGGGCTGCTGACCGGCCACCCCGTCGTCGACGTGCGAGTGACCCTCACCGACGGCAAGGCACACTCGGTCGACTCGTCCGACGTCGCGTTCCAGACGGCGGCCGCACTCGCCCTCAAGGAGGCCGCGAACGAGTCGACCATGGCACTGCTGGAGCCGATCGACCGCGTCGACATCACGATCGCGGACGAGTACCTCGGAGCGGTCATGTCGGACCTGCGCGGACGCCGCGGCCAGGTGCTCGGCACCGAACCGGCCGACGACATGGGACCCGAGGGCGGCTGGACGGTGGTGCACGCCGAGGTGCCGCAGTCCGAGCTCTCCCGCTACTCCATCGACCTGCGCTCGGTCTCGCACGGCACGGGCTCGTTCGTGCGCGAGCCGTTGCGCCACGACCTGCTGCCGGCCGACAAGGCGCGCGACCTGCTCAAGGCCTGACGGGGAACGACGGGGACGGCCACGGTGCTCGTGCACCGTGGCCGTCCGCGTCTGCCCGGCACCGGTCAGAGCCGGACGACCATCTTCCCCACGTTCTCGCCGCGCAGGACCCCGAGGAACGCGTCGACGGCGTGGTCGATGCCGTCGGCGAACGTCTCGCGCGAGGTGAGGGTGCCCTCGGCGATCCAGCCGGCTGCCCGCTGGGCGTACTCGCCGCCGAGGTCCCAGTGGTCGCCGACGAGGAAGCCGCTGATGGTGCCGCGCGTCTGGATGAGGCGCGCCAGGTTGCGCGGCCCCGGAGCCGGCTCGGTGGCGTTGTAGACGGAGATGGCGCCGCAGACCGCGATGCGCCCGCCGAGCCGCAGCGAGCCGATCGCCGCCTCGAGGTGCTCGCCACCGACGTTGTCGAAGTAGACGTCGATGCCGTCGGGGGCCGCCTGCCGCAGCAGGTCGGACACCCGACCGTCCTTGTAGTTGAAGGCGGCGTCGAAGCCAAGGTCGTCCAGCAGGTGGTCGACCTTCTCCTGCGAGCCGGCGCTGCCGATGACACGGCTCGCACCGAGCGCCTTCGCGACCTGGCCCACGACACTGCCGACCGCTCCGGCCGCGCCGGACACGAAGACGACGTCGCCCTCCTTGAGGCCCGCGATGCGGGTGAGCCCGGCGTATGCCGTGAGGCCGGTCATGCCGAGCACGCCGAGGTAGGCGGATGCCGGGGCGACGGACGTGTCGACGACGCGCACTGCACCGGCCTCGACGACCGACTCCTCGCGCCAGCCCAGGCCGTGCAGCACGTGGTCGCCGACGGCCACCCCTTGGGCGCGGGACTCGGTCACGACGCCCACCGCGCCGCCGTGCATGCCCTCGCCCAGCGCATACGGCTCGGCGTACGACTTGGCGTCGCTCATCCGGCCACGCATGTAGGGGTCGACCGACATGACCTCGTTGCGGACGCGGACCTGCCCGTCGGCCAAGGTCACGGGCGCGGCCTCCACGAGCTCGAAGTCGTCGTGCGTGGGCCAGCCGACTGGGCGGCTCCTGAGCTGCACCTCACGGGGGTGGGTCATTGGCTCTCCTTCTGGGACAGACGTTCTCGGCATTTTGGCGATCTGGCAGCGGGTCTCGTGATGGCGTTCAGTCGACGACGATCTCGACGGGGATGTTGTCGCGCGTCGCGTTGGAGTACGGGCACACCTGGTGAGCGGTCTCGACCAGCTCGCGACCGAGCTGCGGGTCGATGCCCTCCGGCAGCTCGACGTGGAGCACGACGCCGAGACCGAAACCGCTGCTCGACGAGCCCGAGAGGCTGACGTCCGCGGTCACGGCGACGTCGAAGTCCTCGACCCGGCGCCTGCGCGCGACGAGGCCGAGAGCGCTCGCGAAGCACGCGGCATACCCGGCGGCGAAGAGCTGCTCGGGGTTGGTGCCCTCACCACTGCCACCGAGCTCGCGCGGTGCGGCGAGCGTGACGTCGAGGCGGCCGTCCGACGTGACGGCGCGACCCTCGCGGCCGGAGGCGGTCGCGGAGGCGACGTACTGGGCGGTCTGGGTGATGGTGGTCATCGGGGCTCCTCATATTGTGAACAATTAGATTGTGCGCAATTTGATAGTACAGTGGTGTCATGAGCCCGTCCAATCCGACCTCCCGCGGCGCGAGCGCCCTGAGCCTCGAGCAGCAGATCTGCTACGCGATGCACACGACCGTCCGCGCCTTCGACGCCGTCTACCGCGACCTCCTGTCGGAGCACGGGCTCTCCTACCCGCAGTACATCGCCCTGATGTCCGTCGGGGAGCACGGACCGCTGACCGTCGGGCACCTCGGCGAGCTGATGCACCTCGACTCGGGCACGCTCTCGCCGCTGCTCAAGCGGATGGAGGCCGCCGGCCTCGTCGGGCGGACGCGCGACCCCGAGGACGAGCGGCGTGTCCTCGTCTCGGTCACGTCCGCCGGCCGCGACCGACTGGCCGACCTCGGCGACGTGCCGCGCCAGATCGCCGTGCGCAGCGGCCTGTCACGCAGCCAGCTCATCGACCTCCAGCGGACCCTGCAGGCGGTGACCTCAGCGCTTCAGAACGCTGACGTCTCCACGTGAGATGACCCTCGTCCACGTCCCGCCGGGCTGGTTGCGTAGTGTCCAGGGCCACTTCCACGTGGCACGACGAAGCCGCCCCCACCATCGCGGTGGGGGCGGCTCCCGTTGGGCCTCAACGCGGTTCGTGAACCTGACCCAGCAGGACGAGCGCGCTCAGCCGGCGCTGCTGGGCCCGCGCCCAGAGCAGTCGCGGCACGACCACCGGAACGAGCACCGCGACGACCTGGAGCACCTCGACCATCTCAGTAGATGTTGCTCGGGCGGACCATGCCCTCGGCGAGGTCACCGAAACCGGGTGCCATGATCGCGCCCGGGTGGAAGTCGATCTCCTCGACGATCGCCGTCTCGGTCGTGATCAGCAGAGCCGCGATCGAAGCAGCGCTCTCGAGGGCTGCCCGGGTGACCTTGAGCGGGTCCATGATGCCGAAGTCGAACATGTCGCCGTACGTACCGTCGACGGCGTTGAAACCCTCACCGGTGAGCAGGCTCGACACCGTGGCCACCACCTCGTCGCCCTCGTAGCCGGCGTTGATCGCGATCCACCGCAACGGCTCGGACAGGGCCCGGCGGACCACTTCCCGCCCGATCGCGTCGTCACCGGTCAGCTCGACCCGGGAGACGGCATCCTGCGCCTGGCACAACGCCGCTCCCCCGCCCGCGATGATGCCCTCCTCGAGGGCCGCCCGGGTCGCCGCCAGGGAGTCGTCCACCCGGAGCATGCGCTCCTTGAGCTCCACGCTCGTCGCACCCCCGACCCTGATGACCGCGACACGGCCCGAGAGGCGCGCCGTCCGCAGCTGGAGGCTGTCCTGGTCGGCCTCGATCCGGGCCCGGTCGAACTGTGTCTCCAGCTGACGGATCCGTAACTCGACGAGCGTCGGGTCGCCGTGACCGCCGACGATCGTCGTCGACCCCTCGGTGATGGTGATGCGGTCGCACGATCCGAGGTGGGTGCGCGTCACCTCGCCCAGCTCGAGGCCGGTGTCCTTGGCGACGACCTGCCCGCCGAGCGCGATGGCCAGGTCCTCGAGCTCCGCGACGCGGCGGTGCCCGAACCCGGGCGCCCGCACGACGCACGAGCGCATCGTGTGGTGCATGTTCCCGCCGACCAGCAGCTGCAGAGCCGGTCCGTCGACGTCCTCGGCCAACACGACGAGCGGCCGGTCGGCACGCTTGGCCACCTCGATCGTCGGCATGATGTCCTGCACCTGCGAGATCTTCTTGTTGGTCAGCAGGATGAGCGGGTTCTCGTAGACGGTCTCCATGCGCTCGCGGTCGGTGACCATGTAGCCGGAGATGTAGCCGTGGTCGAACTCGATGCCGTCGACGACCTCCACCGAGAGACCGAGCTCGTCGGACTCCTCGGTCGTCACGACACCTCGCCGTCCCACCGAGCCCACGGCCTCGGCGACGACGTCGCCGATCACGTCGTCGTCGCTCGCGGCCAGAGCCGCGATCCGCCTGAGGTCGTTGGGCCCGCCTACCTCGGCGGCCCAACCGGTCAGCGTCTCGACGACGACGGGCACGGTCCGCTCGATGCCGCGCCGGACACGCATGGGGTTGGCGCCGGCATCCACGGCGCGCAGGCCCTCACGGACCATCGCCTGGGCCAGCACGGTAGCCGTCGTGGTGCCGTCGCCCACGACGCCGTTGGTCTTCATCGCGACCTCCTTGACGAGCTGGGCGCCCATGTTGGCGAACGGGTCCCGCAGCTGGATCTCACGCGCGATCGTGACTCCGTCGTTGGTGATGGTCGGCGGTCCGGTCAGCTTCTCGAGGACGGCGTTGCGTCCCTTCGGGCCGAGCGTCACCTTGACGGCATCCGCCAGGGCGTTGACCCCGGACTCGAGAAGTCGTCGGGCGTCCTTGTTGAAACGCAGTTCCTTGGCCATGGTCTTGTCCTTCGTGATTCGGACGGAGACCCGGCACCGGCCGCTGACAGCCGCCGGTCCCGGTCGCCGTCAGGGGATGAGAATCGCGCGTCCGCGCACGCGTCCGGCGTCGAGGTCGTCGATCGCCTGCTGGAACTCGTCCAGGGGGTACTTCGTGGTGTGGAGCGTGACCTTGCCCTGGGCGGCGAGGACCATGAGCTCCTGCAGGTCGTTGTACGACCCGACGAGGTTGCCGATGAAGCTGATCTCGGTCGAGATGACGTCGATCGTGGGGACGTCGATGTTCTCGCCGTAGCCGACGACGTAGTAGCTCCCGGCCCGCCGCAGCATCGCGGTGCCCTCCCTCGTCGCGCCGCCCTCACCGACGAAGTCGACGACGGCCTCGGCGCCCTTGCCACCCGTCAGCTCGAGCACCTTCTCGACGTGGGTGCCGTCGGCGACGATGCCGTGGTCGGCACCGATCGAGGTGGCGAGCGCCACGGCCTCGGGGTTGCGGTCGACCACGACCACGGTGGCGCCCGAGATCGCCTTCAGCACCTGGATGCCGATGTGGCCGAGGCCACCGGCGCCGATGACGACGCAGACGTCGCCGGGACGCGTGGCACGGGCTGCCTTGGCGGCAGCGTGGTATGCCGTGAGGCCGGCGTCCGCGAGCGCCGCGACGTCCGAGGGCTCGAGGGCGTCGTCGATCCTGACGACGCTCCGCGCGGTGGTCCGCAGGTACTCGGCATAGCCGCCGTTCGTGTCGATGCCCGGGAACCGGCTGTCCTCGCAGTGCACGTCGTCACCGGAACGGCAGGCGCGACAGAGGCCGCACGTGATGAGCGGGTGGAGGATGACCTTGTCGCCGACCGTGACGTTGCTGACGGCGTCGCCGACGGCGTGCACCCAGCCGGCGTTCTCGTGGCCGATCGTGTAGGGCAGGGCGACGCCCGTCTTCTCCTCCCACTGCCCCTCGAGGATGTGGAGGTCGGTGCGGCACACCCCGGCGCCGCCGATCCTGACGATGACGTCGAGAGGTCCCTCGACCTGGGGTTCCGGCACCTCCGTCAGCTGCAGCTTGGTGTGGTAGCCGATGACCTGGACGGCCCTCATGACGTGCTCCTCGTGTCCGTGATGTGCGTGGTGATGCCGGTCGCGTCGCCGTCGGCGTAGCGCGTCGCGAGCAGTCCCCGGCAGAAGTGGGCGTTGCCCTCGATCGAGATGCGCACCGACCGGGCCAGGCGCAGCCGCAGAGGCAGCTCCTCGTCGGGCACGCCGACCCCGCGCTCGTCGACGACGACGGGCTCCGACGGGGCGACGCCCAGACCGATGTCGGTCCGCCGCCGCAGGAGCGCCTCCTTGGTCCGGCCGGCCGGCAGGTCGCGGAGCGTCAGGCGCCCGAGGTCCTCCTGCAGGACCGACCCGGACGTCAGGGCCGCCATGACGCACCGCTCCATCGCTGCCGTGTGGGCCTTGCGCAGGAAGGTCAGCCGCAGGGCGTCGAGGCTCTCCTCCGCCTCGGCCCCGAAGGTGCCCAGGTACCCCGCGTCGGCCGCGATCCCGGCGTTGATCTTGTCGGAGTCGTGGTGGTCGTCGAGCAGCACCGTGACCTCGCCGATGCCCCGGACCCGCCGCAGCGCGTCCTGCGCGTCGGAGACCATGAGGTAGGCGAAGTTCGGCGAGCAGAACGACGTCGGCAGCCGCAGGTGCACCGTGAGCCCGGACGGGTGCAGGGCCACCGAGCGCACGAAGCCGAGCTCGGTGACCGGCTCGTCCAGCTCGGGGTCCATCACGGTGGACAGCGCCGCGATCACGTCGTTCGCCAGGGATGCCCCGTGCCGTGCCGAGGTCCGGCCTCGGGCCGTCGGCGAGGCGGTCGGAGTGGCGACGGCGCTCATGACAGCACGCTCTCCCTGGCACCGGCCGCGACCTCGAGGCCGGGCTCGGGCGTCTCGGCCTCGGGCAGCCGCAGTGCCGCGGGCACGTCCAACCCGTACATCTTGGCGGCGTTGAGCCCGAGGATCTTCTTCTTCGCCGTCGTGGTGAGCGGCGCGTACTCCGTCATGTCCTCGGGGATCTCGAAGTCGACGAACTTCTCGATGAGCCACTTGGGCGTCCACAGGGCGTAGTCGCTCGAGAACTGGATCTTGTCCTCCCCGATCCAGTACATGAGCTCGCCGATGATCTGCGCGAAGTACCGCGGCCTCGTGTGGATGAACGGGATGGCGACGGCGAGACCCGCGTGGACGTTCGTCTCCTGCGTGGCGATCCAGCAGAAGTCCTCCAGTCGCGGCAGGCCGCAGTGCTCGACGACGAAGTTGAGGCCCTGGAAGTCCGTCGCCACCGCGTCAATGTCCGCGACGTCGAACGCGTCACGGTCGAGCGGGATGATCGTCGGGCCCTTGTGGACGTGGATGTTCGTGATGCCGAGCTCCTGGGCGGCCTCGAGGTACCTGTACGACCACCGGTCGGTCAGCTTGTAGCCGCGGGAGTCCCCGTGCCACTCCGCGGTGTAGAGCTTGACGCCCTTGAGACCGAACCGCTCGGCATCGCGCCTCAGCTGGTCCAGGCCCGCCTGCTCGTTGCGCGGGTCGAAGTTGTGGTTGTACGTCAGCCTGTCCGGGTTCGCCTGGGTGAGTGCCCAGGCCTCCTCGGTCTGCCCGAAGCCGTTGGCGTAGAAGTCGCCGAGGAACGCCGGTTGGAAGATGGCGTGGTCGACGTAGCCGTCCTCGAAGAGGTCCTTCATGAGTCGGTCGCCGCCGTAGTAGGTGTAGGTGTCGTAGTCCCACACGACCTCCTCGGGGCTGAGGTTCCGGTGGTAGTCGTAGAAGCAGTCGATGAACTGCTTGCCGTGGATGTTCTTCAGGTTCGACTCGCGGCCGTCCCACAGGGCGACGTGCGCGTCGACGACGTAGTACTTCTCGCCGTTCTTCTCGTACATGGCTTCCTCACTTCGTTGTGCAGGGATGAGACGCGTCGGGGATGGAGCCGGCGGTCTGCGCCGGGATGCCGCTGGGCCGGCTGCGTGGACAGGCCGGGTTCGGGGCCGACCCAGCGGCATACGAGCTCCGTTGCGCGTCAGTCGTCCTCGGTGACTGACGTCAGTGGACGCTGAGGTCGAAGCCGATGTACTCGGCGGCGTCCTCGGGGCTCGCGAAGAGCATCGTCTTGTCGTCGAGGTGGACCATCCGCCCGTAGTGGGTGGAGCTGATCTCCTCGAAGACGGAGCCGTCGAACTCGGTGCCGAGGGCCTCGGACAGCTCCTCGTAGTCGAAGCTGAGCAGCTGGGTGCCGTCGACGCGGATCATCGAGGGGTACTCGGTGAGCTCGACGCCCTCCTTGCGTCCCATGACCTCGGCCACGACGCGACCGACGGGGGTGTTCATCAGGGTGACCCCGCACATGTTGGAGAACGACGCCTCCGAACCGAACTGCATGCTCACTGGTCCAACTCCTTCGGAATGTCGAGCCCGATCTCCTCGAGCAGGGTGCGGAACTTGTCCTTGGCCGCGTCGAGGGACGTGGCGAAGGTGATGGTCTTCTCGGCCGGCTGCGACCAGATCGGCTGCAGCGCGTGTGCCGCGGCGAGACACCTCGGCACCCACGTGGACAGCCACTGGCCGACGAGCTCCTTGTTGGCCGCGCCGTGCTGCTCGTCGCGCACGAGCAGCTGGAAGAGGTTGCGCGACGCCGCGAGGTCACGGGCGTAGTCGTTCTCACCCGTGCCGACGAGCGTCGGGGTGATGTAGTCGCCGTTGCGTGCGGCGATCTGCATGACGAGCTCGCTCCGGAAGAGCTGGCCCACCAGCTGCTCGAAGACGACGTTCGTCGCGAACGTCAGCTCGGCCCAGTCCCCGACCGCGGTGAGCTCCTCCACGGTCTGGCGGGTCGGCTGCCACTCGGGCGCGTTCTGCCAGACGTCTCGATGCGTGCCGCCGTCGAAGCCGATACCCGCCTCCGACAGGTCGAGGTTGAACAGGGCGAGGTCCTGCGCGAACCGCATCTTGTGTGCGGCCGCCACGGCGACGGCGTTGTTGATCATGTTCGTCGGCGCCGACCGTTGGATCGAGGTGAAGACGTGCAGGGCGATGCCGTTCTCGGCGTGCATCCAGGCTCCGAGGTTGCGCTCGATGAACATCACCCAGGCGTGGTTCCACCCCTCGTACGCACCCGCCCGCTTGGCGTTCTCGAGGCACCGGCTCACCTGCCGGACGACCGCCGAGTTGTTGCGGTAGATCGTCTGCTCCCACTCCTCGTTGGGGTCGAGGAAGCGGTGCCAGTCGGAGGACTGGGCCTTGGTCCACTCCTTGGGGTAGCCGCCGGGACCGTTGCCGAAGCCGTAGATCCAGCCCTGCGTCAGGTGGCGGTCAGGGTCGGGCTGCACGTCGACGGTGACGTCCTCGTACATCGTCGCCCGGAGCTTGGCCGGCTCGTAGTAGTTGTAGGTGCGGCTCCTCGAGCTGGGGAACTCCAGGGCGCCTGCCTCGGAGTCCGTGAACTCGATCCTGGGGAAGCTGCGCGTCTTCTGGTCGGTGATGTCAACCATGTCAACTCCGTCATTGGTGTTGTTGTGGGTGTTGGTGATTCGTGGAGGTGAAGCGCTCAGGCGGTGACCGGGCTCGTGAACGAGTCGTGGAAGACCTGGTCTCCGGGCACGCCCTGCGCCTCGAGGAAGAGCAGCGCGGCGTCCACCATGGGCGGCGGGCCGCACAGGTAGACCTCGCACCTCGCCAGCTCGGACTCGCGCCGCGCCACCACGTCGGTGACGTTGCCGGCCTCCGGTGACACGCCCATCGGCATTCCTCCTCGGGACGTGTCGTCGAGCGACTCGGACAGGCACGGGACGAACTCGAAGTCGCGCAGACCCTTTCCGAGAGTGAGGATCTCGTCGACGTAGAAGAGGTCAGCCGCCGTCCGGGCGCCGTAGTAGAAGCGGACCGGACGGGTGCTCTCGGTCTCGTTGAGGTGGCGCAGGAGCGAGAGGATCGGGGCCATCCCCGCCCCTCCCCCGATGCACACGACGGGAAGGACGTGCCCCTCCTTGATCGTGAACGAGCCGTAGGGCCCGTTGACGTGCAGCTCGTCCCCGACCGCGAGGCCGGACGGGCCACCGTCGAGCAGCGCCGAGAACGTCCCGCCCGGGTACTTCTTGATGAGGAACTCGACCTCGCCCGGGGTGGACTGCGTCGTCGCCATGGAGAACGAGCGGTGCTCGTTGGTCCCCGGGATGCCGATGTCGCTGTACTGACCGGGCTTGAACACGTAGGTCGCCGGTTCGACCGCCGTCAGGCGCAACGACACGATGTCGCGCGTCATCGGCTCGATCGCCGTGACCCTGGTGCGGACGTCCTGGATCGGCACCCCGCCGAGCAGCTCGTCCTCGTCGAAGTTGAGCAGCTCGATGGTGCAGTCGCTGAAGGCGTGCGCCCGGCAGAGCAGGACGTAGCCCTCGTCGACCTCGGCGTCGTTGCAGGCGAACGTCGAGTACCGCTCCATCTGGATCTCGCCGTCGAGGACATAGCTCTTGCAGGCCGAGCACTGGCCCTCGCGACACCCGTGCATGAGGTGGATGCCCTGGCGGAACGCGGCGTCGAGGATCTTCTCGTCCTCGCCGACCTCCATCTCGATGTCGACGGGTTCGAAGTAGATCTTGTGGGTGTCGGCCACGGGGGCCTCCTCTCGTATCGGTCCGGGCCCGGCGGTTGCGGGGGTTGGCGGCGCCACTCATCCCTGGCGGCGCCGCCAACCCGATCTGGCGGTGGAGCCGGGCGGCCGGGTGGCGACGGTCGCCGCTCAGGCGACCTTCGTGCCGTTCGCGCGGTACTCCGCGACGTGGGCCTGGCGCTCCGCGTCGGACATCTCGTTGAGGAGCACGTTGGGGCTCATGAACGTGTTGCCGCGGATGTCGTCGAGCGTCCACATCTTCTGGGGGTCGAGGTCGAGGTGCGGCTGCCCGATGAGGGTCTTGCCGTCGTCGCGGACGTAGCCGAGGTCCTTGACGATGTCGGCGAGGTCCTTGTCGTGGTGCAGGGTCTCCCACTCGCGGAAGCCGGTGAGCCGCCCCATGTTCGGCGTCTCACGCCCCTCGTACTCCGACCGGAACGCGACGGCGTCGGTCCAGTAGCACGTCTCCGAGCAGTAGGTCCGCCACTGGTCGTCGACCTTCTCCACGACCATGTCCTCACGGATGAGGGCCGGCACCATGCACGTCCAGCAGCGGTGCGGGTACTGGTAGCCCACGTCCTCGAAGGCGATCGGCTTGTTCCTGCCCGGGTAGGCGAGGCGGTTGTAGCTCTCCCACCACTTGCCGTACTTGCTGTACCACCCGGGGTACTTCTCCTCGAACCACTCGAAGTCCGTGTCCGTCATGGTGTCGATGCGCCAGTAGTTCACCGGCCAGCCCGTGGCGAAGAAGCGGGCGACCTCGTGGACGTAGCCCTTGTTCGTGATCCGGTTCCAGGCCTCCTCGACGAGGTCGTGCGGGATGGTCAGGCCGTACTTCTCGAGCGGCAGCAGGTAGCTGCGGTAGTAGTCGTCGTAGATCCACCGGCGCCACATCTCGGCGTAGCTCTCACGGTCCTTGCGGCGGTCCTTCGTGCCGTACTCGATGAAGGTGCCGATGGCGGCGTCGACGACGCAGTGGTTGTTCCACCACGCGTAGCGCAGGTCGCGCTCGAGGAGCGGCCGGTTGCGCTCGTCGGCCAGGGCCATGAGCAGGATGGAGTAGCCGTTCGAGATGTGCCGTGACTCGTCCGACTGGACCGAGTGGAACACCGTCGGCAGCAGGTAGTCGCCGTTGGCGGCCGCCTCGTCGGGCATCGCCACGAAGAGCGTGTTGGTGAACGCCGTCTCGGCGACGACCGTGAGGTAGATGTTGGCGGCGGTGATCGCGTCGCCGGTGATGAACCCCTCACCGAACTGCCGGCCGATCGTGCCCGCGTAGTTGTTCGCGAACGCCTTCTCCGTCATGTCGAAGCCGGCCGGGTCGATGTACTGGTTCATGTACAGCTTCTTGAGGTTCATCTGGATCGTCGAGTGACGGACCTCGTCGATCATCTGGACCGCGAGCCCGTTGTGGATCTCCGGGTTGGGCACCGCGTCGATCGCCATGGGCATGGCGCGGGCGGCCGAGATCTCGGGGAACGGGATGATCGACAGGAACAGCTTCTGCCACTCGAGCCAACGCTGCTGGACCTGGCGGAACATGTTGCCGCGCACCGCGCCGTCCATCGCGCCGAAGACGCGGTTGTCCTTCTCCTCCTCCATCGGGAAGTAGGACCGCATGATCTGCTTGAGCGGGTCCTTCTTCGGAGCCTTCTCGAACGTGTAGTCCGTGCCGAAGCGCGTCGCGGGCGTCGCGAAGGTCGGCTCCCACGTCAGCTCGGAGATCTTGGCGTGGGCCTTCGTCAGACTCTGTCTGCTCACTCTTGCCTCCTGGTGTCGGGTCGGTCCGGGCGGACCGAGCCGGTTCGGCGGATCGTTTCGCCGTGTGGAAGGAGACTCGCGCCGTGCCGCCGGGGCGGCTGTCTCAATGTGAGAGCGGGCGGCCACCTGACCTGCGCCGTCTCACTTTGAGACGGCCCGTGCGTGCACGCCGAGACGTTCCTTGCCGAAGACGGGGGCCGCACGGACACTGGGCAGAACACGCAGGCGCACCGTCGCGCCGCCAGCCGAGCAAGGAGCTGAGCCGTGGCCCACCGAACCCAGGCAGTCGAGCTCGCCAGGGACCACTTCATCGAGTCGGGTGTCGTGTCCGGGACCGTGCGGGAGGTCGTCGGGCAGTCGTGGCAGCGCAGCACGCAGGCCGGTGTCAACCCCGAGCTCGTCGAGCCTGCGTATGCCGCCGGGCTGGGTGACTCGGACATGCACCGTCTCGTGGGCAACGTGCTCGCGAGCGCCGCCGCGCAGCTCGGGGACGAACCGGTGAGCATGATCTTCGCCGATGCTGCCGGCCACGTGATCCACCGGGCCTGCACCGACTCGGCCCTCGGGAGGCGGCTGGAGCGGGTGAGTCTCGCGCCCGGCTTCACCTACGCGGAGGAGTCGGTCGGGACGAACGGCATCGGCACGACGCTGCTGACGCGCACGCCGACGCTCATCGTCGGCAGCGAGCACTTCACGGAGCCGCTCATGATGTTCGCGTGTGCCGGGGCGCCGGTGCACCACCCGATCAGTGGCGCGCTGGTCGGCGTCCTCGACCTCACGTGCGCAGCCGGCGTCTCCAACGGTCTCCTGCTGTCGTACGCGCGGTCCATCGCCGA
Organism: Terrabacter sp. GCM10028922; assembly: GCF_042666095.1. Taxonomy (NCBI): domain Bacteria; kingdom Bacillati; phylum Actinomycetota; class Actinomycetes; order Micrococcales; family Intrasporangiaceae; genus Terrabacter; species Terrabacter sp. GCM10028922. The sequence goes on along the minus strand of NZ_JBHTFG010000006.1, from coordinate 554,661 downwards.
GCGCATCGAGGCCGAGATCCTGGCGAAGGTCTCGGTGAGCGAGCTGACCCTGTTGCGCGACTACCTCGCCGCCTGTCGCCACGCGACCGGTCCGGTCCTGGCCCTGGGCGACGAAGTCGTCATGATGAACCGCCTGACGCAGCAACGGCTCGACGTCGCCGACCGCACCGCGCTGGTCGCCCGCACGGGTGACGCCATCGGCGAGAACGCCCCGCTCACGCTCGTCGCCGACCTGCCGAGCGGCACCGTGGCCAGGCTCGACTACCGACCGACCTCGGTGGGTCCGAGGGTCGTCGGCGGGGTCTTCCGCGTGCAGCTGCAGGAGCCCTCCAAGCTCTTGGGCGGCGGAGGGTCGAGGCACCTGCGACCGGTCTCGGTGTCGCTGCCCGGGGTGGCGGGAACGAGCCCGGAGTGGGTCCGGGTCATCCTCCAGCTCCGCGACGCCCATCGCACCGGCGCGTGGGTCGTCGTCGAGGGCGAGCCCGGCGTCGGAGCGTTCTCCGTCGCCCGGGGCATCCACCTGGCGCACTCCCCGGAACGGCACTTCCGGGTGCTCGACGCCGCGGCGTCCGACGCGGACCCGGAGGCCTGGTTCGACGCGCTCGTCGACGAGCTCTCGACCGACGAGGGAACTCTCGTCATCCGTCACCTGGACCGGCTGAACGCCACTCTGGTCGAGTCGGTGGCCTCGCTGCTCGTCGAGCACTCGGACCGCTCGCAGGGTGCCGCCCGCTGGGTCGTGGCCACCCGCACTCCGTCGACGCGCAGCGAGGCCGTCGAGACGCAGGTCGTGCCCTGCTTCGACCGGACCGTGGTGCTCGAGCCGCTGCGCCACCGGCCGGAGGACATCCGGGTCGTCATCCCGCACCTGCTGCGCTCGCTGTCACCGAACCGGGAGCTGCACATCTCGCAGTCGGCCGTCAACCAGCTGACGCGCCATCCGTGGCCGGGGAACGTCGGCCAGCTGCGTGACACCCTGCGCAAGATCGTCACGACCAAGCGCAGCGGCACCATCGAGCTGGCGGACCTCCCCCCGGAGTGCATGGCCGTCGGCCGCCGGAGCCTCACCCCGCTCGAAGCGCTGGAGCGCGACGCGATCACCCGTGCGCTGGACGACCACGGCGGCAACAAGGCGCTCGCGGCGCAGCACCTCGGCATGTCGCGGGCAACGATCTACCGCAAGATCCGCGGCTACATGATCGACCCACGCCCCTGACCCGTCGACGACGGACCGCGCCGAACGCTCAGGGGATCACGATGGAGACGGCGTGGATGAGCATGCCGATGAGGCCGCCGACGAGCGTGCCGTTGATCCGGATGAACTGGAGGTCGCGGCCGACCTGCAGCTCGACCCGCTCGGCGGTCTCCTTGCCGTCCCAGCGCTCGACGGTGTCGCTGATGATGCGCGTCAGCTCGGTGCCGTAGCGGTCGATGGCATAGATCGTCACGTCGCAGATGCGGGCGTCGATGCGCGCGCGCAGTGACCCGTCGGCGAGGAGCCGCTCGGCGAGTGCTGTGACCTCCTGGACGGCCCTGGCTCGCAGCGGCCCGTCCTCGTCTTCGAGGGCCGCGACGACGACGGCACGGAGCGACCCCCACAGCGACATCGCCGTGTCGGCGACCTGCGGATGGGCGAGGACGCGTTCCTTGAGCCGCTCGGCCTTGGCCTGCGTCACGGGGTCGTTCTGGAGGTCGTGGGCCAGGTCGACGAGGAGCTTGTCCAGCGCCTGCCGCACGTCGTGCTGCGGGTCGTTGCGGATGTCGGCGAGCCACTTGAGCGCCTCGATGTGCGCCTTGCGGGCGACGATGTCGTTGATCGCGTCGGGCACCCACGCCGGAGCCCGCTGGGTGATGAGCGACTCGAAGAGGTCCTGGTTGTCGACGAGCCACACGCGCATCTCGTCGAGTGTCAGGTCGACGAGGCCGACGTGCGCCTGGTCGCGGACCACCTGGTCGAGCAGGCCGCCCGCGAGTGAGCTGATCGGTTCCTTGACGAGCCGGGGAAGCACGGCCTGTTCGATGACCGCCCGCACGTCCTCGTCGGGGATGCGGTGCAGGGCGTGCACCGTGACGGTCGCGACCTCGTCGACGAGCCGCTTGGCGTGCCCGGGCGCGAGGGCCCACTCGGCGGCGCGTCGCGTCGGCTCGGCGTCGAGGACGCGTTCGCGGATGATGTCCTCGCGCATGAAGTTCTCGCTGACGAACTCCTCGAGGCTGCGACCGATCATCTCCTTCTTGCGCGGGATGAGCGCCGTGTGCGGGATCGGCAGCCCGAGCGGGTGCCGGAACAGCGCCGTCACGGCGAACCAGTCGGCGCACGCGCCGACCATCGACGCCTCCGCGCCGGCGTTGACGAAGCCGAGGATGCCGTCGTCGTGGCCTCGGGTCAGGACGTAGACGACGGCGGCGAGGACGAGCAGCCCTGTCGCGACGAGGCGCATCCGCCGCAGGTCCCGCCGGCGCTGGGCGTCCAGCGCCGGGTCGACGATGAAGCCGAGCGGCCCACTCGGCATCGGGCGCCGGGTGGCCTGAGCCGACGGGTGCTCGGCCTCGCGCACGTCGGAGGTCGGGGCGGGATCGCGTTCTCGCGTCGCCTGGGGTGTGGTGTCCACGATCGGCACCTCCGCGGGTGGTGTGCTCAGCGCGCCGTCTCGAGCGCGAAGGTCAGAGCATCGATCCTCGCACGGGTCTCGCCGTCGGTCGCGATGCGCTCCCCTATCCGTGTCGCGATCGCGCCGACCCGGTCTGCGTCGAGCCCGGGCTCGAGCGCCAGCACGACACGCAGGACGCCCGCTCCTGCCGGTCCACCCGCCTCGACCCGGTGACCCGACACGTCGGGCTCGGCCGCGACGGCGGCGCGCACGGCGTCCGCCACGTGCGCATCGTGGTGGCTGGGCTGCCACGCGCGCTCCTGGGCGAGCGCCCAGAGCATGCTCGGACGCAGCACCGTGGCGTGCGGCGAGGCCACGTCGACGAGGAGCACCTGGCACTCCTCGCTGATCGCAGCCTGTGCGGCCGCGGCTGCGCGGACCGGCACGGGCCTCGCGTCGGGGTCCCATGCGGCGAGGGCTGCGAGCGAGGTGAACATCGGCAGGGCCCGCGACCCGTCGGGTGACGTGAGCGTCACGGCGGCCATGTCGCTGCGGGTGTCGACGGCGTGCAGTCCCGACTCGTCGACCTCGGAAGCGACGGTCACGATCGGGACGAGCCAGCGGGCGGACGCGACCTGCGCCATGAGGTCCAGCTCGGTCTCGTCGCCCGGATCCGAGTGCGCCCGCACGAGGGCGTCGAGCACTGCGGTGTCGGCCTCGCCGGTGTCGCCGGTGAAGGCGTGCGACGGGATGGACTTGCCCGCCCAGGCCTGCCCGGCCGAGTCGGCGGGACGCCCGTGCTCGTCACGGTGCTCCCGGTGCTGGTGCCGGTGCTCCTGTTCGGGCCCGTGGCCGGGTGCGGGAGTCGTCATGAGCCGGGGCGCCCCGCGACGTCGAGGGCCTCGGGGAGCGTGAACGCGCCGCGGTAGAGCGCCGAGCCGACGATGGCGCCCTCGACACCCTCGCCGACGAGACCCCGGATCGCCTCGATGTCCTCGAGCGTCGACACGCCTCCGCTGGCCACGACGGGCCGGTCGGTGCGCGCGCACACGTCGCGCAGCAGCTGGACGTTCGGGCCCTGGAGCATCCCGTCCTTGTTGACGTCGGTGACGACGTAGCGCGCACAGCCCTCGCGGTCGAGGCGCTCGAGCGTCTCCCACAGGTCGCCTCCCTCACGGGTCCAGCCGCGTGCCGCGAGCGTCGTGCCGCGTACGTCCAGGCCGATGGCGACGCGGTCGCCGTGCGTCGCGATGATCGAGGCCGTCCACTCCGGGTCCTCGAGCGCGGCCGTGCCGATGTTGACCCTGCGGCAGCCCGTCGCGAGGGCTGCATCGAGCGACTCGGTGTCGCGGATGCCGCCCGACAGCTCGACCTGCAGGTCGAGGCGGCCGACGATGGAGGAGATCAGCTCGCGGTTGCTGCCGCGTCCGAACGCGGCGTCGAGGTCGACGAGGTGGATCCACTCGGCACCGGCGTCCTGCCAGGCCTTCGCCGCCTCCCACGGGTCGCCGAACTGGCCGCCGGTGCCGGCGACGCCCCGGACGAGCTGGACCGCCTGCCCGTCGGCGATGTCGACCGCCGGGAGCAGCTCGAGGCGGGGCTGGTCGGTCATGGGTCAGGCGCTCCTTCGGAGGTCGATGATGGACGTCCCGAGTATGCCGCGCGTCCGCCCGGTGCGAGGGACCGGCCCGGTGCGTGGGCGTGCCCACCAGGGCGTCCACGGAGGGGTGCCCACTCGGCTGCCGAGGCGTCGCCGCGGGTGAAAGTGCCCACTCGACGTGGGAGGTGCTCGACAAGCACGTCGAGTGGGCCTTTTCACCCGGCGGGCGGGCTGTGCTCGTCCGGCGGCACGGCCGCGGGATCGGTACTGTCGGGAGCCCCACCGGCCGAGGTGACCTCGGCCCGGTGGCGCCACAGGACGTAGCCGAGCCCGACGACGACCACCAGGGCGATGAGCCCGATGCGCACCGGCCAGGACACGTCGAGGAGCGTCGTGACGACGAGCGTCCCCAGGGCCGTGCCGACCGTGGTCGGCAACCCGGGCCTGCTACGCCGGCGACGCGGGTAGAGCGCGCCGGTCGGGCGCCGGCGGCCCGCCGAGGAAGCCGTGCGCCGGGTCGTCCGACGGCTCGCGCCGGCCGGCTTCGAGCTGGTGCGCCTCGTCTTCCTCGTCGCCACGGCTCCTCCTCGTCGAGGCCGAGCACCCTCGTCAGGAAGGGCCGCTCGGCGTGGTCACAGGCTGCGGACCCAGTTCTCGAGCAGCTGCGCTCCGGCATCGCCGGACTTCTCGGGATGGAACTGTGTCGCGCTCAAGGGGCCATTCTCGACCGCGGCGACGAACTTCGCACCATGCCGCGCCCACGTGACCCGCGGCGCGACCCGCGCGAACGCACCGGTGGGAACGAGCGTCCACTGCTGGACGGCATACGAGTGGACGAAGTAGAACCGCTCCTGCTCGACGCCCGCGAAGAGGCTCGAGCCGTCCGCCACCTCGACCTCCGACCACCCCATGTGCGGGACGATGTCGGCGGGTAGCCGCTCGACCGTGCCGGGCCACTCGCCGAGTCCCTCCAGCGGGCTGCCGGACGGCTCGGTCGACCCGTCGAAGAGCACCTGCATGCCGACGCACACGCCGAGCACGGCACGCCCGCCGCTGAGCCGCCGGTCGATGATGCGCGGCCCGTGGGCGGCCGCGAGCCCGGCCATGCACGCGTGGAAGTTTCCGACGCCGGGCACGAACAGGCCATCGCACTCGAGCGCCCGGACGGGGTCGTCGGTCAGGGTCACGCTCGCCCCGACGCGCTCGAGGGCGCGCACGGCCGAGCGGACGTTGCCACTGCCGTAGTCGAGGACGACGACGTCGGCGCTCATCGAGGAGCCTCCATCGTCAGAGGGCTCCCTTGGCGCTGGGGATGCCGACGACGCGCGGGTCGGGCGCGATCGCGGCACGCAGCGCGCGGGCGACGGCCTTGAACTGCGCCTCGACGATGTGGTGGGGGTCGCGACCGGCGAGGACGCGCACGTGGAGGCACAGGCCCGCGTTGTACGCGAACGACTCGAAGACGTGACGCGTCATCGACCCCGTGAAGTGGCCGCCGATGAGCACGTACTGCTGCCCCTCCGGCTCGCCCTCGTGCACGACGTACGGGCGGCCGGCGACGTCGACGACCGCGTGGCACAGCGCCTCGTCGAGCGGCACGGTGGCGTCGCCGAAGCGTGAGATCCCGGACTTGTCGCCGAGCGCCTCGCGCAACGCCTGGCCGAGGACGATCGCGGTGTCCTCGACGGTGTGGTGCACGTCGACGTCGACATCACCGGTCGCCTTGACCGTGAGGTCGATGAGCGAGTGCTTGCTCAGCGAGTGGAGCATGTGGTCGTAGAAGGGCACACCCGTGGACACGTCGGACGTGCCCGTGCCGTCGAGGTCGAGCCAGAGCTCGACCGACGACTCGGAGGTCGCGCGGGTGATCTTCGCGGTGCGGCTGCTGGGGCTCATGCGTCGGGCTCCTGCCGGTCGACGTGGGTGGGTGCGAGGCGGGTCATGGCCGTGAGGAAGGCGGTCGTCTCGTCGGGGTCGCCCGCCGTGACGCGCAGGTGGTGGGCGATGCCCATGTCGCGTACGAGGACTCCCTCGTCGAGCAGCGCCTGCCACGTGGCCTTCTCGTCGCGCAGGCCGCCGAAGAGCACGAAGTTGCTGTCGCTCGCGACGGGGCGTGCGCCGAGCTCGGCGAGCCGGTCGACGATGCGGTCGCGCTGGTGCTTGATGACCTCGACCGTGCCCAGCATGACGTCGGCGTGCTCGAGCGCGACGCGGGCGATCGTCTGCGTCGGGCTGCTCAGGTGGTAGGGCAGCCGGACGAGGCGCAGCGCGTCGACGAGCTCGGGTGCCGCGACGAGGTAGCCGAGCCGCCCGCCCGCGAAGGCGAACGCCTTGCTCATCGTGCGCGTCACGACGAGCCGAGGGTGGCCGGCCAGGAGGGTCAGCGCGGACCGGGTGCCGGGCCGGGCGAACTCTGCGTAGGCCTCGTCCACCACGACCACGGCGTCGGGAGCTGCGTCGAGGACGGCACCGATGACCTCGAACGGAAGTGCCGTGCCGGTCGGGTTGTTCGGCGAGCACAGGAAGACGATCGACGGGTCGTGCTCGCGCGCCTGGGCCGCCGCGGACTCCGGTGTGAGGTCGAAGGAGTCGGGCTCGCTCGGGGTGCCGCGCAGACCGTCGACCCACGCGGTGCCGTGCGTCTCGCTGATGATGGGGTGCATCGAGTAGCTCGGCGTGAAGCCCAGCGCGACCCGACCGTGGCCGCCGAAGGCCTGCACGACGTGCGAGAGCACCTCGTTGGAGCCGTTGCCCGCCCAGAGCTGCTCGGGTGTCACGGACACGCCGGACTGCTTCTCGACGTATGCCGTCAGCGCCTTGCGCAGGTCGGTGAACTCACGGTCGGGATAACGGTTGAGACCCGCCACCTCGCCCGCGAGCGCCGCGACGACGGCGTCGACGACGACCTGCGGCACCGGGTAGGAGTTCTCGTTGGTGTTGAGCCGCACCGGGACGTCGAGCTGCGGGGCGCCGTAGGGCGTGCGGCCCCTCAGGTCGGGGCGCAGCAGCCGCTGCACCTCGTCCCTCGCCGACGGGCCGGCGGAGGCGGCGCCGCCCTCGGTGCCGGTCACCGCGGCACCTCGTCGCCGAAGCGGGCCGTGACCGCCTCGCCGTGGGCTGGGAGGTCCTCGGCCTGGGCCAGCGTCACGACGTGGCGGGCCACGCCGCGCAGGGCCGCCTCGTCGTAGTCGACGACGTGGATGCCGCGCAGGAAGGACTGCACCGACAGGCCGCTCGAGTGGCAGGCACAGCCGGCCGTGGGCAGCACGTGGTTGGAGCCGGCGGCATAGTCGCCGAGGCTGACCGGGCTGTGCGGGCCGACGAACACGGCTCCTGCGTTGCGCACGCGGGCGGCGACGTCGTCGGCGTCGCGCGTCTGGATCTCGAGGTGCTCGGCGGCATACGCGTTGACGACCTCGAGTCCCGCGTCGACGTCGTCCACGAGAACGATGCGCGACTGGGTGCCCTCGAGCGCCTCGGTGACGCGTTCGGAGTGCTTCGTCGCGGGCACGCGACGGCCGAGGGCGCGCTGGGTCGCCTCGGCGAGCTCCTCGCTGTCGGTGACGAGCACCGACGCCGCGAGGGGGTCGTGCTCGGCCTGGCTGACGAGGTCCGCGGCGACGTGGTCGGGGTCGGCGGAGTCGTCGGCGAGGATCGCGATCTCGGTCGGTCCGGCCTCGGCGTCGATGCCGATGAGGCCTTTGAGGAGGCGCTTCGCGGCGACGACCCAGATGTTGCCGGGGCCGGTGACGAGGGAGACGGGGTCGCAGACGACCTGAGCGCCGTCGACCCTCGCCCATTCGGGGTCGTCGTCGACGAAGCCGTGCGCGAACATCGCGACCGCCTGGGCGCCGCCGACGGCGTACACCTCGTCGACGCCGAGCAGCGCGCACGCCGCGAGGATCGTCGGGTTGGGGTAGCCGGCGAACTCGCCGACGTTCTCGCGCTGCGGCGGGGACGCGACGGCGAGCGAGCCGACCTCGGCCAGCTGGGCCGGGACGACGTTCATGATGACGCTGCTCGGGTAGACGGCGAGGCCACCGGGCACGTAGAGGCCGACGCGGTCGACAGGCACCCACCGCTCGGTCACGGTGCCCCCGGGCACGACGTGGGTCGTCGTGTCGGTGCGCCGCTGGTCGGCGTGCACGATGCGGGCGCGGCGGATGGACTCCTCCAGCGCGGCCCGCAGGTCGGGGTCGAGACGGTCGAGCGCGGCCCGGAGCACGGCCCGCGGCACCCGCAGGTGCGTCGGCCGGACCCCGTCGAACCGCTCACCGAGGTCGCGCAGCGCCGCTGCTCCTCGATGCTCGACGTCCTCGCAGATCGGCCGCACCTGCTCGAGGGCGGCCGTGACGTCGAACTCGGCTCGGGGCAGGGCCCGGCGCAGGAAGCGCACGTCGAGCGTGCGTCCGCGCAGGTCGAGGGAGGACATCATGGGTCAAAGTCTAGGAGGCCCCCTCGCGCGCAGGCGTCGCGGTCTCAGGGTGCGGAGACCGTGACGGACGTACCGTCCGGCCTGCCGAATCCTGACCGGCGACTGGGGAAGGACTGACCAACGGCTGACCCCGGCGCCACGGGGTTTCCACGACGCTCGTGTGGCCGCCGCCCGACCGGGCGGGGCACGCCCGACTCCCCTACCGCACAGGAGATCCCGTGCCCCGTCGTCATTTCCCGGCGCCGCCTCGCGGCCGTCCTCGCAGGCCTCGCCGTCGCCGTCGTCCCCGCCTGCGTCGCGCTCACGACCGCGGCCGGCTCGCCCGCCGCGGCGTTGCCGCCTCCGGCGGCTGCACCGGTCTTCGCCCCAGCCGTGGCGACCGCTGGCCCGCTCACCGTCTCGCAGGCCATCGGGTCGCAGGCCGGCCAGACTTCGAGCGTCCGCGGCTACGTCGTCGGCCAGCCCACCGCGACGAACACGGTGGTGAGGTCGAGCTTCCCCAACGACTACGCCCTCGCGATCGCGGACTCCACGTCGGAGACCTCGACGAGCCGGATGCTCTACGTGCAGATCCCGTCGGCCTTCCGGACCGGCTGGGGGCTGCGCACCAACCCGTCGCTCATGGGACGCCAGATCGACGTGACGGGCGCGCTCACGGCGTACTTCTCGCACCCCGGCATGACCGGCACGACGGCGTTCTCGTTCAGCGGGACCTCGACGAGCACGCCGCCACCGACGACCACCACGACGACGCCCACGACGACCACGACGCCCAGCCCGACCGGGACGTCGAGCCCCTACGACTCGACGTACTGGAAGAGCGCCCTCGGGCTCAGCGGTCCCGCGCTCGAGACGGAGCTGCACCGGATCATCTCGACCGACGTCACGACGCTCTCCTACGACCAGGTGTGGACGGCTCTCAAGGACACCGACCAGGACCCCTCCAACAGCGGCAACGTCATCCTCGTGTACAGCGGTCGCAGCCAGTCCAAGTCGACGAACGGTGGCGGTGTCGACGACTGGAACCGTGAGCACGTCTGGGCCAAGAGCCACGGCGACTTCGGCACGAGCGCCGGCCCCGGCACGGACGTGCACCACCTGCGCCCGGAGGACGTCACCGTCAACTCCGCGCGCGGCAACCTCGACTTCGACCTCGGCGGCTCGCCCGTCTCGCAGGCGCCGGGCAGCTACGCCGACGGCGACTCGTTCGAGCCGCGCAACGCCGTCAAGGGCGACGTGGCCCGGATGATCCTCTACATGTCGGTGCGCTGGGAGGGCGGTGACGGCTTCGCCGACCTCGAGGTCAACGACAAGGTCGCGAACGGCACGGCACCCAACATCGGCAAGCTCTCGGTGCTCAAGCAGTGGAACCTGCAGGACCCGCCGGACGCGTTCGAGAAGCGGCGCAACCAGGTCATCTACGACACGTGGCAGCACAACCGGAACCCGTTCGTCGACCACCCCGAGTGGGTCGGCGCGATCTGGGGCTCCTGACCGACGCCCCGTCGGCGCACCGGGACGGCGGCCGGCTCACGACGTCTGGTCGATGAGCACGGCCGTCTCCCAGGCCCACTGGCGCCACAGGTCGTAGCGACCCGACCGGCCGCCGTGGCCGGCGGCCATCTCCGTGCGGAAGAGGACCTGGGCCGGGTCTGAGGCCTCGAGGTCGGCATGACGCAGCGCCGCGACCCACTTGGCGGGCTCGGTGACGAAGACCCGCGTGTCGTCCAGCCCCGCCGTCACGAGGATGCTCGGGTGCGGTCCCGGACGCACGTTCTCATAGGGGGCGTACGACTTCATCAGGACGTATGCCGTCGGGTCCTCGAGCGGGTTGCCCCACTCCTCCCACTCGACCACGGTGAGGGGCAGGCTGGGGTCGAGCACCGTGGTGAGCGCGTCGACGAACGGGACCTGGGCGTGGACGAAGCGGAACCGCTCGGGCGTCTGGTTCACGACGGCACCGATGAGCAGGCCCCCCGCCGACCCGCCTTCTGCTGCAAGGCGATTGGGTGCGATGAGGCCCATCTCGACCAGGTGGTCGGCGCAGGCGATGAAGTCGCTGAACGTGTTGGGCTTGGACTCGAGCTTGCCGTCGTCGTACCACGAGCGGCCCATCTCGGACCCGCCGCGCACGTGCGCGATGGCGAACACCCACCCGCGGTCGAGCAGCGAGAGCCGGAGCACCGAGAACCACGGATCGCTCGAGATGCCGTAGGCGCCGTACGCGTTGAGCAGGCCGGGTGCCGTGCCGTCGGCAGCCACGTCGTGCCGGTGCACCACGGAGATCGGGATCCTCGTGCCGTCGGGCGCCGTGGCCCACTCGCGCCGCTGTCGGTAGCGTCCGAGGTCGACGTCGCCCCGGAGGTGCTGCTGCTTGAGGAGCGTGAAGGTGCGGGCGCGCACGTCGTAGTCCTGGACGGTGCGGGGCGTCACCAGTGACTCGTGCACGACCTGCAGCGTCGGGGTGCTCGCCTCGGGGTTGACGCCGACGTGGAGCGTGCCGACGGGCTCGCCCACCGCGATGTCGTGCGCCTGGCCCAGACCGTTGGGTGCATCGGGGTCGCGCAGCACGACACGCACGCCGGTGCCACCCTCTCGACGCAGCGACACCGCGATGAAGTCGTCGAATCCCTCTGCGCCCGTGACGTACTCGTCTTCACTCGTGACGCCCAGCGACACCCAGTCGTCCGCTGAGGTGCTCGTCACCGGTGCCACGGCCAGCTCGAAGTTGACCCGGTTGGCGTTGTGGGTCACGAGCAGCTGGTCACCGAACGGCTCGATGTCGTACTCGACGCCTTGGCGCCGCTCGGCGACGACGCGCGGCGTTCCGAGCGGGTCGCCGGCGTCGAGGACCCGGAACTCGCTCGTCGTCTTGGACCCGATGGCGACGATGACGAGCCGGTCGTCGCGGGAGCTGCCGACCCCGACGAAGAAGCGCTCGTCGGTCTCCTCGTGCACCAGGACGTCGGCGTCGGCCGGCGTGCCGAGCTCGTGGCGCCACACCTGGTGCGGGCGCCAGGCGTCGTCGACGCGCGTGTAGAAGAGGTGCTGCTCGTCGAGCGACCACGCGAGGGACCCGCCCGTCTGGCGCACGACGTCGTCGACCACCGCACCGTCGGCGATCCTCCGCACCCGCACGTCGTACCGTTCGTCACCGACGAGGTCGACGGCATACGCGAACAGGTCTCCTGCCGGCGAGACCTCGCTCGCGCCGACGGCGAAGAACTCGTGGTCGCGCCCCTCCTCGTTGTGGTCGAGGAGGACCTCCTCGCCGGCCGGAGGGCGGTCGCCGTCGAGGGTGGGGCGGTCGGGGTGCTCGGAGACGAGGACCCGAGCCTCCACGGCGTACTGCTCGCCCTCGACGGTGCGCGAGTAGTACCACCAGCGCTCGTGCCGCACCGGCACTGAAAGGTCGGTCTCCTCGATGCGCGAGCGGAACTCCTCGAAGATCTCCTCGGCCATCGGCCTCAGGTGCTCGGTGCGCTGGGTCGCGTACGCGTTCTCGGCGGCGAGCAGCTCACGCAGCTCGGGCGAGTCGCGGTCGGCCATCCACGCGTACGGGTCCTCGAAACGGTCGCCGTGGTGCTCGCGCACGACGGGGTCGCGGCGGGCGACGGGCGGCTGCTGCATCCGCGCAGTCTACGAGCGGGCAGACGGAGGCGACGCAGGGCCATTGAGCTGCCGAACGACCGGAGGGCCCGGGACCACGAGGGTCCCGAGCCGCCCGACCTGCCGTGCGATGGTGCGGCGTCAGTGGACGACGACCTGACCCTTGGCCGTCTGCGTGCCGGAGTCGTAGACGACCGAGCCGGAGTCGTCGGTCACGACGAGGCGGAACGTGTCCCTCCTGGCCGTGTCGCTGACGGTGACGACGCCGTGGTAGCCGGTCGTCCCGTTGACGGTGACCGGGCCGGCGAACGTCGCCGTCGTACCGGTCACGACGAGCCAGTCGAACGTGCCCGTCGCCACCGCGAACGCCGTGCCGGCGAGGTCGTACGTGAACGAGCCGGTCGGCTGGGTGCCGCCGCTGGGGTAGCCGACGGACAGCTGGAAGCTGCCCTTGGCCGTGTGCGACGGGTCGGACCTGAGCGCACCGGCCGGTGACTGGATGGTGCCGCCACCCGTGACGAAGCCGGCCGCCGGGTCGTACACGACGACCGTCGTGGTGTCCGTGTCGCCGTTGCCCCACTGGTCGGTGACCGTGACGGTGACGGTGTAGATGCCGGCCGCCGCGTAGACGTGGCTGCCGCTGACGCTCGAGCCGGTCAGGGTGCCGGGCGAGCTCGACCCGTCACCCCACGCGATCGACGCCGTGTGGGTGTCCAACGCGTCGGCGTCGGTGAACGGGGCACTGACTCCGGCCGGCGCGCCGACCGAGACCGCGCCCGACGGACCCGTGACCGTGCCGACGACGGGGGCGACGTTGGTGAGGTCTAGACCGACGACGACCGGGTCGTGGTCGGAGATCCGCAACTCGTCGGGCGCGTACAGACCGGCGACCTGGCCGGCGCTCTTGAACTCGACGTTGTAGTCGAGGACCGAGGGCTCGTCCGCGTTGATGTGCCAGTCGCCGACTCCGGTGACCTGTGCGCGGATCGAGTCAGAACCGAGGGCGTGGTCGAGGTAGCCCCACTGCCCGTCGAAGGCGTAGGAGTACGCCTCGTCACCGGCCCGTTCCGCGATGAGGTTCGTGAAACCGGCGGCCTCGAGCGTCGTGATCGGGTCCTCCTTGGCGTACGAGTTGAGGTCGCCGAGGATGAGCACGTCGGGGTCGCCGGTGCCGGTCGGGTCGGTGCCGAGCCAGTCCGCGAGCAGCGTGGCGGAGACGGTGCGGGCGCGGTTGCAGTTGCCCTGGCCGTCGCCCTGGTCGTCGACGGCGCCGCCGGGGCCGCAGCCGCTGCCCTTGCTCTTGAGGTGGTTCGCGACGGCGACGAACGTCCCGCCGGTCGTGTTGTCGCGGAACGCCTGGGCGAGCGCCGGGCGGTTCTTGGGGCTGTCCGTGCCGGCGTTGACGAAGGCGACCGTGTTGAGCACGGCCGTCGTGCCGACCGGCGTGACCGAGGCCGGTTTGTAGAGCATGCCGACCTTGATCGCGTCGTTGCCCAGCGCGTCGACCTGCCCGGTGCGTGCGTCGGCGTCGACGAACGCCCACGTGCCGTCACCGTCCGCCTCGTTGAGCTTGTCGACGAGGAAGCGCACGGCGCTGTCGGTCCCGTAGCCGTCGTTCTCCATCTCCATGAAGGCGACGACGTCGGCCTCCGTGCCAGAGACTGCGGCGACAGTCTTCCTCCACTGGCGTTCGAGCTCGGTCGCCGAGTTGGCCCCGCGGCAGTCGATCGGCGGGCCGGCCACGCCACCGGTGCAGTTGATGCCGGTCACGTCGAGCGTGTTGAAGAAGTTGAGCAGGTTCATGCCGACGACGCGCGTGTCGCCGCCCACGGCGGGCGGGCTCGTGGGACGCGCGTTGGTGGGCTGGAAGTCCACCGAGCCGCCGAGCGCGTTGAACGGACGGATGCGGTAGGCGTTGGGGCTCGAGGCGTTGCCGCCCCACGTCCAGTTGAGGACGCCGACGATGCCGGTGGCGGTGTCGCCGCCGCGCAGCGTGTTCGACGCGGACAGCGGCTGGCCACCGCGCGCGAACGGGATCGGGTCGGGGTTCTGGAACTGCGACGCGTCGTCGAGGACGATCTTGCGCAGGTTGTTCGCCGCCTGGACGGCGGCGGCGTCGGCGCCCGGGGCTGCGACGTTGGTCGGCTGCTCGAGGCGGCCGCCCTGCGAGAGGGTCACCTGGCCGAATCGGCCGAGCTGGAAGTGCTCGGTCACTGACATCTCCTGAGGAAGCCGCACGAGCATGCCCTCGAAGCGCTCGAGGGCGGTGTCGGACGCGACGGGGAAGGTCACGTCGGTCGGGCTGACGGTGCCCGTGCCGCAGACGGAGATGGTGCCGACACTGACCTGTGTCTGGCCCTGGTTCTCACCGGCCGTGCCGGTGACCGTGACGACGTCACCGAGCTTGACCGTGTTGGCGTTGCTGCCTTCGAAGACGAAGATGCCGTCGGAGGTGTCGGGGTCGTCGTCACCCGTGAGGTCCTGGAGGAAGAAGCCCCGCAGGGCCGGCGCCGCGCCCTCGTAGTCACCGACGACGACACCTCGCGTCGTCACGGTGCCGGTCACTGCGGCGGTCGAGCCGCTCCCCTGGATGGTCGGGATCGGCGTGATCGCGGCCTCGCACGGGTTGGCGGCGGGCACCGTGAAGCGGACGACGACGTCGCTCGCGAGGGTGTCCGGTGGGTCGTTGGTGTCCTGGTCGGCGATCGCCGACGCCGACACCGTCAGTGCGCACGAGTCGCCGGGCGCGAAGTCTGCCGAAGGGTCGAGGGTGAAGCTCGCCCCGCCACCTGCGACCGCGAGGGTCTTCGTGCCGGAGACCGAGCAGGCCAGCGAGAACGCGCCGTCAGCGGCGGTGACGGGCTCTGAGAAGGTCACGGAGAGGTTCGAGTCGACGGCGACGTCGGACGCCCCCTCGGCGGGTGTCGTCGACGTCACGGTCGGCGCGGAGTCGGTGGCCGGCCCTGTCTCGATCGTGTGGCTGCCCAGCCCGTCGAACGTGTTGGTGGCGAAGCCGGTCCACTCCACGGCGGGGTCGAAGGCGTCCGAGCCGGTCGGGTCGCCGGCGACCACGGCAGGCACCCGCCGGATGGTGTTGTCCGTCGTGTTCGTGGGGTCGGTGCCCCAGCCGGCGGCGCCCGGGTCGGTGCCGACCTGACCGATGACGTCGATGACCGTGGTGCCTTTGCGGAGCACGACCGCGTCGTTGCCGTTGTAGGTCACCGAGCCGCTGAGCTGGTCGGCAGCCGCGAGCAGGGTCGCGTCGTTCGTGCTCGTGCTGTTGGCCACGACGTACGCGTCGCCGTCCGCCACCGTGCCGGTGAGGCCGATCGTGGTCCCCGCCGTGGTGCTGCCGTTGGAGAAGACCTGGACGTTGTAGCCGGCGGCCGCGAGGTTCACGCCCGCGCCGGTGCCGTTGTAGACCTCGAAGGCCTTGTTGTTGCTCGATCCCTCGACGTACTCGCTGAAGAACAGCTCCGTCGGGGTCGCCGCTGAGGCCGGTCGGGCCGCGACGAAGGGGGTGACGCCCACGGCGAGCGCAGCGGTGGTGACCGCGGCGACCCTGCGTAGGACGGGACGAGAATGACGCATGGATCTTCCTCCCTGGGACCGGCTCCTCCGCGCGGTCTGCGGTCACCCTAGACCCCGGTCTGCCGTCTCGCGCGTCGAGACGCCGACGGATCTCTGAACGGCCGGTGACATGACAGACCGAGCCGCGCGGGTCGGTCAGAGCTGGGGCAGGCGCCTCGGCCAGGCGGAGAGCGAGCGCCGCGTGACGAACCGTCGGAGGGTCCCGTCGACCGGGTCGTCGAACTCGAGGACGGCCGAGAGCAGCTGCAACGGTGAGCCGAACTCGTCGAGGGGGACGTCGCGCTCGACGGGATAGAGCGGGTCGCCGACGATCGGGATGCCGAGGCCGTTCAGCTGGCATCGCAGCTGGTGCGTGCGTCCGGTGCTCGGCGTCAGCCGGTAGAGGCCGAGCGTCTTCACCACCCCGTCGGCGGCCGGCGCGGTGTCGAGCAGCTCGACGAGGGTCTCGGCGTTCGGCTCGGCGCCCGCCACCTCGTGGGCCTGGTGCGTGCCGTGCTCCTTGACGAGGTGGGTGCGACGCAGGAGCGGAAGCTCGAGGTCGTGTCGCACGGGCGCGACGGCGAGGTACTGCTTGCGCGCGAGACCCTCGGCGAAGACGCGCTGGTAGGGGCCGCGCCAGCGCTGCTCCGTCGTGAACATCAGCACGCCCGCGGTCGGCCGGTCGAGCCGGTGTGCGGGTGTGAGCCGGTCGAGGCCGGTCAGCACGCGCGTCCGCGCGAGGGCGCTCTGCACGACGTGGCGGCCGCGCGGCATGGTGGCCATGGCGTGGGGCTTGTCGACGACGACGATCCGCTCGTCGCCGTGGAGCACGACCGGCTCCTCGGGGTGCACCACCTCGCTCGGGAGGTCGCGGTGCGCCCACACGACGGACTGGGGCACGAAGGGCGCGCCGGGGGCGACCGCCCGACCACCAGCGTCGACGAACTCCCCCGCGGCCAGCATCCGGTCGACCTCGTGCGCCGCCAGTCCCGGCGCGAGTCGCTCGACGAGGTGGTCGCGCAGGGTCGGCCACGGGCCACCCTGCGGCATACGGAAGCGCTGTGCGTCGACGCCGTGGCGCGGCGGCAGGGGCGAGGCCTGGATGGCTCCGCGGGCCACTCAGTCCTCCCCGAGGACGGGCTCGCCCCGCACGATCTCGACGTCGTGGCCCAGGAAGCGTCCGTATGCCGCCGCGGCGCGTTCGACGTCTCGCCACCGTCGCGTGCCGAGCGGAGCGAACGGCGTGACCTCGAGCCGCACGCCGTCGGAGCGCTGCTCGCGCCGCCAGGTGCCGGCGACCTCGCCGTCGACGACGAGCGTCGGCTTGAAGACCATGTTGCGCCCGGGCACGACCCGAGCGACATGCTCCGGTGGGAGGCCCAGGTCGCGGCGCTTGTAGCCGAGGAGGAACTCGTCCCACTGCGGCAGCAGGTGGACGCCGACGTGGCTCGTCGGCGTCTCCGGGGCGTCGACGTGGGTGAGCCACTCGGTGGCGTCGACGACCTCGCGCTCGATGCGGTCACCGAGCACCTCGAGCGCCTCACGGGTGACGGTGAGGGTCTTGTCGAACCAGCCCGCGAGGTCCTTCTCCGTGACGGGTCCGTGGCTCCGGACGTAGCGCTCGGCCATCGTCGCCAACCCCTCTTCGCGGGACACCTTGCGCGACAACGGGACCCACGAGTCGATGAGGACGAAGCTCGGCTGCTTGCCGATGAGCGGACCCTGGCAGAGCAGTCCGGTCATGCAGTGGTGGCCGACGAGGTGGTACGCCCGCTGACCGGTCGGGTCGATGCCCGCGTCGACCAGCATCGCGACGACGTCGGGTCGGCTCATCGGCTCGGTCAGGTGCTCGCGGAAGAGCCGCCCGGCGAGGTCGACGTCGCCATCGCCGAGTCCGAGCTGGGCGTAGCGCGTCGTGAGCGCCGTCCCGCGCGGGGAGGCCAGCAGCTCGCACATCCACCGGGCGTCCTCGGCCGGGACCCAGTGGATCGTGCCGCGCATCGGCCAGGTGCGCACGATCTCGCGGTCGTGCACCGCCTGCTCGACCTCGGCGAGCGTCAGCCCCGAGCGCACGGCCACCGACCAGGCGCCGCTCGCGTAGTCCTGCGCCTGCAGGGCCCCGAGGGTGCGGGCGACCTCCAGCGCCGAGACGGGCGAGGCCGCGGTGCCGAGCGGCGGCGCGAGCCCGAGCGCCGACATCCGCGCCCGGCGCAGGCGCCGTCTCTCGGCAGCCGCCATCAGCTGAGGCAGGCCGGGCCGAGCAGGGCCTTGAGGTCGCCGAAGAGCGCTGACGTCGCGTTGACACGCAGGGAGTCGTCGAGGGACATGAGCACCGACCGGCCGGGCTGGGTCAGCTTGACCTGCACCTCGGTCGCCCCGGGGTGCTCGCCGAGCACCCGCTTGAGGCTCTCGGCGACGGCCGGCGTGGCCCGACCGAGCGGAAGCGTCAGCACGACGGGACCGCGCGGCCCCTCCTTGATGTCGGGGATGGTCAGCTCCTGCGCGAAGACCGAGATCGAGTCGTCGCGGGCGCTGATGCGTCCCTTGACGGCGCAGACGGTGTCCTGGGCGAGCATCGTGGAGTACGTCATGTACGCCGACGGGAAGAAGAGGCACTCGATGGCGCCGTCGAGGTCCTCGACCGTCGCGATGGCCCAGAGGTCGCCCTTCTTCGTGCGCTTGAGCTGGAGGCTCGTGATGAGACCCGCGACCGTGACGGGCGTGCCGTCGGGCTTGGGGTCGTCACCCATGAGCGAGGCGATCGAGGTGTCGGCGTGCGTGGCGAGGATGTGCTCGATGCCGAAGAGCGGGTGGTCGCTGACGTAGAGGCCGAGCATCTCGCGCTCGAACGAGAGCAGGGTGGCCTTGTCCCACTCCATCGTCGGCACGGGCGGCAGGCCGTCGAACGCGTCGGCTCCCCCGCCCTCTGAGGCGTCGTCACCGAAGCTGCCGAAGAGGCTGTCCTGGCCGATGGCCTCCTGCTTCTTGACCTCGACGAGGGCGTCGATGTAGCGCTCGTGCACCTCGACCATGCCGCGACGGCTCTCGCCGAGGGAGTCGAACGCGCCGCCCTTGATCAGCGACTCGATGGTGCGCTTGTTGCAGACGACCGCCGGCACCTTGGAGAGGAAGTCCTTGAAGGAGGCGAAGGCGCCCTTCTCCTCGCGCGCCTTGACGACCGCCTGGACGACGGGCAGGCCGACGTTGCGGATGGCGGCGAGCCCGAACCGGATGTCGGTGCCGACGGCGGCGAAGTTGGCGATCGACTCGTTGACGTCGGGCGGGAGCACCTTGATGCCCATGTGGCGGCACTCGTTGAGGTAGAGCGCCGACTTGTCCTTGTCGTCGCGCACGCTCGTCAGCAGCGCCGCCATGTACTCGGCGGGGTAGTTCGCCTTGAGGTAGCCGGTCCAGTACGACACGAGGCCGTATGCCGCCGTGTGCGCCTTGTTGAACGCGTAGTCGGAGAACGGGACGAGGACGTCCCACAGCGCCTTGACCGAGGCCTCGTTGAAGCCCTGCGCCTTCATGCCGGTGGAGAAGGGGACGTACTCGGCGTCGAGGACCTCCTTCTTCTTCTTGCCCATGGCGCGCCGCAGCAGGTCGGCGCTGCCGAGCGTGTAGCCGGCGAGCTTCTGGGCGATCTCCATGACCTGCTCCTGGTAGATGACCAGGCCGTAGGTCATGCCGAGGATCGGGTCGAGGGCCTGCACCATCTCCGGCTGGAGCTTGCCCTCCAGCTTGGGGTCGAGCGGCGTCAGGGCCTGCTTGCCGTTCTTGCGCAGGGCGAAGTTCGTGTGCGCGTTGACGCCCATCGGACCCGGACGGTAGAGCGCGAGGGCGGCCGAGATGTCCTCGAAGTTGTCGGGCTGCATGAGGCGCAGGAGCGAGCGCATGCCGCCGCCGTCGAGCTGGAAGACGCCGAGGGTGTCCCCACGGCCGAGGAGCTCGTAGGTGGCCTTGTCGTCGAGCGTCTTGGACAGCTCGTCGAGGTCGATGTCCTCGTCGCGGTTGAGCTTGATGTTCTCGATGGCGTCGTCGAGGATCGTGAGGTTGCGCAGCCCGAGGAAGTCCATCTTCACCAGGCCCAGCGACTCGCAGCTGGGGTAGTCGAACTGCGTGATGATCTGCCCGTCCTGCAGGCGCCGCATGATCGGGATGACGTCGACGAGCGGCTCGCTGCTCATGATGACGCCGGCGGCGTGCACGCCCCACTGGCGCTTCAGGCCCTCGAGACCGAGAGCCGTCGCGACGACCTCCTGGGCCTGCGGGTCCTCGGCGTGGACGGCGCGGAAGTCGCCGGCCTCGTTGTAGCGCTTGGAGTCCGGCTTGAAGACGTCGGCGAGCGGCATGCCCTTGCCCATGACGTCGGGCGGCATCGCCTTGGTGAGCTTCTCGCCCATCGCGAACGGGTGACCGAGGACGCGGCTCGCGTCCTTGAGCGCCTGCTTCGCCTTGATCGTGCCGTAGGTGACGATCTGTGCGACGCGCTCCTCGCCGTACTTCTCCGTGACGTAGCGGATCACCTCACCGCGCCGGCGCTCGTCGAAGTCGACGTCGAAGTCGGGCATCGACATGCGCTCGGGGTTGAGGAACCGCTCGAAGATGAGGCCGTGCGGGATCGGGTCGAGGTCGGTGATGCCCATGGCGTACGCGCACATCGAGCCCGCGCCCGAGCCACGGCCGGGGCCGACGCGGATGCCGTTGCGCTTGGCCCAGTTGATGAAGTCGGCGACGACGAGGAAGTACCCCGGGTAACCCTTCGAGACGATGACGTCCTCCTCGAAGGCCGCCTGCTTGCGGGCGTAGTCGGGCACCCCCTCCGGGAAGCGCCGCTGCAGCCCGGTCTCGACCTCCTTGATGAACCACGACGTCTCGTCCTCGCCCTCGGGGACGGGGAAGCGCGGCATGTAGCGCCCCTCCCCCTCCTCGAAGGACACCTCGCAGCGCTCGGCGATCAGGAGCGTGTTGTCGCAGGCCTCGGGCAGCTCGCGCCAGACGTGGCGCATCTCCTGCGCGGACTTGAGGTAGAAGTCGTCGGCGTCGAACTTGAACCGGTTGGGGTCCATCAGGGTCGAGCCGGACTGGACGCAGAGCAGGGCGGCGTGAGCCTTCGCGTCCTCGGCCCGGGTGTAGTGCAGGTCGTTGGTCGCCACGAGTGGGAGCTTGAGGTCGCGGGCCAGGCGGATGAGGTCCTTCTGGGTGCGCCGCTCGATGTCGAGGCCGTGGTCCATCAGCTCGACGTAGACGTTGTCGGCGCCGAAGATGTCGCGCAGCTCACCGGCGACCTCGCGGGCCTCGTCGTACATCCCGAAGCGCAGCTTGGTCTGGATCTCGCTCGAGGGGCAGCCCGTCGTGACGATGAGCCCCTTGCCGTAGGTGGAGAGCAGCTCGCGGTCGATGCGTGGCCACTTCGTGTACACCTGGTCGAGGCTGGCGATCGAGGTCATCCGGAAGAGGTTGTGCATGCCCACGTTGTCCTGCGCGAGCATCGTCATGTGGGTGTAGGCGCCGCTGCCGGAGACGTCGTCGCGTCCACCGTCGCCCCAGCTGACCTTCGTGCGGTCGGTGCGGTGCGTGCCCGGCGTGATGTAGGCCTCGACGCCGATGATCGGTTTGACGCCCGTGCCCTGCGCCTTCTTCCAGAACTCGTAGGCGCCGAAGACGTAGCCGTGGTCGGTCGTCGCGAGCGCCGGCATCCCCATCCTGGCCGCCTCGCTGAACAGGTCGCCGATGCGCGCCGCCCCGTCCAGCATGGAGTACTCCGTGTGCACGTGCAGGTGCACGAAGTTCTGGTCGTTTCGCGGGGCGGATTGGGTCGACATCGTGGATGAGTCTAAGCCTCGCCGCGGACACTCCCCGGCGTGTCGTGACGGGTGTCGTGACAGGTGTCGTGAAGGGTGTCGCGCCCGGAGTCGCGCTGGGGCCGGATGCCGTCTCAGCGGTGCCCGTGAACCGATCCGCGCGTCGCGGTGTAGTGGGTTCGCCGGGACGGCACCATGGCAGGTGGCACCAGGTCGTCGGGTGCGCACGGGAGGTGGAGGAAGAGATCGACAGGCGCGAGCAGGCGGCCGAGGAGGCAGCGGCACTGGCCCGCGTGCGCGCCGGGGACCCGGCGGCATACGCGGCGCTCGTGATGCTCCACGCCCCCATGGCCAAGCGGCTCGCGGTGCTGTCCGGGGCGGGCAGCGAGGCCGACGACGTGGTGCAGGAGGCGTTCGTGAAGGCGTACGAGGCGTTGCCGCGGTTCCGTGAGGGCGCGGGCTTCCGGCCCTGGCTGCTCCGGATCGTCGTCAACGAGACGCGCAACCTGCACCGCGGCCGCTCGCGGCGGGCGCTGCGCGAGCTGCGGGTCGCCACCGAGGACGTGGTCACCCGGACGGTCGACGACCCCGCCGACGCGGCCGTGAGCGCCGATCGCCGCACGGATCTGCTCGACGCCGTCGACACCCTGCCCGACGACCTCCGTGAGGTCGTCACGTGCCGCTACCTGCTCGAGCTGTCGGAGGCCGAGACGGCCGACGCGCTCGGGGTGCCGGCCGGCACCGTGAAGTCGCGCCTGCACCGGGCGCTCGCGTCGTTGCGGGAGGTGATGGCCGATGCCTGACCGCCTCGACCTCGAGGACGAGCTCGTCGCCATGGGCCGCGCGCTGGTCACCGACCCACCGCGTCATGACCTCGCCGCGCTCGTGCTCGCCCGTCTCGAGCCGCTCGCCGACGAGAGGACAGAACGGGTCGCACCGGTCCCACCGGTCCCACCGGTCCCACCGGTCGAACCCGTCGAACCCGTCGAACCCGTCGAACCCGTCGAACCCGTCGAACCTGTCGAGCTGCAGGCGCCCCACGGCGCGCGACCCACGCCCCGTCGCCTCGGCTGGGCTGTCGCCGCGGCCGTCGTGCTCGTCCTCGCCCTCATCCCGCCGGTGCGAGCCGCGGTGCTCGAGCTGCTGCGCATCGGCGGCGTCGTCGTACGCGAGGTGCCAGCACCCCGCACCTCCCCGGCCACAACGCCGAGCAGCCCAGCCTCGACCCCGGTGCCGAGCGGCACCGCGGTGTCCCTCGAGCGGGCCGAGCAGCTCATCGGCGCCGACATCGAGACGCCCGCGTCGCTCGGGCCGCCCTCGTCCGTCGTCGTGGCGCACGAGGGCCGGGTCGCCCTGCTGACGTGGGACTCCCCGTCCGGGAAGACACGTCTCGACGTCTTCGTCGGCTCGTTGTCCTGGGGCTACCTCAAGACGGTGTGGCAGGCGGTCACGCCCACCCGGGTGGCGGAGCACGACGCGGTGTGGCTGGGTTCGCCTCACCTCATCGAGTGGGTCGACCGGAGCGGTCGAACGCACGCAGAGCCGCCGCGCCTCGCGGGACCGACACTCGTCTGGGTCGTTCCCGCTGCCGCCGGCGAGGTGACCTACCGCCTCGAAGGCCCGACCATGCTGACCGATGCCCTCCGGGTCGCCGAGAGCGCTCGGTGACGCGCGCGGCTCTTCCCCCGAGAACGCTTCGGAGAACCTCTCGCGCCGCAGCGGTGTTGACGACGTGTCGACCCACTGCCCCAGGAGGAGAACATGCGCAGACTCGCCGCCCTCGCCGCCGCCCTCGCCGCGGCCCTGCTCGTCCTCACCGCCCCACCGGCCTCCGCCGGCGGACCGACCTCGGTCCTCGTCGTCAACTACGAAGGGGCACGCGCCGCGGGCGCCCTCACGGGCAGCACCGCGTACGCCGACCTCGAGAAGGCCCTCGACCCCTACACGCCGCCGACAGGTGAGCGGACCTCGCCGGCCTCGTTCATGGCCACCCAGGTCCGCCTCACGTGGATGATCCATGACGTCACCCCGTGGCGTGTCGACGCCGTCATCATCGACGGCGACGACGTGTGGGTCGAGACGGCCATGGACTCGGGGACCGGCGATGGTCTGTTCAACGTGCCCTCGGTGCGCCACCGCCCGCGTGACCCTGCCCTTCTCATGTCCACGCTCGGGGCGCTCGGGGTGCTCGGTGAGAAGCCGGCCGGCTCTGCTCGACCCGAGGCATCCGCTCCCGCGACGGCGCCCGACGCTGCAGCAGCCGACACCGCCTCTGCTGCGCGGACCACCGGCGACGCGACCGGCGCACCCACCGCGACCGGTTCACCCGTCACGGCCGCCGTCCCCTGGTGGGGCACGACTGCCGCGGCCGTGCTGGCCCTCGGCCTCGGCCTCGTCCTGGGTCGACGGGTCCGACCGCGAGGTGCTCCGGGTGCTCTTGGCCCACTCGCGGGCGACAGCACCGACCACGCCAGCAAGCACGCCGGCGGCGGCGCCGAACGCCCCACCAACGGCCGCGCCAACCACGCCGCACACCACACCGACACCGAACGCGTGGCTCCGGTGGGCTTCACGGCCGACCCCGACCGTATCCGTGGCTGACCCGACCCGACCCGACCCGACCCGACCCGACCCGACCGGAACCCTCCGTCGAGTGGGCACTTTCACCCGCCTCCCGGGCGGGTGAAAGTGCCCACTCGACGCAAAGAGGAGGCGGCTGGGGTGGTACACCCCGCTGGCGCGTCGGACGCCGCGGAACGCATACCCAAGCCCTGTTCAGACCTTCACGTTCCAGTCGAGGGTGATGGTCAGAACGTCGCGACGATGTCCAGCGCGAGCTGGAGGTCGTCGGGGTAGGGGCTCTCGAAGTGGACGTACTCCCCCGTGCCCGGGTGCTCGAACCCGAGACCTACGGCGTGCAGCCACTGCCGGTCGAGCCTGAGGCGCGCGGCCAGCTTCGGGTCGGCGCCGTAGGTCGGGTCGCCGCAGCAGGGGTGGTGCAACGCCGCGAAGTGCACGCGGATCTGGTGGGTGCGGCCGGTCTCGAGGTGGATGTCGAGCAGGCTCGCGTGCCGGAACGCCTCGATGACCTCGTAGTGCGTCACCGACGGCTTGCCGCTCTTCATCACCGCGAACTTGTAGTCGTGGCCCGGGTGTCGGCCGATGGGTGCCTCGATGGTGCCGACGACAGGGTCGGGCAGGCCCTGGACGAGCGCGTGGTAGGTCTTGTCGACCGTGCGGCTCCGGAAGGCGTGCTTGAGGCGGGAGTACGCGTACTCGCTCTTGGCCACGACCATGAGACCCGACGTACCCACGTCGAGGCGGCTGACGACGCCCTGGCGCTCGGGGGCACCGGACGTCGAGATGCGGTAGCCGGCGGCGGCGAGGCCGCCGACGACGTCGGGCCCCGACCAGCCGACGCTCGGGTGGGCTGCGACGCCGACCGGCTTGTCCACCACCACGATGTCGTCGTCGTCGTGGATGATCGTCATTCCGGGCACGGGCTGGGCGATGACGGCGAGGCTGGGGCTGTCCTCCGCGCGCGGCAGCGACACCTCGAGCATCGAACCGGCCGAGAGCCGTTCGGACTTGGCGACGGCCTTGCCGTCGAGGACCACGTGGCCGTCGGCGGCGAGGTCTGCAGCCTTGGTGCGCGACACACCGAACAGGCGCGCCACACCCGCGTCGACTCGCTCACCCTCGAGGCCGTCAGGAACCAGGACGGTGCGCACGTCAGGCATCATCGCCCCCGGCCTCACGTCGGGAGTCCGGTTGGTGGGCACCCTCGCCGGCGGCTCCGGCCGGCGCCGCTGCCGCGCGGTGCTCGCGGCGGCCGTCCACACCGATGCCGAGCATCGCCAGCACGACGATGAGACCGGCCGCGGACACGATCCAGATGTCGGCGACGTTGCCGATGAACCAGCGGTTGTAGTCGATGAAGTCGACGACGTGGCCCTGGCCGCCGCCGGGCGGCCGGACGAAGCGGTCGGTGATGTTGCCGACCGCGCTCCCGAGCAGCAGGCCGAGCGCGACGGCCCACGCCCGCGACCCGAGCTGCCGGGCCACGACGATGATCGCGACGAGCACCGCGAGCGCGATGCCGGTCATGACCCACGTGTTGCTCGCACCGAGCGAGAGGGCCGCACCGGGGTTGCCGATGAGCTTGAAACGGATGACCTCGCCGACGAAGGGGCGTGGCTCTCCGTCCGCGAGGACGTCGAGGGCGACCAGCTTGGACAGCTGGTCACTGAGGTAGGCGAGGACCGCGACGACTCCGAGCACGACGAACAGCCGCTTGCGCCGGGCTGGCGTCGGGCGGCTGTTGTCTGCGGTTGTCGAGCTCACGGTCTCCGGGGTGGACACGCCGTCGACGCCCGCTCGGGGCGTCGACGTGGCGTGGCTGGGCGTCAGTGGCGGTCTTGCTTCTCCTGGCATGTCATGCACAGGGTCGCACGAGGACGGGCCTGAAGTCGAAGCTTGCCGATCGGGTTGCCGCAGTTCTCGCAGATGCCGTAGGTTCCCGCGTCGAGCTGCTCGAGGGCGTGCTCGGCCTGGCGCAGGCTCGCGCGAGCATTGGCCGCCACCGAGATCTCGTGCTCGCGCTCGGCCGTCTTGGCACCCGCATCGGCCTGGTCGTCACCCGAGCCGTCGCCCGACGCGCGCAGCAGGTCGTCGAGCTCGTCCTCGGCGAGCTTGAGCTCGACACGGTGCTGCTCGATCTCCTCGAGCAGGACCTCACGGACCTCGCCGATCTCCTCCTCGCTCCAAGGGCTCTCGTCGTCCTTGACCTTGAGGCGCCCGGCGATGGTGCCGGCACTGGTCTTTGTCGCGGTCGCCCTCCGGCTCCCGCTGGCCGCAGCAGTCTTCGTGGCGGCCTTCTTCGCGCTCGCGCGCGCTCCTGCGGTGGAACTCGTCGTCACTGCTGCCTTCTTGGTTCGTGGGGAGACCGTGGTGGTCTTCTTGCTGGTTGTCTTCTTGCTGGTGGTCGTCGGGCTGGCGGTCTTCTTCGCCGAGCTCTTCGCCGGTGCCTTCTTGGCCGGTGCCTTCTTGGCCGGTGCCTTCTTGGCCGGTGCCTTCTTGGCCGGCGTCGCCTGCTTCACGGCCGTCGTCTTCTTCGCGGCCTTCTTGACGGCCGTCGTCTTCTTCGCGGCCTTCTTCACGGCCGTCGCCCTCTTCACGGCCGACGTCTTCTTCGCGGCCTTCTTCACGGCCGACGCCTTCTTGGCGGCGGCTGTCCTCGTCGTCTTCTTCGCGGTCTGCGTGGTCGCCGTGGTCGGCTTCGTGACGGGCGCCTGCTTCGATGTCGACGGTGCGGCCTTCTTCGCCGCGGTGCTCTTCACCGCGGTGCTCTTCACCGCGGCCTTCTCTCCAGCCGCCTTCGTCGCAGTGGCTTTCATACCCGATCTCGACGTCGCCGCCTTCGCGACCGACTTCGCTGCGGGTTTGGCGGCCGCTGTGGAGGTGCTCCGCTTCGACGTCGCCTTCGCCGGCGCAGCCTTCTTCGCCGCGGTCGTCCTGCTCGCGGTGGACCGCCTGGCCGCGGTGCTCGCCGCTGCCGTCGTCTTCTTCGCCGCCATCAGATCCTCCGTCGCTCATGCCGTCGACGCTGACAAGTGGGGCTGACAATAAGCCCCGTACGGGTCGTTCACAAACAGGAAACGCACACGCGGGCGAACTGTTCGCCCCTCGATACGACGAAGGCCGCCCGGGAGGGTCTCCCGGACGGCCTGCGTGCGTCTGTTCGAGGTGGGTCTCAGCCCTGGTTGCCGTCTCCGGCGCCGGCGTGGGCCGGCTCCTGGACGCTCGAGTCGAGGTCGTGCAGCTGACCCTCGATGTAGGACTTGAGGTTGGTGCGGTAGTTCTTCTCGAAGCCGCGCAGCTCCGCGATCTTGCGGTCGAGCAGGCCCTTCTGCTTGTCGAGCTCCTCGAGGAGCGCCGCCTTCTTCTGCTGCGCCTCGGCCACCATGCCCGTGGCGCGCTCGCGAGCCTCGGTCAGCAGCTCGTCCCGCTTGGCGGTGGCCTCGGCGATCATCTGGTCGCGCTGGCCGGTGGCCTCGGCGATCATCTGGTCGCGCTGTGCGGCCGCGGCCGTCGAGATCTGCTCAGCCTGCTGGGTCGCCTCGTCGTGACGGGCCTGGCCGGTGTTGACGAGCTCGTCGTGACGGGCCTGAGCCGCGGCGATCAGATCGCGGTGGCGGTTCTCGGCCTCGGAGATCAGCTCGTTGCGGCGGGTCTCGCCGGCCGCGACGTGCTCGTCGTGGAGTCGCTGCGCGAGGGCGATGACGCCGGCGGCGTCGAGGTTGCCGGAAGCCGCGGCGGCCGAGGCCGGCGCGGCTGCGGCCGGGGCGGCCTTGGCGGCCCTCGTGGCCTCCTCGTGCTGGCGGGCGGCGTTGGCCGCCTCTTCGCGCTGGCGGGCCGCGTTGGCGGCCTCCTCGCGATGGCGGGCCGCGGCCGCGGCCATGGCCTCCGCGTCGGCCTGCGCCTTCGCAGCGCGCTCCTCGGCGGCGCGGGCGTTCTCCTGCGCCTTGGTGAGCTTGGCCTCGGCGTCGGCGACCTGCGAGTTGAGGCCGTTGAGCTTGGTCTGGGCGTCGTTGAGGGCCTGCGAGTCGACGGCGGACTTGGCGGCCGCCTCGGCGCGGTCGGCCTCGGCCTTGGCCCGCTCGATCCGCTCCTTGGCGGCACGCTCGGCGTTGTCGGCGTCGGCCTTGGCCTTGGCGGCGCGGTCGGTTGCCGCCTTGAAGGCCCGCTCCGCGTCCTGGATCTTCGCGGTGAGCCCCCCGAGCTTGGCGTCGTCGCCGGGTCGGCCGACAGCCGGCATGGCCGCTGTCGGGCCGTCGGCACGGACGGCCGACTGGTTCTTGCTCGCGCGGCAGTCGTTGAGCTGCTTCAGGTAGTCGTCACGCTGCTCGATGAGCGAACGCATCTCCGCCACGATCTCGTCCAGGAAGTCGTCAACGTCCCGCTCCTCGTAGCCACGACGAAACTGCGTGGTCTGGAAGTGCTTGTTGAGCACCTGTTCAGGCGTAAGCGCCATGTGTCACCTCGATACAGACGTAATGGTTCGGGTCAACGGTATCTAACGTTCCGGTCACGAACCAAAGCCATGCTCACCGATCCGTGTGAGGACAGCCACGCAGCTGCATGCGCGTCGCTGTCGCGGATCGGTCAGAAGAAGCTCGGCACGTTGAGAGCGAGAGAGGTCAGCAGCATCAGGACGAGGAAGCTGAGGTCGAGTCGTACGCCTCCGAGGCTAGGTGACGGGATCACCTTGCGCAGGGCACGCAGCGGCGGGTCGGTCACGGTGTAGACAGCTTCGGCCAGGACGAGGACGACCCCGCTCGGTCGCCAGGACCGAGCCAGCACCTGCACCCAGTCGATGACGAAGCGACCGATGAGGGCGATGAAGAAGGTGAAGACCACCACCCCGTAGATCGTCCAGAACGCATCCATGTCCGTCAGTGTCGCTGATGTCGGCGTGTGGGTGTGAACCGGGGTGCGAAAAGTGTCGCCGACCGGTCAGCTCTGGTTGAAGAACCCGCGGGTGGAGGCGGCCGGAGCCTCGGGCTCGTCGGCGGAGATCTCCACGTGCGCCGGGGACAGGAGGAAGACCTTGGAGGTCACCCGCTCGATCGTGCCGTGCAGGCCGAAGACGAGGCCGGCGGCGAAGTCGACGAGGCGCTTGGCATCGGCGTCGTCCATGTCGCTGAGGTTCATGATGACCGGCACCTGGTCGCGGAACCACTCGCCGATGTTCTTGGCCTCGTTGTAGGTGCGCGGGTGGATCGTCGTGATCCGGTTGAGCGAGCCGACCTCGACATCGCGGACGACGGCGGCGACGGGACGTCTGGTGGGCAGCTGGGTCACGGCAGCGGTGTGCTCGGGCTCGTCGTCGTAGCGGTCGGACTCGTCGTAGGCGTCGTAGTCGTCGTAACGGTCATGACGCTGGTCCTCCTCACTGAGTCCGAGGTACACCATCGTCTTGCGCAGTGCCCCTGCCATGGCCAACTCCCAAACGCTCGATTGCGGTCGCTCACGACGTTACAGAAGTGACGGGCGTGATCCGAGGATTGCGCTACCGACACGCAGGTGTGTCGCTCCGTGCCGCAGCCCGGCCTCGAGGTCCCCGCTCATGCCCGCCGAGATCCACTCCGCTGCCGGGTGCCGCCCGCGTATGCCGTCCGCGACCTCGCGCAGCCGCGCGAAGCACTCGTCGGGGTCGGCCCCGAGCGGCGCGACCGCCATGACGCCCTTGAGCGACAGCAGTCCCTGTGCGGCGACCGCGTCGGCGAGGTCGTCCACGTCCTCGGGCAGCACGCCACCGCGCGCCGTGTCTCCGTCGAGGCTCACCTGGAGCATCACCTGCACGGCCCGGTCGGCGACGTGGGCACCCTTGGCGAGACCGGTGACGAGCTTGGTGCGGTCGACGGACTGGACCACGTCGGCGTAGCCGGCGACGTGCCCGGCCTTGTTGCTCTGCAGCCGTCCGATGAAGTGGAGCGTCGGGGGCTGCTCCCCCGCCCCGGAGAGGAGGCGGCGGACCTCCTGGAACTTCTCGGCCGCCTCCTGGTCGCGGTTCTCGCCGAAGTGACGCACGCCGAGGCGGTGCAGCAGCAGGACGTCGGACACGGGGAAGTACTTCGTCACCACGACGAGCGTGACGTCGTCGGGGTCGCGCCCGGCCTCGGCGCAGCCCCGCGAGATGCGTTCGTGCACGGCGGCGAGGTTGTCGCGGAGCTGCTCGTGACGCTCCCGGTCTTCGCAGTGGTGCCGCTCGTCGCGCTGCAGGCGGTCGTGGGTCATGCGGGTGCCGACCGTCGGGTGATGACCCCGGCGAACCGGCCGGTGCGGCCGTCGCGCCGGTAGGAGTAGAGGTCGCCACTCTCGCGGGTGCAGCCCGGCACCCAGTGGACACCGACGCCCGCGGTCGCGAGCTGCTCGACGACGCCCGCCGAGACGTCGATCGCGTGGGTGCCGGTCCACGACCGCGCAGCCGATGCGCGAGCGGCCTCGGCGGCCGCGAGCGCCATGTGCTCGGGCACCTCGTAGCAGCGACCGCACACCGAGGGACCGACGACCGCGGAGATGGCGGAGGCGCCGAGGTCGCGCATGGCTGCAACCGCGCGACCGACCACTCCGGCCACCAGGCCAGGACGGCCCGCGTGGATCGCGCCGAGGACGCCGGCGCGGGCATCGTGCAGCAGCACGGGGACGCAGTCGGCCACGAGCACGGCCAACGCGAGTCCGGGTGCGCGCGTGACCACTCCGTCGACCGGGGGCGGTTCACCCGTCCAGGGTCCGTCCACCTCGGCGACCTCGGCGCCGTGCACCTGGTTCATGAAGACGAGCCGCTCGCGCGGCAGGTTGACCTCCGCCGCCAGGGCCTCGCGGTTGGACGCGACGTCCGCCGGGTCGTCGCCGACATGACCTCCGAGGTTGAGGCCGGCATACGGCCCGCGCCCCCGGCCCGCGGAGCGACCGGTGAAGCCGAGCTCGACGGGTCCGGCATCGACGTCGGTCGCGATGGTGGAGCGCCAGTAGAACACGGTCACAACCTATCGCCGGGTGCGAACGTCACGACCGACGGGCGGGAGGCGCAGGGTGCGCCTCCCGCCCGTCGCGGAGGTCCGTGGCCGAACCCGTCGGCTACTTGAGGAAGTCCGGCACGTCGAGGTCGTCGCCCTCGTCGAACGTGACCTGCCGCGGCGGCTGCTGGACCGGCTGGCCCGCGGGCGTCGGCGTGTGGTGCTGCGACTGGTGGACGGGCTGCGCCGGCTGCTGGGTGGGCAGCTGCTGGGACGCCGGGGCGGAGTGGGCCTGCGGCGCGGGCACCGAGTGCTGTTGCTGGGCCTGCGGTGCGGGCGACTGCTGGGCCGGCTGCTGCGCGACCCCGTTGGAGTGCTGCGGCTGGGGCTGCTGCGTGGCGGCGGCGGGCCGCTGCTGCGCCTGCTGCGAACGTCCGACGACCTGGCCGAGCGCACGGTCGTCGTGGCGCTGGCTGGGGCCGCCGCCGTCGAAGCCAGCCGCGATGACCGTGACCCGGACCTCGTCGCCGAGGGCGTCGTCGATCACCGCGCCGAAGATGATGTTGGCCTCGGGGTGCGCCGCCTCCTGGACGAGGCGTGCAGCCTCGTTGATCTCGAAGAGACCGAGGTCGCTGCCACCCTGGATCGACAGCAGCACGCCGTGGGCGCCGTCGATGGACGCCTCGAGCAGCGGGCTGCTGATGGCGAGCTCGGCGGCCTGGACCGCACGGTCCTCACCGCGGGCGGAACCGATGCCCATGAGCGCCGACCCGGCGCCCTGCATGACGGACTTGACGTCGGCGAAGTCGAGGTTGATCAGGCCCGGAGTCGTGATGAGGTCGGTGATGCCCTGGACACCCGAGAGGAGCACCTGGTCGGCCGAGCGGAACGCGTCCATCATCGAGACGTTGCGGTCGCTGATCGACAGGAGCCGGTCGTTGGGGATGACGATCAGGGTGTCGACCTCCTCGCGGAGGCTGCCGATGCCCGACTCGGCCTGGTTGGCGCGGCGCCGGCCCTCGAAGGTGAACGGGCGCGTCACGACGCCGATGGTCAGGGCGCCGAGCTGGCGCGCGATGCGGGCCACGACGGGAGCCCCGCCCGTGCCGGTGCCGCCGCCCTCGCCCGCCGTCACGAAGACCATGTCGGCCCCCTTCAGGACCTCCTCGATCTCCTCGGCGTGGTCCTCGGCGGCCTTCTTGCCGACCTCGGGGTCGGCGCCCGCGCCGAGGCCCCGCGTGAGCTCGCGGCCCACGTCGAGCTTGACGTCGGCGTCGCTCATGAGCAACGCCTGGGCGTCGGTGTTGATGGCGATGAACTCGACGCCCTTGAGGCCGACCTCGATCATGCGATTGATGGCATTGACGCCGCCGCCGCCGATGCCGACGACCTTGATGACGGCCAAGTAGTTCTGCGGTGCTGCTGCCACGAGAGTGGGCCTTCCTGACTGGTGGTGCCGGTGCTGCGATGGTCTGGGGGACGAGCGGTGCGTGGTTTTCGTCGGTGTGGCGCGGCTCGCTCCGAGCCTGTAAGCCCTCAAACCTTAAACGTAGACATAAAGGTTACAGTTTGGTCACGAACCAGTGCCCCGACGGTATGACGACGGGCAGGGTCGATCAACCCACGTCGCGGCGTGTCGCCGCGGGGATTGCCCCTTTTCCCGGAGTCAGGCACCACGGGCCACACCAGCACCACCGGACACTCCCGCGGGAGCGCCGCGGACCACTGTGCCATGCCACGGCCGAGGGGCTCTCAGCGGGTGACGGGAGATGCCGGGACGCTGACGTCGATCGTCGAACCCGGTTCTCGCAGAAGGATCTTCACGAGCTGGGCCTTGCGTTCACCATCACCGGCACCGCCCCAGACGACCGTCTTGGAGCGCTCCCCCTTGGCCGTGACGGTGAACGACACCTGGTCGGCCGCCGAGACGGAGACGCCAGAGACGTCGGCACGCAGCGCGGGGTCGAGCGAGCGCAGCGCCTGCACGGCTGCCGTGACGCCGGCCTTCGTCACCTGGGCCGCGCCGGAGCTCACGAGCGGGACGCCGTCGGGCGCGGCGTCGACGGTGCGGAAGGCGAAGCCGTCACGGTCCACGACGTCCACCTGACCCTGAGGGTTGCGGACCGCGAGGACGGCCACACGCGGCGTCACCTCGATGACGACGGTGTCGGGCAGGCTGCGGCTCACGGACACGGCGCTCCAGGCACGCCCGTCGACGATGCGCTGCGTGACCTCGTCGGTGTCGACGCGCATGAGCGGCCCGCCGAGCGGGACCTTCGCGATCGAGCGGACCTGCGCAGCCGAAGCCCCCTTGACGCCGACGACCTCGACCTTGCTCGCGGTCAGGACGCTGCTGAACCAACCGAGCCAGGCCAGGAACCCCGCGACGAGCAGGACCGCGACGAGGATCGCCGCGACGAGCCGTGGCCGCCGCCGCGCGGCGGCCGCCCGACGTTCGAAGCGGGTGCGCGAGGAGGCGAGCCCCGTGCCCGCGACCCGTCGGCGCACCGTGCCCCGGTCGGGCGTCATGGCGCCGCACCCCGGAGGATCCGCAGCACCTCCGGGCCGACCATCGTCACGTCACCGGCGCCGACGGTGAGCACGAGGTCACCGGGACCGACGAGGCCGGCCACATACCCGGCCACCTCCGACCATGACGCGACGTAGTGCACCTCGACCTCCGGCCGGGCGGCCGTCACGGCGTCGGCGACGAGCCGTCCGGACACCCCGGGGACGGGGTCCTCGCGGGCCGCGTAGACATCCATGACGACCACGACGTCGGCCGGCGACAGCCCCGCTCCGAGCTGCGTCGCGAAGTCCCTCGTGCGGCTGTAGAGGTGGGGCTGGAAGACGACGACGAGGCGTCCGGTGTCACCGACGAGGTCCTTCGCGGTCTCGACCACGGCCGTGACCTTGCCGGCGTTGTGGGCGTAGTCGTCGACGACGACGACGCCGCCGGCCTCGCCCTTGGGCTCGAAGCGGCGACGCGTGCCCGTGAAGGACGCGAGCCCCGCGAGCACCCGCTCCGGAGCCTGGCCGAGGCCGTGGACGGCCGCAGCGTACGCGGCTGCCGCGTTGAGCGCGTTGTGCCGTCCCGGCACGCCGAGCGTCATCCTGCGCTCCACGCCGCCGTCGGAGACCGTCACGGACGACGTCACGCCGTCCTGGTGGTGCCCGCTCAGGACGACGTCCGCGCCCGGGTCGAAGCCGTAGGTGACGACTCGAGTCCCTCGCGCACGGGCGCGCTCGGCGAGGTCCACCGCGCCGGCGTCGTCCGCGCACGTGACGAGCAGGCCGCCCGGTCGGATCGTGCCCACGAAGGCGTCGTAGGCCGCCTGCACAACAGTGAAGTTCGAGTAGAAGTCGAGGTGGTCGGGCTGCACGTTCGTCACGATCGCGACCTCGGGCCGGTACACGACGAAGGAGCCGTCGCTCTCGTCGGCCTCGACGACGAAGACGTCGTCAGAACCGTCGTGGGCGTTGGTGCCGTGCTTGGCGAGCTCTCCCCCGACCGCGAACGACGGGTCGAGCCCGCAGCCCTGCAGGGCCACGGTGAGCATCGACGTCGTCGTGGTCTTGCCGTTGGCGCCCGCGACGGCCACGGGACGTCGACCCTGCATCAGCGCCGCGAGTCCCTGCGCCCGGTGCAGCACCGGCACGCCCCGCTCACGCGCGGCGACGAGCTCGACGTTGTCATCGCGGATCGAGGAGCTCATGACGATGGCGTCGGCGCGCTCCTGGTGACCCTCGTGGAAGCCCACCCAGACGCCCGCGCCCTCGCTCTCGAGCGCCTTGAGGACGGGGACGTCCTTGGCGTCGCTGCCGGTGACGCGGATACCGCGCGCGAGCATGATGCGCGCGACGCCGGACATCCCCGCACCGCCGATCGCGAGGAAGTGGACGCGTCCCAGGTCGTCGGTGCTCGGCACGGGAGCGCGGAAGTCGAACCTCGCGGCGGCGAACGGGTCGTCGACGGAGGGGGTGCGCGGGGTCTGGGTCACGGGTTCTTCCTGGTCTCTGCTGCCCGGTCGACGAGGTCGGCGAGCTTCTCGTCGGCGGCCGGTTCACCGAGCGACCTCGCGGCGGCTGCCATCCGGGACACCCGCTCACCGTCGGTGGCGAGGGCGAGCAGCTCGGCGTCGATCCACTCGGGTGTGAAGGCGGCGTCGTCGACGAGCAGTCCGCCACCCGCCGCGACGACATCGGCCGCGTTGAGGCGCTGCTCCCCGTTGCCGACGGGCAGCGGTACGTAGACGGCCGGAAGCCCCACCGCCGTGAGCTCGCACACCGTGTTGGCACCCGAGCGCGCCACGACGAGGTCGGCGGCGGCATACGCGAGCTCCATGCGGTCGGCGTACGGGACGACGACGTACGGCGCCCCGGCCTCGGGCACCTCGGCGACGAAGTCCTTGCCGAGGCCGGTTACGTGGAGCACCTGGATGCCCCCGCGGCTGAGCTGGGCGACTCGCGCGCGAAAGGCGTCGTTGAGCCGCTGCGCACCGAGGGAGCCACCCGTGACGAGCACGGTCGGCCACTCGGGCGCCAGCCCGAAGTGTTCGAGCGCCTCGCCCCGAAGGGCCGACCTGTCGAGCGTCGCGACCTCGCGGCGGAGCGGCATACCGACGCGCTGTGCGTGCGGCAGCGACGTGCTGGAGAAGGTCGTGGCGACGGCGGCGGCCCAGTGGGCACCGACGCGGTTGGCGATCCCGGCGCGGGCGTTCTGCTCGTGGACGACGATCGGGACGCGGCGACGGCGTGCCGCCACGTAGGCGGGCGTGCTCACGTAGCCGCCGAAGCCGACGACGACCTCCGCGCCCGTGTCGTCGATGGCGGCACCCGCCGCGTCGACGGCGGCCTTGAGCCGGCCCGGAAGGCGCAGCAGCTCAAGGCTCGGGCGCCGGGGCAGCGGCACCTTCGGCACGACGCGCAGCTCGTAGCCGCGCGCTGGCACCAGGCGGGCCTCGAGGCCCTCCTGCGTGCCCAGCGCGGTCACCCTCAGGTCGGGGTGGCGGCGCCGGAGCGCGTCGGCGAGGGCGAGCAGCGGCGACACGTGGCCGGCACTGCCGCCCCCGGCGAGCAGGACGGAGGTGGGCGAGGACAGGGGGATCACCGACTTCTGCGACGTTGCGGGACGGACCGGACGCGGGAGGGAAGCACCGCGAGGGACCGACGGATCATGCTCGGGCGGGCATCGAGAAGGGCCTTGCAGCCGGGCTCGTTGCGCGCGAAGGACAGCAGTATGCCGAGGGCGAGCAGGGTCGTCACGAGTGACGACCCACCCGCGGACACCAGTGGGAGCGGAACGCCGATGACGGGGAAGAGCCCGATGACGGCACCGATGTTGATGACGGCCTGGCCGAGCAGCCAGGCCATGATGCCGAAGCCGGCGATGCGCACGAAGCGGTCCTGGGTGCGGCTGACGAGCCGGAAGCAGGCCCACGCCAGGATGCTGAAGAGCAACAGGATCATGAGCGTGCCGGGCAGGCCGAGCTCCTCGCCGATGATCGCGAAGATGAAGTCGTTGTGGGCCTCCGAGAGCCACTCCCACTTCTCCTTCGACGCGCCGAGCCCGACCCCCCACCATCCGCCGTCGGCGAGCGCGTACATGCCGTGCACCGACTGGCCGCACCAGCCGTCGGGGTCGGCCTGGCAGGACGGGTCGAGCCAGTTGGCGATGCGGCTCGTGCGGTTGCTGCTGCCCGTCACCATGAGCCCGACGCCCGCGGCCGCGAGCGCGCCGCCCAGGGCGAAGACTCTCTTCGGGGCGCCGGCGACGAGCAGGACGGCCGCGACGATGACGAGCACGACGATGGCCGTGCCGAGGTCGTGGCCCGCGAGGATGAGGCCGATGACGACGGTCGCGATCGGCACGAGGTAGGGCAGCACCACGTGGAGGAGGCTCGCGATGCGCGACGACTTGTTGGCGAAGACGACGGCGCCGACGAGGACGAGCCCGACCTTCGCGAACTCCGCCGGCTGGAACTGCAGGGGCCCGAGCGCGAGCCAGTTGCGGTTGCCGTTGACGGTCTTGCCGAACGGGATGACGGCGGCGAGCAGCACGACGGACACGAGCATCGTCGGGAAGGCGAGCCGCTTCCACCACCGCACGTCGAGGCGGCTGGCCACACCGGCCCCGACGGCGCCGACGACCGCGAAGAGCAGCTGTCGCACGAACACGGAGTAGGACGCCTCGTCGGCGAGCAGCGCCTCGACGCTCGAGGCGGAGAACACCATGATCAGGCCGAAGACCACGAGCGTCGACGTGGCGCCGAGGATGAGGTAGTAGGTCGTCAGCGGCGACTCGAGCTTGCCGATGACGGGCAGCGACCGCGGCCCGCTCGTCGCAGCCGACCCCCCGCCCTTCTCGTCGGCGGTGGTCGCGCTCACTGCAGCCCCCCGTGTGCCTCCAGGTGCCGCCGGACCGCCTCCTCGAAGGCGTCTCCGCGGGCTCCGTAGTTCGTGAACATGTCCATGGACGCGGCGGCGGGCGCGAGCAGCACGACGTCACCCGGCTGGGCGAGGCGTGCGGCCTCCCTCACGACACGGTCCATGACACCAGTGTCCGTCTCGGACACGTCCACGACGGGGACATCCGGCGCGTGTCGGGAAAGGGCCTGCGCGATCTGGTCGCGGTCGGCGCCCAGCAGGACGACGCCGCGCAGGCGAGAGGCCATCTCCTCGACGAGGCTGTCGACGTCGGCACCCTTGAGCAGTCCACCCGCGACCCAGACGACGGAGTCGAACGAGCGGATCGCCGCCGCGGCCGCGTGCGGGTTGGTCGCCTTCGAGTCGTTGACGAACCGGACGCCCTTGACCGTGGCGATCTCGGCGATGCGGTGGCGGTCGGGACGGAAGGCACGCAGCCCGTCGCGGACCGCGAGGGGCCCGACCCCGTAGGCGCGGGCGAGCGCGGCCGCGGCGAGCGCGTTGGCGATGTAGTGCGGCGCCACCGAGGGCGCGTCGCCCTTGAGGTCGGCGATGGTGCACAGCTCCGCCGCCGAGCGCTGCCGCTGCTCGACGAACGCCCGGTCGGCGAGGACGTCCTCGACGATGCCGACCATCGAGGGCGCCGGTATGCCGGTCGTGAACCCGATCGCCCGACACCCCTCGACGACGTTGGCCTCCATCACGAGCTGCTCGGTCTGGATGTCGGCGACGTTGTAGATGCAGGCGAGGTGCGTGTTCTCGTAGATCTTGCCCTTGGCCCGGAGGTACTCGGCGTAGCTGCCGTGCCAGTCGATGTGGTCGGGCGCGACGTTGAGCACGGCCGAGGCCACGGCCGAGATCGAGCGCTGCCAGTGCAGCTGGAAGCTCGAGAGCTCCACGGCCAGCACGTCGTACGGCTCGGGGTGGAGCACCGCCTCCAGGAGCGGCGTGCCGACGTTGCCCGCAGAGGTCGCCCGCAGTCCTGCGTGGCGCAGGATGGAGGCGAGCATGTTGACGGTCGTCGTCTTGCCGTTGGTGCCCGTCACGGTGAGCCACGGCGCGGCGCCCTGCTCGGCGCGCATGCGCCAGGCGAGCTCGACCTCGCCCCATACGGGGATGCCGGCCGTGGCCGCCGCGAGCATGAGCGGGTCGTGGGGTGGGACCCCGGGCGAGGTGACGACGAGCTCGGTGCCCTCGGGCGGCGCGACGAGGTGCTCGGGACCGAGCCGCACGTCGACGTCGAGGATGCCGAGGATGGTGGCCCGTTCCGTGATGGCGTCGGTCACGTCGCGCGAGACCGCCGTGACGCGGGCGCCGCGCTCGGCGAGGGCGTCCGCGGCGGCGAAGCCGGACACGCCGAGGCCGACGACGAGGACGTTGATCCCCGACCAGTCGGCGTCGCGGTGGGTCAGCCCCGCACGGGGCTCGTAGGTCGGGTCGAAGCTCACTGGGAACCCACCACCCACTCGGCGTAGAAGACGCCGAGACCGAACGCGACGAAGAGCCCGGCGATGATCCAGAAGCGCACCACCACCGTCACCTCGTTCCAGCCGACCATCTCGAAGTGGTGGTGGAGCGGTGCCATCCGGAGCACCCGTTTACCGGTGGTCTTGAACGAGGCCACCTGGGCGACGACGGAGAGCGTCTCGAGGACGAACATCCCGCCGAGGATGATGAGCAGGAACTCGGTGTGGGTGGTGATCGCGAGGCCGGCGAGCGCGCCCCCTAGCGCCAGCGACCCGGTGTCGCCCATGAAGATCTTCGCGGGTGTCGCGTTCCACCAGAGGAACCCGAAGCAGGCACCCATCCCGGCCGCGGCGACGAGTGCGAGGTCGTGCGAGTCGCGCACCTCGTAGCACTTGATTCCCGGGTTGGTCTGGCAGTTCTGGTTGAAGGTCCAGATGCTGATGAGGACGTACGCCCCGAAGACCATCGTCGACACGCCAGTGGCGAGGCCGTCGAGACCGTCGGTGAGGTTCACCCCGTTGGACGCGCCGGCGATCATGACGTTGGCGAAGATGACGAAGAGGATGACGCCGACGACGGTGCTGCCACCCAGCGCGAGGCTGATGTTCGTGTCGCGGACGAAGGAGACGAGCAGCGAGGCAGGCGTGCGGTACTGCTCGTTGGGGTACTGCAGCGCGAGCCCCGCGAAGATGATGCCCACGAGCGCCTGGCCGATGAGCTTCTGCTTGGAGCGCAGACCGAGGCTGCGCTGCTTGCTGATCTTGATGAAGTCGTCGAGGAACCCGACGAACCCGAGGCCGGCCATGAGGAAGAGGACGAGCAGGCCGCTCGCCGTCGGCGGGTTGAGCGTCAGCAGGTGGGCGAGGGCGTACGCCCCGAGCGTGGCCGCGAGGATGACCGCGCCGCCCATGGTCGGGGTGCCGCGCTTCGTGTGGTGAGAGGTGGGGCCGTCGTCACGGATGAACTGCCCGTACCCCCGCTTGACGAGGAACTTGATGAACAACGGTGTGCCGAAGAGCGAGATCAGCAGCGATATGGAGGCTGCGAGGAGGACACCCTTCACCGCTGAGCCGCCTCTCGGGTCGTGGCAGGGGCCGTGACCGCGGACTCTCGGCCATCGTCGGGCGCGCCCGGCGCGTCGGGCTCGCCGCCCTCGGCTGCGAGCCGGTCGCCGAGCCAGCGCAGTCCGCTGTCCCGGCTGGACTTGAGCAGCACGACGTCGCCCGGGTGCACGCGCTCGGCCAGCAGGTCGTGGGCAGCGTCCGTGTCCGGCACCCACTCGGCCCCCGGGAAGGCGTCGGCGAGAGGACGGGCCCCCTCGCCGACGGCCACGACGTGGTCGAACGTCAGCCGGGCGGCATACGCTCCCACGGCTGCGTGCTCGACGTCGCTGTCGGGGCCGAGCTCTAGCATCCCCCCGAGGACGGCCCACCGCTTCCCCGTCACGCGCATCGCGGCGACGGCGTCGAGGGCGGCCCGCATGGAGTCCGGGTTGGCGTTGTACGCGTCGTTGACGACGAGGACACCGTCGGGCCGGTCGGTCATCTCCATCCGCCACCGGCTCACGGCCTCGGCGGCGCCGAGCCCGGCGACGACCTGGTCGAGCGACAGGCCGAGCTCGAGCGCCGCAGCGGCGACGGCCAGCGAGTTGCCGACGTGGTGGGCACCGCTCTGGCGCAACGAGACCCGCGCCGTGCCCTGCGGGCACACGAGGGTGTATGCCGCCCTGCCGCGCTCATCGAGGACGACGTCCTCCGCGCGGACGTCGGCGTGCGGGGACAGGCCGACGAGCTGGACGCGCGATGCCAGACCGCGAGCCATCGCAGCGACGACGGGGTCGTCGGCGTTGAGGACGGAGAGGCCCTCGGCCGGGACGGCGAGGGGCAGCTCGGACTTGGCGCGTGCGATGTTCTCGCGCGAGCCGAACTCGCCGACGTGGGCGGTGCCGACGTTGAGGACGATCGCGACCTGCGGCGGCGCGATGCGGGTGAGGTAGTCGATGTGGCCGATGCCGCGGGCACCCATCTCGGCGACGAGGAAGCGGGTGGTCGGCGTGACGCGGCAGACCGTCAACGGCACTCCGATCTCCCCGTTGAGCGAGTTGACGGGGGCCACCGTCTCGGCCACCGAGGACAGCACGGCCGCGAGGAGGTCCTTGGCGCTCGTCTTGCCGGACGACCCGGTGATGCCGATGACCCGCAGCTCGGGTGCCCGCTCGACGACGCCGCGTGCAATGCGGCCGAAGGCGGTCTGCACGTCGTCGACGACGACGCACGGCACGCCCTCGACGACCCGAGACGTGAGGGCGGCGACGGCTCCGGCCGCGACGGCCGACGCGACGAAGTCGTGCCCGTCGGCGCTCTCGCCGACACGCGCCACGTAGAGGCTGCCCGGACCGCACTCGCGCGAGTCGGTCGTCACGGTGCCGTCGACGACGACGGCATCGGGGGTGTCGGTGCCGTGCACCTGACCACCGGTCAGGTCACGGATCTCACTGAGGGACAGCGCGATCACGAGCTCACCCCTGAGGAGGTGACGGCTGCGAGGGCGGCGCGTACAGCGTCGCGGTCGTCGAACGGGTGCTTCACTCCGTGGATCTCCTGACCCTTCTCGTGTCCCTTGCCGAGCACCACGACGGTGTCGACGGGGCGGCTCTCCCCCGTGCCGACCACCGCGAGCGCGATGGCCTCGACGATGGCGCTGGAGCGCGTCCCGCCGTCGATGATCTCGAAGGCTCGGCCCGTGCCACCACGGACCTCCTCCTGCGCGCCCGCGATGACGGCCGAGCGGA
Organism: Terrabacter sp. GCM10028922; assembly: GCF_042666095.1. Taxonomy (NCBI): domain Bacteria; kingdom Bacillati; phylum Actinomycetota; class Actinomycetes; order Micrococcales; family Intrasporangiaceae; genus Terrabacter; species Terrabacter sp. GCM10028922. The sequence goes on along the minus strand of NZ_JBHTFG010000006.1, from coordinate 512,847 downwards.
TCTCGGCGGCGTCCTCGGAGCGCGGGTTGTCGTCGGTGACGACGACGACATCGGCCTGCCGTGCCGCGGCGGCGCCCATGGCGGGCCGCTTGCCCCGGTCGCGGTCGCCGCCGGCGCCGAGGACGGCGATGAGCCGGCCCTCGGTGGAGGGGCGCAGTGCGGCGAGAGCGGCGTCGACGGCGTCCGGCGTGTGGGCGAAGTCGACGACGCAGCGCGGGCCGTCCGACCCGCCGGGTGCGACGACCTCCATCCGGCCCGGCACATCCGGTGCGACGGCCATGGCGGCCTCGACGGATGACGGCTCGAGTCCGATGCCGAGCAGGGCCAGCGCCGCCAGGGCGGTGTTGGCGACGTTGAAGTGTCCGGGCAGGTGCGCGACGAGCGACAGGGAGGCACCGGTGGCGGCCTGGTCGAGGGTGAAGGCCCCCGCCCCGCCTTCGACGACGGTCCAGTCGGCGGCCGCGCCGGGCCTCGTGGCCAGGGTCGTCGTCGGGATGCCGGACTCGGCGGCGAGGCGCGCGCCCCACGCGTCGTCGATGCAGACGACGCCCGCTCGGGCGCGCCGCGGCGTGAAGAGTGACGCCTTGGCGCCGAAGTAGTCGTCCATCGACGAGTGGAAGTCGAGGTGGTCCTGGGAGAGGTTCGTGAACAGGGCGACGTCGTAGACGACGCCGTCGACGCGGTGCATCGCGAGGGCGTGGCTCGAGACCTCCATGACGCAGGCGTCCACGCCGCGCTCACGCATGACGGCGAGGATGGCGTGCAGGTCCGTCGCCTCGGGCGTCGTGCGCACCGACTCGATGTGCTCGTCACCGATGCGCGTCTCGACGGTGCCGATGAGGCCCGTGCGCTGGCCGTTGGCGCGCAGCGCCGACTCGACGAGGTATGCCGTCGTCGTCTTGCCGTTGGTGCCCGTCACGCCAACCATCGTCAGCTGCTCCGAGGGCGCGCCGTAGACGTGGGCCGCGACGTCGCCGAGGACGCCGCGCGGGTCGGGCACCACGACGACGGGCACGAGCGTCTCCTGCTCCCTGGCCAGGGCGAGGCCGTCCGCGTCGGTCAGGACGGCGACGGCACCAGCCGCGACGGCATCGGCGAGGAAGCGCGCGCCGTGGACGTTGAAGCCCGGGAGGGCGGCATACAGGTCGCCCGGGACGACGGACCGGCTGTCGAGCGTGACCCCAGTCACGACGACGTCGGCGACGTCGCCGCCCCCGATCCGGGCGGACAGGTCGCGGAGACTCACGCCCGACGTCGCGGGTCGAAGGGGGGAAGGTGACACGTCATCCCAACTTACAGGCCATCCCGCTTCGCCCGCGCATTGCTGATCACGTCCGGGTCGTCGGACGACAGCGGCTTGTCGGCCCACACGTGGTAGTCGAGCGTCGACTTGGTGCTCGGGGCGGCGCCGGAGCGCTCGAGCAGGTAGGACATCACCTGGTTGAAGACGGGACCGGCGAGCGCGCCGCCGAACATGCCGGCGCTGGGCTTCTGGATGAAGACTGCGACGACGTACTTCGGGGCCTCGGCGGGGGCGAACCCGATGAACGAGGCCGTGAACCCGTTGTAGCGGCCGAGCTTCTCGTCGTAGCGGTCGGCGGTGCCGGTCTTGCCTGCGACGCGGTAGCCCTTGATCCGCGCTGCGCTGGCCGTGCCGTTCTCGCCCGTGACCTCCTCCATCATCCGCGAGAGCTTGACGGCGGTGTCCTGGCTCACGACCCGCGAGGGCTTGGTCGCGGGTGACGGGATGAAGGTGCCGCTCTCGTTGACCGTGCCCTCGACGAGCGACGGCGCCACGCGGACACCCTTGTTGGCGACCGTCTGGAACACGCTCGCCTGCTGGATGGCGGTCACGGCGTACCCCTGGCCGAAGAGCACGGTGTAGCGACGCGTCGAGACCCAGTCCTTGGCGCCGGCGAGCAGGCCCGCGGACTCACCCGGGAAGCCCACCGGCGTCTTGGTGCCGACCCCGAACTTGCGGTAGAACGCCTCCATGTCGGCCGGCGACACCCGCTCGCCGATGAGGATCGTGCCCATGTTGGAGGACTTCGCGAGCACGCCGGTGGCCGTCATGTTCTCGACGCCGTGCGCTTCGTGGTCCTTGAACGACGTGCCGGAGCGGGGCAGACGCGGCGGGATGATGACGCCCGTGTCGGGCGTGATGACGCCCTTCTCCAGGGCGGCCGCCATCGTCATGAGCTTGCCCGTCGAACCGGGCTCGAACGCGTCGTTGAAGGCGAAGTTGCCGAGGTTGGCCTTCTTCGCGTCGGCGAGGTCGTTGGGGTCGAAGCTCGGATAGCTCGCGGCTGCCCGCACCTTGCCCGTCGCTACCTCGAGGACGACGGCGGTCCCCGACTCGGCGCCGACGGCCGTGACCTGCTTGGCGAGGGCGTTCTGGGCGTACCACTGGAGGTCGGCGTCGATGGTGAGCCGGACGTCGCGACCGTTGGCGACAGGGGTGTCGACCCGCTGCGAGCCCGGGATGATGTAGCCGTCACGGGCCCGCTCGGCGACGCTGACGCCTGGCGTGCCGGCGAGGGTCCGGTCGAGCATCTGCTCGATGCCTCCCGCACCGCTCTGGTCGTCGGGGCGGACGAAGCCGACGAGCTGTCCGAGGGCCATCGAGGTCGGGTAGATGCGCTGGGCCGTGCGCTCGCCCGTGATGCCGGGGATGCCGAGGGCCCGGATCTCGCGGTAGACGGCGGGGTTGACCTCCTTCTTCACGACGACGTAGCGGGTGCCCGACCTCGTGAAGAGCTTCGTCAGCGCCGACGGCGTCATCTCGAGGAGGGGGGCGAGGTCGCCGGCCGCGCGGCTGACTCCGACCTTCGTGCGCACACCGTCGACCTTCACGGTGTACTCGGGAATGATCTTCGGGTCAGCGGCGATGGTGAACCGCTCGACCGAGTCGGCGAGCACCTGCCCGTTGGTGTCGAGGATCTGCCCACGCATGGCCGGCGTGGTCGTCTTGACCGACCGCTTGAACTGCGCCGCCTCCTGCGTCGCCGAGGCGTCGAACGCCTGGATGCGGAGCAGCTGGCCGGCGAAGATCGTGAAGACGAAGAGGAGTGCGACGAACATGACCCGCGCGCGGCGGCGCGGGTTGGCTCGGGAGATCTTGAGCGGCCGGCGGGGCCCACGGGGCCCCCGCGGGCCACCGGCCCGCCAGGACGCGGCGGCCCGCTTCGGCGCGGGCCCTCGCCCCCGGCTCTGGGTGGACTGGCGTGGCGACTGTCGTGTGGGCTGTCCCTTGGACGTCCGCGCGGAGGTCTCGGCCGACCGCCGGGAGCGCCCCGTGGAACCCCGACTGCTGGTCCCCGGAGCCCCACGGCCGGTGCTGCGAGCCGGGGCGGGACGGCCCGTTCCGGTGCACGCCGGTGCCGCGCCGCGACCGGCGCGTGAACCGCCTGCGGCCGTGCCGCCTGCGGCCGCGGCGCGGGCGGGCGGGGTGCGTGCTGGCGTCCCGGCTCGCGTGCCGGTGGCAGCCTTGGCCGCCCCCTGGCGCCCCTGCCGGGTCTGTCCCTGCTGCCCACCCTGCTGCCTACCCTGCTGCCCGCTCTGCTGCCCGGCGCGCACCTGGCTGCCCTGGGTGGAGCGGGTCCGGGTACCTCGTGCGGGCGTAGCGCCGCGACCGGCCCGTCCAGGGTCGGTGCCTCGGGTCGGCGTCACGGGTTCACCTCGTCGCTGTCTGCTCGGTCTGCTCGGTCTGCACGATGTGCCGGGTCTACTCGGCCTGTCCGGTCGGCCCGTTCGGGGCCGTGCCCGTCGGCTGGCCCGTCGACGCGCCGGGTGTCGTGCCAAGTGTGGGCGTCGAACCCGTCCCGGCCGCGGCACCCGGCAGTGTCGGCGTGGCGGCCTCGTCGGGCTTGGTCTTCGCTGCCTTGTCGGCCTCTCTCGCCGCGTCCCTGGCATCCGCGCCGGCGGCCTTGCTCGCCTTGGTCGCCGAGGCGAGGACCTTCTTGACCTTGGCGGTGACCGTGGGCGGCGTCGGGCTCGTGACGATGGGGAACGCGTTGTTCTTCGTCGCCGGCTCCGGCTCACCGGACACGGTCCCCTTGGCGAGGTCGATGTAGCCCCGAGTGTTCATCCGGACCATGCCGATCTCTGACGCGTTCCGGGCCAGGGCGCCGGTCGCCGAGGCGCGGTCGATCTCCTCCTGGAGGTTGCTCGCCGTGTCGCTGAGCCGGGCGGACTCGCGCTGCAGGTCGCCGAGCGCGAGAGAGCCCTGCGCGAGGGCGGTGTTGAGCAGGAGCAGGGCGATCAGGCCGGCAATCAGCAGCGCGATGCAGATCGTGGCGAAGGCGCCGTTGCCGGTGTGCGTGATCCGCGTCGGGATGACACGCAGCGGCGTCGGGGCGGGGCCCCGTCGCGGTGCGCGCAGCGGCCTGGCCGTGGCGGTCATCTGGCTCATCGGGTCGGTCCCTTTCTGGTCCTGCTGGCTGAGGTGCGCGTGGAGGTGTCCCGCACGCGCTCTGCGACGCGAAGCCGGGCCGAGGCGGCCCGTGGGTTCGTGGTGACCTCGTCGTCGCTGGGCGCCTCGGCGCCGCGGGTGACGAGGGACAGGTATGCCGCGTGCTCCGGGAGCTCGACGGGCAGACCCGGCGGCGTGCTCGAGGTCGCCCCCGCGGCGAAGGCACGCTTCGTGGCGCGATCCTCGAGCGAGTGGTACGACAGGACTGCGATGCGGCCGCCGACGGCGAGGACGTCGATCGCCTCGTCGATGGCGCGGCTCCAGACGGCCAGCTCGTCGTTGACCTCGATGCGCAGGGCCTGGAAGGTCCGCTTGGCCGGGTGACCGCTCTGGCGCTGCGAGGCCATCGGGATGACGCGGCGCAGCAGCTCGACGAGACGACCCGAGGTCGTGAACCGCTCGGTGGCACGGTCACGCACGACCGCGGAGGCGATCTTGCGTGCGAAGCGTTCCTCGCCGTAGTCGCGCAGGATCCGGGTCAGGTCCTCGACGGAGTACGTGTTGAGCACATCAGCGGCGGTCTGTCCCGTCGACTGGTCCATGCGCATGTCGAGGGGGGCGTCGACGCGGTAGGCGAAGCCGCGGTCTGCCTCGTCGAGCTGCAGCGAGCTGACACCGAGGTCGAAGAGGATGCCGTTCACGGCGGGCACGTCGAGGCCGGCGACGACCTCGGCGATCTCGTCGTACACGGCGTGCACCGGCCGGAACCGGTCGCCGAACCGGGCCAGGCGCTCCTCGGACAGGGCGAGGGCCTCGCGGTCGCGGTCGATGCCGACCACGACGCAGTCGGGGAAGCGCTCGAGGACGCCCTCGGCATGGCCGCCCATGCCGAGCGTCCCGTCGACGTGCACCGCGCCGGGCCGGTCGAGGGCCGGCGCGAGCAGGTCGAGGATCCGGTCGCGCATGACGGGGACGTGTCGTCCCTGCGCCGGTCCTCGGTCGGTCATGGTGCGTCCTTCACGCTCGTGCTGTTTGGTGCACATGTGCTTCATGTGGCTGCTGGTGCTGATGTGACTTAGGTGGAGATAGGGGTCTGCCGTGCGGGGTGAAGGTGGAGGTGTAGCCGCTGGTGCCGACGGGTGGAGGAGGCCGGTCGGTGGTGACGTGCAGTCGAGACTGGTGGAGGTGGTCACCTGGGGGCTGGTCCCCATCCGCTGCCTCGCCCGGGACGGGGGAAGTCGTCCCGGGAGTGGAGCGGCTGGAGGCCGGCACTCAGGTGCCGTTCGGTCGGCTGCGACGGTGGCGGGGAAGGTCAGGTGGCGCTGAATGGGCGTGGGTGCTCGAGGGGTTATCCGGAGCTCAGAAGAGCCCGGGGATCACCTCCTCGGCCGTGTCGGCGAAGCTCTGTTCCGTCTGCTCGAGGTAGGCGTTCCAGACCGCGCTGTCCCAGACCTCGAGGCGTGAGCCGGCGCCGATGACCGTGACTTCGCGGTCGAGGCCGGCGTACTGGCGCAGGTTGGCCGGGATGGTGAACCGGCCCTGCTTGTCGGGGATCTCGTCGGACGCGCCGGAGAGGAAGACGCGCATGTAGTCGCGGGCGGCCTTGCTCGTCGTCGGGGCCTGACGCATCTGCTCGGCCACCTTGACGAACTCGTCCATCGGGTAGATGAACAGGCTCCGCTCCTGGCCGCGCGTGACGACGAGGCCGCCCGCCATCCGCTCGCGGTACTTCGCGGGCAGGAAGAGCCGACCCTTCTCGTCGAGCCGGGGCGTGTGCGTCCCGAGAAACATGGTCCGCCACCTCCCCTTTTTCGACCCTGGGCGTCCCTCTGTCGTACCTTGTTGCCCCACCGTACTCCACTTTGCTCCACCATCCACCAGCTTTCGTCGAAATTGACTTGGCGCGTCGCGTGTTTGCGCAGGTCAGGTGGGGTGGAGCGAAGTGGAGCCGCTTGACGGGCCCACACGACAGTCGCCCCCGCAGGACCAGGCCGCGGACGCCGCGCATCACCGCGCGGGCACCACACAGCGAGCAACTCGTGCTCGGCGCCGAGCTGGTCGGCCCCGGAAACGAACCGAACCGTCCCTCCGGTCGTTGGCGGTGGAGGAAAGTGGAAGGCAGCACCACGGCTCGCGGGCTCCAGATCTCCATCCGGTCTCGACCGGAGCAGACCTATCGGCGCCTAGGGTCCATGGGAGAAGATCACCTGACGGGTCGCGCACCCGCCACGAGCAGGGCTGCGCCACGACATGGGGACGAACAGCGGAGGACAGAGTGACGACGACGGAGACCGGGCTCGAGACCACGGCAGCACCTGGGCTGGCCGACCTCGACCTCATCCACGGGGTGGCCGACCGGCTCATGGGGGCGATGACGAGTGTCATCGAGGGCAAGCCGGAGGTCGTCCGCACGACCGTGACCGTGCTCTTCGCCGGCGGTCACCTGCTCATCGAGGACGTGCCCGGGGTCGGCAAGACGATGCTCGCCAAGGCGCTCGCCCGGTCGATCGACGCGACCGTCCGGCGCATCCAGTTCACCCCCGACCTGCTGCCGAGCGACGTGACGGGCGTCAGCATCTTCAACCAGGACGCGCGACGCTTCGAGTTCCGCCCCGGCGCGATCTTCGCCAACGTCGTCGTCGGCGACGAGATCAACCGCGCCTCCCCCAAGACGCAGTCGGCCCTGCTCGAGTCGATGGAGGAGCGCCAGGTCACGGTCGACGGCACGACGTACACCCTCCAGGCGCCGTTCATCGTGATGGCGACGCAGAACCCCATCGAGATGGAGGGCACCTACCCCCTCCCGGAGGCACAGCGCGACCGCTTCATGGCGCGCATCTCGATGGGCTACCCCGCGCCCAGCGCCGAGCTCGAGCTGCTCGAGTCGCACGGCGCGCGATCGCCGCTCGACGACCTCAACCCGGTGACAGACGCCGAGACGATCAACCGTGTCGTGCAGGCCGTGACGCGGGTCCACGCGAGCCCGGCCGTGCGCCAGTACATCGTCGACCTCGTGACGCGCACGCGCTCCACGACGGCGCTGCGGCTCGGCGCCTCACCGCGTGCCGCGCTCCACCTGCTCCGGGCCTCCCGGGCGTTCGCCGCGCTCGAGGGCCGTGACCACGTCATCCCGGACGACGTCCAGGTGCTCGCCGGCCCCGTGCTGGCCCACCGCCTCATGCCCTCGAGCGAGACCCAGCTCGCCCGCCGCACGACCGCCGAAGTGGTCATCGACCTGCTGCGTCAGGTGCCGGTGCCACCGACAGCCCGCTGAACGGAGGGGCCGTGCGCGCACTGCGCAGCGTCCTGACGACGAGGGGCCGGGCCTTCCTGGGCTCGGGGATCACCCTCGCCCTCGCCGGGATCATCTTCGGCTTCCGCGACCTCACGCGCTTCGGCGTCCTGCTCGTCGCGCTTCCTGTCATCTCCAGCGTCCTGGTTCGCACGCGCAAGACGCGTATGCGCATCGAGCGGCACACGCACCCGGAGCGGATCAGCGTCGGGCAGGACGCCCACGTGACGCTCTCCTTCGAGAACGTCTCCACGAGCACGACGCCGATCTTCCTCGCCGAAGAGCGCCTCGACTACGTCCTCGGCGACCGCCCGCGGTTCGTCGTCGGCCGCATCCCACCGGGGCGCGTACGCGCCATCGACTATGCCGTGCGCTCGCACCTGCGCGGGCGTCACCACCTCGGCCCGCTCGGGGTGCAGGTGCAGGACCCGTTCGGCCTCGCGAACCGCAACGCGGTGCTCGAGGGCAGGGCCGACCTCGTCGTGCTCCCCGCCGTCCACCCGCTCTCGTCCAACCGTCAACCGAGCGCGGGCGTCGGGTCCGAGGGCGAGCAGGCGCACCTCATCGCCCTGCACGGCGAGGACGACGTGACCATCCGTGAGTACCGCGACGGCGACGACCTGCGCCGCATCCACTGGCCGGCAACCGCGCGCACGGGCGACCTCATGGTCCGCCAGGAGGACCGGCCCGCGCAGCGTCGCGCCGTCGTCATGATCGACCCGAGGCCGTCCGCGCACGGCGGCGCCGGCGCCACGAGCTCGTTCGAGTGGGCGGTGACCGCTGCCGCGTCCGTGGCGGTCCACCTGTGCGAGTCCGGGTATGCCGTCCACCTCGTCTGCGCCGAGACCGTCGAGACGGCACGGGCGGCCGACACGATGACCGTCGACGAGATCCTCGACGTGCTGGCCGTGACGACCATGCGCGACGACACGGGCGAGGACGAAATTCTCCGCGCCGCACAGGCCCTCGCTGCCGCCGGCGGCTTCCTCGTCGCGATCGTCGGCCCCTCAGGTCGCGACGTCACCTCGCGGGTCGCCAGCCTGCGTCAGCCCGGCACGACCGGTCTCGCTCTCCTCCTCGACGCCCGTGGCTTCGGCTCGACCGACGCAGAGGACGTCGACCCGCACGTCGACACGCTGCGCCTCGCCGGGTGGCGGGCCGTGGCCGTCCGACGTGACGAGGACGTCGCCCACGCCTGGGCCGTCCTCACCGCCGCCACCGTGGGAGGCAGCCGATGACCCGCCGTCGCTGGAGGATCACCCTCCTCGGCGCTCTCGCGACGCTGAGCGCGATCTACCCCATCACGAGCCTCTTCGTGCAGACGAGCTGGCTGGGGGACGCGATGTTCACGATCGCGCTCGTCGCCGCCCTCGGCCTCGTGGCACGGGGACTCACACGTTCGCGGTCTCTCGTCGTCGTGGTCCAGGTGCTCGTCACCGCCTACGTCGTCCTCGCGCGCCACCTCGACGAGACGTTCAGCTACTTCCTGCCCACGCCGACAACGCTCGAGGAGGCCAACTCGCTCGGCCTGCAGGCCCTCGAGACCGTCCAGCGCTACTCGGCTCCGGCACCCCTCAACAGCGGCGTCACCTTCTGCCTCGTGGTCGCGGTCGCGGTCGTCGCCATCGCCGTCGACGCGATGGCCGCCACCTGGCGCAGTCCGGCCGCTGCCGGGCTCCCGCTCCTCACGGCATACCTCATCACCGCGGCCAACGGTCAGTCGGCGCTGGCGCTGCGCTACTTCGTCATCCCCGTGCTGCTGTGGCTCATCATGCTGCACACGACTGCGCGGACGCAGTTCGGCCGGTGGGGGACGGCGAACGCAGCCGACGAGAGCGAGATCGACGAGGCCGCGCACGACCGGGATGCGTTGCGCTCGTTCACCGCCGGCGCGCTCAAGCTCGGCGCCCTGGGCGTCGTCTTCGCCGTCCTCGTGCCTGCGATCGTCCCGCACTTCCCGCCCCGCTACCTCACGGAGGGGCTCGGCCGAGCGGGCGGCGGGGGCGGCGAGGGCTCCGTCGGCTTCAACGACACCCTCGACCTGTCGCGCAGTCTCAACAACCAGGACCCGTCGCCCGTGCTCACCTACACGACGACCGCGTTCACGCGCCCTCCCTTGCGGGTACTCGCGACCTCCTACTACTCGCGCGGTCAGTGGTCCACCGTGGGGACGACCGGCAACCGCCCGGACAACCCCTCACCTCCGCCCCCGCCGTCCCAGCGCCGCGACTACGACCTCACGGTCACCAACAACACGCTCGCCGCACCCCGCATCGCCGCGCCCTACCCCGTCGTCGCGGTCGCCATGGAGGGCACACCGTGGTCCATCGACCCCGTCACCCGAGACGTGCGCGTCGACGGCCCCGTCAGCAGCTACCGGGTGACGTACGCCGACTTCGCGCCGCCGCCACCACAGCTGCGTGACTCGGGCACGCCCGACTCCCCCGACATCACCGACGACGACCTCGCCATCCCGGACCGGTCGCGCGACCTCATCGAACGCTGGGCCGCCGAGGTCGTCGAGGACGCGGACAACCCGCTCGACCGGGCGATCCGGATCCAGAACCACCTGCGCGACACGAGCATCTACACGTACTCGCTCGACCTGGGCGAGCCGTTGCGCGACGCCGAAGGGCGCCTGCTCGAGCCGATCCAGAACTTCTACCAGACCCGTCGCGGGTACTGCGTCCAGTTCGCGACCGCGATGATCATGATGGCCCGCGCCCAGGGCATCCCCGCCCGCATGGCCATCGGCTACCTACCCGGGCAGCCGTCCGAGAACAGCCAGTACGTCGTGCGCAACAGCGACGCCCACGCGTGGCCCGAGCTCTACTTCCAGGGCTACGGCTGGCTCCGCTTCGAGCCGACGCCGGGTGCCCGCTCCGGCACACCGCCGCCCTACGCCGTGCTCGGCGCGGACTCCGGGTCCACCCGGGGTGGCCGCGACGTCGAGGAGACGACCTCGGGTCGGGGCTCCTCGGCCTCCGCCACGACGTCGACCTCTGCGACCGCCGCGCCGGTCCAGCAGCAGCAGACCCTGCTCGACGCCATCGGCTCGGCCTTCACCCTGCGCAACGTCGTGACGTTCGTCGCTGTCCTCGTCGGGCTGCTCGCGGCGTTCGTCATGCCGATCACGGCGTGGTTGCTCCGCCTGCGCCGACGGCGCGCGGCCGTGACCCAGCAGGAGCTCATCGAGGCGGAGTGGCTCGACCTGACCTCCCACCTCGGCGACCTGGGCCTCACCGCCCCGAACGGCGTGACCCTGCGGCAGCTGCGCGAACGCTACGTGACCGACGGGCACCTCGATGGCGAGGACGCGACCACGATGCGTCGGGTGACCGCGACCCTGGAGAAGTCGCGCTACGACCGTCCTGAGCGTACGACGCCGCAGGAGGCCTTCCGCCTCCACCACGACATCCGCTCGATCCGGCGGAAGATCGGCCGCACCCGTGCCTGGCAGACGCGCGTCCGGTCGTTCGTGTGGCCCGAGGCCGGGGTGTCGTTCTGGCGGGGGCTGCCCGACCGGCTGTTCCCCCGCCGCCGCTGACCGGCCCGCGCAACCGCCCGCACCTGCGGAAAGGGCACGGCATACGAGAAGGAGCCCACGACGACGTGTCGTGGGCTCCTTCTCGTGCGGCTGAGGCGACCTCAGTCGAGGTAGTCGCGCAGGACCTGGCTGCGGCTCGGGTGACGCAGCTTGCTCATCGTCTTCGACTCGATCTGGCGGATGCGCTCACGCGTCACGCCGTAGACCTTGCCGATCTCGTCGAGCGTCTTCGGCTGTCCGTCGGTCAGGCCGAACCGCATCGAGACGACGCCGGCCTCGCGCTCGGACAACGTGTCGAGCACCGAGTGCAGCTGCTCCTGCAGGAGCGTGAAGCTGACGGCGTCGGCCGGGACGACGGCCTCGGAGTCCTCGATGAGGTCACCGAACTCGCTGTCGCCGTCCTCACCGAGCGGCGTGTGCAGGGAGATGGGCTCGCGGCCGTACTTCTGGACCTCGACGACCTTCTCGGGCGTCATGTCGAGCTCCTTGGCCAGCTCCTCCGGGGTGGGCTCGCGCCCGAGGTCCTGGAGCATCTGGCGCTGCACGCGGGCGAGCTTGTTGATGACCTCGACCATGTGGACGGGGATGCGGATCGTGCGCGCCTGGTCGGCCATGGCGCGGGTGATGGCCTGGCGGATCCACCACGTCGCGTACGTCGAGAACTTGTAGCCCTTGGTGTAGTCGAACTTCTCGACCGCACGGATGAGGCCGAGGTTGCCCTCCTGGATGAGGTCGAGGAAGAGCATGCCGCGACCGGTGTAGCGCTTGGCGAGCGAGACGACCAGTCGCAGGTTGGCCTCGAGCAGGTGGTTCTTGGCCTTCTTGCCGTCCTGGGCGATCCACCACAGCTCGCGCTTGAGCTTCATCTCGATCTTGTCGCCGGAGTTGAGCTTCTCCTCGGCGAACAGGCCGGCCTCGATGCGCTTGGCGAGCTCGACCTCCTGCTCGGCGTTGAGGAGGGCGACCTTGCCGATCTGCTTGAGGTAGTCCTTGACCGGGTCGGCGGTGGCGCCGGCCGTGACGACCTGCTGCGCCGGGGCGTCGTCCTCGTCGTCGTCACGGATGACGAAGCCGGACTCCTCCGTCTCGTCGCCCTTTGCAGTGGCGGGAGCGGCGTCGTCGTCGTCGGCGGCGGCGTCGGGTGCTTCGACGTCGACCTCCACCTCCACGAGCTCGGCTTCAGGGGCGTCATCGGGCTCGACGTCCTCGAGCTCGTCGTTCTCGTCGCCCGCTGCGCCGCCCGCGTCAGCGGACTTCGCCGCGCCCTTCGCGGCGGTCTTCTTGGTCGCGGCCGTCGACCCCGGCTTGGCGGTCGTCTTCTTGGCGGCGGCCTTGGCGACACCCGCGTTGGTCACCGCCTTCGTCGGTGCCTTGTCCGCGGCCGCCTTCGTCGTGCTCTTCGCGGCGGGCTTGGCGGCCGATGCCGTCTCGTCGTCCGACCCCGGCTTGGCGGTCGTCTTCTTGGCGGCGGTCTTCGTCGTCGCGGTCGTCGTCCGCGCTGCGGACTTCGTCGCGGCGGCAGTCGTGCTGCGTGCGGTGGCCACGGTGCCTCCCTTGGTCCCTGAACGGGTCTTCTTCGTCGTGCTGGAGTGCGGCGCGTCGACGACGATCTCGATGTCGTGGGCCTCGAGGGTCGTGAGGACCGGCTTCATCTGCTTGAGGTCGAGGTCAGCCTCGGCCTGGGCGCGCGCGATCTCCGTGCCGGTGATGGTGCCGTTGGTGCTGCCCTTGACCAGGAGTTGCATGATCGCCTCGTGCTGGAACACTTTCGGCAGGGTCTTCGGAGCTCCAGCGGATGTTGCCTTGGGCACGGATGCAGTCGCCTTTCGTCGCGAGTCTCGTCAGATGGGCGCGCCGATTCCGGGCATGCATCATCACAACGAACGAGAATGGGGGTTGGTGCCGGAGGAGCTTGGCCAGTTGGAGTCGATCCCTGGTTCGATCTCTCGGTGCGCCTCGTGCGATCCGGTACTCGGACATTATAAAGCGGCATACGCCGTGCGGGCGAACGCGCGCCGAACGCGCGTGCCTGAAGCGCCGCCAGTCGACTGCGGGCAAAGGCCCGTCAGGCCGTCGATGCACGGCCGTCGGGCCGTGGGGAGGCGTCAGTCGCCCTTGACGGCGAGGACGGGGCAGCTCGCGTCGAGCAGGATCCGCTGGGCGTTGGAGCCGAGGATGAGCTTGCCGACCGGGCTGCGACGGCGCAGACCGATGACGATGAAGTCGGCCTTCTCCTCCTCGGCGACCGAGATGAGGTCTTCGGCCGGGTCGTTGCCACGGACGAGCTGGCGCACCTCGTGCTCCAGGCCCTTCTCCTCGAGCATGGACTGCACGCGCTCGAGCTCGGTCTCGAACTGGCTGGCCTCGTTGGCGTCGAAGTCCTTGCCACCGCGGTGCGAGCTGATGACGACGAGCTTCGTGCCTCTCAGGACGCACTCGTCGGCGGCTCGTTTGAGAGCCGCACGACCTTCCTTGGTGGCGACATAACCAACGACGATGGCCACTTTCCCGGACCTCCTTGGGACGGAAACAAGCAGTGCTCGCACCGTACCCGATATCAGCCCGCGCGGCGCGTCGCCGGCGAACCGCCGCCGCCCTCAGCGGGCGTCGCGGGCGAGGGCGTCGCGGATGATGCGACCGACCTGGTCCTCCTCGATGAGGAAGCCGTCGTGGCCGAACACCGAGGTGATGTGCTCGCGCGTCGAGCCCGGCAGGGCGGCGTGCAGCTCGTCGGCCAGACGGGGCGGGTAGAGCCGGTCGGTGTCGACGGAGACGACGGTGCAGTCAGCCGTCACCCGGGCAAGGGCCGGCTCGAGCCCACCGCGGTCGCGGCCGACGTCGTGGGAGTTCATCGCCTCGGTCAGCACGACGTAGGAGTTGGCGTCGAACCGGCGAGCGAGCTTGCCGGCGTGGTGGTCGAGGTAGGACTCGACGGCGAACCGTCCGCGGTCCCCTGCTCGCAGCGGGTCCTCGCCCAGCTGGGCAGCACGCCCGAAGCGGTCGGCGAGCTCGTTCTCGGTGCGGTAGGTCACGTGCGCGATGCGCCGTGCCAGCCCCAGGCCGGTCACCGGCCGCCGGCCGGTCGAGTAGTAGTCCCCGCCGACGTAGTCGGGGTCGTGGCGGATGGCGAGCAGCTGAGGCTGGCACCACGCGATCTGGTCGGCGGTCGCGTAGGCCGTCGATGCGATGACGATGCAGCGGTCCACGGCATCGGGATAGGTGACGGCCCACTCGATGGCGCGCATCCCACCCATCGAGCCACCGACCACGCCGGCGAGGCGGTCGATGCCCAGCCGGTCGAGCAGGGCCCGCTCGGCGGCGACCTGGTCACGGACGGTCACGTAGGGGAAGCGGCTGCCCCACGGCTGGCCGTCCGGCGCGACGCTCGACGGGCCGGTGCTGCCCTGACAGCCGCCGAGGACGTTGGAGGCGATGACGAACCACCGCTCGGGGTCGACGGGGCTGTCCGGCCCGATGAGGGCGTTCCACCAACCCGGTGACGCGTGGCCGTCGCCGGCCTCGCCGATGACGTGGCTGTCGCCGGTCAGGGCGTGCTCGACGAGGATGACGTTGTCGCCGGCCTCGTTGAGCCGACCCCAGGTCTCGTAGGCGATGCGGACGTCGGGCAGCACCCCGCCCCGCTCGAGCTCGACGTCGCCGATGTCGACGAACGCCCGGTCGCCGACAGGGTCACCCTCGCGCCAGGCGCCGTCCGGACGGGCGGTGTCGTGGGCGGCAGGAGCAGTGGGCGTGGGACCATCACCGACCTGGGTGCCCGCCGTAGCCAGGCGCGCGGGGCGCCGCGTGCTGTGCGTCCGGTGGGTGACTGCCATCGGGGTACTCCTCGGTGCTCGCGCTTGCTCACACCCGGGACGGGGCGTGGCCTGGTCCTCACCCGGGGCACCCCACCGCGAAGGAGGGTTGCCGACCAGCGAGCCGGGGCTTGCCACTGGTACTCATGACCTGCCCCAACCATACGCGAGACGCTGACGCGGCACCGCTGGTCGTTCCACGACATGGACGCCCGGGACGCAAGGTCACGGCAACACCAGCGACACCAGCGACAACAGCAGGTTGAGCGCCCGCCGCTCCGGCTGGCCGGGGCGCCCGCTCACACGGCCTCGCCCACCGGGAGACGTGCCACGAGCCGCGTGAGCACACGCTCGTGTGCGCTCACGCGCACCGACGGGGCCGTATGCCGTGGTCCAGCGACTCGCGGACGAGCTGGCTCAGGCGGTGGTCCGGCTCGAGTGCGAGTGCGCGGTCGACGGCGACCCCGGCCCGGGCCCCGTCGCCGATCCACCACGCGAGCGAGGCAACCACCGACAGGAGCGGGGCCGCATGAGCCGCAGGCGTGAGCCGGCACACCTCCTCGAGGCGGGCCAGCATCAGACGCGGCACTGCTGCCTCGTCCCAGTCGCCCCAGTCAACGGCGTCCCTGCCGTCGACATCGCAGTCGCCACCGTCTCCGCCGTCGCCGTCGCCGTCGCCGTCGTCCTCGGCGTCGTCGTCCCAGTCGTCGTCCCCGTCGTCGTCCCCGCTCACGATCCGCAGGATGCGGGCGAGCTCCGCGTCGGGACCTGACCAGGGCACGTTCGGCTCGTCTGGCGGCCGCGCACCGGCCGCAGGCACGCGCAGGTCAGGCCCCAGGAAGATCTCCAGCATCGCGACGAGCTCCACCGGGAAGGCGTCGAGCGGCACCGACCCGGGACACAACCACCCGACGACCGCGTCGCGGACCTGGAGGTCGCGCAGGGGCCCCACGATCGAGGGCAGCCAGTGCTCCATCCCGAAACCCACGATGTCGCCGTGCAGCACGCCACCCCAGGCGAGGAGCATGTCGTTGACGAGGAACTGGCGCGCCGTCGGGTCACCTCCGTCGAGCACGGTCAGGCAGCGGCCCTCCGAGCCGCCGGCCCCGGCCCGATCCCTCTGCGCCGGCGCCGCGCCCGCGCCCGCGCCCGCGCGAGGCTCCTGACGTGGGTCGCGGACGACACACCCGGCGGCCGCATACCGGCGCTGCCAGTCCTCGATCGCGGCCAGCGTCAGGTCGTGGCGCGGCTCGGTCGGCGACAGTGGCTCGACGAGGGCCCCCAGGCCCTCACGGTCGGGCAGCACCGCGCGGCCGAGCGCCACGTAGCTCGCGACGGCCGGCACGTCCGCCTCCTCGGGTAGCAGCCGGCCCTCCTCTGGGCAGCAGTCGCATCCGACGGCATACCAGCGGCCGTCGCGGACGACGAGCCGCTCGCGCACGACGACGCGCGCTGCCTCGAACCCCGCCGCCAGCGCATCGAGGAGCGGAAGGGCCTCGCCGGCCTCGTCCTCGAAACCCACGACGGCCACCGACGAGGGCGACCCGGTGAGCAGGGTCGGAAGGGTCTGCGCGACGACCACTCCCGCGAGGTCGACGTCGACGACGTCCAGCCGGGCGACGAGCCCGAGGCGTTTGCCGTGGAAGCACACCACGACGACGCTCCGCACCGGCTGGAAGCCAAGGTGGAAGGGGATGATGGTCAGCAGCTCGGCTGGCCCGGACAGTGAGATCGTCGGCATGAGCCGAGCCTCGCCGCGGCCGCGAGCCTGCGACAGGGTGGCGAGCATCCTGTGGACCACGGCCGTGGTCGACGAGGGAGGTGTGGACCGACGCCCTTGGACCGAGCGAGCGAGTCAGCGTTCGAGGCGCTTGCGCACCGTCTCCAGGACGTAGTCGGTCGCGGCCTGGCGCATCCCCTCCGGGAGGCGGATGCGCTCGGGGCGCCCGGGCCCGGACTCGGCGGTCCCGCGGCTCCCGAGACCCCCTTGCGCGCCGGGGCGGGACGCACCGCCAGCCACCCGGCTGACCCGCGCGACGAGACGACCGCGCCCCGCAGCGCCCGTCAGGTCACGGTCACGCCGCAGGCCCTCGTCCGCTCCCCCGGCCCGGGCGGGAGTGGCCACGTCCGGCCCTCCCGACCCCACCGTCGAACCGCGCACCGTCGCCCGGGAGGCGGCAGACGAAGCGCCCGCTGGACGACCCCAACCCGCCGCCCGCCCAGCGCCGGCGCCGGCCCGGTGGATGCCCTGCCCGATCTCCCACGCGATGAAACGGTCGGTCTCCTCGACGAACGCCTTGATCGCCCACGAGATGACGACGGCGTCGTCGGCGGCACCGAGGACGGGCAGGACCGCCTCGGGCAGCAGGTCGACCGGAGAGGCGACGTAGACGACCGCCCCCGCGACGAGGGCCAGCCGCTTCATGGTCGTGCCGGCATACGTCCCGTCGACCGTAGAGCGCACGAGCCGCGGCACGGCGTGCACGCGCTCGGAGAGGCTCGGTGCGCCCGGACGCGTCGAGGCGCGGACGACGGAGGCGATGGTGGCAGCCATCTTGATGCGGGACGCGGACTTCATGCCGGGCCCAACGAGCGGGCGGCCGGGCCGATTCCCCGGTGCGAGCGGCGTTGCGAAACGGTGATCTGCGTGCTCCTCACGGACGTGGCGTACCCATTCGCCGCGGTCGCGCGGCGCGAACGCGGCGCGTCACGGGCCGAAGGTCTCGACGGGTGGGAACTCCTTGGCGGCCTGCTTGCCGATGCGGTTGAGCATGTACACGTCGACGCCCGCGCCCACGAGGCCGCCGACGACCGGGACCGCCCGCCCGAGCTTGGCGAACGTGCCCTGTCCGATGCGGCCGAGCAGCCGGAAGCCGACGGCCTTGTTCAGCACCATGAGTGCCGGTGCGGGGAGCCGGTTGAACGCGAGCGACGACAGCTTGCCGCCTGCGGCCTGCAGGCCGGCCTTCTTGAGCAGGTCGTCGCTGTCGGCGCCGACGAGCGTGAGCAGCACGGCCGAGCGGATCTCGGGCTGGTTGATGTCGTAGCCGCGCACCTTCGCCGTGGCCGCCGTCATCCGTGTCGCGAGCAGGTAGAACTCGAGGACGTTGGCGGGCAAGGAGATCGGCATGGTGAAGAACCCACCGAGGCCCGTCGCGAAACCACCGACCGCGCCGAGCTGGCGGTGGTCGCGCACGATGACTCGAAGCGCCTGCTCGCGGTCGCCGCGCGCGTGCTTCAAGGCGGTGGCGGCGACGTCGTGCGCCGAGTCGAAGGGGCCCTTGCCGTCGATACCGACGTCGAGGAGGCGCTCGATGAGGCGGGTGGCCGCTCCTGAGAGGCCGCCTCCAGCGGGAACGGCGGCGCGTTGGAGGGCGCCCGGGTCCTTGGCTCTGCGCACCTCGCTGGCTGCGGCGTCCGATGCCTCGACGGTCTCGTCCTTGCCCCATCCGAAGATGCCCATCGGCTCCACCCCTTGTCCGAAGTCCTCGTGCGAGCCCCTGTGTGTGGCGTCGCACCCGCAGAACGCCACCGTATGCCGGATGGGTCGCCTGTGGCATCCTCGCGCCCTCCCGAAGTGGTCGCGGGTCGGGGACGGCCCCGTCGGCGACCTCTCGTAGGGTCGCTCCCATGGGCGAGATCGACGGGCGGGGCAGTCACGGCGTCGGGTCGATCCTCGGCGTGCCGCTCGAGCAGCTGCACCGCGACCGCACCTCCGTCAAGTGGCGCCGCTACGGGCCCGACGTCATACCCATGTGGATCGCCGAGATGGACTGCGCGCCCTGCCCCGCCGTCGTCCACGCCGTGAGCGAGGCGGTGGCGCGCGGCGACACCGGCTACGCCATGACCGAGGCGTATGCCGGGGAGTTCGCCTCGCTCGCCGAGGCCGAGTGGGGATGGACGGTGGAGCCGGCGACGACGACCCGCGTCACGGACGTGCTGACGGGTGTCACCCACGTGCTGCGCCTTCTCACCGACGACGGTGGCCCGGTCGTCGTGAGCCCACCGGTATACAACGCGTTCTTCGACGTCATAGAGGCATGCGGTCGCCGCGTCGTCGAGGCTCCGCTCGACGAGAACCACCGGCTCGACTTCGACTGTCTGGCAAGGGTTTTCGCCGAAGTGACGGCACGGCGAGATCGAGCGGTGTACCTGCTGTGCAACCCGCACAACCCCACCGGCACGGTCCACACGTCGGCGGAGCTCGAGTCCCTCGCCGCACTCGCGGACGAGCACGGCGTCAGGGTCGTGTCCGACGAGATCCACGCTCCGCTCGTCATGCCGACCAGCACCTTCACGCCGTACCTCACCGTGAATGGCTCCGAGCAGGGGGTCGTGGTCACCTCCGCGAGCAAGGCGTGGAACCTCGCGGGTCTCAAGGCGGCGATCATCGTGCCGGGACGCGAGGCCGTCGCCGACCTGCGGCGCCTCCACCCCTTCGTGACGTTCGGCGCCAGCCACCTGGGCGTCATCGCGCAGACCGCTGCCTACCGCGACGGCCGCGAGTGGGTCCACCGCCTCGTCGGCGAGCTCGACGCCAACCGGCGCCTTCTCGCCGACCTGGTCGCGGAGCACCTCCCCGGCGTGCGGCTCTTCCTCCCGGAGGCGACCTTCCTCGCGTGGCTCGACCTCGAGGGGCTCGGCCTCGGCGACGACCCGGCGGGCGAGCTGCTGCGCCGCGCGCATGTGGCTCTCTCCCCCGGCACCATCTTCGGCGCCATCGGGCACGGGCACGCGCGGCTGAACTACGGCACGTCTCCCGACGTCCTACGCGAGGCCATCGGCCGTATCGCGAGTTCTCTTGACTGACAACGTGTCCCGCCCTCCGCACGTCGCGCTCGTTGTGGGGCCTCATGGTGCGTACGCCCTCGGTCCGGGTATCGACGAGCCATGGGCCCCGGCGGACGTCTCCGGTCGGTTCACCGAGGCGACGCGCCGCCTGGCCCCCCGGTGGGTCGTCTGGTCTGCGGCCTCGTCCTTGCGCGGCGTCGTCGCGGCCGGGGTCGACGTCAGCCGCACGTGGGACCTCGCTGAGGCTCACCGGCTCATCCACGGCGGCTGGTGGGCGAGCCCCGGGCACGTCGTCGCAGGCTGCCGTGGCCTCGACGAGGCGGGCGTGCCGGCCCCGCGGTCGCCGCGGCTGACCGGCTTCGACGGCGACCTCTTCGACGTCGCCGCGGGCGAGGACACCGCGCTGCTCACCGGCGACGGACACCTGCGCGCCGACGCCCTGTCCTGGGCCTCCGACGACAGTCGGCTGCGTCAGCTCGGCGAGCTCGCCCTCGAGTGCCGGTCGTCACAGCGAGAGGCGCTCGAGCGCATCGGCGGGTCGCACGCGCCCCGGCTGGAGCGCACGGTCTGGTCGGAGTCTGCCGCCGCGGTGCTCTGCCTCGAGCTCGAGCGTGACGGCCTGCCCGTCGACCGTGCGGCCGCCGAGGACCTCATCGCCTCGTCCGCCGGACCGCGGCCGCAGGACGACACGCACGCGGCCTCGATCCGCGCCGAGCGTGACGCCGCCGTGCTGCGCCACGCCCCGGGCCGTGAGCGCACCGACCTGCGCAACCCCGGCCAGGTGCGCGACCTGCTCCTGTCGGTCGGCGTCGACGTGCCGAGCACGCGCGCCTGGGTGCTCGAGCCCTACCGGCACACCCACCCTCTCGTCGACGCGCTCCTGCGGTGGCGCAAGGACGAGCGCATCGCGACGACCTACGGCTACCGCTGGCTCGACGACCACGTCGGTCCCGACGACCGTCTCCGTGGTGGCTGGACGGCCTGCGACGGGGCCGCCGGGCGCATGACGGCGCAGAACGGCCTGCACAACCTCCCCGCTCCCCTGCGACCCGCGATCCGCGCCGCCCCCGGTCACGTCTTCGTGCGCGCCGACCTGGGACAGATCGAGCCTCGCGTGCTCGCCGTCGTGAGCGCTGACCGGGCTTTCGCCGAGGCGACCCGCGCCGACGACCTCTACGCGCCCGTCGCTGCCAAGCTCGGCGCCGACCGCCCCAAGGCGAAGGTCGCCGTGCTGGCCGCGATGTACGGCCAGCGCTCCGGAGCCGCCGGTGAGGCGCTCAAGGACCTCGAGCGCGCGTACCCGGTCGCGATGGGCCTGCTCGACCGGGCCTATGCCGACGGTGTCGCGCGGCGTCCGGTCCGCACGTGGGGAGGCCGGTTGATCCGCTTCGGCGGCATACCGGTCGGCGCGACCCCGACGCCGGGCACAGCCGCCACCGACAGAGCCGCTCCCGACTCCGGTGAGACCTCGGCGACCGGGGCCGACGGCGCGCGCGGGCGATACGCCCGCAACGCGATCATCCAGGGGTCGGCGGCCGAGCTCTTCAAGGCCTGGGCCGCGACGGTGCGGCACGCGGTGCGTCCGCTGGGCGGCCAGATCGTGCTCTGCCTGCACGACGAGCTGCTCGTCCACGTTCCCGAACGACACGCCGAGGAAGCCGCGGCTGCGGTCGAGCAGACACTCACGAGCGCCGCCCGCACCTGGGCGGGCACCGACGAGGTGCGGTTCGTGGCCGACACGTCGGTCGTGCGCCGGTGGAGCGAGGCCAAGGACTGACCCCCAGCCTCCCCCGTCGACAGGCCAACACCTGCTGCCCCCGACACGTCGAGAGGCCAACACCTGCTGCCAGAGGCCGCCAGAGCTGGCCTCTCGACGGTCAGTGCTCGTCGTCGGTGACGTCCTTGAGGAAGGCCTCGAACTCCGCACCGATCTCGTCGGCGGTGGGCAGCTCGGAGAGGTCGGTCGCGAGCAGGCTGCGCTGCTTGCGTCCTTCGAGGAACGTGTCGTACTGCTGCTCGAGGGCCCGGACGACGGCGGTGATCTCGTCGGACTCCTCCATCTGGCGCGTGATCTCGGCGCGGTTGAGGCCTGCGGTCGCGGCCAGCTCGCGCAGGTCGAGGTCGAGACCCGTCGCCGCACGGACCCGTTCGAGGCCGAGCACCGCGGCGTCGGCGAACTCGGTCTGTCCGAGGTAGTGCGGCACGTGCACCGCGAAACCGATGGCGTCGAGACCCGCCTCGCCGAGCCGGAACTCGAGCAGCGACGAGAAGCTCGCCGGCACCTGGACCGTGCCGAACGCCGGGTCGTTGCCCGTGACGAGGCGCGGGTTGGTGCCGTGGGCCGTGACCCCGAGCGGACGCGTGTGCGGGACCGCCATGGGGATGCCGTGCACGCTCACAGTCAGGCCGACGCCGAACGCGTGGATGAGGGAGGTCGTCGCCTCGACCATGCGGTTCCACTGGTAGTCGGGCTCGGGCCCGACGAGCAGCAGGAACGGCGTCCCCTCCTTGTCGACGACTCGGTGCAGCAGCAGGCTCGGGTCGTCGTAGCTGGCCCAGTGGTCGCGGTCGAACACCATGACGGGCCGGCGCCCGCGGTAGTCGAGCAGCTGGTCGACGTCGAAGGAGGCGATGACGCGGGACTCGTGCGTCTCGAGGAGGTGGTCGGCCATGAGTCGTTGCGTGTGGCCGGCATCGATGAATCCACCGAGGGCGACGACGAGCACCGAGGCCTGCAGCTCCTGGAGGATGCTCGGTGAGGTGTCGCTCTCGAACTGGAAGAGCTCGGTCGGGTCCTGCACGGGTCTGGCCTTTCGTCGTACGCGGTCCATGGGTCCAACGTCCCGCTGGACACCATGATTCCCGGGTCAGCCGATCCTGGCGATGGCCTTGAGGATGCGCTGAGGCGAGACGCTGTGTGCCGTGCCGATCGTCTGCGCGAAGAGCGACACCCGCAGCTCCTCGATCATCCAGCCGATGTCGACGACGTCGGCGCGGCCGCGTTGTGCGGGGCGGAGGCGGTCGAGCAGGTCGGCGTAGCGGCCCTCGACGAGGTCGACCTGCTCGAGCGCCTGCGCGTCGCGCGCGAGGTTGGCGGGTGCCTTGTCGAGACGGTGCGTGATGGCGCGCAGGTAGCGGTCGAGGTCGGGCAGCCGCCGCAGGCCGGTGTCGGCCACGAAGCCGGGCCGGACGAGCTCACGCAGCTGCGCCCGCACGTCCGCGAGCATCGGTCGGATGGTGGGGCTGCTCGACCGGTCGAGCTCCGCGAGTCGGTTCGTCAGTGCGAGGTGCTTGGCCAGGATCGGCTCGACGAGACCGACGACGTGCACGACCTTGGCGGTGGTGTGGGTACGCACGGCCGACAGCGCCCACTCGAAGTCCTCCCGCGTGCGCACCGTGTGGTCAGCCCTGTCGGTGACCGCGTCGTCGCGGATCGCGTCGATCGCGGCGGCGAGGCAGTCGTCGAGCAGGGCGGGCACGCTGCCGTGCGGGTTGTGTCCGAGCGCGAGCTTCTGGGTGTTCGTCAGCCGCGCGAGGATCTGTTTCCACGGTGGGGTGATGCCGAGCAGGAGGAGCCGGCGCACGCCGAGACGGTGCTCGGCGTCGGCCTCGGCACGGGTCGGCAGGACCCGCAGGTCGACGGCCGCACCCGTGTCGACGAGGGCCGGGTAGCCCTGGACGCCGCTGTCGCTCTCGAAGGACTCGGCCACGCCCTCGTCGGGGAACGCGGTCAGACCGGTGCGCTCCACACCGGACCCGGCCCGGCTCACCTGGCGCCGCAGCTGCGGGGTGGCCGCGTCGCGGACCGCCTCGAGGTCCTTGCCTGTCGCGACAGGTCGGCCGTCGGGGCCGTCCACCTGGAAGGTGACGGTGAGGTGCGGGAGCACGCGCTCGACGTCGAAGTCGTCGGGTGTGACCACGACGCCGGCTCGGCGGCGCAGCACGGTCGCGAGCACCGGGAGAAGGGGACCGCTCGCCGGGTCGAGCTCGGGCAGCACCGCCCGCGCGTGGTCGGGCGCGGGCACGAGGTGGCGGCGGACTCCCTTGGGGAGACTGCGGATCAGTGCGGTGACGAGCTCCTCACGGAAGCCCGGCACCTGCCAGTCGAAGCCATCGGGGGTCACCTGGTTGAGGCGCTCGACCGGAATGTGCACGGTGACGCCGTCCTGGGCCGAGCCCGGCTCGAACTGGTACGTGACGGGTAGGACGTTCTCACCCTGAGTCCACGTCGTGGGGTGGTCGTCGTCGGCGAGGCTGCCGGCGCTCTCGCGGAGCAGCAGCTCCTCCGTGAAGGTCAGCAGGTCGGGCGACTCGCGGCGGGCCTTCTTCCACCACGTGTCGAAGTGCCGGCCCGACACCACCTCGGCGGGGATCCGCTTGTCGTAGAAGGCGACCAACGTGCTGTCGTCGACGACGATGTCGCGCCGACGGGTCCGCGCCTCGAGCTCCCCGAGCCGCTCGACGAGCGCCGCGTTGGCCTGGAGGAAGCCGTGCTCGGTGTTCCAGTCCCCCTCGACGAGCGCGTGCCGGATGAAGAGGTCGCGGGCGAGCTCGGGGTCGACGCTTCCGAGACCGACCACCCGCCCGACGACGAGCGGTACCCCGTAGAGCGTCACGCGCTCTGTCGCGACCGCCGAGCCTCGGCGTCCCGACCAGCGCGGCTCGGAGTACTGGCGCTTCACGAGGTGCTCGCCGAGCTGTTCGGCCCAGACGGGGTCGATGCGGGCGTTCATCCGGGCCCACAGTCGGGTCGTCTCGACGAGCTCCTCGGCCATGACGAACTGGGGCTGCTTGCGGAAGAGCGCCGAGCCGGGGCTGATGCCGAAGCGCGCACCCCGCGCGCCGGCATACTCCCGCTTCTGCTCGTCGCGCACGCCGACGTGCGAGAGGAGGCCGGCGAGGAGCGACTGGTGCACGGCGTCGCTGTCGACCTCGCCGTGGACGCTGCCGCGGCTGACGTCGAGGCCGGCCTGCTTCGCTGCCTGCTTGACCTGTGTGTGGAGGTCCTGCCACTCGCGTACGCGGAGGTAGTGGAGGAACTCGTTCTTGCACATGCGACGGAAGGCGCTGGAGCTCAAGGCTTTCTGCTGTTCCTTGAGGTAGCTCCAGAGGTTGAGCCAGCCGAGGAAGTCGCTCGTCTCGTCAGCGAAGCGCTTGTGCGCCGCGTTCGCGAGCTCCTGCTTCTCCTGCGGTCGCTCGCGGGGGTCCTGGATCGACAGCGCCGCGACGATGACGAGGACCTCCCTCAGCACGCCCCGCTTGTCCGCCTCGAGCACCATGCGTGCGTGTCTCGGGTCGATGGGCAGCATCGCGATCGTGCGGCCGTATGCCGTGAGGCGGCGTCCCGGACGCCGGCGCCCACGCCCGCCGGGATGGCTGTCCTCCTCGGGCTCGAACGCCTGGAGCTCCTCGAGCAGTCGGACACCGTCGGTGATCTGGCGCGAGTCGGGTGGGTCGACGAACGGGAACCTGGCGATGTCGCCGAGACCCAGACTCGTCATCTGGAGGATGACGGAGGCGAGGTTCGTGCGCAGGATCTCCGGGTCGGTGAACTCCGGGCGGCTGTCGAAGTCGTCTTCGGCGTAGAGGCGGATCGCGATGCCGTCGGAGACGCGGCCGCAGCGCCCGGAGCGCTGGTTGGCCGACGCCTGGCTGATCGGCTCGATCGGGAGTCGCTGGACCTTCGTGCGCTGGCTGTAGCGGCTGATGCGCGCGGTGCCGGTGTCGATGACGTAGCGGATGCCGGGAACCGTCAGCGATGTCTCGGCGACGTTGGTGGCCAGGACGATTCGTCGACCGGTGTGGGGAGAGAAGACGCGGTGCTGCTCCGCTGCGGACAGCCGGCCGTAGAGCGGCACCACCTCGGTGACCGGCAGCTTCATGCCGTTGAGCGCGTCGGCGGCGTCGCGGATCTCGCGCTCGCCGGAGAAGAAGACGAGGATGTCGCTGCTCGTGCCGGAGTGACGCTCGGTCCAGAGCTCCTCGACGGCCTCGCACACGCCGGTGACCATGTCTCGCTCGTCGTCGTCGGGCCGGTCGGGGTCGACGAGCGGCCGGTAGCGGATCTCGACGGGGAAGGTGCGGCCCGACACCTCGATGATGGGGGCGGGCTCCCCCGTGCGGGGGTCGGCGAAGTGCTGGGCGAACTTCTCCGGGTCGATCGTCGCCGAGGTGATGACGACCTTGAGGTCGGGTCGGCGCGGCAGCAGCTGCTTGAGGTAGCCGAGGATGAAGTCGATGTTGAGGCTGCGCTCGTGGGCCTCGTCGATGATGATCGTGTCGTAGCGGCGCAGCTCGCGGTCGCGCTGCATCTCGGCGAGCAGGATGCCGTCGGTCATGACCTTGACGAGGGTGTCGCGGCTGCTCTGGTCGGTGAACCGGACCTGGTAGCCGACGGCAGTGCCGAGCTCGGCCCCGAGCTCGTCGGAGAGTCGCTCCGCGACGGCGCGAGCGGCGATGCGCCGGGGCTGGGTGTGGCCGATGAGGCCGTCGAGGCCGCGGCCGAGCTCGAGGCAGATCTTGGGGATCTGGGTCGTCTTGCCCGAGCCGGTCTCACCCGCGATGACGACGACCTGGTGGTCGCGGATCGCGGCGGCGATGTCGTCGCGCCGGTCGACGACGGGAAGGTGCTCGGGATAGGTGATGGGTGGCACCGTGGCGGCACGCGCGACTCGACGTGCCTCGAGCTGCTCGGGGGTCAGCCCACGCCCGCCCGACCTGCGGTTGCCCTGGTCGCCCCCCGCACGGGGCTGGTCCGCTCGCGCACTGCCGGTGGCTACACCGCGCTCGCCCGGTGGCCTGCCGGCCTCGCCAGGCGGTGTGCCCGGTTCGCCCGGCGGTCTGCCCGGCTCGCCCGGCCCTGGTCGCCGACGCCCTCGCCTGCGGGGTGGCCGCGAGCGCGCCGGGGCGGAGGCGGGCTCGTCGGGCATGACCGACAGGATAGGCGGGACGGTGGGGTGGCTCCGAACGGATAACCCGTGGCGTGACCTGCCGGCGCGCGTCGCTCCTCGGTCCTTCGGGCTGCTCGCGCCCCGGCCCCGCCGGATGCCGGCCGGCACGTCACCTCGGGGAACGCCTCGGCGGCTCAGGTTGTCTGACTTGCGACGACGCGGGCACGCGAGGACCTACCGTGGTCCCACCCGTCGAAGCGAGGCAGCCTTGACCGACCACGGCACTCCGCGTCCGTACCTCCCGGACCCGCAGCGCGACCGGCACGTCTCCTTTCCCGACGAGCCGCCGGACCAGCGTTCGAGGGTGGGGTCGCTGCCTCCCGAGGCGTGGGCGCCGCGCCCGTCCGGGCCTGCAGCAGCGCAGCGGCCACCGGTCCCGCGCAGGTCGAGCAACCGCGGAGCGGGCCTGATCGCGGCCCTCGTCGTCGTGCCGCTCTTCTTCGGGATCGTGAACAGCGGCGCGAGCGGCTCGTCGTCCGCAGAGGACGGGTACGCCGTCGAGATGGGCAGCGACCAGTGGCGCGGCGACGGCGGGACGTATGTCGGTGCCGAAGGGCTGACCATCCAGCCGGTCGCCGACGAGGCGAGCGCGGTCCCACTGCTGTCCGAGGCGACGACGGTCCAAGGTGTTCCCGCTGACACCGCGCAGGTGCGCATCGAGGTCGCCGGCACACACGAGTCGGTCGACTTCGAGGTCGTCGGTCCCGACGGCGGCGTCCTCGAGAACACGGTCGACGAGCCGCTCCCCCTCGCCCGCATCGCCACCAAGCCCCCCGACGACCGCGTGACCATGCACGTCCACGCCAAGGACGCGTCAGGCGACACCGAGCTCCAGTGCCGCATCTACGCGGGTACCGTCCTCGTGGCCCTGGACACGGGGCGATCGAACGTCACCTGCACGGTCACATGGTGACGGCGGAACCCACGCAGACGACGCACACGAGACAGGGGACGACGTGTCAGAGAACCCACCGCACCCGCCGGACGCACCCGGCGTCGACCCGGAGGTGCGCCTCGACCCGACGCGCGACGCCGCCGGTGAGGAGACCGGGCCGGCAGAGCCCGCCGACCTGCCCGCCGACCCGCCGACCGGCGTGGGGATCGATGGCGGGGTGCACGCGTACGGCGTCGGCTTCGGAGTACAGCCACCGCCGCAGCCGAGCTGGGTGCCGCCGAGGGCCGCGCCGGGCCACCCGGCGACGGGTGAGGCCTCACCATGGACTCCTCACGCGCCGACACGCCCCGTCCGCACCGTCACGCTCGGCGGTGCGGTGGGTCGGGCGCTCGGTGGTCGGGTCCAGGCTTGGCACGTCGTCGCGGCGGCGGCCGGCCTGCTCATCCCGGTCGGGTTCGCCCTCGCGTCGAGCCTCGGAAGCGACCTCGAGCCGATCGACCGTCCCGTGGTCGGCGTGACCCGCAGCCGCCCGCTCGTCACGCCCACCTTCCAGGCGCCGTCCATCACCCTGCTGCCGGGCCAGCCGCCGTCGAAGCGAACGCCCAGCGCGTCGATCGGGGTGCCGCAGACGACGCCGACGACACGGTCGGTCATGACCGCTCCTCCACCGGTGATCCCGGTCCCGGCCCTGCCTGTCACGCCGGTGCCGACGGACGCCACGAGGGTCCGCTTCGAGGCGTACGCGGAGAAGGGCGCGCGGATCGAGGTGTCAGTGTCGGACGCAGGGCACCAGCCGTACGACTACCCCGTCCAGGCGTCGCCGCTCGCGTTCGAGACGACCATCTCCCCGAACGTCTCGAGCAACGACTACGTCAGCATGCGCGTGCGCATCCACGACCCGAGCGGGTCGGGTTCGCGCGGCTCGGTCTCCTGCCGTGTCCTGGTCGACGGCATCGTCGTGAGGAGCCAGCAGGGCCGCGGGTACGCGACGTGCCACCTCATGCCGTACTACGAGATCAGGCGTCCCTGATCGGTCGACGGTTCAGACGTCGGCGTCGTCCGCCGAAGCACGAGCGGCCTTGCGGCGCTTGTTGATCGCGATCCGCGCTGCCATGGCCTTCTGGAACGCGAGGTGCCAGAAGCGGCTGATGACGAGCTCGCGCTCCCCGACCATCTCGACGACGTCGGCGCCCGCCCCGAGCTTGAAGAGCAGCAGACCCGTGAGCGGGCTCGTCGCCCCCAGCGAGGTGTTGAAGCCACGAAGGTCGTAGGCCTCGCAGCCGGCGGCGGCCGCGTCGCGGATCGCCTGCCACTGCAGGGCGTTCGAGGCACGCGCGTCGCGGTTGCGCTCGGTCGAGCCGCCGTAGAGGTAGGAGAACGTGCGCCCGAAGCGGATCATGAGCGCGGACGCGAGGACGTCGCCGTCGACGTGGGCCTCGTAGAAGCGTGCCGAGACCGGACCGTCCTCGGATGCGAACGAGCGCGCCATGACCTCGAAGTAGGCCTTGGGCCGGGGCAGGAAGTTGTCGCGCTGCGCCGACTCGACGTAGAGGTCGTGGAACGTGTCGAGCCCCTCGGGTCCGACGGCACGCACCTGCACGCCGGCCTTCTCGGCCTTCTTGACGTTGCGGCGCCACTGCTGGTTCATGCCCTTGAGCAGGTCGGCCTCGGAGCGGCCACGCAGGTCGACGATGCACAGCAGACGGGGCTGGCCCACGGCGACACCGTCGGCGCCGAGCGGCAGCCAGTCGTGGGCATCGAGCCAGGCCTCGAGGCTGCGGGCGGCCGGGTTGTCGACGGCCGTCGGCAGGCTCGTGAAGCTGAGCAGCCCGTTGTCGAGCACCTGCTTCTTGACCGGGTCTCGGTCCCAGATGCGCGACACCACGGGGAAGCCGAGTCGCAGGGCGAACGCCTTCGTGCCCTTGGCCCACACGACGAGCGGGTCGATCCAGGCGGCCGGGTCGCCGGCGACGACGTCCCACGGCAGGCCTGGGCCCTCCGGGAGGTAGGCGTACGAGCGCGACAGCCGCGGGATGGTCCGGGAGAGGACCGTCCCTGCCCCCACACGGCGGCCGGCCGCGTCGAACCAGCCGAGATGGGTGCGGCGCCACCCCGCCTTCGCTCGGCCCCAGGCCGGCGTCTGCAGGAAGCTGCCGCCGACCTCGAGCAGGGTCTCGACGGCCTCGTCGGCACTGATCTCGCGGACCGTGAGCGGACCGGTGACAGGAGTCGGCTCCGGCACGGGGGCAGGGGTCGGCGCGGTGGCAGGGGTCTGCTCGGTCATGGCCGCAACCCTATCGGCGCCGGATCAGTCCGCAGACCGCGCAGGCTGCCCACCGCCCAGGCCGGATGCCGCCGTGGCACGGGCCGTGCGCCGGATCCACCACAGGCCGAGCAGTGGCAGCAGGAGCGGGACGTAGCCGTAGCCGGAGCCGAAGTGCGACCACACCGTCTTGTCCGGGAAGGCCGACGGGACGGCATACGAGATGGCCCCGACGACGAGCACGCCGAGCAGCTCGACGGTGAGCGCGATCGTCGCGAGGCGCACCGACGCCCGGTCGCCGCGGGCGAGGCCCACCGTCGCCACCACGTAGATGACGGCCGCGAGGGCCGAGAGGATGTACGACACGGGCGCGCGGTCGAAGTACTCGCTGATCTGCAGGATCGACCGACCCGTCGCGGCGAGCGCCAGGAGGCCGTAGACGGCGACGAGGAGGCGGCCGAAGCCGTGCCCGGTGTGCGGGCGCTCCTGCTGGGAGCCGGTGGACGAGGTGCCGCTGTCAGGGCCGTCGTCAGGCATTGAGCGTCCAGACCTGCTGCAGGCGTGCCAGGAGGATCGCCACGACGACGGCCCCTCCGAGCACGACCGCCATGGCCCACTGCGTCTTCTCCTTGATGGCGATGACGACGACGGCGGGCAGCACGAGCAGCACGGTGAAGAGGTAGGCGATGAAGGTCGCCCGCTCCGCTCCGTCGTCGATGGCAGATGCCTTCGTGAGCCCGACGACGAGCTGGCCGAGCAGGCCGAGCTCGGTGGCCGCGGCGACGAGGACCAGCGGGTCGTCCACGAGGCGGCGACGCAGGAGGTGGTGGACGGCCAACAGGCCGACCACGCCGCTCGCGACGAGCAGCACGACGGTCAGGGGTTGGAGCACCCGAGAAGCCTACGGGGTCACTGTGGGACCCACCGACGTCCGGTAGGTGCCGGGGCGGAGGGTAGTTTTCGTCACGACGACCACCCCCGCCGGCGCGACCGGTCCCACCCCGAGGAGCACTCGTGTCGATCCGCCCGATCGCCGTGGACCGCGCTGCCGGGGTGCTGCTCGGCGAGGCGTGCGGTGACGCGCTGGGTGTCCCCTACGAGATGGCCGCCCCACCGGTCGGCGAGGCCGTCATGAAGGGCGGTGGCCTCGGACCGTACGAGCCGGGTGAGTGGAGCGACGACACGCAGATGACGTTGTGCGTCGCGCGGATCTCGGCCCAGGGCATCGACCTGGCCTCGCCCGAGGGTCTCGACGCCGTCGCGGAGGCGTTCACGGCCTGGCTCGACGGCGGCGCGACCGATGTCGGGGTGCAGACGCGGTCGGTGCTGACCGACGCGAAGCACCTCGCCGGCCCACCACACGAGCGCCTGACCAGGGCCAGCGAGGCGCTGCACGCGCGCACGGGTCTGACAGCCGGCAACGGGGCCCTGATGCGCACACCGATCGTCGGGCTCTCGACCCTCGACGACCGCCAGGCGACGGCTCGTGCGGCGCGCTCGATCGCCCTGCTCACCCATGCGGACCCACTCGCCGGCGACTCGGCGGTGCTGTGGTCCGAGGCGATCCGCGTCGCCGTTACCGAGGGAAGGCTCGACCTCGCCGCCGGCCTCGACCTCGTCACCCCGGCGAACGTCGGACGGTGGGGCGACTGGATCGAGGCCGCGACCGGCGCAGAACCCGGCCGGTTCGGCGACAACGGCTACGCCGTGACGGCCCTGCAGGACGCCTGGGCCGCGATCACGACCACCGACCGCGGCGACGGCTCGGCCATGCATCTGCAGCGGGGTCTGCAGGCGGCGGTCCGCGCCGGCCACGACACCGACACGGTCGCCGCCATCGCGGGCTCGCTGCTGGGTGCCCGCTACGGCGCGTCCTCGGTCCCGACCCAGTGGCGCCGCATGGTGCACGGTTGGCCGGGCCTGCGCGCCCATGACCTCGTCGAGCTCGCCGTGTCGACCTCCGTCGGAGGCCGCCGTGTCGACGAGTGGCCGTCGGTCGAGTCGATGCGCGACCCCAACGTTCTCGTCCTGGGGATTCCGCACCCCATCGACCCCGACATCGTGCTCGGCACGATCAGCGACCTCGGCCGCGTCCGGGAGCTCGACGTGCAGGCCATCGTGTCGCTGTGCCCCCTGGGGCTGCGGGACATCCCGGCGGAGGGCATGACGGCGCGCGACCACATCGAGTTCTGGATCAACGACGAGGACGAGGAAGAGTCCAACCCGCACCTGGACTTCGTCCTCGACGACGCCTCGTCGGCCCTCCGGCAGTTCCGGGCCGAGGGCAAGCGGGTGCTCGTCCACTGCGGACGCGGCACGCAGCGGACTCCCGCAGTCGCCCTGCGGTATGCCGTCGACCTCGGTGTGGCGCCCGAGCTCGCAGAGCGCTCGATCCGCGACGCCCTGCCGCACATCCGCGGCGAGGGCCGGCTCTGGCACGTCGCGGCGCACGGGGCCTGACGGCCTGCTCGCGGCGGGCGCGTCGTCAGACGGTCTTGGCCTCGTCGACGTAGCGGCACAGGGCGTTGACGGCGCGAAGCTCCTCGGGCGTGTGCACCGCGGCGTCGGTGAGCATGGGACTGCCGACGACGACCGCCATGGCACGGGCCCGCGAGATCGCGACGTTGAGCCGGTGCAGGTCATAGAGGAACGAGACCCCGCGCGGCGCGAGGGCCGCCGTCGTGCTCGCCATCGAGTAGATGACGACCGCGCCCTGCTGTCCCTGGAACTTGTCGACGGTGCCGACGCGCGCGCCCTCGGGCAGTGCCGCGGCAAGCGTCGCCACGTGCGCGTTGTAGGGGGCGACGACGAGGACGTCGTCGAGCTCGACCGGCTTCGTCTCGCCGTCCGCGGTGGTCCACGTGCCGCGCAGGAGGTCGGCGAGCAGGTCGCGCACGACCGCGGCCTCCTGCGGGCTGGACTGCTCGCAGAGCCGTTCGTGCTCCACCGGCACCCAGCGGAGCCCGTCCCCGGACAGCGCACCGGGCGCGTCGACGGAGAGCCGTTCGCGACCCGGCGCCGACTCGAGCCTGCCCTCGTAGGCGAGCTCGGACACGAATGCCGTCAACGTGGGGTGCATCCGGTGGGTGCGGTCGAGGAACACACCGCGGTCTGCCGGGATGACGTCGTGGACGCCGTCGTCGCCGGTGCGCAGGTGGTCGAGGGCGGACACGCCCGAGCCGTAGGGGTGGACGGCCTTGGTCGGCTGGGTCAGCTGCTGCGGGTCACCGAGCAGCACGAGGGACCTGGCTGACGGGGCGACGGCGACAGCGTTGGCGAGCGAGAACTGGCCGGCCTCGTCGATGACGAGCACGTCGACCGCGTCGACCATGTCGTCGCGCGACCACAGCCAGGCCGTGCCGCCGACGAGCCTCGCCTCGCCGCTCGCGAGCGCGGCCGCGATCTCGGCGTTGTCGGACGTGTGCCGGATCAGGGCGTTGGGGTCGTCGGGCTCGACGCCCTCCTCGGCGTTCGTGCCGTCCTTGTGCCACGCGGGGCGCGCGACCTCGTCGAGGAGGTGGAGCACGACGGCGTGCGACTGCGCCGTCACGCCGACCCGCAGGCCGGCGTCGAGCAGCTCGCGGATGAGCGCGGACCCGGCATACGTCTTGCCCGTGCCGGGCGGACCCTGGACCGCGAGCACCTCGCCGTCGAGCGCCCGCCCGACGCGCACGACGACGTCCTTCGGCGACTCACCGTCGCGGACCGCCAGCGCCTCGGCTGTGGGGACGACGCGGCCGATGAGGCGCGTCGCGAGGTTGGTGCCCCCTTCGAGGGCGAGCTGACCGGTGCGCGCGATGCTCGCCCGGAGCACCTGGTCCATGACCGGCCCGGGGCCACCGAGCCCGCGCGGCCGGGGCGGCTCGAGCGACTTCTTCATCGACAGCTCTATCCAACCCTCGACCGGGTCGAGGTCGACGACCTTGCCGACCGGGACGTGAGTGTCGACGTCGGGGACGTACTTGCCGACCGAGACCTTGCAGTCCTGCGGCGGGAACGGGTAGCGCCAGACCCTCGAGAGCTTGACGACACGCATGGGTACGGGCTCGCCGAGGTCGCCGATCGCCGTGGCGTCCTCGACGAGCTCGGCCGTCTCGAGCTCCTTGTAGCGGAAGAAGTCCCACCACTCGGGACGCTTCTCGCGCCGGTGCCAGCCCACGAGACCGGCGAGCAGGAGCCCGCCGGGCCGTCCGGACTCGACGAGCCGCTCGGCCAGGTCGATCTCGGCGCGCTCCTCGTCGCTGATCGGGCGGAGCTGCTCGGGCACCGGACGGGCCAGCATGTGACCGGCGCGTTCGAGCTCGCGGCGACGCTCCTCCAGCCAGTCGTGCAGGGCGAGCGTGGAGCGGACGTCCTCCTCGTTGTAGCGCCGGATGTCGTCGAGGATCGTCTGGTCGGGGTGACCCTCGTCGCGACCGGCCAGCCAGCGTTCGTACTCGACGACCGACGACAGACCGTCGGCGACACCGTCTCCCTGGGCCTTGCGGGTGTGCCCCCAGTAGAACTCCTCGAGCTTCTTGATCGAGTAGGAGCCCTTGCTGATGCGCACCCCCTGACGGACCACCGCGTAGAGGTCGACGAAGACCTCGTGACGCAGGAGCTGGTCGAGCTCGGCCTCGCGCGTCGCGTGCTGGCCGACGAGGCGCTTGAGCGCCGTCGTCTCGTAGGGGGCGTAGTGGTAGACGTGGAAGCCCGGGTGGCGCTGCCAGCGCTCGGTCAGCCAGTCGACGAGCTGGGTCGTGAGGCTCCCCTCCTCGGCGAAGTCGTGCGCCCAGAACGCGACGAACTCGCCCTGCCGGGTCCAGATGCCGGCGAGGTACTCGCGGCCGGCCCCGCCCTCGGCCCATGGGTCGCCCTCGAAGTCGAGGTAGACGTCGCCCTCGTCGGGCTCGGGCAGCATCTGCAGGCCGCGTGCCGGCTCAGGCGCCAGCAGCTCGTACTGCGCCTGCCCCGTGTCGCGCTCGGCGACCTGCAGCCGCGCCTGCTGGAGCAACCGGCGCCGCGTCGACACCGAGAGACCCGCGGCGAGCTGCTCCTCGCTGGACTCGGCCAGCGCACGCAGCGTCGGGATGCCGAGGTCGATGAGCGCCGCACGGTGGTCGGCCCGCATGCCCGCGACCTGGATGAGGTCGTCGCGGTCGAGCCACTCCTGGGCGCAGCGCTCCTTCCAACGGCACTGGCCGCAGTGCTGGACGCGCGCGGACTCGGTCTGGCGCGGGTTGGCGATCGCGTCGAGCAGCTCCGCGCGCCGGCGGCGCGCGTAGGGGGCGACGTCGACGAGCCGCCACGGGTGCGCCTCGGTGTCGCCGGTCACGACCGTCAGCCACTGCGGGGGCACGCCCTGGAGCGTCTCGAGGCGCGCGGCATACGTGGCCATCTGGAGCAGCGCCGGCACCTTGAGCCGGCGGGCGAGCTTGGTGTCGGCGATGTCGTAGCGCCACGGCCCGAGGTCGCTGCGCTCCCCGTCCGACAGGTCGACTCGGAGCAGGAAGTCGGCCAGACCCACCCAGTGGCCGTCGTAGAACGTCGCCTGGTAGACGACGTCGACGCCGCGGCGCATGGCTTCGAGCGTCGCCGCCTCGGCGGCAGCGCCCCGCACGCCGAGGGCGGCGACGTCTTCCACGACCCGGCCCTCGGACCGAAGCTGCTCGAGGTAGGCGCGCTCGTGGTCGAGGCCCTTGGCGAAGACGAGGTTGAGCGAGTCGTCGGCACCGCTCGGGCGGGTACCGCCGGCGAACGGGGCGTCGAGCGCCTCGAGGTCGAGCGTCGTGATGTGGGCGCAGGCAACGTGCTTCGTCAGGTCCGTGGGGCTGAGGACCAGGTGCCCGTCGATGCGCTGCATGGAGCCGAGTATGCCGTCCGCCTCCGACACCCCTCGGACGGCGGCACGCTCGCCGCGCACGAGCCCGGGAACCGGGATAGGTTGCACGCGGCGTGGCAGGCAACTCGGGGGCGAGCGTCCCTGCGCACGCGATGCAACGACGCGTCGCGCGCGAACGGAGCCGCGCCAGGAGGATGACTTGTCCATCAACTCTCGGGGACCGCGGCGCTGGCGTCGCGGACTGCTTGGCTCGGTGAGCGCAGGTGCCGTCACGGCCCTCGTCGCCGCGACTCTCGGGGCCGCGCCGGTGGCGGCGAGCCCCGACCCGTCCCTGAAGCACCGCAGCGACGCCTCGGTGCCGGACGACGTGTTGGGCGCCGGCTCGTTCGGCCTCGGGACGAAGCGCGTCGCCGGCGACACCGTCGACCCGGCGCTCCGCAAGGCAACCGGCAGCGTCGACGTCATGATCGAGCTCGACGCCGCTCCCGCCACGACGGCCTTCGGCCAGGCTCGCGGACGCGGCCTCGCCGCGGCGAAGAGCGCAGCGCGCAGCCAGACCTCGGCGGTCAAGGCCGCCCAGACGCGGGTCGAGTCGCGCTTCGGCGACGCCGCCACACGCGCCCGCACCCTGTACAAGGCGCACGCGGCCTACTCCGGCATCGCCGTGCGCACCGACGCGAGCCGCCTCACGGCACTCGCCGCGATCCCGGGCGTCAAGGCGATCCACCGGCTGACCCCCAAGGAGGCGACGAACAGCTCGTCGGTGCCGCTCATCGGTGCCCCCGAGGTCTGGCAGGCCCCGAAGGCACAGACGGGCAAGGGAGTCCGGGTCGGCATCATCGACACCGGAATCGACTACACGCACGCCGACTTCGGCGGCCCGGGCAGCACGGCCGCCTTCGAGGAGGCCAAGGGGTCCGACGCCTTCACTCCCACCGCCAAGGTCGTCGGGGGGTACGACTTCGCCGGCGACGCGTACGACGGCGACGACCCCACCTCGGTCCCCGCCCCGGACGCCAACCCGCTCGACTGCAACGGGCACGGCTCTCACGTCGCCGGCACGACCGCCGGCATCGGCGTCGCCGCCGACGGCACGACGTGGACCGGCGGTTACTCCTCCGACATCGACCCGGCCGCGCTGGACATCGGCCCGGGCGTTGCGCCCGAGGCGAGCCTCTACGCGCTCAAGGTGTTCGGCTGCGACGGGTCGACGAACGTCGTCGGCCAGGCCCTCGACTGGGCGGCCGACCCCAACGGCGACGGTGACCTCACCGACCACCTCGACGTCGTCAACATGTCCCTCGGCAGCTCCTACGGCTCCCCGCAGGACCCTGATGCCGTCGCCGCCAACAACCTCGCCGCACTCGGCACCGTCGTCGTGGCCTCCATCGGCAACTCGGGTGACGTCTACGAGGTCGGCGGCTCCCCCGGCAACGCCCCGCGCGTCCTCGCGGTCGCGGCCAGCGACGACGGCAACGACGTCGTCGACGGCCTGAAGGTCGACTCCCCGGCCGGCATCGAGCCGGACGACACCGTCGACGGCAAGCCGGACAACGTCTTCGCCTCGCTCAAGTCGGTGGCGTACGACTGGGTGGACAAGCCCGGTGTGACAAACACCCCGGTCGTCGCGGTCGGTGACTGGTCCAAGCCTGCGGCCGACGACAACAACACCGACGGCTGCTCTGCGTACTCCGACGCCGACAAGGCGCTCGTCGACGGCAAGGTCGTCCTGCAGACGTGGCTCGACGGCAACGGCCGCCGTTGCGGCTCCGCGGCGCGCGCCCAGCTCGCCGAGGACGCCGGTGCGGTCGGTGTCATCTACGGCAGCGACGTCAACGCCTTCTCGGCCGGCGTCACGGGTGACGCCGACATCCCCGCGATGCTCGCCGTCAACCAGGCGACGAAGGCCATCAAGGCGCAGCTCGACACCTCCACCGAGGTCCGCGCCACGATGACGAACGCCCTGCGCAACTCCGTGTCGATCAGCAACCCCAGGGCCGTCGACCAGGTCGCCGGCTTCTCGTCGCGGGGAGTCGGGGTCGCGGGCGGCATCAAGCCCGATGTCGCCGCCCCGGGCGTGACGACGTTCTCCGCAGCGGTCGGCACCGGCAACGAGGGCATCGCCGAGAGCGGCACCTCGATGGCCGCGCCGCACGTCGCCGGCGAGGCCGCCCTCGTGCGCGGCTCGCACCCGGCCTGGTCGGTCGAGGAGGTCAAGGCCGCCATCATGAACACCGCGACCCAGGACGTCTTCGTCGGGCCCGACCACACGGGCGACGTCTACGGCCCGGAGCGGGTCGGCGCCGGTCGGGTCCGCGCAGACGCGGCCGTCGGCACAGGCACCCTCGCCTACGTCACCGACGACAAGGGCGCCGTGAGCGTCTCGTTCGGCCCGGTCGCCGTCACCGCCCCGACCCAGACGCTGACCAGGACGGTCCGCATCGTCAACAAGCGGCCCGTGACATCGGCGTCGTACCTCCTGTCGTACGCCCCGGCGCACGAGACCCCCGGCGTCACCTACACGTTCAGCCCGTCCCAGGTGCGGGTGCCGGCTGGCGGCTCGGTCGACGTGACCGTCACCGCGACGTTCACCCGGTCGGCCCTGCGAGCCGTGCCGGACCCGACGACCGAGGCCGACCCCCTGGGCGCTGACCTCCAGCGCAGCTACCGGGCCGACGCGAGCGGCCGAATGGTGCTCGAGCCGGTGCGCGGCACTCCGGGGGGCGAGCTGCGGGTCCCGGTCTGGTCGGCGCCGCGTGCGGCCTCCACCATGGCCTCACCGTCGAGCACCACCGTGACCAAGAACGCCGGCCTGCCGGCCGGTGTCGCCACGTCGATGCTTCCCCTCACGGGCACCGGTATCGACCAGGGCAGCGGCACGACGGGCTACACCTCGACCGTGTCGACGTTCCAGCTGCAGGGCACCAGCCCGCGCATCGTGGACTGCTCGTCGACCAGGGTCGTGGACTGCGTCGACACGGCCGACGACCGTGGGGCTGACCTGCGCTACGTCGGCGCGGCTTCCGACGCCCCAGCCGCCGGTGACCTGGCGGACGCGCTGCTGACCTTCGGGATCACCACGCAGGGCCCGTGGCGGACGCCGGCCTCCTCCACGGAGTTCGACGTCTTCCTCGACACGGACGCCGACGGCACGGCCGACGCTGCCGTCTACAACACGAGGCTCGCGACGGCGACCGACGACTACGACTACTTCGTGTCGGAGCTCGCCGACCTGCGCCCGGGCGACGGCTACGGCGAGGTGCTCGACCAGCAGCTGCTCAACGGCATCGACGGGTCCTTCGACACGAACGCCTTCAACAGCGACTCGCTCGTGCTGCCGGTGTCGGTCGCTGCCCTCCAGGACGCCGGCCTCGTCTCCGGCACGGCGCCGAGGCTGCGCTACTGGGTGAGCTCGTTCAGCCAGAGCGGTGCCGTCGACTCGGTCGGCTCGGCCACCAAGCCGATGACGATCAGCCTGGCCTCCCCCGGCCTGTCGGCCTACGGCGACTTCGGCACGCTGCTGAGCACCGACCTCCCGGGCGAGCAGCTCGAGGTCCGTCGCGACGAGGCGTCGGCGAAGGTCGACAAGCCGCAGGGCCTGCTCCTGATGCACCACCTCAACGCGAACGGCTCGCGCGCCAAGGTCGTCACGGTGCGCACGACCTCGACGACGAAGCTCACGGCCAGCCCGACGAGCCACACGTACGGCGGCCGGACGACGCTGACCGCGACCGTCTCCCCGTCGAGCGCCACGGGCACCGTGACGTTCGGCTGGAACGGCAAGCCGCTGCGCACCGTCGCCGTCTCGGGCGGCAAGGCGGTCCTGCCCGTCACGGGCCTGCCGCGGGGCACGCAGTCGTTCACGGCGCGCTACTCCGGCGACGCGCAGACGCTCGCGAGCAGCTCGGCGACGGTGAAGGTCACCGTGAAGGGCCTGGCTAGCCGGACGACGCTCAGCTCGAACCACACGAGCTACCGCTACGGCGGACGGCCCGTCCTGACCGCCATGGTCTCGCCCACGGCAGCGATCGGCACGGTCACCTTCCGCGACGGCACGCGCGTCCTCGGCACGTCGACCGTCTCGAGGGGCAGGGCCACGCTGTGGGCGCCGGTCCTCTCGCGCGGCACGCACTCCGTGAAGGCGACCTACAACGGCTCGCGGGGCTACAACCCGTCGGCTTCGACCGCGGTGACCCTCCGCGTGAGCTGAGGTAGCAGCCGCACCATCGCGATGACGTATGCCGTCCGGCTGAGCACGCCGGACGGCATACGTCTGCCTGGGGTTCCTTGGGGCACGGTGGTGCACGAAGGCCGGGCGGCCCGACGGCGCAAGGCAGTACGGTCGGTCCATGTCCCTAGCCACGTACAAGGACCTGTGCATCGACGCGGCCGACCCGCACGCGCTCTCGGCCTTCTGGGGGCCGCTGCTCGGGTGGGAGTCGCACCCGCACGACGACGGTGACTCGTGCCTGCGCGTCGGTGACGAGGTCAAGGTCTGGATCAACCGGGTGCCCGAGCCGAAGACCGTGAAGAACCGGTTGCACCTCGACGTGAACGCCGAGTCGCTGCAGCCGGCTCTCGACGCGGGTGCCACGGTGCACGACGAGCAGCCACGGTGGACGGTGCTGCTGGACCCGGACGGCCAGGAGTTCTGCGTCTTCGTCCGCGACGAACCGGTGACCCAGCCGTTCTACGAGCTCGTGTGGGACGTCACGGGCGACGAGGATGCGGCGTTCCGGCTCGCGCAGTGGTGGGCCGAGACGCTCGGCGCCACCGCGGTCCGCGACGAGGGATGGAGCCACGTCGAGGGCATCGCCGGCCTGCCCTGTGAGTCGATCGTGTTCCAGCCCGTGCCCGAGGACAAGACGACGAAGAACCGGATCCACGTCGACGTGACCGCCGACGGGATCGGACCCCTCGTCGCTGCGGGCGCCACCTCGGTGCGCGAGAAGGGCGAGGACGGCATCGGCTGGACCGTCATGGTCGACCCGGCCGGTAACGAGTTCTGCGCCTTCACGCCGGGCTGAGGCCGCCGGCACACCTCCGGCCACACCTCCGGGCACAACCCCGGGCACAGCCCCGGGCACGGCCCCGGGTACACAGGAAGGCGGCCCTCCGAG
Organism: Terrabacter sp. GCM10028922; assembly: GCF_042666095.1. NCBI lineage: Bacteria > Bacillati > Actinomycetota > Actinomycetes > Micrococcales > Intrasporangiaceae > Terrabacter > Terrabacter sp. GCM10028922. The sequence goes on along the minus strand of NZ_JBHTFG010000006.1, from coordinate 471,945 downwards.
GAGGACCGCCTTGCTGCTCGGGCCCGGGAAGCCGGGCCCTTGCTGGTGACCGTGTGAGGGACCGCGGCCACCGACCCGGCTCACCGCAGGATGCCGTTACCGACGTGGCGGCCCCACCACTTGCCAAGGCCCCAGGTGTCCCCGGCGAGCGTCGCGGCGAGAACCGCGATGCCCAGTGCCTCGATCCAGTGGCTGTCGACGAGCGGGTTCGTGTAGGCGCGGGTGGTGCCGAGGGGGAACTCCGCGAGGTACATCAGCGCGAGGAGGAGGCCGGCGGTCCAGGCGGCGATCTTGAGGCCGGCGCCGAAGAGGACTGCCACGCCGATGCCGAGCAGGCCGACCATGAACAGCCAGTCGGCCCAGGGACCGGCGATGTTCTTGAAGAAGCCTCCGAACGGGCCTTCGGCGCCCTTCATGAAGCCTTGCGCGGGGGTGCCGCCGTCGAGCCATCCCTTGTCGGCTGCGGTGCGGTAGCCCAGGCCGAAGAGCTTGTCGAAGAAGGGCCAGATGAAGGTGACGCCGAGCACGATGCGCAGACCGGCGAGCAGACGACGGGCCACGACCGAGCGGACCACCTCCTCCTGGAACGTCACGACGCCCTTCGTCGGGTCGTGGGCGGGCGACGTCGCGGTGTCGTCTGTGTCGCGGTGGATGGTGGCCATCGATCTCAACTCCAGAACCTGGTGTGTGTTCCGGCAGCTTCTCTGTCGGTACTACAAAGCGTAGTAGTGGAGGACCGGCACGCGCCACCGAACAGCGTGTGATCTGTGAGACAGCGGCCGAGAGCGCGTCAGCGGCGCGACCGGATCAGGGTCGGGACCTCGAACTCCCTTGGGGCGTCGGCGAGCTCCCGTACCAGGTCGGAGAGCGCGTCGAGCGACTTGCACACGGCGGCATACGACCCGTCGAGCCGGATCGGGCGACAGAGGATGCGCGTGCCGGCGTTGCGGATGACGATCTCCGACTCGGGCGCCCGGTCGCTGTTGCAGTGCACGAGCAGGCCGGTGGGCAGTCCCATGGCCGTCGTGTAGGCGACGAGCTCGAGGTAGTCACGCGAGGCCATGTAGCCGTCGGCACCCATCGAGTACTTCGCGTCACCAACGAGGACGACGTCGGCGCCGCGGCGCACGACGAGGTCGGGAGCCATCGTGACGGCACGGCCCTCGTCGAGCCACACGTCCTCGTCGCCCACGATGCGCATCTCGGGCGACAGGCGAAGGTCGAGCTCCTGGGCGATCCAGCGCTGGAAGAGGTCGTCCATGTCGACCATGAGGCTGTTCGCCTGCTGGTCACCGGCCTCGTGGCTCAGCGACATCGCCTGCAGGACGAGTCGGCTGAGGCGCATCGCGTCCTCGTAGTGCTCGTTGAGACGCGTGATCGGCAGCGGTGCGGTGTGCTTCGTCGCGGGCGTGTCGGCGACGCCGTCGAACCGGCCGAGCACGCGCAGCGCCTCGCGGCGCACGTGGGGCGCGAGCTGCGGCCAGCTGAGCATCGCCTGGAGGGTGCACCGGAACAGCTGGTTCTCGACGATGTCGGCGGTGAAGTCGTCGAAGCGGCACTGCGGCTCGGCCGCGCTCCACGGTCGGCGCGCGAACTCCTCCACGAGCAGGCGCCCGCGAATCGTGCGCATCCGCTCCTCGCGCGCCACGTAGCCGTGGACGAGGCCGCGCATCGTCGCCGAGTCGATGAGCCGGATCGCGAAGTAGGCGACGCCGTCGATGAGCTCGTCGGTGTCGCTCCACGTCACGTGCTCGTGGTCGAACGCGTCGGGCGAGACGCCGGCGCCGAGCATGGCGAAGAAGTTCGTGACCGAGACCTTCGGCATGACACGCACGACGAGACCCGGGACGGCGAGCGCCCCGACCCAGCTCGTCGCCCCGATCGTGACGACGTCGGGGTCGGCGGTCGCATGGATGACGAGCCGCTCGCCCGCTGCCGCCACGAGCGCCGCGCGGGTGTCGCGGGACAGCCGGACCGGCCCCGAGCGTCCGTGCTCGGGGATCGGGGCCAGCTCGATCGTCATGCGGCGGGTCAGGATCTCGTCAGGTCGAACTGGCCGTAGCGCGCCTTGACGTTGTCCCAACGGAACTGGGCCAGCTCGTGCTCGCGGCCGTAGAGCTGGTCCTCGATGAAGGGGTAGACGTTGTAGTCCCAGATGCGACGCAGCGTCGCCTCGTCCCCGTCGAGACCAGGGCGCATGAAGTAGCTGTGGCCGATCTGCAGGTGCGGACCGCGCAGCGCCCGACGCAGGTCCTCGTTGACGCGGTCGACGAGCTCAGCGACCCAGACGGGACCGTCGTGGGCCTCGAGCCAGCGACGGAGCAGCCCCTCCATGGGCCCGTCGTGGGGCATGAACGGCACGAAGTCGAACCGGCGGCGCAGGGCGGCGTCGACGAGTGCGATCGACCTGTCGGCGGTGTTCATGGTGCCGATGAAGTAGAGGTTCGGCGGTAGCTCGAAGCCCTCGTCGGGTCGGTAGCTCGTCTTGACCGAGTGCGAGCGGTACTCGAGGAGGAACAGCAGCTCACCGAAGACGCGCGGCAGGTTGGCGCGGTTGATCTCGTCGATGATCATGATGTGCGGCGTCAGCGGGTCGGCCTCGGCTGCCTCCGCGAGGAGGGCGAGCGGTCCCTTGCGCAGCTCGTACACCATCTGGCCCTGGTGGTCGATCTGCGGGCGGAAGCCCTCGAAGAAGTCCTCGTAGCTGCTGCTCGGGTGGAACTGGACGATGTCGCGTTTCGCCGGGTCTGGCTGCAGGGCCAGTGCGAAACGCTGGGCCAGGTAGGTCTTGCCGGTGCCGGGCGGGCCGTAGAAGATGACCTGCTTCTTCTCCTCGAGCAGCGCCCGGATCTCGCGGAGGAAGTCCTCCTCGATGAGCAGCTCCTGCGCGGCCTCGCCGAGCGCGTCGTGGTCGGGCATGAGCGCCTTGTCGGAGCGGCGCATGAGCCAGTACGCGAGCTGTGCCTGGCCCCAGGGGTCGTCCGGGAGGAGCGGGTCGAGGGTCTGCTTGAGCAGGGCGTTCGTCTCGACGTGCGTGCGACCCCGGGACTTGCCCTCGGTCCAGCGCGCCGGCCCCCCGAGCCGGCCGAGCATCGCGATCTTGCCGGAGTCGCCGCCGAGGGTGAACAGCGGGAGCCAGTGCTCCGGGTGCGCGATGGAGAAGAGCTTGAGCACGACGCTCTCGCCGAAACCCTGCACCGGCACGTCGTCGGAGCCGAGGACGCGGTTGATCCGCTCCTCGTCGCGACCCTCGCCCCAGAGCAGGTCGCGGACCATGACGCGCAGCTCGTCGATCCCCGCCGCGTCGAGGGCGTTGATGCTGCTGATGAGGACGGACTGCGCGCCGATGTCGCCGTAGCCGCGGGTCGACACGATGCGCTTGAAGGTCGGCAGGTCGAAGTCCTCGAGCCCCTCACGCGACAGGCATGCGGCGAAGACCCTCCGCTGCTCCTGGTGCCAGGCGTCGCGCTCGCTCGGGTAGGGCCGGTCGGTCTTGAAGATCTCGACCTCGCTCTCCAGGTCGACCATGGCGGCCAGCTCGAGGCTCGGGTCGTCCAGCGGGCCCCGCTGGCTCGAGGTCATGAACCGCAGCAGCGGCGTCAGGGTGCGGGCCGTCGCGATGATGTCGTCTGCGAAGTCGGCGCGGCCGAGCGCCTCCTCGCCCTTCCACCACCGGCCGACGAACGTCTCTCCCGACGGGTACTCGCGGCCCACGGGCTCGAGGCGGTCGGGCCGGCCGTCGTCGTGGACGCGGATGAAGGTCAGCCCGCGGGGCAGGTGCTCCTGCACGATCGTGCCGACCTCGCGGTGCTGCTGGTCGGACTCGCCCTCCCAGCCACCATGCAGACCGAACGCGACACCCGAGGGGGTGACCCAGAGGCGGAAGCCGGGAGCGCCGGCACCGCCCACGAGGATCCAGGCGGCATACAGGTCCGAGCGGTACGCCGCGTCCTCACCGGGGTGGTGCTGCAGCGCGAGCGTGGGGGCCTCGAGGTACAGGCCGGTCTCGCCGGAGAGCCGTTCGATGAGGCTGTCGGAAAGATGGTCGGCCTCGCCACGCAGCTGGCGGGCGAGGTCGGCTGCACGTTCCTCGCGCTTGCCGCTCGAGTAGCCGGTGGCCGGGCGGAAGTCCGCCGCGATCTCGGCGGCCTCGACGCACACGTCGAGCGCCTTGGGTGCGACGCCGACGAACGCCTCCGTCTCCTTGAGGTACCAGAGGATGCGCGCGGCATACCGCGGGTCCTCGGGACGCAGCGCCGCGCACAGGTCGGCGAACGCGACATACCGTTCCGCGTGGCTCAGGCCGCGCTCGAGCCAACCGAGCCGCTGGAGCATGTGCGGCGCGTTCTCCCACATGAGCGGCCACGCGCCGCCGTCGTCGGTCGACCAGAAGAGCGAGAGGACGTATGCCGTGTGGGCCGGTCCCGGGGCACGCTGACCGCGAGCGCCACCGCGGGCGAGGAACGCCTCCATGGCCTGGAGCTTGTCGGCGGCGTCCTGCGGGGAGGCCGGCGTCTGCAGGGCCAGCTTGAGCAGGTCGACGACCTCGGCGTACTCCTCCTCGGCGCGGCGGACGAGCGAGGCCAGCCAGGGCCCGCCCAAGGCGGCGAAGCCGACGTAGGGCCCGTCCTTGCGGGCCCACTGGTTCATCGCCTCCTTGAAGGCGACGAGGTCGCTGCTGGCGACGAGGTCGGCCAGGATCTCGCGCAGCTCGCCGTTGCGGGCGGCGCGCTCCGAGTCGAGCTCGGCGAAGAGGGCCTGGGCGTCCTTGTCGGCCTCGGCGGCACGCTCGATGAGCGCGTACTTCGCGCGCCAACGCTTGACGTCGACGCTGTCGGTGCGAGACATGGGGCTCCCTTGCACGCCCACTTCTTGGGCGAAATAGCTACTGCGCGCGTGGAGGTGCGCGCAGGACCGCGAAAAGGTTACCTGCCAGTCGCCCGTGCTCCGAAACTCGTGGGTGTCGCCCATGACCCCCGCGATCGCAGCGTCGAACGGCCCCTGACGGCAGCGAAGCGCCACCATTGTCGCCCGTCCTCGTGGGCACTTCGAAGGCGGGGGGTGCCTGTGGACGACGTGGCGTGCACGAGGTGCGGGTCGGGCAGGATCGTGAGAAGTTGCCGAGGTGGACGAAGGGTGCGAAACGCCCCTTCGCCTCGTAACCGCACGATGATCGACGATCGACAGGGGACGCCGATGACCGCAGCCGCACGCCCGGACCGACTGCGCCGACGCCGCACGCTGCTTCCGTATGCCGCCGCGCTGGCTGCTCTGCTCACCGTCACTGCCTGCACCGGCGGCGACCCCGGTCCGACGGCGACGACGCCGCCGGTCAGCACCACGTCGACGTCGACGACGGCGTCAGCGCCCCAGTCCACCACCGCGAGCCCGACGACGTCCGTGGACCCCGTCCTGGCCAAGATCCCCGCTGCTGCGCGGGAGAACGACGAAGACGGTGGCGCCGCGTACGTCCGCTACTACTTCAAACAACTCAACGTTGCATTCCGTTCGGCCGATAGTTCAGCAATCGAGCACCTTGCGTCGCCTGATTGCGTCACTTGCGTCGCCTTCTCCGATGGCGTGAGGCAACTGAAAGAAAAGGGTCGACGATACGGCGCGGACCTCGTCACAGTCTCAAACGTGTCACCACTCAACTTCACCGACGGAAATCGGCAGGTTCTATTAGACATCGACCAGCAAGCAGTGCCAATCCTGAACGCCTCTGGCGCCCGCGTGGACGTAACGCCAACGGGAAGAGCGTCATTCTTGGCTTCTCTGACGTTCCGTGACGATCACTGGACGATTAGCCGTTTGCAGAAGGTCAAGACGTGAAATATTGCAAACTGGCCGCCGCAGCGGTCCTCGTGGCGCTGACTCCTGCTACACCTGCCTCGGCTTCCGACAGGCCAAAGCCGGGCGAGCCGTGCGGGCTCGTCGTGCAATGCGATGTCGATGACACCGCTGCGCTCGCCAAGCTCATGCCGAGGTCCGAAGTCTTGGCCCTTGAGAAATTCCCCGGAGATAAGGGCAGCCCAGTCGTCGACCGCCCAGCAGACGCTCCACGCTACGAATACATATCCCTGAATGACTGTCCGCAGGCCAAGCCCGACAGCGCCACCGAGCAAGTTTCCTGTACACACGCTCTACGAGACTGTCCCGAAGGTGAGCTCGGGCCGCTTCTTCGCATCTGGCGACGCACGATCACGGCAGGTGAGGTGACCGAACCCTGGCGCACTCGGGGCCTGACCTGTGCCTCGGATGTGGCGCCGGGGGCGCGGCCGACGTTGACGATGGCTGATCTGAAGGCCCAGTTCATGCGGACGCCGTGGTCGAAGCCGCAGATCTCGAGCCAGCCCGCGGGCAACACGACGCTCGTCAACCTCCGCACGTTCTACAAGGTCAACTGGACGGGCAAGGGGTTCCAGCCAGGTGAGGTCGACCGCTCCGTCCTGCGTGGGATCCCCGTGCAGATCCGTCCCAAGCTCATCGGGTTCACCTACGTGTTCGGCGACGGGTCGAGTGTCGGCCCGACGACCTCGAGCGGCGGCGTCTACCCGGACGGCGACATCACCCACGTCTACCGGTCGAAGGGGACGTTCCCGGTGCACGTCGACACGAAGTTCGGCGCTGAGTTCAGCCTCGACGGGTCGACGTGGGACGAGATCCCGTCAACCGTGACCGTGGCAGGACCCAGCACGACGGTGACGGTCCGGCAGGCCAAGAGCGTCCTCGTCAACCGCTGACCCATCCGTGCCGGCCCACGCCGAACCGCCGGGAAGGGCGGGCACTGTGCTCGGGCACGCTGTGCACTGGGTCGCTGGATGACTCAGGCGGAGCTCCGGGCCCGCGGGCGAGGTCATGCCCCTGGTGAGTCACCTGATGACTCAGTGCACAGGGGATGACTCGGTCCACCTCGAGGGCCAGACCCGCGAGCACGGCCGCTAGCGGGATCAGGGCGCTTCAGTCCAGCGCGCTTCAGCTCGGAGGATCTCAGCCCGGCGCACCTCAGTCCGGCGCACTTCGGTCGCGAGCGCGCGGGTCCTCGGCTGGTTCGCCGTTTGGTGAGGGCGCCGTGGCTTCGGACTCGGCCTCGACGGCAGCCACGGTCTCGGGCTCGCCGACCCCCGCGACGTCACCAGTCGGGGTGGCCGCACGCACGGGTGGGATGTTCACGGTTCGTGCGACCTCGGCGTCAACTTCGTCGTGGGCCAGCAGGGCGTCCTCGTCCTCGGCGTCGCGCATCCAGCCCTCGGCAGGCCCGATCTCCGCAGACGGTGGTGTGGGCGTGCCACCGAACGCGCTGGAGTCGTCGCCCTCGTCAGTCTGGTCGACGCGATCGAGGTCCTCGGGTCGGTCCGCCTCGCGGCGCGCGGTCAGGACCCACGTGACCGCGGCGCCGAGAACGGCGGCGGCCCCCACGAGCAGCCACGTCATCGCAGGACCTCCCTGGAGCCGTCCCGCGCGACCCGCCCGCGGACCGCGATCGCGACGAGGGACCCCAGGACGAAGCCCACGACGCTCCACAGGAAGACGCTGAGGAAGCCACGGTCGTTCAGGCCGACCAGACCGAGGGCGGTGCTCACCACGACGAGCGCCGCCCACCACGCCACTCCGAGGTCCACGCGCTCACGCGGTCGCGCGGTGACCGCCCTGCTCGCGTGCGCGTTCACGGCCATCGCTCCTCCACGGGTCGGCGTCACGGCCGCGACAGCGACCGCTCTCTGGACGCTACCCCCGTACCCGCACAGGGGGCGAGGGGACGTCGCCGCCGCTTCCGCCGGCCTCGACGTCCCCCTCGCCACCTGGCTCACGCCGCGGCGCTGTCGCCCTCCGCGGGAAGGACCGCCACCGCTTCCGGGGCCGCGATGGCCACGCCCTGCAGCGTGAACCCGGCAGTGCGGCAGGCTCCTTCGAACGCGGCGCGCAGGTCGCGGTCTCGCGGCGTCGGCGTGACCCGGCCCGGCCGGGCGATGACCATCACGACGTCGTGCACGTCGTGACGGGCCACCTCGGACAGGAGGAGAGTCACGCCCTCGAGCACCTGCGCCACGTCGACGCGGCGCGGCTCGTCGGGCAGGCAGATGGGTTGGAGCAGCCTGCCGTTCGGGTGGCAGAGCAGCAGGTACGTCGCCCCCTCGGACCGTGACTGCTCCGTCGCGATGAGGTCGACGACCCCTTCGAAGACGTCCGGGTCGGTGATCGGTCGCTGGGCCCAGTCCCTGGGAAGTTCGTCGAAGCGCATGCGTCGAGGATGGCTGCCACCGGTGACAGCCGGTGCCCGTCGTCCACACCCCTCCGGCCGGCGGCCTCACGCTTCCCGTCACATGGGTGGCGTGTACCGCCCGTCGATCACGGTCCAGCCGCCGTCCACGAAGAGCTGGCTGCCGGTGACGAACGACGACGCGTCGGAGGCGAGGTACACCACGGCTCCGGCCAGCTCGTCCGGCCGCGACCAACGGCCCAGGGCGCTCTTGCTCGCGTACGCCTCCGACCACTCGGGTACCGCCCGGATCTGCGCCGTGAGCGGCGTGTCGACGATGCCGGGCGCGATGGCATTCACCCGCACCCCCTGCTGCCCCAGCTCGGCCGCAGCCGTGCGCAGCAGCTGCACGAGACCCGCCTTCGTCGCCGCGTAGACGCCCTGGCCGGGCTCCACCGTCACGGCCCGGATGGAGCTGAAGCCGATGATGCTGCCACGCCCGCGCTGCGCCATCCCGGCCCCGAAGGCCCGCACGAGGTCGAACGAGGCACGCAGGTTGAGTCCGACGACACGGTCGAACTCCTCCCCGGTGTAGTCCAGCACGCGCTTGCGCACGTTCGTCGCCGCGGTGAAGACGAGGATGTCGACGTCGCCGAGGTCGACCGCCGCCCGCGCCACGGCATCGGCGTCCATGACGTCCAGCTCGTATGCCGCGGAGCCCGCTCCCAGGGCTGCCGTCTGCTCAGCGGCCGGCAGGTCACGGTCGACACAGACGACCTCGGCGCCCTGCGCCGCGAGGGCCAGGGCGCTCTCGCGTCCGATACCGCTTCCGGCACCGACGACGACGGCACGACGCCCGTCGAGCCGGAAGAGCCGGGTGTAGTCGGGTCGGTCGGTCACGGTGCTGCCCCCTCTCCGATGGCAGGGGCCGGTGTCGTGGCCGTCGGCGTCGACGCCGATGGCCGGATGATCGCCATTCGCGTCACGGTCAGCTCCTCGATGGCGAAGCGAGGACCCTCGCGCCCGACACCGCTGTCCTTGACACCGCCGTAGGGCATCACGTCGGAGCGGAACCCCGGCACCTCGTTGACGACCACCCCGCCGGTCTCGATGCGGTCGATCGCGGTGAACGCGCTGCCGAGCCCCTCGGTGAAGACGCTCGCGTGCAGGCCGTACCGCGACCTGTTCACCACCTCGATCGCGGCGTCGAGGTCCGGCACCGAGCGCACCACGACGACAGGGCCGAAGACCTCCTCGTCCCACGCGAGCTCACCGTCAGGCACGTCGAGCAGCACCGTGGGCTCGATGATGCCGTCGCGCACCGAGCCACCGTGCACCACCGTCGCTCCGGCGCGCCGCGCCGTCTCGACCCAAGACATCACACGCTCGGTCGACCGCGCGTCGATGAGCGCCGACACCCGCGTCGTCTCGTCACGCGGGTCCCCGACGACGACCTCGGCCATCCGGGCCGACAGCGCCTCCAGGAAGGCGGCCCTCGCCTCCTCGACGACGACGACCCGCTGCACGCTGATGCAGGCCTGGCCGGAGGCGTAGTAGCCGCCTCGCACGACCGCGTTCGCAGCCGCCTCGACATTCGCATCGGCCGCGACCACGAGGGCCGAGTTCGAACCCAGCTCGAGCAGCACCTTGGTCGGCGCGGCGTCACGGGCGATGGCGTGACCGACCGCGGCGGAGCCCGTGAACGACACGGCGCCGACCCGCCGGTCGGTCGTCAGGGCGACCCCGACGTCGACCCCGCCCGTGACGAGCTGCACGGCGCCGCGCGGCGCACCCGCGGCGGCCAGCGCCTCGCGCACGATGTGCACGAGCCAGAGCGTGGCGAGCGGGGTCTGCGGCGCCGGCTTGATGATGACCGGGCAACCGGCCGCGAGGGCTGGCGCGAGCTTGTGCGTCGCCAGCAGCAGCGGGTAGTTGTAGCCGGCGATGCCGACGACCACGCCGATCGGCTTGCGGACCCAGAAGCCGATCAGCCCCTCGCCGCTCGGCAGGAGGTCGAGCGGCACGGTCTCCCCGTGCAGCCTGGCGACCTCCTCGGCCGCGGTGGCCAGCGTGAGAAGAGTGCGGTCGACCTCCACCCGGCAGTCGACGAGCGGTTTGCCCGTCTCCAGCACGAGCAGCCGCTCGAACTCCACGCGCCGCTCGGCAACGACACGGTGCGCCTCGGCCAGTGCCGTCCGGCGCACGTGCGACGGCAGCGAGCCGACGCGCTCACGCAGTTGGAAGGCATGCGAGACCGCTTGCCTGGCAAGCTCGCTGGTTCCGACCGGCGCATCGGCGACACGCTCGCCCGTGAACGGGAAGGTCACGGCCGTGGTCTGTTCGACGTCGACCCACGAGTCGCCGACGGGCAGGCCGGATGGATGTTCTGGCGTGTGGATGGTGGTCACCGTCCGTCTCCCAGTAGGTCCGAGGCGCCGGCGCCCTCGAGGGCACGGCGCATGCTGGGCGCCGCCCGGAGGAGGCGCTGGGTGTAGGGGTGCTGCGGGTCGTCGAAGATCTGCTCCGTCGGCCCGGTCTCGACGATCTCGCCGTCGCTCATGACGGCGACCCGGTCACAGACGTGTCGCACCACCGAGAGGTCGTGCGAGACGAAGACCAAGGTGAGGCCCAGGTCGCCCACGAGGTCGATGATGAGGTTGAGCACCTGAGCGCGCACGGACACGTCGAGGGCGCTGACCGGCTCGTCCGCGAGCAGGATCGACGGAGAAGGGGCGAGAGCGCGCGCGATGGAGATGCGTTGGCGCTGGCCGCCGGAGAACTGGTGCGGGAAGCGGTCAGCCGCCTCGGCCGGCAGCCCGACGGCATCGAGCAGCTCTGCCACCCGCTTCGCCTGACCCGGAAGCCGTTGCGCGACAAGCGGCTCGGCGATGATGTCGCGCACTCGCATGCGCGGGTCGAGCGAGCCCATCGGGTCCTGGAACACGAGCTGGAGGTTCGACCGGAGGAAACCGAGGTCGCTCTCGCGCCGGCCCGTGACCTCCATGCCCTCGACGAAGATCTCCCCGCTCGTCGGCCGGTCGAGGGCCGCGAGCAACCGCATCAGCGTCGACTTGCCGCACCCCGACTCCCCCACGATCCCGAAGCGCTCACCGCGCTCGACGTCGAACGACACGCCCTTGAGCGCCTCGACGACGGGACCCTTCTGCCGCAGGGACGTTCGGGGCCGGTGGTACGACCGACGCACGTCGCTCACGCTGATCGCCGCGGTCATCGCGCGACCTCCTGTCCGGCGGGGTGGATGCACGCGTACCCGTGGCCGGGATCGCTGCCGGTCCACGGCGGCAGCACGGCGCACTCGCTCGTGGCGTAGTCGCACCGGCTGCGGAACACGCAGCCGTCCGGGAACGCCCCGGCCGGCGGCACCGAGCCGCGGATCGTGGGCAGTCGGCCGCCGGGCTCTGCGGTGTCGAGGTCGGATGCCGCGAGCAGGCCCTGCGTGTACCGGTGCCGAGGGCGGCGGAAGACCTCCTCGACCGGCCCGGCCTCGACGACCCGGCCGCCGTACATGACCAGCACCCGCTCGCACACGGTGGCGACGACCGACAGGTCGTGCGTGATGAAGAGCATGGCCGCATCGCGTGCCGTGACGCCGCGGACGATGAGGTCGAGCACACGTGCCTGCACGGTCACGTCGAGGGCCGTCGTCGGCTCGTCGCAGACGAGCAGGGCCGGGTCGTTGGCCAGTGCGATGGCGAGGACCACGCGCTGGCGCTGGCCACCCGAGAGCTGGTGCGGGTAGGCGCGAGCGGCGTCGGCCGGGTTCGGCAGACCCACCTGGTCGAGCAGCTCGACCGTCCGGCTGCGCACTCCGGCGCGGTCGGTACGGGCCCCGCCGGCACGCGATGACCGGCCGGCGTGGATGGTGATCGCCTCCGCGACCTGGTCGCCGACGCGCATCGTCGGGTTGAGCGCCGTCATCGGCTCCTGGAACACCATCGCGACGTCCCGCCCCCGCACCTGCGCGAGGTCGCGCTCGCGCGCACCGACGAGGTCGTACCCCACACCGGCGAGGCGCACCGAGCCGCCGATCCGGGCGTCCTCGGGAAGCAGCCCGAGCAGCGCGAGGCTCGTCAGCGACTTGCCCGACCCGGACTCCCCGATGAGCCCGACGCGCTCGCCGCGGTCGATGGTGAAGCTGACGTCGTGCAGCAGGTGGAACCGCCCGAGCCGCACGTCGAGACCCTCCACGTCGAGCACTCTCGAAGAGCCGGATACCGCTGGGCTCTGTTGCGTTGCAACGGCGCTCATCGTCGGTCCTCCAGTCGCGGGTCGTAGTGGTCGCGCAGGCCGTCACCGAGCAGGTTGAACCCGAGCACGGCCAGCGCGATGGCGACGCCCGGGATGATGGCGAGGCGCGGGGCCGCGAAGAGCAGCTCCTGGCTCTCCTGGAGCATCCGGCCCCAGCTCGGCGTCGGCGGGGGCGTTCCGTAACCGAGGAACGACAGGGCGGCCTCGGCCAGCACGGCGATGGCGAAGGAGACCGACGCCTGCACGATGACGAGCCCGCTGACGTTGGGCAGCACGTGGCGCAGCCCGATCGCCCACGGCCCGCGCCCGGCCGCGCGCGCCGCCAGGACGTACTCGGTGCTGAGCACCTGGAGCGCGCCACTGCGCACCAGACGCACGAAGCTCGGCACGGACGCGATGCCGATGGCGACCATCGCGACGAGGGTGCTGCCCCCGTACACGGCGGTGAACATGATGGCGAGGAGCAGCGCGGGGAAGGCGAGCAGCAGGTCGATGCCGCGCATCAGCGTCTCGCCGAGCCACCGCGGCGCCATCGCGGCGACGATGCCGAGCGGCACGCCGATGACCCCGGCGACGCCGACCGCGACGATGCCGACGAAGAGGGTCGTGCGGGCCCCGACGAGAATCTGGCTGAGAACGTCGCGGCCGAGCTTGTCGGTGCCGAGGAGGTGCCCGGCGTCGCCCACGCCACGCAGCCGTGCGGCGGCGTCGACGAACGTCGGGTCGTACGGCGTCCACACGAACGAGACGACCGCCATGAGTGCGACGAGGCCGACGATCGCGGCTCCGACGAAGAAGCTGGCACCCGGCCGGCGGCGCACCGGCGAGCCGGCGACAGCGACGTCCACCACGGGGACTGCCGAGACGGGAGCGTCGAGCGACGCTGCCGGACGGATCGGTTCGGAGCTCATCGGGCAGCCACCTTCAGTCTCGGGTCGATGACGAGGTAGAGCAGGTCGACGACGAAGTTGACGAACAGCACGGCGAAGACGAGGAGCATGACGACGTCCTGGACGAAGATCAGGTCGCGGTTGCTCACCTGGTCGAGGAGCAGGCTGCCGAGACCCGGGATGACGAACACCCGCTCGACGACGACAGCCCCGATGAGCAGGGTCGCGAGCTGAAGGGCGAGGACCGTCACGACCGGGATGGCGGCGTTGCGGAATCCGTGCCGCCGCAGGGCCCGCGCCCGGCTGAGCCCCTTCGCCCGCGCGGTGCGGATGTAGTCCTCCCGCTGCACGTCGAGGATGGCGCTGCGCACGTAGCGCGTCAGCACCGCCCCCTGGACGAGGCCGAGGGACAGCACGGGCAGGATGAGCTGGCGCAGGAACTGGGCGGGGTCCTCGTTCGGCGGTGTCCAGCCGTTGGCCGGCAGCCACTGCAGCTTCACGGCGAACACGGTGATGAGCAGGATGCCGGCGAGGAACGCGGGCACGGCGACACCCACCTGCGAGATGGCCGAGAGGACGAGGCCGCTCGGTCGGCGGTGGCGCAGCGCCATCAGCGTGCCGAACGGCACGGCGATGACGACGGCGAGCACCATCGCGCAGATGACGAGCCACATCGTCACCTGCAGGCGGTCGACGATCTGCGGAGCGATCTCGGCCCTGGACACGTAGCTCGTGCCGAGGTCGAACCGCACGAGCCCACCGACCCAGGAGAGGTACTGGGCCACGAGGGGGCGGTCGAGCCCGAACTCCTGGCGCAGCTGGGTGACCGCCGCCTCCGACGCGTTGACGCCGAGGGCGACGCGGGCGGGGTCGCCCGGCAGCAGCACCATGAAGGCGAAGACGAGCACGGAGCTGACGACGAGGCTGGCGAGCAGGATCGCGGTGCGTCTGACGATCTGGAGCAGCATGGTGTCCTGTCGAGGTCGCGCGGCGGGTGGAGGTGGTCGGGGTGGAGTCGGTCGAGTGAGAGGCTGCGATGCCCCGGCCGGCGACGCGGCCGGGGCGTCACACGTCAGGAGCGGGCGAGACCGCTCAGGTCGAACGACTCGGTGATGGCGTTCTTCGGCAGGCCGGTGATGCCCTTCTCGGCGACGATGAGGTTCGGCAGCAGGAAGAGGAAGTCGCCGGCGGCATCCTGCGACAGCTCCTTGGCGGCCTTCTTCATGAGCGTCACCTGCTCCTCCGGTGTGCCGGCGTCGGCGGCTGCGAGGTCGCTCTGCAGCTGCTTGTTGTCGTAGCGCGTGTAGTACTTCGGGTCACCGAACACGGCGGGCAGGTCGCGCGGCTCGACGTGCGCGACGATCGACATGTCGTAGTCGGCGTCGGTGAACACCGTCGTCAGCCACACGGCCGGGAACTCGAGCTGGTCGAGGGTCACCTTGAAGCCGGCCTGCTCGAGCTGGCTCTTGACGACCTGGCCGCATGAGACGGCGTAGGGCAGCGACGGGATGCGCAGTCGCACCGGCGTGGCAGCCGCGTTCGTCTCGGCGACGAGAGCCTTGGCCTTCGCGAGGTCGTGCGGGTACAGGCTGGTCAGGTCCTCGTACCACGGGTCGGTCGGCGGCACCATGCTGCCGATCAGGGTGCCTCGCCCCGCCCAGCAGGTGTCGAGCAGGGCCTTGTGGTCGATGGCGTACCGCGCCGCCTGGCGCACCTTGAGGTCGTCGAACGGTGCCTTGCCGTTGTTGAACGAGAGCAGCACCTCGCCGTTCGTCGTGCCCTCGATGATCTGGTACTTGTCGTTGCCCTCGAACTGCGCGAGCGACTCCGGTGCCTGCACCGTGCCGATGACGTTGATCGTGCCCGTGAGCAGGGCGTTGTTGAGCGCCGTCGGGTCCTTGAAGTACTTGAGCGTGACCTGCTCGAAGTACGGCTTGGTGCCCCAGTAGCTCGGGTTCGCCTTGAGGCTGATGGAGTCGCCCCGCTTCCACGTCTGGAAGACGTACGGGCCGGTGCCCACGGGCTTCGTGGCGAGGTCGGCCACGCCCTTCTCGGTCATCATCGCGCCGACGCGGGTCGACATCTTGTAGAGCCAGTTGTTGCTCGGCTTGCTGAGCGTCACCTGCAGCTGCGTGTCACTGAGCGCCTTGGCGTCCTGCACAACCTCCATCGACGCCTTGAGGGAGACCGTCCAGTCCGTCTTGACCCGGTTGATCGAGAACGCGGCGTCCTTGGCCGTGAAGGGCTGCCCGTCGCTGAACTTCGCGTTGTCGACGAGGTCGAAGGTGTAGGTCTTGCCGTCGTCGCTGACCTTGTACGCCTTGGCGAGGGCCGGCTTGATCTGTCCGTCCTGGTCGACCTTGACGAGCGTCTCGTAGACGTTGTCGAGGAGGGCCTGCGGGATCGCGGCGCCGTCCTTCGTGGTGAAGTCGAGGCTGGCAGGCTCCGCGACGAGGCCGACGGTGAGGTTCTTGTCGGCCCCTGCTCCACCGTTGCCACCGGTGCCGCCGGACGTCGACGTGCCCGACCCGGCCGAGCAGGCGGCCGTGAGGGCGAGGAGCAGGACGCTGGCCGCTGCCATGCCCGTGCGGGTGTGCTTCATCGTGTCTCCATCTCGTGCAGGACCGCGGCGCCGAGCTGGGAGGTGCTCGCCGAGCCACCGAGGTCTGGGGTGTGGTTGACCGGTGTGGTCAGGGTTGCAGCCAGGGCCTCCCGGACAGCCTTGGCCGCGGCCTCGTGGCCGAGGTCGTCGAGGAGCATCGCGCCGGAGAGGATGCAGGCCGTCGGGTTGGCGATGCCACGTCCCGCGATGTCGGGTGCGGAGCCGTGCACCGGCTCGTAGACGCCGGGCACGTCACTGCCGGGCAGGATGTTCGCGCTCGGCGCCATCCCCATCCCGCCGGCGAGGACGGCGGCGAGGTCGCTGAGGATGTCGCCGAAGAGGTTGCCCGCGAGCAGCACGTCGAGCGAGCGGGGACTCTGCACCATGCGCGCTGCCATGGCGTCGACGAGCACGATCTCGAGCTCGACGTCGGGATGGCGCTGCCCGACCTCGCGTACGACGGCGTCCCAGAGCGGGTAGCCGTGCTTCATCGCGTTCGACTTCGTGACCAGCGCGAGCCGTCCGGTGCGCTGCTCGGCGAGGCTGAAGGCGTGCTCCGCGGCACGCTCTATGGCACGGCGCGAGTGGACGGCCACCTCGATGCCGAGGTCGTGGCCGGTGCCGGCGTGGGCGAGGCCACCTGCGCCGACGTACTCACCCTCGGTGTTCTCCCGCACGATCACCAGGTCGACACCCTCGACGTCGCGCACCTTGCTCGGCACGCCGGGGAACGCGCGTACGGGGCGGATGTTGACGGCGAGGTCGAGCTGCTGGCGCAGCCCGATGATCAGGCCCCAGACCAGCTCGTGGTCGGGCACGTCGGGACGTCCCACCGCCCCGAAGAGTGCCGCGTCGTGGGCCCGGATGGTGCTCGCGCCGTCGGCCGGCATGGCCGCACCTTCCCGGAGGAACCGCTCACCGCCCCAGTCGAGCTCGGTGGTCTCGAGCCGTTCCCCCTGCTGCTCGAGAGCGGCACGCAACACCGGCACGGTGGCCGCGACGACCTCGGGCCCGACACCGTCGCCAGGGATCACTGCGAGTCGCACCGTCATGGTTCTCCGTCCGTCCGGATGGGTCGTCGTCGACCCAGCCTCATCCACTGGTCTGACCAGTGGACTTTTCTGCATTGACAGGTACGGTTGCTCTCATCAGGCCGGATGTCAAGGGTTCGTCCGGTCCGCCAGACGGCCCCACGGCCGTCCATGAGGGAAGGGCATCGATGACGAACTCCTCTTCGCGAGCGGCGAACCTCACCGCGACAGAGCTCGTGGCGGCCTACCGGACCGGGGACCTCTCCCCGGTCGACGTGCTGCACGATGTCGCGTCGGTGATCGAGGCGCGCGAGCCGCAGCTCAACGCGTTCTGGCAGCTCGACCTCGAGGGTGCAGAGGACGCCGCGACACGCAGCGAGAAGCGCTGGAGCAAGGGCGAGCCGATCGGTCCGGTCGACGGAGTTCCCTTGACCGTCAAGGAGAATCTGGCCCGCGCGGGCGTCCCCATGCCCGCCGGAAACGCCGGCCTCACACCCGTGTGGCCCGAGCGCAGCAGCCCGGTCGTGGAACGCATCGAGGAGGCCGGGGGCGTCATCCTCGGCTCCACCGTCATGCCCGACTGGGGGATGCTCAGCTCCGGCGTGTCGAGCCTGCACGGCATCACCCGATCCCCCTGGAACCCTGTCCTCACCACCGGGGGGTCGAGCTCGGGCGCCGGGGCGGCGGCCGCCGCCGGCTACGGGCCACTGCACGTCGGCACCGACATCGGTGGCTCCATCCGGCTGCCGGGCACCTGGCTCGGGCTCACCACTCTCAAGCCGAGCGCGGGCCGGGTGCCGCTCGACGCGCCCTACCTCGGGCGCGCGGCCGGCCCGATGACGCGGTCCGCGCCGGACGCGGCGCTCCTGATGTCGGTGATCAGCCGTCCCGACCCACGCGACTGGACGAGCCTGCCTCCCGCCGAGCTCGACCTGTCCCTCGACCCCGCGGCGTTCGACGTGACGCGGTTGCGCATCGGCCTGCATCTCGACGCCGGGTGCGGGATGCCGCTCGATCCCGAGGTGCGCACCGCCGTCGAGCACGCGGCGGAGGTGTTCGCGGCGGCGGGTGCGAGGGTGGCAGAGGTCCCGCCGTTCATGACGGAGCGGATGCTCGCCGACCTCGACCAGTTCTGGCGCGTGCGGTCGCTCGTCGACTTCGAGGCCTTGGCGCAGGACGCCCGCGAGCGCGTCCTGCCCTTCATCCAGCGGTGGGTTCTCGCCGTGGCTGACGTCGACGGCCGGTCCGTGCTGCGCGACTACGCGAGCATCATGACCCTGCAGCGGGCCACGGTGACGGCGACCGAGGCCTTCGACTTCGTGCTCTCGCCGGTGGCACCGGTGGCCGCGTTCCCAGCGGAGTGGCCGATGCCCTGGGGCGAGACCGACGAGGGCATGGCGCACATCGGCTTCACCGCCCCGTACAACATGTCCGGCCAGCCGGCGGCCAGCGTGAACTGCGGGTTCACGTCCGACGGACGCACCATCGGGCTGCAGGTGTCCGGCCGACGCTTCGACGACGTGGGTGTGCTCCGTGCCGTCGACTGGTACGAGCAGCACCGAGGGGCCGAGGCGACACCTGCCTGGCCCATCCCCGAAGCAGGTGCGGGCGCATGACTGAGACAGCCGGGGACCCGCGGGGGTTCGAGCAGGTGCGTCCGGTGCGGCTCTACGAGCGCATCGTCGAGCAGATCGAGGAGGCCATCGCCAGGGGTGAGCTGCGGCCGGGGCAGCGCCTGCCGAGCGAGCGCGAGCTCGTCGTCCAGTTCGGAACGAGCCGGGCCACCGTGCGCGAGGCGTTGCGGGTGCTGTCCAGCAACGGCGTCGTGCGCTCCCGACCCGGCGACCCCAACGGCCCGGAGATCCTGCCCGTCACGGCAGGCGGGCTGACGAAGCAGATGCGCCGCCTCGCCCGGGCCGAGCACCTGACTCTCGCGCAGCTGCTCGTCTCACGGATGATGCTCGACTCGACGGCGAACCGGCTCGCCGCCATCCTGCGCACCGACGAGCAGCTCGCCGAGATGGAGGCGGCCATCGAGCGGATGCGCGGGGCGGTCAGCGGCGGCTACACGTCGTTCAGCGAGGCCGACTTCGCCTTCCACGAGGCCATCGCCCGCGCCAGCGGCAACACGCTGATCCAGGTGAGCAACGCCGTCGTACGCGACACCGTCCTCTCGCTCATCTCCGACAAGATCGCCCACGCACGCAACTCGAAGGCGCTCATGAAGCGGTCGCTCACCCACCACGAGCAGGTGCTCACCGCCATCCGTGAAGGCGACGGCCCGGCCGCGGCGCACGCCTCCCTGCACAGCCTCTACGACTACTACGCCAGCTACGTGCCCGCCTCCGAGCGCGCGACGCTCAAGGCCCTGCTCGCGAACTGACCGAACGCCGTCGGTGCTCGTGCACCCGGTCACCCACGGTCAGAGCTTGTACCCGATCGTGCGCAAGAGCGCGTGCCGGGCGCGTTCGTCCTCCTCGGTCTCCACGCCGAGCGGCGATGCGCCGTCGACGACCGCGAGGATGCCGCGCCCCTGGTCGGTCTGCACGACGACGACCTCGAGCGGGTTGGCTGTCGCGGCGTAGACGTGGCACACCTCAGGAACCACCTTGATCTGGTTGAGGACGTTGACCGGGAAGCCGTCACGCAGGAACACGACGAACGAGTGCCCGGCCCCCACGGCGACGGCTGCGTCGACCGCCAGGCCGACGAGCTCGTCGTCGTTGCCCGACCGACGGACGAGGCGTGGGCCGGAGGCCTCGCAGAACGCGATGCCGAAGTGAAGGTGCGGCGAGCTGCCGACGAGTGCCTCGTAGAGGTCCTCGACGGTCTTGATGAAATGGGACTGTCCGAGGATGACGTTGAGCCCCTCCGGCACCTCGACGGGCACCGTGACGATCGCCGGCTCGCTCATGGCGGCCTCCCTCCCTCGTGTGCGACTACCTCGGGGGCCTCGTGACAGCCCCGCTCAAGGGTCCGCCCGTGGGCTCCCGACCGCAACGGCTCGCCGTGGGTGGGCGCCCGGCCGCCTCGCCGGCCCGCCCGGCGTCGGCGCGTGCACTCGCTCGGTGGGTCGCCGTCCGGCCGCGATCTCGTGCCCGGCAGAATGCGTGCCTCAGGCGTCGGTGACAAGGAGTGGGATTCTGTGGGTGTGCAGTCGATCGAGCGTCGCATCGCCGAAGAGCTCGGAGTTCGCGACGGCCAGGTGACCGCAGCCGTCGGTCTGCTCGACGGGGGCTCGACCGTCCCGTTCGTCGCGCGCTACCGCAAGGAGGCCACGGGCGGGCTCGACGACGCGCAGCTGCGCACGCTCGAGGAGCGTCTCGGCTACCTCAGGGAGCTCGAGGAGCGCCGCGCGGCCGTGCTCGCCTCGGTCGAGGAGCAGGGCAAGCTCGACGACACCCTCCGCGCGCAGATCCTCGCAGCCGAGACGAAGGCACGCCTCGAGGACATCTACCTCCCCTTCAAGCCCAAGCGCCGCACCAAGGCGCAGATCGCTCGCGAAGCCGGCCTCGAGCCCCTCGCCGACCTGCTGATCGGCTCCCCTGAGACCGAGCCCGATACGGCCGCAGCCGCATTCGTGGACCCGGAGCGAGCCGTCGCAGACGCCGCTGCCGCTCTCGAGGGAGCCCGCGCCATCCTGGTCGAACGCTTCGCCGAGGACGCCGACCTCATCGGAGACCTGCGCGAGCGTGTCTGGCGGCAGGGCCACCTCGGGTCGCGCGTCCGATCGGGAAAGGAGGAGGAAGGCGCGAAGTTCTCCGACTACTTCGAGTTCACCGAGCCGCTGTCGAAGCTCCCGTCTCACCGCATCCTCGCGCTCTTCCGCGGCGAGAAGGAGGACATCCTCTCGCTCGAGATCCACCCCGAGGACCCAGCCGCCGAGCAGCAACCCGGCCCCACGGCATACGAGCGCTCCATCGCCCGCCGCTTCGGTGTCGAGAACGGCGGCCGCCCCGCGGACAAGTGGCTCGCCGACACGGTCCGCTGGGCCTGGCGCACGAAGATCCTCGTCCACCTCGGCATCGACGCGCGGATGCAGCTGCGCCGCGCCGCCGAGGAGGAGGCCGTACGCGTGTTCGCCGCCAACCTGCGCGACCTGCTGCTCGCTGCCCCTGCCGGTGCGCGTGCCACGATGGGCCTCGACCCGGGCTTCCGCACGGGCGTCAAGGTCGCGGTCGTCGACGGGACCGGCCGCGTCGTCGCCACCGAGGTCATCTACCCACACGTCCCGCAGAACCAGTGGGACCGCTCGATCACCACCTTCGCGAGGCTGGCCAAGGAGCACTCCGTCGAGCTCGTGGCCATCGGCAACGGCACGGCCTCGCGCGAGACCGACCGGCTCGCCGCAGAACTCGTCAAGCGCCACCCGGAGCTCGGGCTGGCGACGGCGGTCGTCTCCGAGGCCGGCGCATCGGTCTACTCCGCGTCGGCCTTCGCGTCGCAGGAGCTGCCAGGCATGGACGTCTCCCTCCGCGGCGCCGTGTCGATCGCGCGGCGCCTGCAGGACCCGCTCGCCGAGCTCGTCAAGATCGACCCGAAGTCGATCGGCGTCGGCCAGTACCAGCACGACCTCAGCCAGACCGCGCTGTCGCGGTCTCTCGACGCGGTCGTCGAGGACTGCGTCAACGCTGTCGGGGTCGACGTCAACACCGCCTCCGCTCCCCTGCTGACCCGCGTCTCGGGCATCACGCCCGGCCTCGCCGACAGCATCGTGGCGCACCGCGACGCGACCGGGCCGTTCCGCACCCGGAGGGCCCTCAAGGACGTGCCGCGCCTCGGGCCCAAGGCGTTCGAGCAGGCGGCGGGCTTCCTCCGCATTCCCGGGGGCGACGACCCGCTCGACGCGTCGGCGGTGCACCCGGAGGCCTACCCGGTCGTCCGCCGCATGCTCGAGTCCACGGGCCGGAAGCTCACCTCACTGATCGGGAACACCCCTGCGCTCCAGGCGATCCGGCCTGCCGACTTCGTCGACGACACGTTCGGGCTCCCGACCGTCACCGACATCCTCAGCGAGCTCGACAAGCCGGGCCGCGACCCGCGACCGACGTTCAGGACGGCCACCTTCAAGGAGGGTGTCGAGGAGATCAAGCACCTGAGGCCCGGCATGACGCTCGAGGGCGTCGTCACGAACGTCGCGGCCTTCGGCGCGTTCATCGACGTCGGCGTGCACCAGGACGGCCTCGCCCACGTCTCCGCACTCTCGAAGAGCTTCGTGCGCGACCCACGCGAGGTCGTCAAGCCCGGCGACGTCGTCATGGTCAAGGTGCTCGACGTCGACGTGCCTCGCAAGCGCATCTCGCTGACACTGCGCCTCGACGACGAGGTGACGCCGGGCGGCACCGCGCAGGGCGGCCAGCGCGGGTCCGGTGCAGGCCAGCGTGGCGGGGGTGGTCAGCCACCGCGACCGGGTCAGCGGCAGGCTGGACAGGGTCAGCGACAGACGCAGGGGCGGGGGCAGGGTGGACCGGCAGGCCGGCAGCGCCGAGACGACGCTCCCGTCGACAGCGCGATGGCCGAGGCGCTCCGGCGCGCCGGCTTCACCGGCTGAGGGGTCGGACGCCCACATCCCACGGCCCAGACCATTGTGATCCGGGCCAGTCTTTGGTCGACTGTCTGTGGTGGGTCGGGCCCATGAGGGGCCGGTCCGAGCGACACGGAGGTACCCATGAGCAGTTCAACCCAGTCGATCCCCGAGTACGCCGAGGACGCGGACTTCGAGGGATCTCCTGCGGGCGTGCACTCGAGCGTCACGCTGGGTGCGCCAGTCCCGCAGGTGTGGCAGCACCTGATCAGTGCACGTGGCACCGAGGCCCTGCTCGGCCCGGGCGTCACGCTCGGCAGCAAGGGAGAGTCCTGGCACAGCGCCGAGGGACCCCACGGCGTGGTGCGCAGCTACCACCCGCTGGAGCAGATTCGCGTCTCGTGGCACCCGCACGAGGACGGCCCCCTCAGCATCGTCGACCTCCAGCTCAAGCCGGACGGTGACGGCACGCGCGTCGACCTCTACCACGAGGGCCAGGGCATCGCCGAGGACGGCGCCGGCGACAAGTCACGCTGGGACGACGCACTCGGCCGGTTCGCACAGACCCTCGACGCCTGAGGTCACCTCACGACCATCACCGGGCAGGTCGCGTCGTGGATGACGCGGTGGCTCACCGAGCCGAGCAGCATCCCGGTGAATCCTCCGTGCCCGCGCGAGCCGACGACGATGAGCCCGGCGGTCGCCCCCAGGTCGGCGAGCGACTGTCCGGGATCGCCGTAGAGCACCTCGGTGGTCACCTCGACCTCGGGGTGCTGCGCACGCACGCGGTCCGCCGAGCGCGTCACGGACTGCTCGGCATGGTCGCGGATCGCGTGCGTCTCCTCCGTGCCGCCCCTGGCCGTCTCGGCGTAGGTCCAGGCCTCCATCGAGGGCGAGCGCGCGACACGGACGATGTGCAAGGTGGCCGTCTCCTGCTCGGCCACGACGGCCGCAGCGTCGACGGCGCGTGCCGCGGCGTCGGAGTCGTCCACTCCCACGACGACGTCGCGCTCCGGGCCGGGGCGCGCAGGCGCGCGCATGTCCTGGGTGTCGTGCCCTCCCGGTCCGCGGACCACGACGACGGGGCAGTGCGCGTGGGCGGCGACGGAGTACGACGTCGAGCCGAGGAGGCCCGCCAGCAGTCGGCCGCGGCCCCTGCTGCCGACGACGACGAGGTCAGCGTCCCTGGACATCTCCACGAGCTGGGCGGCCGAGCTGCCCAGCCAGTACTGGGTCTCGACGCGCGAGGCGTCCAGCAGGCGTCCGACGCGCTCCGCACCCTCGTCGACGAGAGCCTTCGCCGCACTCTCGTACGACGGCTCCACCGGCGAATGGTCCATGGCTGGGCGCGCGGGGACGGTCGTCACGTCGACGCCGTGCACCAGCGTGAGATGCGCTCCCCGGAGTCGGGCCGTCTCCGCGGCCCACGTCAGCGCGAGCCGTGATCCCGTCGAGCCGTCGTAGCCGACGACGATGCCGTGCCTGGTCCGAACCTGGCCGTTCATGGTGGGTGCCTCCTCGGATGAGGCCGGGGCCGATCCACCGGCCATCTCCATCGTCTCTCCACCCCGGTCCGTGGGCGCCGTTCCTCCCTTGAGCGTGCGTTGACTTCCACATTGCAGAAGTTATTATCCGCAGAACAGAAACTGCGAGAGAGTTGAGCCATGCCGACCCAGCCCACCGACCAGCCCACCGACCAGCCCACCGACCAGCCCACCGACCAGCCGTCCCACCAGACCACCGACCAGACCACCGACCACCAAGCCCGGGGAGCGGGGGTCGACGTGGCGGCGCTCGCCGATGCGCTCGACGAGCGCCTCCGCGACGCGGACCGGGAGCTCGCCCGACGCTTTCCCGGGCCGCGGGCGGGTCGGCAGCCCGTGCACACGGTCTATGTCCCGGCCGACCGCTACGACGCCGGCCTCACAGCGGCCTGGGGCGCCGCGGCGACCGCCGCGGTCGACCTGCACCACGACGCGTTCGCCCGCATCGTCGGTGACGACGCCCTCGAGGAGGCGGTCCGCCGCAAGCTCGCGAGCGAGCCCGTCGAGGACCTGAGGATCGACTTCGAGGACGGGTACGGCACCCGCCCGGACGCCGAGGAGGACGCCGCCGTCGATCGGGCAGCCCGAGAGCTGCGCTCCTCCATGGAGCAGGGAACGGCCCCGCCCTTCACGGGCATCCGCTTCAAGTCGTTCGAGTCGCCGACCCGGCGGCGGGGTCTTCGCACCCTGGTCCGGTTCCTCGAACAGCTGTGTCAGGACGGTTCCCTCCCAACCGGCTTCGTGGTCACGCTGCCCAAGGTGACGAGCGTCGACCAGGTCGAGGCCATGGTGCTTGCAGCCCAGCGGATCGAGGCAGGGGTCGGACTGACGACTCCACTCGGCTTCGAGATCCAGGTCGAGACGCCGCAGTCGATCCTCGGCCCGGACGGCACGGCGCTCGTCGCCCGGATGGTCCACGCGGCCGCCGGCCGCTGCACCGGGCTGCACTACGGCACGTATGACTACTCCGCCTCCATCGGTATCGCGGCCGAGTTCCAGGCCATGGACCATCCCGCGGCCGACCACGCCAAGGCCGTCATGCAGGTGGCCGCAGCCGAGACGGGCGTCCGGCTCTCCGACGGGTCGACGAACGTCATCCCCGTCGGCGGACCCGAGTCGGTCGCCGCGGCCTGGGCCCTGCACCACCGGCTCGTCGGCCGCTCCCTCGCGCGCGGCTACTACCAGGGGTGGGACCTGCACCCGGCCCAGCTGCCGACGCGGTACGCCGCCGTGTTCTCCTTCTACCGCAAGGGTTTCGCCGCGGCGTCGACGCGCCTGCATGACTACGTCGCGCAGCGGGAGTCGGCGTTCATGGACGAGCCGGCCACAGCGCGCGCCCTCGCCGACTTCGTCCTTCGGGGCCTGGACTGCGGCGCCCTCGACGATGACGATGCGGTGAGGCGGTGCGGACTCGACCGTGCGGCCCTGGCCCGACTGGCCCGCCGCGCCTGAGGCACCTGACGCGCGACGCGCCCGGCACGCGAGACGGCTCCCCGGCCCCGTTGACGCCGCCGGAGGACCCCGCCTATCCTTCCATTATTCGATAATTTAATTCCGCATCATGGAATCACAGACAAGTGGAGGCGCAACACACTCCACCGCGACCTCAACCACGGCACCCTGTTGGAAAGCACCGTCGCGAAACAGAACCGCCAGCATCGACAACGGAGTTGAAACATGAGCATCGTTCTGGGACCGAACCAGTACGGCAAGGCTGAGAACCGGGTGGTGCGCATCACGCGAGACACCGCCCGCCACGAGATCGTCGACCTCAACGTGTCGACGTCGCTCCGCGGTGACTTCGCCGACGCACACGTGACGGGCGACCAGTCGAAGATCCTTCCGACGGACACGCAGAAGAACACCGCCTTCATCTATGCCAAGAAGCACGGCGTGAGCTCACCCGAGGACTACGCACTCGCCCTCGCCGGCCGCTTCCTCGACGCCGCCCCCGCCGCCACGGGCGCCCGCATCGAGGTCGAGCAGTACCAGTGGGACCGCATCCCCGTCGGCGACACCGGCCACGACCACGCGTTCGTGCGCCGGGGCGGCGACACCCGCACCACGGTCGTCACGGTCGAGCGCCCCGGCCACGAGACGACCGGCGAGCGGACGACGCATGTCGTCTCCGGTCTCACCGACCTCGTCGTCCTCAAGTCGACGGGCTCGGAGTTCAAGGGCTACCTGAAGGACGAGTACACGACCCTCGCCGAGACCGACGACCGGATCCTCGCCACGTCTCTCGTCGCCCGGTGGCGCCACGTCGGCACCGACAGCGACTGGAACAAGTCGTTCGAGAGCGTGCGCGAGACCCTGCTCGAGGTGTTCGCGACGACGTACAGCCGCGCCCTGCAGGAGACCCTGCACGCGATGGGCCAGGCCGTGCTGGAGCGGCACTCCGACATCGCCGAGATCCGGTTCTCCGCTCCCAACAAGCACCACTTCCTCGTCGACTTCTCCGCCTTCCCGGACGTCGAGAACAACGGCGAGGTCTTCATCGCCGCCGACCGGCCCTACGGACTCATCGAGGCGACGGTGCTGCGCGACGACGTGCCGGCCGCCCCCGAGGCCTGGCTCGCAACCCCCGGCTTCTGCTGACCGGAAAGGGAATTCACACCATGACCACCGCTGCCACCGGAGCCACTCAGGCCCCGTCCCCGCGCCCCCGCAGGTCCCGCCACCCCGTCGACGAGGTCCTGCCCGCCCCGAAGCTCTTCGTCTACGGCTTCCAGCACGTCCTCGCCTTCTACGCCGGGGCCGTCATCGTGCCGATCCTGCTCGCGAGCGCGATCGACCTGTCGACCGAGGAGCTCATCCACCTCATCAACGCCGACCTCTTCACGTGCGGCATCGCCTCGATCATCCAGTCGGTGGGCTTCTGGAAGATCGGCGTGCGCCTGCCACTGCTGCAGGGCGTGACGTTCACGGCCGTCTCCCCCATGATCGCCATCGGCCTCGCGGCCGGTGGCGGCACCGAGGGACTGCTCGTCATCTACGGCGCCGTCATCGTCGCGGGGCTCTTTACCTTCTTCGTCGCCCCGTACTTCAGCCGCCTGATCCGCTTCTTCCCCCCGGTCGTCACCGGCTCGGTCATCACGATCATCGGCATCGCGCTGCTGCCTGTCGCCGCGGCGGACGCCGTCGGTGGCGCGGGGCCCGGCCTCGACCCCGCGAGCGGGCGCAACATGGCGTACGCCCTCGGCACCCTCGCGCTCATCGTCGTGATCCAGCGTGTCTTCAAGGGGTTCATGGCGACGGTCGCCGTGCTGGTCGGCCTCGTCGCGGGCACGCTCGTCGCCTGGGTGCTCGGAGACGCCCACTTCGCCGACGTCTCGAGCTCGGGATGGTTCGGGGTGACCACGCCGTTCTACTTCGGCTGGCCGAAGTTCTCGGTCGCAGCCATCATCTCGATGGTCGTCGTCATGCTCATCACGGCAGTCGAGACGACGGGAGACGTCTTCGCCACCGGCGAGATCGTCGAGAAGCGCATCGAGCGCGACGACATCGCGCGTGCGCTGCGAGCCGACGGCATGGCCACGACGATCGGCGGCGTCTTCAACTCCTTCCCGTACACGTGCTTCGCCGAGAACGTCGGACTCGTGCGGCTGACCCGGGTCAAGAGCCGCTACGTCGTGGCCATGGCCGGCGCGATCATGATCGTCATCGGACTCATCCCCAAGGCGGGGGCGCTCGTCGCCGGCATCCCGCACCCCGTGCTCGGCGGTGCCGCGCTCGCGATGTTCGCCACGGTCGCCGTCGTCGGCTTCCAGACCCTGTCGCGCGTGGACTTCCACGACCACCGCAACGTCGTCATCGTCGGCACGAGCGTCGGGCTCGCGATGTACGTCACCGCGCAGCCCGACGTCGCCAAGGCCGTTCCCGACTGGGCGCAGATCATCCTCGGCTCGGGCATCACGCTCGGCAGCATCACCGCGATCGTGCTCAACCTCCTCTTCCACCACGTCGGGTCGAGGCGCGGACCCGCCGTCGCAGGCACCCCCGGCTCCCTGATCCGGCTCAGCGAGGTCAACGAGATGACACGGGAGCAGTTCGTCGACACCTTCGGCAGCCTCTTCCAGGGCCCGACGTGGGTCGTCGAGCGCGCCTACGACCAGCGCCCGTTCGCCGACACGAAGGACCTGCGCCAGGCGTTCCAGGAGGCGCTCTTCTCCGCCACGACCGAGGAGCAGCTGGCGCTCATCGACTCCTACCCCGACCTCGGCGCGGAGAGCGTGGCCGGCGGCGACGAGGGCGAGGACTCGCTGCGCGACCAGGCGAGCCGCGGCCTGACGCGGCTCGACGAGAAGGACCACCTGGAGCTCTCCGAGCTGACGCGCCAGTACCGTGAGCGTTTCGGCGTCCCGCTCGTCACGTGCGTGCGTGACCGTGACTCCTACGCCCAGGTCCTGCGTCACGGCTGGGAACGCCTCAACAACTCCGCCAGCCAGGAGCATGCCGCGGCCCTCGTCGAGATCTCCAAGATCGCGGCCTACCGGTTCGACGACCTCGTCGCCGACGCCAACCCGATCCACAGCGCGCGTACGCGCATCGTCGACGTGGACCAGATGGCATGAGCAACCGGACCGACACCAGCCCGTCCGCGGCCGACGCGAGCCCCGCGGCCGACGCGAGCCCCGCGGCCGGGGGGACCCTCGAGGCCTTCAACGAGGAGCCGGCAGCCACCCTGCGGGCCCGCCTGCTCGCCTGCCTCGGCGTCGACCGCTGGGCCGACGACGTGCTCGCCGGACGCCCGTATGCCGCCCGCGCAGCCGTGTTCGAGGCCGCCGACCGAGCAGCTCGCCGGCTCGACGACGGCGAGCTCGCCTCGGCGCTCGCCGGGCACCCGCGGATCGGCGAGCGCGCCAGCGCCCCGCAGCACGACGCCGAGCTCTCGGCGCGTGAGCAGGCGGGCGTCGACCCGGCCGACACCGAGGTCCGGGCGGCGCTGGCGGCCGGCAACACGGCATACGAGGAGCGCTTCGACCGCGTCTTCCTCATCCGCGCCGCGGGCCGCTCCGCACACGAGATCCTCGCCGAGCTGCGCCGGCGCCTGGGCAACGGGGACGAGGCAGAGCGGACCGAGACGGTCGACCAGCTGCGCGAGATCGCCCTGCTGCGGCTCGAGTCGGTGCTGTGATGGGCACGCTCTCGACCCACGTCCTCGACACCAGCACCGGGCGTCCCGCGCAGGGCCTCACGGTCACGCTCGAGTCGGCTTCCGGGCAGAGTCTCGGCACCGGGACGACGGACGCCGACGGACGCATCCCCTCGATCGGGCCCGAGCGGCTCGACGCCGGCGACTACCGGCTCCGCTTCGACACCGGTGCGTGGTTCGCGGCAACCGGAACCCGAGGCTTCTACCCCGAGGTGACGATCGCGTTCACGGTCGCCGACGCCGAGGAGCACTACCACGTGCCGCTGCTGCTCAACCCGTTCGGCTACTCCACGTACCGCGGCAGCTGAGCCACCCACCGGCAGCTTCCCACCACCCACCACCCACCACCCACCACCGTCGAGTGGGCACTTTGCACCGGGGTTCCCGGGCCCGGGTGCAAAGTGCCCATTCGACGTGTCTGTGGCGCGGCGACTCGTGACGTCGTAGGCCCTTGCAGCACAACGCTGTTCACCAGGTGGGACAGCGAGACCTCGGACCTTGACCCTCGGGGTCTCGAGCCCTACCGTTTTGCATATCGGAAATTAGTTTCCACATTACGGAAGTGATGAGATGACGACGAACCAGCCCTCCGGGACCCCGGCCGCCCCGGCCGCCCCGGCCGCCCCCGCCGGCCTGCGCTACCTGGCCAACTGCTCGATGCTCTTCACCGAGCTGCCCCTCCTCGAGCGCCCGCAGGCCGCCCGCGACGCCGGCTTCGACACCATCGAGCTGTGGTGGCCGTGGCCCGAGCAGCCGGTGCCGGGCGACCGCGAGGTCGAGGAGCTCGTCCGGGCCGTCGGGGATGCCGGTGTGCGCCTGGCCGGGCTCAACTTCTTCGCCGGCGACCTGGCCGGCCCCGACTGCGGCGTGCTCTCGATCCCCTCCGGGGTGAAGCAGTTCCGGGACAACATCGACGTCGCCGTCGGCATCGGTGAGCGGCTCGGCGTCAGCGCGTTCAACGCGCTCTACGGCAACCGCGTCAGCGACTCCACGCCCGCGGAGCAGGACGCGCTCGGCCGGGAGAGCATCATCGCCGCGGCCCACGCGGCCGACGGCATCGGCGCGACGGTCCTCGTCGAGGCCGTCAGCGGTCCCAAGCCCTACCCGCTGCGCACGGCTGCCGACGCCGTCACGGTCGTCGACGACGTGCGGGCCGCGGGCGCGCACAACGTCGGCTTCCTGCTCGACCTCTTCCACCTGGCCAACAACGGCGACGACCTGGACTCCGCGGTGACCGCGTACGCCGACCGGGTGGCCCACGTCCAGGTGGCCGACTGGCCCGGCCGCGGCGAACCGGGGTCCGGGCGGCTGGACCTCGACCGCCACCTCGAGGCTCTCGCCGACCACGGCTACACCGGCTGGGTCGGCCTCGAGTACACGCCGACGACCTCGACGGCCGAGAGCCTCACCTGGCTCACCGCCCCCGCACACCAGACATCCCACTGACCGCAAGGAGATCGACATGACCACCATCGCCTTCATCGGACTCGGCATCATGGGCAGCCCGATGTCCGTGCACCTGGCCGACGCCGGCTACGACGTCGTCGGCTACAACCTGACCCCCGACCGCTACGGACCGCTCGTCGAGGTCGGGGGGCGCGGCGCCGACTCGATCGCCGAGGCGGTCAAGGCCGCAGACGTCGTCGCCGTCATGGTGCCCGACTCGCCCGACGTCAAGGCGGTCCTCACCGGAGACGACGGCGTCCTCGCGAACGCCCAGCCCGGCACCCTCGTCATCGACTTCTCCTCGATCCGTCCCGACGTCACCGCCGAGCTCGCGACGGAGGCCGCCGCCAAGGGCTTCCGCCTGCTCGACGCACCGGTCTCGGGCGGCGAGGCCGGGGCGCGCAACGCGACGCTGTCGATCATGGTCGGGGGTTCCGATATGGACTTCGCCGAGGCGAAGCCGATCCTCGACACGGTCGGCGGCACCGTCGTCCACGTCGGCGGCAACGGTGCCGGCCAGACCGTCAAGGCCGCGAACCAGCTCATCGTCGCGGCGAACATCCAGGCGCTCGCGGAGGCCGTCGTCTTCCTCCGCGCCTACGGCGTCGACCTCGACGCGGCACTCACCGTCCTCGGCGGCGGCCTCGCCGGCTCGAAGGTGCTCGACCAGAAGCGCGACAACATGCTGACCGACTCCTTCGACCCCGGCTTCCGGATCGACCTGCACCACAAGGACATGGGCATCGTCAGCTCTGCAGCCCGCGAGGCGGGCGTCGTACTCCCGCTCGGCAACCTCGTCGCGACGCTCATGGCCGCGGCCCGCGCCAACGGCGACGGCGGCCTCGACCACTCCGGCCTGCTCCGCGGTGTGCAGCGCCTCTCGGGCCAACGGCCCGCCTGACCGACAGACCTCGCCCGACGGCATACGGCCCGAACAGCAGCCGTATGCCGTGGGGTGGCCCACGCAAGGACACGAACATGGCACGCATGACAGCAGCCCAGGCAGCGGTGGAGATCCTCAAGAAGGAGGGCATCACCAACCTCTTCGGCCTCCCGGGGGCAGCGATCAACCCGTTCTACAAGGCGATGCAGACCAACGGGGGCCTGCACCACACCCTCGCGCGGCACGTCGAGGGCGCCTCCCACATGGCCGAGGGCTGGACCCGCGCGAGGGCCGGCAACATCGGCGTCTGCGTCGGCACGAGCGGTCCGGCCGGCACCGACATGATCACCGGGCTCTATTCGGCGAGCGCCGACTCCATCCCGATCCTCTGCATCACCGGGCAGGCGCCGGTCGCCAAGCTGCACAAGGAGGACTTCCAGGCCGTCGACATCGCCGCCATCGCCAAGCCCCTGACGAAGATGGCGGTGACGGTGCTCGAGGCCGCCCAGGTGCCGGGCACCTTCCAGCAGGCGTTCCACCTCATGCGGTCCGGCCGCCCCGGGCCCGTGCTCATCGACCTGCCCATCGACGTGCAGCTGACCGAGATCGAGTTCGACGTCGACACCTACGAGCCGCTGCCCGTCTACAAGCCGGCCGCGAGCCGACGCCAGGTCGACAAGGCGCTCGACCTGCTCGAGTCGGCGGAGCGACCGCTCATCGTGGCCGGCGGCGGCATCATCAACGCCGACGCCGCCGACCTGCTCGTCGAGCTCGCCGAGCTGACCGGCGTGCCCGTCGTCCCGACCCTCATGGGCTGGGGCACGATCCCGGACGACCACGCTCTCAACGTCGGCATGGTCGGGCTCCAGACGAGCCACCGCTACGGCAACGCGACGCTGCTCGCGTCGGACTTCGTGCTCGGCATCGGCAACCGGTGGGCCAACCGCCACACCGGTGACCTCGAGACCTACACGCAGGGGCGCACGTTCGTGCACGTCGACATCGAGCCGACCCAGATCGGGCGCGTCTTCGCCCCCGACTACGGCATCGTCTCCGACGCGAAGGCGGCACTCGAGCTGTTCGTCGAGGCGGCCCACGAGCGCCGTGACGCTGGTCGTCTGCCCGACCGCACCGGCTGGGCGGCGGACTGCGCCGAGCGCAAGCGCACCCTCTGGCGCAAGACGAACTTCGACGCCGTGCCGATCAAGCCGCAGCGCGTCTACCAGGAGATGAACAAGGCCTTCGGCGCCGACGTGCGCTACGTCAGCACGATCGGCCTCTCCCAGATCCAGGCTGCCCAGCTGCTCCACGTCTACCAGCCGCGCCACTGGATCAACGCCGGCCAGGCGGGACCCCTCGGCTGGACCGTGCCCGCCGCCCTCGGGGTGGCCACGGCCGACCCCGACTCCACCGTCGTGGCCCTGTCCGGTGACTACGACTTCCAGTTCATGATCGAGGAGCTCGCGGTCGGCGCCCAGTTCAACATCCCCTACATCCACGTGCTGGTGAACAACGCGTACCTCGGGCTCATCCGTCAGGCCCAGCGCGGCTTCGACATGGACTACTGCGTCCAGCTCTCCTTCGACAACGTCAACGCCCCGGAGGTCAACGGCTACGGCGTCGACCACGTCAAGGTCGCCGAAGGACTGGGGTGCAAGGCGATTCGCGTCACCGAGCCTGACGACATCCTGCCCGCGCTGGAGCAGGCGAAGAAGCTGATGGTCGAGCACCGGGTGCCCGTCATCGTCGAGGTCATCCTCGAGCGGGTGACCAACGTGTCGATGGGGACCTCGGTCGGCAACGTCACCGAGTTCGAGGAGCTCGCCCTCAGCGAGCTCGACGCCCCGACCGCGCTCTACGCGAACCTCGACTGAGCGTCGAGGAAGGAGAGCCGATGCCTCGCGTCGTCATCGCCCCGGACAAGTTCAAGGGCAGCCTGAGCGCAGCCACCGTCGCGACCTGCCTCGCCGTGGGTGTCCTGGCGGGATGCCCGGGCGCCGACGTCGTCACGGTCCCGGTCGCTGACGGCGGTGACGGCACCGTCGACGCGGCCGTCGCGGCCGGCTTCGACCGCGTGCGGCTCCGGGCGACCGGCCCGACCGGCGTCCCGGTGACGACGTCGTGGGCCCGCCGGGGTGACGACGCCGTCGTCGAGCTCGCCGACGTCAGCGGCTTGGGCCGTCTGCCCGACGGACGTGCGGCACCGCTCTCGTCGACGAGCCGCGGCACCGGTGAGGTCATCGTCGCAGCCCTCGACGCGGGCTGCCGGCGCATCGTCGTCGGCGTCGGCGGCAGCGCCGGCACCGACGGCGGGGCCGGCCTGCTGCGGGCCCTCGGAGCCCGGACCCTGGACGCAGACGGACGAGAGGTCGCGGAGGGCGGCGCGGCGCTGGCTCGCGTCACGACCCTCGACCTCAGCGGCCTGCACCGCCGGGTCCGCCAGGTCGAGCTCGTCGTCGCCTGCGACGTGGACAACCCGCTCACCGGACCACACGGCGCGGCAGCGGTCTACGGTCCGCAGAAGGGGGCAGACCCCGTCGACGTCGTCCGCCTCGACGCCGCCCTCGGCCACTGGGCCGACGTCGTCGCGTCGGCGACGGGCGCCGACCTCCGCGACGTCCCCGGAGCAGGAGCCGCCGGTGGGGTCGGGTTCGCTCTCACGGCCGTTCTGGGGGCGGCCGCGAGACCCGGGGCCGAGCTCGTCTTCGAGCTCACGGGGCTGCTCGACCTGCTCACCGGAGCCGACCTCGTCATCACGGGGGAGGGCTCGCTCGACGAGCAGACCCTGCGCGGCAAGGCGCCTGCTGCGGTCGCGGCGGCCGCGCGCGCGGCCGGCGTGCCCGTCGTCGCGGTCGCCGGCCGATGCCTGGTCGACCCGCAGACGTGGGCGGCCGCGGGCTTCGCCGACGTGCTCACGACGACCGACGAGGCCGGTTCGGTCGAGGCGTCCCTCGCGGCGCCCGGACCCGCCCTGGAGGCGATCGGTCGGCGCCTCTCGCAGTCCCTCGGGCGAGCTTCGCGCATGAGGTCGCCGGGCTCGGCCGCACGGCATACGGTCGGACACGAAGGCACGACGAAGGAGTCCCCGGCATGGCTCTCGACACCCTGATCCGCGCACCACGCGCCGTCGTCGACGGACGCGTCACCGCCGCGCTCGTCGGCGTGCAGGACGGGCGCGTCGTCGAGGTCCGCACGGCCGAGGCGCTCGATGACCTGGAGCGCTCCGCGGACACGCTCGAGGCCCGCGTCGTCGTCGACCTGAGGCCCGACGAGGTGCTCCTTCCGGGCCTCGTCGACACGCACGTGCACGTCAACGAGCCCGGCCGCACCGAGTGGGAGGGCTTCACGAGCGCCACGCGTGCCGCGGCCCGTGGCGGGGTCACGACGATCGTCGACATGCCCCTCAACTCCGTACCTCCGACGACGAGTGTCCGCGCGCTGGAGGCGAAGCGCGACGTCGCGCGCGGCCAGGCGTTCGTCGACGTCGGCTTCTGGGGCGGAGCGGTGCCGGGCAACCTCGAGGAGCTCGGCCCGCTCCACGACGAGGGCGTGTTGGGCTTCAAGTGCTTCCTGCTGCACTCCGGCGTCGACGAGTTCCCGCACCTCCCGCCCGACGACTTCGAGGCGGCCATGCGCGAGACGGCCCGCCTGGGCGCACTCATGATCGTGCACGCCGAGGACGCGCACGCCATCGAGCACGCGCACCCGGCCGACGGCAGGGCGTATGCCGGTTTCCTGCACTCCCGCCCGCGCGGCGCCGAGAACCTCGCCATCGCCCAGGTCATCGAGCTGGCTCGCTGGACCGGCGCCCGGGCTCACGTGCTCCACCTGTCGAGCTCCGACGCCCTTCCGATGATCCGGTCGGCCCGCGACGACGGGGTCGCACTCAGCGTCGAGACGTGCCCGCACTACCTCACCTTCGCCGCCGAGGAGATCTCCGACGGGGCGACCGAGTTCAAGTGCTGCCCGCCGATCCGCGAGGCCACCAACCGGGACCGGCTCTGGGACGGGCTCGTTCGCGGCGACATCGATCTCGTCGTCACCGACCACTCACCGTGCACGGTCGACCTCAAGGCCTTCGACAGCGGCGACTTCGGCAAGGCCTGGGGCGGCATCGCCGGGCTCCAGCTCGGCCT
The DNA here is from genome assembly GCF_042666095.1 of Terrabacter sp. GCM10028922. NCBI lineage: Bacteria > Bacillati > Actinomycetota > Actinomycetes > Micrococcales > Intrasporangiaceae > Terrabacter > Terrabacter sp. GCM10028922. The sequence continues at coordinate 436,265 of NZ_JBHTFG010000006.1, read as the reverse complement.
CGCGGCGACGTGGACCGGCGCCCGTGCCCGCGGCCTGGGCCTGCCGGACGTCGCCCGGTGGATGGCCGAGGCCCCCGCCGCTCTGGTCGGCCTCACGGCCAAGGGACGCATCGCCGTGGGCCTCGACGCCGACCTGGCCGTGTTCGCCCCGGACGACGAGTTCGTCGTCGAGCCGGCCGCCCTGCACCACAAGAACCCCGTGTCGGCGTATGCCGGCCGCACGCTCACGGGCGTCGTGCGCCAGACCTGGCTGCACGGCATACCCGTTGACATCGACGCAGCGCCGCGTGGGCGGCTGCTGCGGAGAGGAGACGCATGAACCAGCCCAGGTACTACTCCCCCACCGGCGGGCTCCCGCCGCAGACGGACCTCACGACCGACCGAGCCGTCTTCACCGAGGCGTATGCCGTGTTGCCGCGCGGGACGATGCGCGACATCGTCACGAGCGCCCTGCCGCACTGGGACCAGACCCGCACGTGGATCATCGCGCGGCCGCTGTCCGGTTTCGCCGAGACGTTCTCGCAGTACATCGTCGAGGTGTCGCCCGGCGGAGGCAGCAGCCGGCCGGAGCTCGACCCCGGCGCCGAGGGCGTGCTGTTCGTCGTGAGGGGTGCCCTGACGCTGGACGTCGACGACCAGTCCTTCGACCTCACCGAGGGCGGCTACGCCTTCCTGCCCCCGGGCGCGGCGTGGACCCTCCGCAACGAGGCCGACGCACCGGCGACGTTCCACTGGGTGCGCAAGGCGTACGAGCCCGTCGAGGGCATCGAGGTGCCCGAGGCGTTCGTGACGAACGAGGCGGACGTCGCCGGTGAGCCGATGCCCGGCACGGACGGCGTCTGGTCGACGAAGCGCTTCGTCGACCCCATGGACGTGCGCCACGACATGCACGTCACCATCGTCAGCTTCGAGCCCGGCGGGGCGATCCCCTTCCCGGAGACCCACGTCATGGAGCACGGGCTCTACGTGCTCGAGGGCAAGGCGGTCTACCTGCTCAACAACGACTGGGTCGAGGTGCAGGCGGGTGACTTCATGTGGCTGCGCGCGTTCTGCCCGCAGGCCTGCTACGCGGGTGGGCCGGGCCGCTTCCGGTACCTGCTCTACAAAGACGTGAACCGCCACGCGAAGCTGTCCCGCCAGTTCCTCTGACCGGAACTTGATATCCACATAGTGGAATAACAGCCGAGCCAAACCTTCCCTTCACGCGGGCCCCCGCGTACGATCGATGCAGCGCCCGACCGTTGTTCTGCATGGATAACCAGCGGCTCGGTTCACCCCCAACCATGCGGCCGATCGTCTTTCACGACCGGTCGAACCCCGGTGCCTCGCACCATGAGGAGTGGACAATGGCGTCTTCGACCACCGCACCGACCCCGTCGGTCACCGTCAACGGCGAGCGCTTCGGCCTCGACGACGTGCCCGCCTGGACTACCGCGCTGGACCTGATCCGGTCGCGCGGGCTCACCGGCGCGAAGGAGGGCTGCGCCGAGGGCGAGTGCGGCGCGTGCGCGATCCTGGTCGCTCGCCCCGACGTCAGCACGGGTGGCACGCCCGAGGGCACCGCCTGGACGGCCATCAACGCGTGCCTCGTGCCGGCGGCCTCGCTCGACGGCCAGGAGATCGTGACCGCCGAGGGTCTGGGCACCCCGTCGAGGCTGCACCCCGTGCAGCAGGAGCTGGCCGTGCGTGGCGGTTCGCAGTGCGGCTACTGCACGCCGGGGTTCGCGTGCAGCATGGCGGCCGAGTACTACCGCCCGGGCCGGTGCAGCGGCGCCGCAGCACACGACGAGGCGCCCACCGCAACGGAGCCCGACCAGCGTGCCGCGCACGAGCACGGACCGAACGGCTTCGACCTGCACGCCCTGTCGGGCAACCTGTGCCGGTGCACCGGGTACCGGCCGATCCGCGACGCCGCGTACGCGTTGGGTGAGCCCAGCGAGTCCGACGTGCTCGCGGCCCGCCGGGGGCAGCCGGCACCGACAGCGGTCGCGACGCGGGTCAGCGCGCCGTCGGGCGGCTACGCCCGAGCGGCCGACCTCGCCGACGTCTTCGCCCTCATGGCCGAGCACCCCGGCGCCGTGCTCGTCGCTGGTTCGACGGACTGGGGCGTCGAGGTCAACCTGCGCGGGGTGAGAGCACCCCAGGTCATCGGGATCGACCGGGTCGAGGAGCTGCGCTGCCTCGAGGTGGGCGACACCTCGATCGAGATCGGTGCTGCCCTGACCCTGTCCGAGGTCGAGAGCAGGCTGGCCGGGCGCGTGCCGCTGCTCGCCGAGGTCTTCCCCCAGTTCGCCTCGCGCCTGATCCGCAACGGCGCCACGATCGGCGGCAACCTCGGCACCGGCTCCCCCATCGGCGACCTGCCCCCGGCGCTCCTCGCCCTCGAGGCGGGCGTCGTCCTCGCCTCCCCCGGCGGAGACCGTGAGGTGCCGCTGGCCGACTACTTCACCGGCTACCGGCAGACGGTCCGGACCACCGACGAGGTGATCCGCGCCGTGCGGATCCCACTGCCGCTCGCACCCGTCTCGGCCTTCCACAAGATCGCGAAGCGCCGGTTCGACGACATCAGCAGCGTCGCCGTGGGCTTCGCCGTGACCGTCGAGGACGGCACCGTCGTCAGGGCCCGGATCGGCCTGGGCGGTGTCGCCGCCACCCCGATCCGCGCGTCGGCCACTGAGGCCGCCCTCGAGGGCCGCGCGTGGAGCAAGGGGGTCGTCCGCGAGGCGGCCGCGGTGATGCGCCGCGAGGGCACACCACTCGACGACCACCGAGCCAGCGCGGCCTACCGAAGCACGATGCTCGGCACGGCCCTGCTCAAGCTCCATGCCCAGCACGCGACGCAGGAGGAGGTCGGAACATGAGCCGGCTTTCCGAGCGACCAACGAACCCCGTTGTCGGACAAGAGATCCCGCACGAGGCGGCAGCGCTCCACGTCACCGGGCGCGCGCTCTACACCGACGACCTCGTCGGTCGCACCGCCGACGTGCTGCATGCCTGGCCGGTGCAGGCACCCCACGCCCGGGCCACCGTCACGGCGCTCCGCACCGACCCCGCCTACGCCGTCGACGGGGTCGTGCGGGTCCTGACCGCCGCCGACGTTCCGGGCGTCAACGACGCCGGCGTCAAGCACGACGAGCCGCTCTTCCCCACCGAGGTCATGTACGTCGGCCACGCCGTCTGCTGGGTGCTCGGTGAGACGCTCGAGGCCGCACGCCTCGGCGCGGCCGCGGTCGAGGTCGACTACGACCCCCACCCCGCGATCGTCACCGTCCGCGAGGCCATCGCCGCGGAGGCGTTCCAGGGAGCTCAGCCACGCCTCGAGCGGGGCGACGTCGAGGCCGCGTTCGCCCGGTCCGCCCGCGTCCTCAGCGGCGAGATCGAGTTCGCCGGGCAGGAGCACTTCTACCTCGAGACCCACTGCTCGCTCGCGCTCGTCGACGAGAACGGCCAGATCTTCGCGCAGTCGAGCACCCAGCACCCGAGCGAGACCCAGGAGATCATCGCCCACGTCCTCGGCGTCCCGAGCAACGAGGTCACCGTGCAGTGCCTGCGGATGGGCGGTGGCTTCGGGGGCAAGGAGATGCAGCCACACGGGCTGGCCGCCATCGCGGCCCTCGGCTCGACCCTCACCGGTCGCCCGGTTCGCCTGCGGCTCAACCGGACCCAGGACATCACCATGACCGGCAAGCGACACGGCTTCCACGCCGAGTGGCGCGTCGGGTTCGACGAGGAAGGGCGCCTCCAGGCCCTCGACGCCACCCTCACGGCCGACGGCGGCTGGAGCCTGGACCTGTCCGAGCCCGTGCTCGCCCGGGCCCTGTGCCACATCGACAACGCCTACTGGATCCCCGACGTCCGCGTGAACGGGCGCATCGCCCGGACGCACAAGACCTCGCAGACGGCGTTCCGCGGGTTCGGCGGACCTCAGGGCATGCTCGTCATCGAGGACATCCTGGGCCGGTGCGCCCCGCTGCTCGGGATCGACCCCGCCGAGCTCAGGCGGCGCAACTTCTACGTCGACGGCCAGAGCACGCCCTACGGCCAGACGGTGCGGCACCCGGAGCGGCTCGTGACGGCCTGGGACAGCGTCGTCGCCGGCGGTGAGCTCGAACGGCGCAGGGCCGAGATCGAGGCGTTCAACGCCGGCCACGACGACACGAAGCGCGCCCTGGCGATCACGCCGGTGAAGTTCGGCATCTCGTTCAACCTCACCGCCTTCAACCAGGCCGGAGCCCTCGTCCACGTCTACAAGGACGGCTCCGTCCTCATCAACCACGGCGGCACGGAGATGGGTCAGGGCCTGCACACGAAGATGCTGCAGGTCGCTGCCACGACTCTCGGGGTGCCGCTGCACAGGGTGCGACTGGCGCCGACCCGCACCGACAAGGTGCCGAACACGTCTGCCACTGCGGCGAGCTCGGGCGCCGACCTCAACGGCGGTGCGGTCAAGAACGCGTGCGAGCAGATCCGTGAACGGCTGGCGCAGGTCGCTGCCGGCACCCTCGGCGTGCACCCGGGTGACGTGCGCTTCGACGACGGCATCGCGCACGCCGTGGGAGGCGCCGGCGAGCAGATCGCATGGGATGACCTCGTCGAGCGGGCGTACTTCCAACGCGTCCAGCTCTGGGCGGCCGGCTTCTACCGGACCGAGGGCCTGCACTGGGACTCCTCACAGATGCAGGGGTCGCCGTTCAAGTACTTCGCCTACGGCGTGGCCGCCACCGAGGTGGAGGTCGACGGTTACACCGGCGCATACCGGACCCTCCGAGTCGACATCGTGCACGACGTCGGCGACAGCCTCTCGCCTCTCGTCGACGTCGGCCAGATCGAGGGTGGCTTCGTCCAGGGCGCCGGGTGGCTCACGCTCGAGGACCTCCGCTGGGACGAGAGCGACGGACCCGCACGGGGCCGGCTCGCCACCCAGTCGGCGAGCACCTACAAGCTCCCGTCCTTCTCCGAGATGCCCGAGGTGTTCAACGTGTCGCTGCTCGAGCACGCTCACGAGGAGGGAGCGGTCTACGGCTCCAAGGCGGTCGGGGAGCCGCCCCTCATGCTCGCCTTCTCGGTGCGCGAGGCGCTGCGCCAGGCCGCCGCGGCGTTCGGGCCCGAGGGCACGAGCGTCGACCTCGCCTCACCGGCCACGCCGGAGGCCGTCTACTGGGCCATCGAGTCAGCCCGTGCCCAGCACGCCGCCGACCGCGCGACCGAGCACGCGGCGAGCGCCGGGATGACCCTCGGTGACCACGCGCCGGCCCCCGAGCAGCCGTCGGACGACGCACCGCGCCTGCGCCCCGACTCCGAGCAGGTCTCCGCCGGCGTCACGGCCGGAGCAGGACGATGAACTGGGTGCGCGCCGTCGAGGCGCTGCGCCGTGAGAGGCGCGCCGGCGTCCTCGTGACCGTGACTGCCGTCCGCGGCCACGCCCCCCGCGAGGCCGGGGCCAAGATGGTCGTGGCCAGCGACGACGTGTGGGACACCATCGGCGGCGGCAACCTCGAGGCGACGGCCGTCGAGCGCGCCCGCGCGCTCATCGCCCGCGGCGAGACCGTGCCGCAGACCATGACGATGTCGTTGAGCGACAAGGCACCGAGCGAGCACGGGCAGCAGTGCTGCGGCGGTGAGGTGACCCTCCTGCTGGAGCCGCTGGCCGTCGTACCGGCCGTCGCGATCTTCGGCGTCGGTCACGTCGGGCTCGAGCTCGCCCGCATCCTCGCGCGCCACGACCTCGAGCTGCACCTCGTCGACTCGCGGGCCGAGCACGTCGAGCCGCGCCGGCTCACCGTGCTCGGTGACGCGGTCGCCCGCATCCACGTGCACCACTCACCCGTGCCCGAGGTCGTGCTGGGCCAGGTCCCGAGCGGCACCCACGTGCTCGTCATGACCCACGACCACGCCGAGGACGCCGCGCTGTGCGACATGGCCCTGCGCAGCGGCCACCTCGGCTCGATCGGCCTCATCGGGTCGTCGGCCAAGTGGCGTCGCTTCGAGGTGCTCCTGCGCCGCGAGGGTCACGACGACGCGGCGCTGTCCCGGATCACTACTCCCATCGGGCTGCCCGACGTCGTCGGCAAGGACCCGGCGACCATCGCCGTGAGCGTGGCCGCCGATCTCCTGCGCAGGTTCGCCGCCTCTCCGGCGTCGTCCTCGGCGTCGGCGTCGGCCGCTCCGGCTGGGGACCGTTCGGAGGCGACCTCGTGACGATCTACCGGGGCACGTTCCTCGACACCCCAGACGGGGACGGCCCGACGGGCAACGTCCTGCGCGCCGACGCCGACATCGCCCTTCGCGTCGTCGACGGGACGATCGTCGAGCGGGGCACCGCCGCGGACGTCCTGGGGCGGCACCCGGGTGAGGACGTCGTGGACCTACGCGAGGGCATCGTGCTCCCCGGCCTCGTCGACACGCACGTCCACTTCCCTCAGGTCCGCGCCATCGGCGCCCTCGGGATGCCGCTGCTGCAGTGGCTCGACCGGAGCGCGCTGCCGGAGGAGGCCCGGCTGGAGTCGGTGACCTACGCGCGCGAGGTGGCGACGGAGTTCGTCGCGGGCCTGGTCTCCGCGGGTACCACGACCGCACTCGTCTTCGGCTCGCACTTCGCGACTGCCGTCGACGCGCTCTTCGAGGAGGTCGAGCGGGTCGGCGTTCGCGTCACGGCCGGGCTCGTGGTGAGCGACCGTTCGCTGCCCGACGCGCTCCTCAGCACGCCGGAGCGGACGTACGACGAGGCCGTCGCGCTCGCCGGCCGCTGGCACGGGCGCGGCCGCGCGAGGTATGCCGTGACGCCGCGCTTCTCGTACTCCGCGAGTGACGACCTGCTCGACTCGTGCCGAGCCGTGCTCAAGGACGTGCCAGGTACCTGGTTCACCTCGCACGTCAACGAGAACGCGGCCGAGGTCGCGGCCGTGGCCCGGCTGTTCGCCGATGCCGAGCACTACGTCGACACGTACGACCGCCACGGTCTGGTGGGTCCGAGCACGGTGCTCGCGCACAACGTCCACCCGACCGACCGTGAGCTGACGGTCCTCGCCTCGCAGGGGGCCGCGGTGGCGCACTGCCCGACAAGCAACGCCGCCCTCGGCAGCGGTCTCTTCCCGCTGCGGGCCCACGCCGAGCACGGCGTCCGGGTCGCGCTCGGCTCGGACGTCGGCGCCGGGACCGGCTTCTCGCTGTTCAAGGAGGGGCTGCAGGCCTACTTCATGCAGCAGCTGCTCGGGGCCGAGGGCCTGCCGCTCACGGCTCCGGACCTGCTGCACCTGGCGACCCGGGCGGGTGCGCTCGCCCTCGGTCTCGACGACCACGTCGGCGACCTCTCGGTGGGCAAGCAGTTCGACGCCGTGTGGGTGCGCCCGGCGGCCGGCGACCCGCTCGACGTGGGCCTGCGTCACGCCGCGTGCGCGGAGGACGCCCTCGCCAAGACGTTCGCGCTCGCCGGCGCGTCCGACCTGGCAGGGGTCTGGGTCGGCGGCGACCGCCTCAAGGGCTAGGAGAGCGCCGAGGCCGGCTCAGGACCGCTCGCCGGCGAGGACGGCACGGTAGGCGGGCAGGGTGAGGAAGTCAGGGAAGTCGTCGGAGACCGCGCTGCCGACGAAGAGCTCGCGCGCCAGGCCCCAGAGGGGGTCCGCGTCGAAGGGCTCCTCGCCCACGGCAGCCCGGAGGGCGGCATACTCCTCGGCCACCACCTGCCCGACGAGGTCGGCTGTCACCGTCACACCGCCGTCCAGCGTCACGTCGTTGTGCAGCCACTGCCAGACCTGCGAACGGGAGATCTCGGCGGTGGCGGCGTCCTCCATGAGGTTGTCGATGGCGGCGGCTCCGTTGCCCGCCAGCCAGGCGTGGAGGTACTGGATGCCCACGGACACGTTGCCGCGCAGGCCTGCCGTCGTGCGGTCACCCGGCGTGGCGGCGACGGCGAGCAGGTCGCCCGCCTGCACGGACACGTCCGGGCGCTGCCGGTCCAGCTGGTTGGGGCGGCCGCCGAGGCTCTCGCCGAACACCTCGGCGCACAGCTCGACGAGGTCGGGGTGTGCGACCCAGGACCCGTCGAAGCCGGCGCTCGCCTCGCGGCTCTTGTCCGCGCGGACCTTGGCGAAGGCCCGCTCGTTCGCCTCGGCGTCGCGGCGGCTCGGGATGAACGCCGCCATCCCACCGATCGCCATGGCGCCCCGGCGGTGGCACGTCGCGACGAGGAGGTCGCTGTAGGCCTTCATCATCGGTGCGTTCATCGTCACGTCGTTGCGGTCGGGCAGCGTGAAGGCTGGGCCGGCGTCCCGGAAGTTCTTGATGATCGAGAAGAGGTAGTCCCACCGTCCGGCGTTGAGGCCCGCGGCGTGGTCACGCAGCTCGTAGAGGATCTCGTCCATCTCGAACGCGGCGGTGATCGTCTCGATCAGCACCGTGGCCCTGATCGTCCCGTGGTCGAGGCCGAGGGCCTCCTCGCCGTGGGTGAAGACGTCGTCCCAGAGCCTCGCCTCCAGGTGGGACTCCATCTTCGGCAGGTAGAAGTACGGGCCGCGGCCCTGGCGGAGCAGCTCGTGCGCGTTGTGGAAGGTGAAAAGGCCGAAGTCCAGCAGGGCTGCGACGACGGGCGCCCCGTCGAGGGTCACGTGCGCCTCGTCGAAGTGCCATCCCCGTGGCCGGGGCACGATGACGGGCGTGGCGTCGGCGTCGCGCAGCGCGTAGTGCTTGCCCTCCGGGCTCGTGTACGCGATGGTCCCGCGGACGGCGTCGCGCAGCGTCACCTGGCCTCCGACGACGTTGCGCCAGTGCGGCGTGTTGGCGTCCTCGAGGTCGGCGAGCCACACCTTGGCGCCGCTGTTGAGGGCGTTGATCGCCATCTTGCGGTCGGTTGGCCCCGTGATCTCGACCCGGCGGTCGAGCAGGGCAGCGGGCGGTGCGGGGACGGTCCAGTCGCCCGCCCGGACGTCTGCCGTCTCGGGCAGGAAGTCGAGCGTGTCTCCGGCCGCGAGCGCCTCTCGACGAGCCACCCTGGCGCGGAGAAGCTCGTCCCGCCTCGCGCCGAACCGGCGCTGCAGATCGGCCACGAAGTCGAGCGCGTCGGGCGTCAGCACCTCGTCGCTGCGCTCCACGGCCGGTCCGTCGACGGTGAGGGTCCCGCTGGCTGCCATGCTCGCTCCTTGCTGCTGGTCGGACACGCGGCCCCGCTCCGGAGGCGTCGCCGCTCTCCCTGCGAGACTTGGTTCGAGGCGGACGGTCCAGCCAGTGCCGGACCTCGCTGGGCTATGATTTCATCATACGGAAAACATTTCTCACAAACAGGCTTCTGTGCGTGAGACGACGAGCCGACAGGTAGGACCGCATGCCCGCACGCACGACCGGAGCGCGATCGAGTGCCCTCTCCAGTGCCCGCTCCAGCGCCGCGTCGAGCGCGAGCTCGTCCGCGTCCGGCCGGGACGCCCGATCGGGCGCGGGCAACGGCACCAAGGCGTCCGGCGGCGTGCAGTCGCTCGACCGCGCCTTCGCCATCCTCGAGACGATCGCCGACGCGGGCGGGGTGATCAGCCTGTCGCAGCTGGCGTCCGGCACCAACCTCCCCCTGCCGACGATCCACCGGCTCGTACGCACCCTCGTCGACCTCGGCTACGTGCGGCAGGAGCCCTCCCGCCAGTACGCCCTCGGGCCGCGCCTCATCCGCCTGGGCGAGACGACGTCCCGGCGTCTTGCCACCTGGGCTCGACCCCACCTGTCGGCGGTGGTCGCCGAGCTCGGCGAGTCGGTCAACCTGGCCATGCTCGATGGAGACCAGGTCGTCTACGTCGGTCAGGTCATGCCGTCGCAGAACTCCATGCGGATGTTCACCGAGGTCGGCCGCCGCGTCGACCCGCACACGACGGCGGTCGGGAAGGCCATCCTCGCCTCGTGCGACGACGACGTGATCCGTGGGCTCCTCAGTCGCACGGGAATGGCGAGCCGCACCGAGCACTCGATCACCACGCCCGACGAGTTCATCGCCGAGATCGAGCGCACCCGCAGCCGCGGCTACGCACTCGACAACGAGGAGCAGGAGCTCGGCGTGCGTTGCGTGGCCGTGGCAGTCCCCGGCGACAGCCGGCTCGCGATCTCGATGTCGGGGCCGCTCACGCGCATGAGCGACAGCAACGTCGAGAAGGCGGTCCGCCCGCTGCGGGCGGCCGCCGAGGCCGTCGCCGCCGAGCTGCACACGCGCGACTGAAGGTCGCGCACCGTCACGTCTCGCAGCCCGCGTATGCCGGGCGGCCCGGTCCTCGCCTCCAGGATCGAGCACCAGTTGTGCCGATTCCGGCGCGGGGCCGGCCGCGACGTGCCTAGAGTCGCCGGCGAGAGTGGCACAGGGGGCACGGGATGGCAGAGGGCGGATCCGCGCGGGCGCGCGCCGAGGAGCTGTGGGCGCGCGCGGCGGCAGAGCGTGAGAAGCAAGAGGCGGCTCGCGCGCTCGCGGAGTCACTCGAGGCCCAGGCCGGGGCCTGGGACGCCGGAGCCGAGGGTGAACGTCGTGTCGCTGCTGCCTTGGCGCGGCTGCCCGAGGGGTGGGTCGTGCTGCACGACCGGCTGCTGCGACCCGGCCACAGCCGCGTCAACCTCGACCATGTCGTCGTGGGTCCTGCCGGGATCTTCCTCATAGACGCGAAGAACTGGGCCGGCGGCACGAGCGTCCACGACGGCAACCTGTGGCAGCACACGGGCCGGAGCGCCCCGAAAGGCGTCGAGCTCGACAGGCTGAGCCGCTTCGCCGCAGAGATGGAGAAGTCCCTCCGGGTGCCGGTCGTGCCGGTCGTCGCGCTGGCCGGCGGCCACGGGTCGAGGTTCCGCGCACAACGGGTCCGTGGCGTCGACGTCGTGCCGTGCGTCCGGCTCGCGAAATGGCTGCGGGGCCAGCCCGCCGGCACGGACGCGATCAGCGTCGACCTGCTGGCGCGCAAGGTCGCTCACTCCTATCCCCGGGCGTCACCTGACGACCCCATGAGCGTCACCGCGGCGGTTGGCACAGGGCCCTTCACCGTGCGGGACGTGCTGGAGTCGCAACGCCCGGTCGCCTCTCGCGCGAGCGGGCGCGCACCGAGGGCATCACGGCGAACGAGGCCCGGCCGTCGGAAGCGACCCGTGATGTCCGCCGTGGTCGCGTTCCTGATGCTGATGGCGCTCGCCTACGCCGGCCCGCACCTGATCCCCCGCCTTCTCGAGAGCGTCTTGCCCAGACCGGCGATCTCTTTGGGCGGCTCGACGGCAGCGCCGTCGCCGGGCAAGAGCTGCCACGCCCTGACGAAGGCCACGATTCAGAGGATCACGGGATCGAAGACCGTCCTCGAGCAGCCCCGCGGCATGGACGACGTCTGCGCCTGGTGGCTCGCCAAGCCCCGCTATGCGACCGACAGGGCCGACCTGACCCTGTCGATGGGGCAGAGGGTCCAGAGCCGCATCACGGCCAGTGGGACGACCGACTCACGCCTCGACCTGGTCCCGGGCGAGGTCTCCGCCTGGGTTCCCCAGGGCACGACGCTCAGCGCGTGGAAGAGTCGCACCGCGGCCAGCCAGCCCTTCATGATCTCGCTGCGCTTCAGGTATGCCGAAAGGGCGAGCGCGAAGCAGGTCCGCGCCACGGAGTCGGCTGCCGAGACGAGGGTGACACGGCTGGCCGAGGAGCTGGCCCGAACCCTGGCGGCGCGGTCCAGCACCTAGGGGCCGCTCTGACGGTGCCGTGTCAGTGGACGACCATCACTGGACACGTCGCGTCGTGGAGCACCCGGTGGCTCACGGAGCCGAGGAGCATGCCGGCGAAGCCGCCGTGCCCACGCGACCCCATGACGACCAGTCCGGCGTTCACGTCCTCGGCGTAGCCGGCGATCGCGTGGCCGACGGCGCCGCCCACGATGTTCGTGTGCACGTCGAGGCCCGGGTGAGCCCGTCGGGTCTCGGACTGCACCGAGGACAACGTCGCTCGCAGGTGGTCGTGCATCGCGTCGAGGATCTCCTCGCGCCCGAGGATCGTGTCGGTCTCGGGCCACGCCTCGAGCCCTCCGACGTTGTCGACCGACACGACGTGAAGCTGCGCCTCGGCGGCACAGGCGATGGGGATCGCCAGGTCGAGGGCCGCCTGGGCGTGCTTGGAGTCGTCGAATGCGACGACCACCGGGCGCGAGGGTCCGGCGTGGACGACCCCGGGTCCGCGCACGACGACCGCGGGACAGTGCGCGTGGGCCGTGACGGCATACGACGTGGAGCCGAGCAGGCCACCGGTGATGGCGCCATGTCCGCGCGAGCCGGTGACGACGAGGTCGGCCCTGGCGGAGATCTCGGTCAGCTCGGCGGCAGCACTCCCGATGACGCTCAGCGGCCGGATGTCGTTGCGGTCCAACGTCTTTGCGGCGATCTCGACCGCTTCGCTCATCACGCCGCGTGCCATCTCCTCGTAGGCGTGGGCGTGCACTGCCGGGTCGTAGGCCCCGAACGTCGGCGTCATCGTCAAGCCCACGGAGTGCAGCAGCGTCAGCGGTCGGTCGTCACGCTTCGCCGTCTCGACGGCCCAGTCGAGGGCCTGGCGCGCCCCGGGCGAGGCGTCGTAGCCGACGACGATGCCGTAGTCCGTGACCTCGTCCGCGGTCTCATCGGTGGGACTCGTGGCCGTACTCATGGCTCTCCCCTTCCGCTGTGGTCGGGGCCGCATGCTCCGGCCACTTCCATGGTGACGCGTCGGCGGCTCGTCGTGCGGGTTCTGTGACAGCTGAGACAGCGCGAAGGGTGGGGCTTGCGGAACGCGTTAGTGGTCACTAACGTATTTTTCGTGACCGACGCCCTCTCCGCAGCCGCTGAGCCGAACCGGCGCCGCATCCTTCAGCTGCTCGCCACGGGGCCGCTGACGGTGAGCGAGATCGCGAGCGACTTCACCGTGACCCGTTCGGCGATCTCGCAGCACCTGCTCGTCCTGGCCGATGCCGGGCTCGTGGACGCGGAGAAGCTCGGTCGCCAACGCATCTACCGAGTTCTGCCGTCCGGACTGCGTCGGTTGCAGGCGGAGATCGACCGGTTCTGGACCGACGAGCTCGACCAGCTCGTCGCCGACGCGCACACCCTGAGGAGCACGACATGAGCTACACCAAGACCGCACACCTTCCCGTCACCCCCGACGAGGCGTTCGCTCTCGTGACCGAGCCTGAACGCCTGCGGCGCTGGAAGACCGTGTCGGCCGTCGTCGACCTCCGCGCCGGGGGCGCGTACCGCTTCACCGTCATTCCCGGCCACGTCGCCGCCGGCCACTTCCGCGTGGTCGAGCCGGGTCGCCGCGTCGTGTTCGGCTGGGGCTGGGAGGGCAACGAGGAGCTGCCGCCGGACGCGTCCACGGTCACGGTGACGATCGAGCCCGCGGACGGCGGTTCCCTCGTGACGCTCGTGCACGAGGGCCTCTCCGACGCCCAGGCCGCGATGCATGCCGAGGGCTGGACGCACTTCTTCGATCGCCTCGAGCGACTGGCCACCACTGGCGACGCCGGGCTGGACGAGTGGGCGGCCACCCCGCAGGAGCTGACTCCGGTGACCGCCTCCGAGTCGGTGCTGGCCGCGCTCCAGCCGGTCCTGCGCGCCCTGACCACCGAGGACCGGACGAAGCAGACCCCCTGCGCCGACTTCACCTGCCACGAGCTCGTCGAGCACCTCTTCGACTCTCTTGTCCAGCTGGGTGCGATGGCTGGAGCAACCGTCGCCAACCCGGAACAGGGGTCGCTCGAGAACCGCGTCTCCGTCATGGCCGCCCAGGCGATCGACGGCTGGCGCGACGTCGACCTCGGCGGCTCGGTGCCCGGCGACGGCGGTCGCGACCTTCCCGCCACCTCCGCCGCCGGGATCCTTCCGGTCGAGCTCGCTCTGCACGGCTGGGACATCGCGCAGGCGAGCGGTCAGCACCTGCGGCTCTCGGACGAGGTCGTGGCCTACCTCCGCACGCTCGCCGAGGGCTTCGTGCCCGCAGGGCGTGGGAACGGCTCGTTCGGGCCGGAGGTGGAGCCGGGTGCGAACGCGGGAGCACTCGACCGCCTCGCCGCCTTCTCGGGGCGGACCGCAATGCTCGCCCCGACGCCTCTATGAGTCCAGGAAACACCCCAACCCAACCAACACAAGGAGATCGACATGAGCAAGTACCTCTTCGTCTACCACGCGCCGATGACGCCCGCTGACGCAGCACCACCCGACCCGGCGCAGATGGATGCCGTCATGGGCGAGTGGAACGCGTGGGCGGGGCGCGTCGGAGACGGCATGGTCGACTTCGGCACGCCACTCGCGGGCGGCGTCCGCGTCACGAAGGACGGCACGTCGCCGAGCACGCGCGAGGTCGCCGGCTACTCGATCATCGAGGCCGACGACATGGAGGCGGCGCTGGAGCTCGCCAAGGGGCACCCGCACCTCGACATGCCGGGTGGCTGCGAGATCGAGGTGCACGAGGCCCAGCCCATCCCGGGCATGTGAACCGAGCAGGTATGCCGCCGCGCGAGCTCATGTGAGCCGGCTCGGCGGCATACCTGCTGGGCTGACGTCAGGACACCTGCTTGGCCGCCCGGAGGATCACCTCGGCGGAGGCGTCGATGTCTGCCTCGGTCGTGGTCGCGTTGGAGACGGACACACGGATGAGGCGCTGCCCGCGCCACGTGGTGCCGCCGACCCAGCACGTGCCCTCGCTCTGGACGCGCGCGATGATCTCGTCCGTGCGCAAGGTGTCACCGATGCTGAAGAGCACCTGGTTCAGGACGACGTCGTTGTGGACGGTCGCGCCGTGGGCCATGAGCCGGTCTGCCATCCGCCGCGCCAGGCTGCAGGAACGGTCGACGAGGTCGGCCACGCCGTGGCTCCCGAGCTCCCTCAGGGCGGCCCAGGTCGCGAATCCCCTTGCGCGCCTTGACGACTCGGGCGTCAGATCTCCCAGCACGAAGTCCGAGCGCGCGCCCGACCCGGTGAGGTAGGACGCGGCATACGACATCGTGGCGGCGTGCAGCGCAGGATCCGCGCAGAACGCCAGACCACAGTCGTACGGGACGTTGAGCCACTTGTGCGCATCGGTGCCCCACGAGTCGGGCAGCTCGACGCCGTCGACGAGGTGCGCCGTGCGCGGGCTGGCTGCGGCCCAGAGGCCGAACGCCCCGTCGACGTGCACCCAGGCGCCGTACTCGTGGGCGAGGGTCGTGGCGGCGCGAAGATCGTCGCAGGCCCCGGTGTTGATGTTCCCCGCCTGCAGGCACACGATCACGGGACGACCCGCCATGGAGTCCAGCGCGGCACGGAGCCGCTCGACGTCGATGGCGCCCTGGTGGGTCACCCCGACGGGCTCGAGACTCGCCTGGCCGAACCCGAGCAGGCGGGCAGCGCGGTCGATCGTGGCGTGGCGCTCCTCGCTGGCCACGATCGCGACCCGGGGCGCGCCGAAGAGACCGTCGGTCTCGACGTCCCAGCCGGCGTCGGCGAGGACCCGATGACGCCCGACGGCAAGACCGACCGTGTTGGCCGCCTGTGCCCCCGTGACGAAGCCGACCGACGCGGTCTCGGGGATGCCGAGCAGCTGCTTGCACCACGCCCCGGCGGCCCGCTCGGCCGCTGCGGCGGCAGGAGCCAGGACCTCGTTGTAGGCGCACTGGTCCCAGCCCGCCGCGAGGATGTCGGCGGCGGTCGCAGCAGGAGACGACCCGCCGATGACGAAGCCGAAGAACCTGGGACCGACCGTGCCGACGAGACCCGGTGTCGCGGCGGCGGCGAGCTCGTCGACGACGGCCGTCGGGTCGGCCGGCGCGGTGGGAAGGGGCCCGCCGAAGGCAGCCGCGAGAGCCGCGGGATCAGGCGCGGGGTGGGCCGGCCGCTCGGCAACGGTGGCTCGGTGGCGGGCACCCTCCGCTGCCGCTCGGGTGAACAGCTCGTGCAGGTCCACGTCCATGCCCGTACGCTCCTCCCCCCGATGCCAGGCGTGCAAGGGTGCGGACCGGAGGACAGCGGCATGGCGACGGACTGGGTGTGGTTCCCTTGACAACCTGGTCGAACACATGTTCGAATGAAGTGAGTGACATCGCCAACGGGGAGGTGACGGGCATGACGCAAGCGGCCAGTGGCCATGTGCCCGCCCTTGTCCCTGCCGCTGCGTCGCACCGGGCGGATGCCGTCCTCGACGTCTCCGACCTCGCGGACCTGTATCGCGTTCGCGCCGCACAACGAGTGCCCGTGGCGCGGCACGACCTCTCCCTGGTCGAGCGCGCGGTCCGTCGCGAGGTCGCGCAGACCGTGCTCGACCACCAGCTCCCGGTGCTCGTCGCCGAGCTGGTCTCTGCCGCGACGGACGATCTGTCGCCGGCGCCCCCGACCGACGCCGAGACGATGGCCGACGCCGAGCTCCGGGTCGTTGAAGCCGTCGAGCGGTGCAAGGCAGTCCTCGACGGTCTGGCGCTGGAGGCGCTCGCACGGCTCGAGTCGGGCATCGAGGCGAGCGACCGGGCGCGGTTCGCCGAGCTCGGACGTGCCACGCCTCCCGGGTGGGTGAGCGCCGAGACCTTGACGACGCTCGAGGTGTCGACCGCGACTGGACTCGGCCAGCAGACGGTCCAGACCCGGCTGCAGCTCGCCACCGCGCGCACGCCGGGCGCCGCCGACCTGCGTGCGCGCCTACGACGGGGCACGGTGAGTCTTCACCGTGCGTGCACGATCCAGGCCGAGATCGCAGGTCTCCCGGCGGAGGTGGGGCCGTCGATCATCGCGTCAACACTGCGCCCGAAGGACGAAGCCCCGCCCTCCCCCACCCTGTTCCGTCAGCGCCTCACCCGCTCGTGTCTCGCGGCCGACCGCCAGGCGGTCGAGCGCCGACGCGCCGCTCGTCGGCGTAGAGGCGCGCACGCGCGGATCGACCCCGACGGGATGGGTGTGCTGACGGTCGTCAACGACGCCGACAAGATCGTCGCGGCGATGGAGCGGGCCGACGCAGTCGCCCGAGCGGCCCGACAGGCGGGCGACCCGCGCAACCTGGACTCCCTCCGGGCCGACGTCATCACCGACACGCTCATCTTCGGGGACCCGGATCCGGCGCAGCGCGCTGACCCTACAGACCGTGGTGCCGCGACCGAGCCGGCGGCCCGGGTCGGCGACGTGGCAGGGCACGGGACCCCCGGTGACTTCATGGCCGGGCACTGGACCAGCGTCGACGGCATGGCAGCGCACCGGACCACGCTCGTTGACGAGGCGGCGCCCAGGACCACCGTGGGGCGCCGACCTCCCGCGCACGTCACTGTCATCGTGCCGCTCACGACCGCGATCGGCCTCACGGACGCCCCGTGCGAGGTCCCCGGCTACGGGTGGGTCGCCGCCGAGCACGCGCGTCAGATCATGCTCAACGACGACTCGACGTGGCAGAGGCTGGTCGTCGACCCGCAGAGCGGCGCTGCCCTCCAGCTCGAGACGACGGCCTACCGACCCACCGCGGCCATGCGCGCCCACGTCGAGGCCGTCGACGGGACGTGCCGCGGCCCGGGCTGCACTGTGCCCGCAGCCCGGTGCGATCTCGACCACGACATCCCGTGGCCCCAGGGACCGACCGCCGTCGGCAACCTGACCCACAAGCACCGCCAGCACCACAGCCTGCACACCCACGGCCACTGGAGCGTGCACCGTGACGCTGACGACACCGTTCGCTGGCGCACCAAGGCCGGGCGCACCTACCTGACCAGGCCCAAGGACTGGCTCGAGGTCGTCCGCGACTCACCCGCTCCGGGCGACCCACCCTCGCACCGCGAGCCGCCGGCGCACACAGGCGATGAGACTCCGCCGTTCTGACCGACTCAGGACGCTTCCGTCAGCGGCTCGGGCAGGCGGAACACTCCGTCACCCGTGGCGAGGTAGAAGCCGAGGAGAGGCACACCGGCCTCCTCACAGAGGTCGATGGTGCGCTGGTGCCAGGCACGGTCGACGTCGTCGGGCACCCTTCCACGCGGTCGCCCACGACCGATGAGCACCGAACCGTCGTTCTCGCGGACCAACGGGAGGACGAGCTTCAGCAGCTGTGCCAGTCCGCTCGCCTCGGCGTCGGCCGGGATGTCGTGCAGCACGAGCGGCTGGAGACCGCGATGCTCGCTGTCGCAGATCATCAGACCGACGCAGCCCGTGGCTCGGTCGGTGTCTCCGATGATGAGGTCGATGACGTCCGCGGCGACACGGCGGTCACTGAGCGGGATCTTGCTGGCCCGTGGGGGCAGGTCTTCGAAGGTCATGCCGGCCATCGTGACGGCGACGCTGAGCTCCACGTCAGAGTTGTCCCCAGCCTGCCGGCAGCGGGTGCCTCAGCCGCCGAAGGCCTCGGCGTAGGCGGCCGCCATCTGGGGCGTCCACGCCCCCGAGAAGCCGCACGCGTTGACTGTGCCCCGGGTCGCCGTCACGAGGTAGCGCCCGCCGTGCTCGAACACGATCCCGCCCTCGAGGATGACCGAGTCGCCGAGGGTCCTCAGCGTGATCGTGGTCGAGCCGTCGCTGCCCTTGTACCAGTGGTCCGGGGTCAGGGTGACCGTGCTCCTGCCGACCTCGGTGGCCGTGCCGGACAGGGCCACGTCCATCGGCCTGAGGGCGTCGACGGAGAACCGCAGGCACATGCCGGAGGCGTCGCCGGCGGGCAGGGTGAGCGTCATCGTCTTGGCCGGCTTTGCTGCGGGCGGTGCGGAAGGGTCCCCGCGCCCGGCGACGAGGCCCACGCCCGCGGCGACCAAGGTTGCGGCGGCCGCGCTGATCGCCCAGGTCGCGCGGCGGCGCGACCGCGCCGTCCGGACCTTGCGTTGCGTCGTTCCGGTGGCGCCGTCGGTCGTCGTGTCGGTCGTACTGCCGATCGAGGAATCGGTCGCGGTCTTGCTCATGGTGGCCTCCGTCAGGTCGTCGATCCACGAGCCGGCCGGGTCAGCGGTGCCGGCCGGGCCTGCGGTGCCCGCCGGGTCCGCGGCACGAAGCCGAGCGAGCAGCTCGGCGTCGCTCAGGGACCGCCCGCTGTGCGAACTCCCCTGCTGCGTCTCGTCGTTCACCGTGGCCTCCTCTCTGTGTCTCTTTCATGTCCGGCACGTGACGGAGTCTTTCCGAGGTCAGCAGCGAGGACCTTCTTCGCCTTGTGCAGCCGGATGCTGACGGCGTTGGGCGTGAGGCCGGTGACGGTCGCGATCTCGCGGGGGGCGAGTCCCTCCCAGGCCCACAGCATCACGACTTCGCGGTCGAGCTCACGGAGCTGAGCCAGGGCGGCGTGGACGTCCGCCTCGTCATCGGAGGAGTCGTCGGTGGGGCCGTGGGAGGCAAGCCGCCCGTACGGCCTCTCCAACCGCGTCAGCCGCTGGACGAGCCGCAGGTGTCGGCCGACCGCCCGGTGGTGGTTGGCCAAGCAGCCTCGCGCCACGGCATACGCCCAGGGCAGGGGTTCGTCGATGGGCACGTCGGCGAGCCGGCGCCACAGGACGAGCAGGACGTCGGAGACGACGTCGTCGACCGAGGCGGGCTCGGTTCGGCGAGCGATGTAGCGCCGCAGGGGCGCCGCGACCTCGTGCGTGAGCGCGGTGAAGCGCTCCGCCTGATCGGTCTCTGACATGGTTTCCACACTTGCATGTGTCCCGCTGGGCTCGTTTCCTTTCCGCGCGGGATCAGCGCGGCACCACCGGCGTGCGACCTACGCTGGCAGGGTGGCGATGTCGCGCTCCAAGTCGGTTCGGGGCTCGCGGCTGCGCCGCCCGTCGCGGTGGGCCCTCGTCGTCACCGCATCTGTCTCGTGCGCCGGACTCGCAGGCTGCGGCGCCCAGGGCCTCGGCGCCGCGGCAGGCTCCGGGGTGACCGGCACCGTCCACCTCGGCCCGCAGTGTCCCGTCGAAACCGTCGACGACAAGTGCGACGACAGACCAGCGGCAGGCGTCGAGGTCACGGTCGCCGAGCACGTGCCCGGTGACTCGTACACGGCTGGCCCAGTGGTCGCGAGCGGATTGACGAATGCGGACGGCCTCTTTCGCATCGCCGTCGCTCCCGGCGAGTACGTCGTGACTGCCGAGGCTGGCATGTCGTGTGAGCTGCTGGATGCCCGCGTGGTCGCGGACTCCTTTGTTGCCGTTGACGTTCCGTGCGACACCGGTATCCGCTGAGTGGTGGCATGTAAGCGGGTTCCGACCCCGATCCGCGTATGCCGCTCAGCGGGCACGAGTGCCCGCTGAGCGGCATACGCGGTGGGTTCGGTCAGGCGACGCGCTGCTGCGGCGACGTCTCCTTCGTCTTGGCCGGGTCGCGCTCGACGATGTCACCGAGGACGTCGTCGATCTTGGCGAGGAGCTCTGGCTCGAGCTTCACGCCGGCGGCCTTGACGTTCTCGGCGACCTGCTCGGGCCGCGAGGCGCCGACGAGCGCGGCGGCCACGTTCGCGTTCTGGAGCACCCACGCGACGGCGAGCTGCGCCATCGTCAGGCCGGCCTCGTCGGCGATCGGCTTGAGGTTCTGCACGCGGGTCAGCACGTCGTCGTTCATGAACCGCTTGATCATGTCCGCACCGCCCTTCTCGTCGGCGGCGCGCGAGCCCTCCGGCGGCTTCTGACCGGGCTGGTACTTGCCCGTCAGCACCCCCTGCGCGATCGGGCTCCACACGATCTGGCTCACGCCGAGCTCCTCGCACGTCGGGACGACCTCGCCCTCGATGACGCGCCACAGCATGGAGTACTGCGGCTGGCTCGAGATGAGCTGGAAGCCGAGCTCCCTGGAGAGCTTGACGCCCTCGCGGATCTGGTCGGCGCTCCACTCGCTGACGCCGATGTAGAGGGCCTTGCCCTGCCGGACGACATCGGCGAAGGCCTGCATCGTCTCCTCGAGAGGAGTCTCGGTGTCGTACCGGTGCGCCTGGTAGAGGTCGACGTAGTCGGTCTGGAGCCGCTGGAGCGAGCCGTTGATCGACTCCATGATGTGCTTGCGCGACAGGCCGGTGTCGTTCTTGCCTCCGGGGCCGGTGGGCCAGTACACCTTCGTGAAGATCTCGAGGCTCTCGCGGCGTTCGCCCTTGAGCGCCTCGCCGAGGACGGTCTCGGCCTTGGTGTTGGCGTAGACGTCGGCGGTGTCGAACGTGCTGATGCCGGCGTCGAGCGCCGCCTGCACGCACTGGGCCGCGACGTCGTTCTCCACCTGCGAACCGTGGGTCAGCCAGTTGCCGTAGGTGATCTCGGAGATCTTGAGTCCGCTGTTGCCGAGGTATCGGAAGTTCATGCCGACCACCGTATGCCGCGGGCCCCAGCCAGCCGGAGGCGCCCGGTCGCGTCGTGAGACAGGTGCAGGCGGAACTGTCGGTGTGGGTACGGACGTTGCTTCAGTGACCGGCGGACGCCGGTCCTGCGGAATCTTAAGGTTCACTTGAACGTTGACCCGCATGAGAAATGGGCGTGCAGAGCGTCCGCGTCAAACCCTGGAGCGGGTGCACATGAGGCGAAGGAAGTACGAAGAGTTCGAAGAGGACAACGGAACGATGCTGCGCTACGCCCGTCACGACAACGGCGGCGGATTCGTCGAGTCGCACGCCCACGTCGACCCGACGGCATACATCGGCGAGTCCGCCTACGTCGACCGCGACGCCGTCATCGGGGCGGGAGCCCGAATCGGCACCGGCGCCTGGATCGACCGTGGCGCTGTTGTCCACGCGGCGGCGGTCATCGGCTCCGCCGCGCACGTCGGCGCCGGAGCGGTCGTCGGACGTGACGCCAAGATCGGCGCGCGCGCCAAGGTCGGCGCCAACGCCCACGTCTGGGACGGTGCCCGGGTCGACACCGACAAGGTCATCCCCGAGGGCGCCGTCGTGCGACCCGGATCACGAGGACGGCGCGCTGCCTGACGCGCGGACCGCAAGGTGAAGATCACCAGCGGTCGTGCACGTGCTCGCGAATCTCGGAGTCGTAGATCTCGCGCAGTCCCTCACGAACGTCGTCGGAGAGCGGACTGAGCGCTGCCGCGGCGGCATTGCCGTGCACCTGGGACTCGTTGCGCGCCCCGGGGATCACGGTGGTGACACCGGGCTGGTCGATCACCCAGCGCAGGGCCACCTGCGACGCCGGGAGCGGGTCGGCGAGCTCGGTCACCCGCCGGGCGGCACGCACCCCGACGTCGAACGGCACCCCCGAGAAGGTCTCGCCGACGTCGAACGCCTCGCCGCCACGGTTGTACGTGCGGTGGTCCTCGGGCGCGAACGTCGTGCTCTCGTGGTACTTCCCGGACAGCAGTCCACTCGCGAGCGGCACCCGCGCGATGATCCCGACCCCAGCGGCCTCTGCCGCGGGCAGCACTTTCTCGAGCGGCTTGCGCCGGAAGGCGTTGAGGATGATCTGGACGCTCGAGACGTGGGGTCGGGCGATGGCCGTGAGCGCCTCGTCGCACGTCTCCACGGAGACGCCGTAGGCCGCGATGGCGCCCTCCTCGACCAGCGCGTCGAGCGCGTCGTAGACGCGGTCGTCGGACAGGACCGGCGTGGGCGGGCAGTGCAGCTGCACGAGGTCGAGACGTTCGACCCCGAGGTTGCGCCGGCTCCGGTCGGTCCACGCTCGGAAGGCGGCGAGCGTGAACGCCTCGGGCACGTGCGGATCGGCGCGACGGCCCAGCTTCGTCGCGACCGTCAGCCCGGCGTCCGGACGCTCCGCGAGGAGCCGGCCGATGAGCGTCTCGCTCCGTCCATCGCCGTAGACGTCGGCGGTGTCGAGGAAGGTGACGCCCGCATCGACAGCCGCGTGGAGCACCTTCATCGCGTCCGCCTCACCGACGTCGCCCCAGTCGGCGCCGAGCTGCCAGCAGCCCAGCCCGACGACGGAGACCTGACGACCGGTGCGACCCAGCGGGCGACTCTGCATGCGGCGAGCCTAGGGCCCGGCGGAGGGGGCTGCGGCGGCGGGCTCGGCTGCGGCCTCGGCTGCGGGAGCGGCCCGACTTCCGGCGGCAGCCGAGGCTGCGGCAGACGAGACTGCGGTGGACGCCGCGGCGGCGTGGCGGACGGCCTCGGCCACGGCGGGTGCGACCTTGGTGTCGAACACGCTGGGAATGATGAAGCTGGCGTTGAGCTCGCCCGGCTCCACGGTGTCGGCGATGGCGGTGGCGGCAGCGACCATCATCTCGTCGGTGATGTCGGAGACGTGGGCGTCGAGCAGGCCCCGGAAGAACCCCGGGAACACGAGCACGTTGTTGATCTGGTTCGGGAAGTCGGAACGACCCGTGGCGACGACGGCGGCGTGCTCGCTCGCGGCGATGGCGTCGACCTCCGGCACCGGGTTGGCGAGGGCGAAGACGACGGCGTCGGGGGCCATCGTCGCGATGTCGTCGCCGGTGAGCAGGTCGGGGGCGGAGACACCGATGAAGACGTCTGCCCCGGCCAGCACCTCCTGGAGCGTGCCGGTCTGCCGGCTGGCGTTCGTGTGGTCGGCGATCCACTGCCGGAACGGCTCCATCCCGTCCTGACCGGCGTGCACCGCCCCGCTGCGACCGCAGGCGACGATGTCAGAGGCGCCCTGGCTCAGCAGGAGCCGGATGATCGCGTGCCCGGCGGCGCCCACGCCGGAGACGACGATGCGTACGTCGTGGATCGACTTGCCCACGACGCGGAGCGCGTTGGTCAACGCGGCGAGCACGACGATCGCGGTTCCGTGCTGGTCGTCGTGGAACACCGGGATGTCGAGCAGCTCGCGAAGACGCGCCTCGATCTCGAAGCATCGGGGGGCCGAGATGTCCTCGAGGTTGATGCCGCCGTAGACCGGTGCGATGGCCCGCACGATCTCGACGAGCTCGTCGGAGTCCTGGGTGTCGAGACAGACGGGCCACGCGTCGACACCGCCGAACTGCTTGAAGAGCGCCGCCTTGCCCTCCATCACCGGAAGGGCTGCGAGCGGCCCGATGTTGCCCAGGCCGAGCACGGCCGAGCCGTCGGTGACGACCGCGACCGTGTTGCGCTTGATCGTGAGGCGCCGGGCGTCCTCGGGGTGCTCCGCGATGGCGCGACAGATCCGGGCGACGCCCGGGGTGTAGGCGCGCGACAGGTCGTCGCGGTGCTTGAGCGGCACCTTCGGGTTGACCTCGATCTTGCCGCCGAGGTGCAGCAGGAACGTCTGGTCGCTGACCTTGCGCACCTCGGCTCCGGGGATGCGCGCGATCGCTTCGGTGATGAGCTGCGCATGGGCCTCGTCGGTCGTGTCGCACGTGACGTCGACGACGAGTCGGTCGGTGCGGCTCTCGGCCACGTCCAGCGCCGTGAGGGCTCCTCCGGCGGACGCAACCGCGGTGGTCAGCGCGGCGGTGGCGGTGGACGCCGCCGGCAGCTCGACCCGGACCGTGATCGAGTACCCGGGGCTCGGGGTGGCCATGAGCGATCCTCCTGCGTGGTGGGGACTGGCGACCCGCCCATCCTCCACCCGTGGCGCCGTCCTGGCGCACCCACACGCCATCCGATCTCCGGCTTCCGCGAGTGGGCGGCGCCTGCGGGGTAAGGGCCCTGCATGACCTCGCGACACGCCCTTCGACACCTGCCCCTTCCCGCGAGGGCCGCCGTGGCCCTCGAGCAGGACGCGCGTCTCGATCCGGTCGTCGACACGCTCGGCCGGCTCACCGGTCCCTTCGGCAGCAGGCCCGCCCGCACGGCGTTGGGCGGTGACTGGATGGGGCATGCGCTCCATCCGAGCCTCACCGACCTTCCGCTCGGGCTGTGGACTGCGACCACGGTCCTCGACCTGTTCGGCGGCAGCACGGCCCGACCAGCCGCCCAGCGCCTGCTCGGCATCGGGTTGCTGTCCGCGGCGCCCACCGCGGCATCGGGTTGGGTCGAGTGGCACCGCATCGAACGCCCCGTGCAGCGGGTCGGGGTGGTGCACGCGGCGCTCAACGTCACGGCCATCGCGCTCTACGCGAGCTCGTGGACCGCCCGGCGCCGTGACCGTCACGGAGCGGGAAGGGCACTGGCTCTCGCGGGCGCGGGCGCCGCCACCGCAGCCGGCTACCTCGGCGGGCACCTGACATCGGCCCGCAAGGTGTCCAGCCGCCACCCGGCCTTCGATGGAGCCGGCCCGGGCGCGGCTGTCGCTGGTGGCGACGGCTCGCGGGCGGTGCCCTGGACGGCCGGCGGGTCGACGGACAGGGCGTTCGACGGGTCGAGCGCCGGTGTGGGTGGCGTGGGGAACCCGGCGACCGTCCCGGGGCGGCCGGCACCGGACCTGCTCGAGGCGGTCACCGCCCAGCACGCCCGCATCAGGATCATGCTCCAGGAGCTGGGCACCGCCGACACCGGCGAGCGAGCATCGGCGCTTAGGCACCTGCTCGCCTACCTCGCGGGTCACGAGGCCGTGGAGGAGGAGCTGCTGCATCCGCGCGTCCCTGCCGTTGACGGTGCGGACATCGGCGCCGAGCGCCTACGCGAGGAGGCGGGTGTCGCCCTCCAGATCGAGCGGCTCGAGCAGCTGGGCGTCGACTCCCCGGCCTTCGCCACACAGCTCAGCCTCATCGAGGACGCCGTCACGCGGCACGCGCAGGCCGAGGAGCTGGAGGAGCTGCCCGGCCTCGCCGAGCAGCTCAGTGCGGCAGGTGCCGCGGTCGTCGTCAGGGCCTTCGCCGCGCAGGAGGCGTGGGCGCAGACCCGCAGCGGGAGCTTCGCCGAGATGCTCGAGGCGGCGAAGCGCGAGGTCCGCCACCTCGCGTCGACCCAGGCCTGACCTACCCGCTCGTGCGTCGGAACCGGCTGCGGGTATGGGCAGGAGGTCAGTTCCGTCCACGAGAAGGAGCAGAGCCGATGACAGTGACCAGCTTCCAGGACCTTCCCCTCGCGGATCGCGACCGGGAGTGGGACGGCGACGCGGCCGAGAAGCGCGTGCGCAAGCTCGCGGGCGCGCAGGACGAGCCGAACGAGCGCTACCGCGATGCCCACGTCTGGTACGACGCCGACAAGAAGGACAACTTCACGGCATACAAGCTGCTCATCGCCGACGTCGTGGGCGGCAGGCTCGTCGCAGTGCCACGCGGCGTCATGGCGGCGGCCGCGGTGATGCAGGGCTCCCGCGGCGGGGTCGACCTGCCCAGCAAGGACGTCGACCGCGTCAAGAGCCACCTCGCGAAGTACTACAAGAAGATGGGCGAGGACGCGCCGTGGGAGCGCGACTGATCACCGAGCCGGCCTCGGTCTCACCGACACGAGGCGCCACCGGGCACGAGCCCGACGGCGCCTCGTCCTGATCCCCGGAACAGGGTTGGAGCACGTCAGTCGAGCAGGAGCCGTGTCCCGAAGATGTCCTGGTCGAGGCCTCCGCCGTTGCCGCAGTTGTCGCCCGTGTACGGGGCGTCCGCGCGCGCGAGCGGGACATCGCGGTTGACCTCACCCTCCGCGCGACCCAGGTCGACGCGGCACTGGAGCACGTCGAACCCGTCGACGAAGCCGCCCTCCGCCTCGGTCTCTCGTGGGTCCACGCCGGGCACGACCTCACGGTTGTCCGTCCACGCGGCGTAGGCGAAGAGGCCACCGGCCGCCGCGCCGTTGCCGTCGGCGACCGCGACCCAGTTGTAGTCACCCTGGAACGGGATGTCGCGGCTGCCGAACATCTCGTAGGACGGCTGGTGGGTCGTGGCCGAGATCATGCCGCGCGGCGTCCACGTGACGCCGTTGGTCGACGTCGCGGCATAGGTCGCGATGACGTCCGTCCCCGACGCGACGGCCCGGCCCTGGGCGTCGAGCCTGTTGCCGATCGGGCGCTGCACGGAGTAGGCGTCGTCGGTCCGGTTGTCCTGCCAGACCGCGACCAGGATGCCACCGTAGGCGTCGACGTCCGAGAAGAACTGGTGGCCGGGGTCGCCCGGTGACGGGTCGACGGGAACCCCTGGGGACCAGCTCGTTCCGTCCATCGACCGTGCCACGTAGACGAGCGAGCGACCGACGGTGCCCGGAGTCGCAGACGAGTATGCCGTCTGGCTCGGCACGATGCTCGCGGGGTCGACGGCGTTCCACGTCGCGAAGACGCCGGGGACGGTGCCCGTCTGGTCCGCGGTCAGCCTGGGCTCCAAGGGAATTCGCGGGAACACAAAGCTCGGAGGAGCACACAGGAACGGACCGTCGCCGCAGTCACGCTGCCCGCCGATGTTCGGGAAGTAGGGCGTGAACGTGGCGATCTGCACGGGCTTGCTGAAGTTCAGGCCGCCGTCCGTCGACCTCACGACGCGCATACCGCTTCGCTGGTTCGGGTTGCTCGTGCCGAAGCTGCGCCACGAGACGTAGACGTCGCCGTCGTGCTCGACCGCGATGTCACAGCCCTGGACCGCCCCGTCTGAGACGATCTGGCCGTTCTGCCACGTCGCCCCGTGGTCGGTCGACCGCGAGAAGTAGATCTTCGTGCGGCCGGCGTTGCCCTGGAACTTCGACCAGCAGAAGTAGACGTTGTCCTCGAACTGGCTGGCCGTGCTGCGATCCACCTCCATCGACGGCTTGTCCTGGAAGATGCCTGCCAGAGCGGGGGTTCCCGCCTTGTCGATGATGCGGGTCCGGAGGTAGTCCTTCGGGAGCTGTCCCGAGGGGCCAGCAGGACCCGGGTTGGCCGCGTACGTCGCGACGAAGACCGAGCCGTTCTGAGGCATCGCGCGGTTGAAGGCGATGCCACCGACGAAGAGCCGGCCGTCGTTGTCGAACGCGACGAGCGGGTCGCCCGAGTCGGTTCGCCCCTTGAGCGGCGAGGCCAGGCCCTCGGTCGAGGTGTCGAGCGGGTAGCCCGGGAGCGTCGAGTCGGTCCAGGTGCGGCCTCCGTCCGTGGAGAAGCCGAGGCCCATCCACCCGGCCGCGAGGTCGGTCATGCAGTAGTCGTTCCACCCCGCAGCGACGATGTCGGGGTTGGTCGGGTCGATGGCCACCGTGGGCTCGTTGCCCTGGCGCCGGTTGCCCCCGTCGTTGGAGTCGGTGTCCCCGTCATCCGGGACGTTGTCGGCGGCGGGGCTGGTGGCGGCGTTGCCGCAGTGGGCGATCGCCTGGTCGGTGCCGCCGTCGTGTCGTGTGTAGGCGCCGTCGTCGGAGACCGCGAAATCCGCCATCGGCGCGGCCGAGGTCGTGCCCGTGACCGCGATGGGTGCCAGTACCGTCGCAACACCGGTGACGATGCCGACGATGAGTCGTCTGTGCATGGCTCTGTCCTGTCGGGAGTGCCGTAGTGGACCTGTCCACGCTCCTCCGCCGGTGGCGCGCTGTCAGCCGTTCAGCGCGGTTTGTCGGTCGCCAGTTCAGGAGCGCCCGCGTACTTCCTGCGTTCGCTTCGAGCGAGGCGCTGATGCATGAGTTTCTCTCCGGAGAGCCCCGATGGGCGCGGTCTCCTCCGGATGACCATCGCCGTGGCTCCCACGGCATACAGCCAGGTCACGGCGAGGCCGGCCCACCACGGAAGCGGGTAGAAGCCTTCGAAGGGCGCTGTGTGGGCGAGCACCTGCGGGTAGTCGACGCGTGTCTGCGTGACCGAGAAGCCGGCGGCCGGCGTCACCCGGAGGATCCACCGTGCGACCTCGTCCGGCAGCAGCGGCAGGGCCGTGACGAGGTGGAGCAGCACCACTGCCACGGCCGACAGTGCGGCAGCGGCACCGCGCCGACCCATCAGCTCTGCGGCAGCCAGGGCGATGAGGCACGACGCTGCGGCCAGCGCACCGACGCCGGCGACGACTCGCAGCTCGGTGAGCCACGAGGTGGGCGCCATGGGTGTCCCGTTGACCGTGGCGAGGGTCACGCCGACGACGACCGAGGCTCCCGTGCCGATCAGCCCGGCGACGAGACCGGCCGCGGCGACGACCGCGCCGCGAGCCCGGACGCGGCGGCGCGGGCTGGCTCCGCCGTGTCGGGCGCTTGCAGCCACCACGATGAGGATCAGCAGCGCGATGGGCAGACCACGCAGCAGGCTCTCGAGGTGCGCCTCGCCGACCTCGCCGACCGGGCCGATGTCGCCCGAGCCGGTCACGGTGAGGGTGTCACCCGAGACGGTGAGGCCGGGGGCGCGGTGCAGTCGCTCCCAGTCGGTCGCCCCCATCTCGCCGACGAGGTCCGCGTCCCAAGCATTCGGTGAGACCGCCCCGGTCGTCAGGACGTGGTCGAAGGTGCCGCTCGCCTGCGTGAACCGTGTCTCGACGGTGCTCGCCCCCAACGCCGCGGAGCGCAGGGTCTGGTCGCCGGGTGAGGTGGCGAAGAGGCCGACCTCGACGGTCGTCGGCAGACCGGCGAGGTGCACCGAGCCGACCGTCGTCCAGGTCGAGCCATCCGGTGACTCCTCACCCGTGACCAGTTCACCCGCTCGCGTGAGGCGCAGCCATCGGGGAGCCTTCGGGGTGACTGCGCCTGCGCTCCCTTCGACGTCGTTGACGTAGTCGTGCTGCAGGTGCACGCCGTGCCGGCCGGTCATCATGAGCGCGGCGTAGCGCGAGCCCGGGCGGGTGCCGTCCTTGATGATCACTCCCGTCTTGGCCCAGGGCACGAGCCCGGCCACGATCTCGTCATGGTCCGGTGGCGGGTAGGTGATGATCCCGGTGAAGCTCGTCAAGCGGGCTGTGATGCTCCCGTCGCCCTCGAGCGTGCGATGCGCGAAAGCCAGCCGGTCTGTCACGCCGGCCCCCTGGGGTCCGATCGGATCGGCCGGGCAGGGGGTCTCGACGGTGCCCTGGCTGCACGAGGCGCGCGGAGGCATCGCGGCGAGTACCGCACCGGCGACCATGACCAGCATCGCGGCGAGGACCGCCAGTGCGCGGCCGCGGGTCCAGAAGGCAGTCCACTCCTGCCGGAGCGGGAGGCGTCGGGGGTCGTTGTCGTGGCTCATGGCTCGGTTCTACGGGGATGGTGGACACAGGGGCGGAACGGCCGTCGTCACACCGCTGTTAGGTCCGGGCGGGCATGCTGGGCGGAACGAGAGGAGCGGCATGACGAACCGATGGCTGAGTGCGCGGCCAAGTAGGGCGGCGAGGTCGCCTGCTGCGTGGTCGGCGAGGTGGCCAGTACGGCGACGGTTCACGGTGCTCTTTGCGGGCGGCTTCGTCGCTTCCGCGCTCGTGCTCCTCGTCCTCATCAACGTGGTGGCCGGGGGCAAGGTGTCCGAGGTGGCCCCGGGCGGCGCTGGGGCGGTCTCGGTGACGGACCTGGCCGCGGCCCGTGAGCGCATCGCAGGCCTCGAGACGGAGCTGTCGGCCGTGCACGAGGTGTGGTCGCGCCAGCTGCTCGTCGGCTCGCTCATCGCCCTCCTGGTCGTGCTCGGCCTGTCGGTGGCGCTCGGGGCCGTGCTCGCGCGCCGCGTCGTCGCGCCCTTGCGGTCGATGACCGAGACGACACGGCGGATCACCGCGGAGACCCTTCACGAGCGGCTGGGCGTGACCGGCCCCGACGACGAGGTGAAGCACCTCGCCGACACCATCGACGACCTGCTCGACCGGCTCGAGGCGGCGTTCTCGTCGGAGCGCCGGTTCGTGGCCAACGCCTCGCACGAGCTGCGCACTCCCCTGACGACCATGCGGGCCGCAGTCGACGTGGCGTCCGTGAAGGCGGATGCGGCACCTGCCCTCGCGTCGCTGTCGAGGCGGCTGCGAGGCGAGCTCGACCGGGTCGATGACCTGCTCGAGGGGCTGCTCGTCCTGTCCCGTGCGAACCACCGTGCGCTGCCGGACAAGGGGCCGGTCTCGTTGGCCGAGGTCGCCGCGTCGTCCCTCGCGGCGCGTGCCGCCGACCTGGCCGCTCGGGGACTGGTCGTTGTTTGCAATCTCGGTGCGGCAGGGGGGACGAGCGGCAGCGCGACGCTCCTGCGTCGAGTGGTCGACAACCTCGTCGACAACGCGGTCGTCCACGCGTCGCCTCATGGGCCGGTCGTGCTGACGAGCGCGGACGGCGCGGAGTCCGTCTCGCTCGTGGTCGAGACGGCCGGACCGACGCTCGAGCCGTCAGCAGTGGCTCGGCTCGGCGGCCCCTTCGAACGGCTGTCCTCCGATCGCACCGGCTCCGAGCGCGGTTCGGGCCTCGGGCTGTCCATCGCGGGGGCGATCGCGCACGCTCACGGGGGTGAGCTGGTCCTCTCCGCGCGGACAGGCGGCGGCCTTCGCGCCGAGCTGCGGCTTCCGTCGGCACGGCGGCATCCGTCGCAGGAGCCTGCTGCTGTCGGAGCCAGCTCCGCTCGGGAGCGGGGGGTGTCGTGAGGGTGCTTGTCGTGGAGGACGCGGTCGCCCTTGCCGACGTGGTCGCCGAAGGGCTGCGTGACCAGGGACTGGCGGTCGACGTGGCGTACGAAGGCATCGCCGCGGCGGCGCGACTCGATGCGAACGCCTACGACGTCGTCGTGCTCGACCGGGACCTGCCCGGCATCCACGGCGACACGCTCTGCCACATGATCACCTCGCACGATGACCGACCCATGGTGCTCATGCTCACCGCGTCGGGTGCGCCGGAGGACCGTGTCGAGGGTCTGTCGGCCGGCGCCGACGACTACCTGGCCAAGCCGTTCCACTTCCCCGAGCTCGTCCTGCGCATCCGGTCTCTGGCGCGGCGGCGACCGGCTGCGCGTGGAAGGGTGCTGCGGGCCGGTGGCGTCGAGCTCGACGCGGTGCGGCACGTCGTGACACGGGCTGGGCGGCGGATCGACCTGTCCGTCAAGGAGTTCGCCGTGCTGGAGGCACTGCTGCTGGCCCACCCAGGACATCTCAGCGCGGAGGCGTTGCTCGAGCAGGTGTGGGACGAGCATGCCGACCCCTTCACGAACACGGTGACGGTCACGATCGGCCGCCTTCGACGCAAGCTGGGCGACCCGCCGGTGATCGCTACGACCCCGAGGCTCGGGTACCGGATCATCGATCACCCACCGAGCCCGGAGCGTGAGCACCACGCTTCCGAAGTGACTTCCATGGATGCTTCCGAGCCATGTGCTCCCCGCCATGAGCGCTGACAGCGATGCGGTACGACGAAGGGCCCGAACCATGACGGTCCGGGCCCTTCGTTTCGGTCAGTCTCAGCTGCAGCCGCTGGTGCTTCCGCAGCCCTCGCACACGTAGCACGACCCAGCAGGACGCATCTTCGTGCCGCACGTCATGCAGATCGGTGCGTCAGCCGTGATGCCGCCGAACTTCTCGAGCAGCTCGGCGGAGCTGTGCACGTCGCCCGAGGCCTCGCGAGCGGAGGCGGCGCCGGCGCCGAACTTGACGTCGACCGCGACCTGCTTGGACTCGGCCTTGGCCGTCTCCTCAGCCTTGTGCTCGGCCTTCTTCGACACCGGGGCCGACTGCTGAAGCGACTTGAGCTCGTCCTCGAGGTCCTCGTCGGACTCGTCGGACTCGATGGCCTCGTAGGAGCCGGTCTCGACCTGGCGAGCCCGCTCGGCAGCCGTGTGGATGCCCATGAAGGAGCGGGTGTCGTAGTCGAGGTAGTCGAGCGCGAGGCGACGGAAGACGTAGTCCATGATGGACGACGCCATGCGCACGTCCGGGTCGTCCGTGAGGCCGGCCGGCTCGAAGCGCAGGTTGGTGAACTTCTCCACGAACGTCTCGAGAGGCACGCCGTACTGCAGGCCGATGGAGACGGCGATCGAGAACGCGTCCATCACGCCGGCCAGGGTCGAGCCCTGCTTGCCGAACTTGAGGAAGATCTCGCCGAGCTGCTGGTCGTCGTACGTGCCGGCCGTGAGGTAGCCCTCGCCGCCACCGACGGCGAACGACGTCGTCTGCGAGGTGCGGCGCTTCGGCAGCCGGCGACGGACCGGGCGGTACTCGATGACCTTCTCGACCTTGACCTCACCGGCCGCGGCGGCCTTGTCGGCAGCAGCATCCTTCGCGGTGGAGCCACCGTCGGACAGGGGCTGGCCGACCTTGCAGTTGTCCCGGTAGACGGCGAGCGCCTTGATGCCGAGCTTCCAGCCCTGCATGTAGACGTCCTGGATCTCCTCGACCGTGGCCGTCTCGGGCAGGTTGACCGTCTTCGAGATGGCACCGGAGAGGAACGGCTGCGTCGCGGCCATCATGCGCACGTGCCCCATCGGCGGGATGGCGCGCGCACCCATGGCCGTGTCGAAGACCTCGTAGTGCTCGGGCTTGAGGCCCGGCGCGTCGATGACGTGGCCCTTGTCGGCGATGTACTCGACGATCGCCTCGACGGTCTCGCCGGTGTAGCCCATCTTGCGGAGCGCCCGCGGGATCGTGAGGTTGACGATCTGCATCGAGCCGCCGCCGACGAGCTTCTTGAACTTCACGAGCGAGAAGTCCGGCTCGATGCCGGTGGTGTCGCAGTCCATCATGAAGCCGATGGTGCCGGTCGGGGCGAGCACCGACGCCTGCGCGTTGCGGTAGCCGTGCTTCTCGCCGAGCTTGACGACGTCGTCCCACGCCTTCGTGGCGAGCTTGTGGACGTCGGAGTCCATCGCGTCGAGCGTCCTGATGTTGTCGTTGGCGGCCTGGTGCTTGCGCATGACCCGCTTGTGCGCGTCGGCGTTGCGGGCGTATCCCGCATACGCCCCGACGACGCCGGCCATCTCGGCGCTGCGCTTGTAGGCGGCACCGGTGAGCAGCGAGGTGATCGCGGCGGCGAGCGAACGGCCACCCTCGGAGTCGTAGCCGTGGCCGGTCGCCATGAGCAGCGCACCGAGGTTGGCGTAGCCGATGCCGAGCTGGCGGTAGTTGCGCGTGGTCTCGCCGATGGGCTCGGTCGGGAAGTCCGCGAAGCAGATGGAGATGTCCATCGCCGTGATGACGAGCTCGACGACCTTCTGGAAGGTCACGCCGTCGAACGTGTCGTCGTCGCGCAGGAACTTCAGCAGGTTGAGCGAGGCGAGGTTGCACGACGAGTTGTCGAGCGACATGTACTCCGAGCACGGGTTGGAGGCCGTGATGCGGCCCGTCTCGGGGTTCGTGTGCCACGCGTTGATCGTGTCGTCGTACTGGATGCCCGGGTCGGCGCACTCCCACGCGGCCTTGGCGATCTTGCCGAAGAGCTCACGCGCGTCGACCTCCTCGATGACGGAGCCGTCGAGGCGCGAACGCAGGCCGAAGGTCGTGCCCTCCTCGACGGCCTTCATGAACTCGTCGTTGACGCGGACCGAGTTGTTCGCGTTCTGGTACTGGACGGAGACGATGTCCTTGCCGCCGAGGTCCATGTCGAAGCCGGCGTCACGCAGGGCGCGGATCTTGTCCTCCTCGCGCGCCTTGGTCTCGACGAACTCCTCGATGTCGGGGTGGTCGACGTCGAGCACGACCATCTTGGCCGCACGACGCGTCGCGCCGCCCGACTTGATCGTGCCGGCGGACGCATCGGCGCCGCGCATGAACGACACCGGGCCGGAGGCCGTGCCACCGGAGGAGAGCAGCTCCTTCGACGAGCGGATGCGCGAGAGGTTGAGGCCCGCGCCGGAGCCGCCTTGGAAGATCTTGCCCTCTTCCTTGTACCAGTTGAGGATCGAGTCCATCGAGTCGTCGACGGACAGGATGAAGCAGGCCGAGACCTGCTGCGGGCTCTTCGTCCCGACGTTGAACCACACCGGCGAGTTGAACGAGAAGACCTGGTGCAGCAGGGCGTGCGTCAGCTCGTGCTCGAAGATCTCGGCGTCGTCGGCCGTGGCGAAGTAGCCGTTGCTCTTGCCTGCGGCGACATAGGTGAGCACCACGCGGTCGATGAGCTGCTTGAGCGAGACCTCACGGGCGGCGGTGCCGACGGCACCGCGGAAGTACTTGGTGGTGACGATCGTGCTCCCGTTGACGGACCAGAAGTCGGGGAACTCGACTCCGCGCTGCTCGAAGATCGTCTCGCCGGTCTTCCAGTTCTGCTGGACGACGTCGCGCTTCTCCCACGTCACCTCGTCGTACGGGTGGACGCCGGGCGTGGTGTAGATGCGCTCGATCTTGACGCCCTTGGCGCCTGCCTTCGAGCGTGAGCTGCGGTTACCGATCTCCGTCATGTCGTGCGGCCTCCCTGACCGTGTGTGCCCTCATGGGCCCTAAGTGCTGCTTGTCGTACTGCGTGCTCACTGCAGTCAGTTTCTCGCCGGGGTCTGACAGTCCCCTTGGCCTTTCGGCGACCTGTTCGTGGAGGGTGGTTACCGCTGGGCGTCGAGCTGTGAGGGAGCCGTGGGCTCCTCCCCCAGCGCGTCGCGCTCGGCTCGGAGGAGCGCGATGGCTCCCTCGAAGTCATCGAGGCTCTCCCACGCCTGGTACACGCTGGCGAACCTGAGGTAGGCGACTTCGTCGAGCTCGCGGAGCGGCTCGAGGACGGCCATGCCGACCTCGTGCGCCTCGATCTCGGCGTTCCCCTGCGACCGGATGGCCTCCTCGACCTTCTGGGCGAGCAGTGCCAGGTCGTCCTCACTGACGGGCCGGCCCTGGCATGCCTTGCGCACGCCGGAGAGGACCTTGGCCCGACTGAACGGCTCCGATGCCCCGGACCGCTTGATGACGTTGAGGCTCGAGGTCTCGAGCGTCGTGAAGCGGCGGTTGCACTCGGGGCACTGGCGCCGGCGCCGGATGCAGGCGCCGTCGTCGGTCGTGCGCGAGTCGATGACCCGCGAGTCGGTGTGGCGACAGAACGGACAGTGCACGCCTGGTCACCTTCCCTTCCCCGAGACCCAGTCGTTCAACGTTGGGCGGTCATTCCGTATGCCGTCCGCTGCCCTTCCCGTGCCCCGGCCGGTGTTCGTGGGACCGACCGGGGCTGGGGATGGCTCTGGGGACGACATGGGGATGACTTGTGTGTAACCCCCGATTGGCTGGGGACTACATGTGGACGTCTTACATCTGTGTAACTACTAGATGTAGGGGTAACTGTAGGCATGGTGCGACCGCCATCGCAAGCAGATCGACACGGCCCGGCGCGTCGTGTCGCTGACCTGCACAAACGTCACATCAGTCCCATAGGTCTCGGGCGTGTCGCGCTCCCCCGACCCCAACATCTGGGGATGACGGCATCGACATACACCCCATCTTGGGGACGATGGAAGCAGGGTGCCTTGGCCGGCGCGGCCTCAGCCGGGGGCGGCCCCATCCACCTGACCCTCGAGCTGACGCACCCGGGTGACCAACCCCTTGAGGAGCAGCACGGCGGTGTGCGGGTGCTGCTGGATCAGGTCCATGAAGGCTGCCGGAGAGAGCCGGAACGCGGTCGCACCCCCGGGCCCGCTCGTGACCGTGGCCGTGCGGCCCGACCCGTCGATGAGGGACATCTCGCCGAAGTAGTCACCAGCCGACAGCGATCCCACGGCCCGCCCGTCGATGTCGACGTCGGCGGTGCCGTTGAGGAGCATCACCATCCCGGCGCTGGGGTCCCCCTGCCGGACCAGCGGGACACCGGGGCTGACCTCGTACGTCGAGCCGCGCGCGATCATCTCCTCGACGAGGTCGTCGGGCAGCTCGCAGAACAGCTCCACCTCGCACAGCGAGTCCTTCAGGTTCATGGTCGCCTCCCACACTGCGGCCCGCCTGACGGACCGACCTTTCGACCGTAGTCCTCAGGCCCGCTTGGTTGGGCCCATTGGGCAAGGTCCGTGGCAGGTGGACATCGGTGGGCGCGTCGTGAGACACGGGGCCGGTCCTGCTTGCCCCGACGGAGCCCATGGCGGAGGCTGCTAAACGTGACAAACCGGACATCGGAGCTCGACCGGCTCGTAGCAGACGAGCGGCGCGAAGCCGAGCTGTGGCGCTACGACGTGCTCGGCCACGCGCCGGGACGCGAGCTCCAGGCCCTGGTCGAGATCGCTGCGCAGATCAGCGCCGTGCCCACTGCGGCGATCAACATCGTCACCTCGACGACGCAGCAGCAGCTCGCGACGACGGGGTTCACGCCGGCGATCTGCGCGCGCGAGGACGCGATGTGCGCGGCGGTGCTCGACCAACCCGAACGGGTCGTCGTGCCGGATGCCAGGGAGGACGAGCGGTTCCGCGACAACCCCTTCGTGTCAGGCGCGCTCAGCAGGGTTCGCTTCTACGCCTCCTCCCCGCTCACGACACCGACGGGCGTCATCATCGGCCGCCTCTGTGTGTTCGACTTCAAACCGCGCCACCTCGACGAGGCCCAGCAGGACGCCCTCGTCGCGATCGCCGAACGCGTCGTCGACGTGCTCGAGCTGCGCCTGCGGAGTCGGGAGCTCGAGGACTCGCTCGCCCAGCTGACCGAGACCCGTGACGAGCTGCGCCGGTCCAACGAGGCGCTCTCCGTCTTCGCCGGTCAGATCAGCCACGACCTGCGCACGCCGCTCACCGCGATCATGGCGAGTACCGAGATGCTCGGGCAGCAGCCGTCGGTCGTCCAGGACGAGTGGGCCGAGCGCCTCGTCGCAACCGCATTCCGGTCGGCGACGCGCATGGCCGGCATGATCGAGCAGATCCTCGCCCATGCCCGGGTCGGCGCGCAGCTGCGGACGGTCCCGACCGACGTCGGGGCGGTCGTCGCGTCGGTCCTCGAGGACCTCGAGCCGACCCTGCTCGCGCGGAACGCACAGGTGACGGTCGGTGCGCTGCCGATCGTCGACTCAGACGACCAGCAGCTGTACTCCGTCCTGCTCAACCTCCTGTCCAACGCCGTCAAGTACGCCCGCCCGGGCGTCCCCCCGGTGATCGAGGTGTCGGCCGAGCGCCGCGACACCTCGTGGCGGATCTCGGTGCAGGACAACGGGATCGGCATCCCCACTGCCGAGCACGATCGGGTGTTCGGGCTCTTCAAGCGGGTCGAGACCTCGGTGGACGGCAGCGGCATCGGCCTGGCGACCGTCAAGCGCATCGTCGAAGCCCACGGCGGCAGGATCGGGATCAGCCCGGTCGACGGCCCCGGGACCACGGTGTGGTTCGAGATGCCGCACGCCCCGACACCGCGGCCCTGACCGGCCGCCGGGCCAGCCCGAGGACGACGAAGGCGACGCCGAAGGCCACCAACCCGCGCGGGTCCAGGACGAGACCGTGGATGACCAGAGCCGCAAAGCCCCACATCGCGGACCCGTCGTCGAGTCACTCGCCGAACGCCCGGGAGCCCGCGCGGGCACCGTTGTCGAGGACGTAGGCGAGCGCCGGGGACGCCACGTGGCCCACCGCGGCGATCGCCGCCCACTTCGCGCGGCGCAGCCGCGTCCGCAGCCGCGCCGTCGGGCGGTGGGGACCGGACGCGCCGGCCGCACCGTTCGCTCCGACGCCCCGTTCGACGACGGGACCGGGCGAGCGCTCCACCGGCTCGAGCCGGGGCGTGGCGAGGCCTGCCGCGAGCCCGACTGCGAAGCCGGCGACACCGACCAGTGCCGGGGACGAGACCCCCACGAGGGCGGCGTCGCCTGCGCTCTCAGGACCCTCCATCGCCCAGAGGATGATGAGCGGCACTGCCTGGACCGTGAGAAGGATCGCGCACCCACCGACGACGAACCGGTCGCGGCGGGTCACGGGATGGGCCTCGGCCAGGCCAGTGGGTCAGTCCCGAGGCTGGGACCGGTCGTGGTGCAGGCCCGTTCGTCGGCTCCCTGGACGATGCGCAGGTCGGGGCGCCCGGCCGCGACCGCGACGAGGTTGCGCGCGCTGTCGGTGCCCGCCCGGAGGTAGTCGGAGTGCCCCGAGGACGTGCGCCCGACGTCGACGAAGTCGGAGCGTGGGTGCAGGATGTGGTTGCACCCGACCCCGGGCTCCTTCGGGGCGAAGGTCGAGAGCCGCAACGCGCCGACGACGGAGGCCGGAGGGGTGCCGTGCACCATCCAGCCGTAGTTGAAGACGTCGTCGCCGATGGCCCCGAGGACGTTGAGCGCGCCCGGGTCGAGACTCGTGCGGTCGACGTCGGAGAACGGCAGCCCTGGGGCGCCGAACACGGCGAGGTCATCGATGCCGGACGTGCGCAACGAGGCGAAGCCGGCCAGGACCGCGCCGTAGGAGTGTGCCCACACCGTCTGGTGGGCGGGGCTGTCCCGAGCGGCTTCGAGACCCGTGACGAAGTCGGCCAGGGCGCCGGCGTTGTCTCGGGCCAGCCTGGCGTTCAGGACGTTGCGGTCGATCGAGCTGACGATCTCGTCGAGCTGTGGCGCGTCGTAGCCCATCCACGTGACGACCGCGAGGTCGCCGCTCGCCACCTCGATCGCCTCGGCCCTCATCCGGGCGAAGGTCGTGTCGTAGCGCGCGAGGTCGTCGCGCACCGTCGTCGTGAGGCCACCGACGAACGTCGTCAGGTGCTCGGCCCTCTCGAGGTCGCCCACCGCGACCACCGCCTTGACGTCGCGCTCGCTCGCGTCGACGAGGAGAAGGCGACGCTCGAGACCGTCTCGACGCCCGAGCACGTCACGGATCGCCCGGAGGTCGGCGACGCGTTCGTGGGCCCGGGTGCGCTCGGCCGCATGCCACGGTGCCGCCACAGCGGCGTCCACCTCGCGGGCTCGCGTGGCGGCCACCCGCTCGGCGCGAGCCAGCAGGGTCAGGTTGGCCTCGTGGCGGGCGGCCACGGGCACCCCGTCACGAGAACCGACCCACTCGGGCCGCTCCCTGACCACGCGGCGGCGTTCACCGTCCGTCAGCGACCTCCACCAGGCCGCGGACGCGAACACGGCGTCGTTGCCGGCACCCACACGCCCGGACGGCGGATCCGGGGCCGGCACCGGCATCCACCCCGCGCCTTCGGCGGCAAGGCCGCTCGTGGTGCCCCGCGCGGCCGCTAGCAGGGTGCGTGCGAGCTCCTCGTCGGTCTCGGTCGCGGCCTGTCGGGCCCTCAGGAGGCAAGCAAGCACCTCGGCACGAAGGAGCTCGTCGAGGCGGGCACGATGGGCCTGCGCAGCCGGGTCACCGACCGTGGCCCGGACGGGGAGGAAGAGCCTGCCGTCCTCGTCGACCCACGCCCCTTCAGCGGCGGCACGCCTGTCGGCTCGCCCGACCAGGTCGATGGCGCTCTGGAGCCGCCCGGCAGCCAGGCCCAGGGCCTGTCCGGCGACCGCGATGCTCTGTGCGACCTGACCGAGGCCCGCGACGACGACGCCGTAGCGGTCCGCGGCCGCCGTCGACCCCGCCCCGGACCAGCGCGGTGCGGCCGAGCGTCGCCAGAGCAGCAGCTGAGCCATGGTGACGACTCGCCGCCGCTTGTCCTCGAGCCTGCGGCCCACCGCGACGAGCGACTGGGGACGGCTCGCCCGGACGTCACGCACCGACAGGCCCGCGCCGAGCGCGGTGGCCGTCATCGCCCGCCCCCGCCGCCGCCGCGCCTCGCGCCCGTCATCGACTCACGCACGGTCTGCTCGACCGTGTCGTAGGCGTCAGCGGCTGCGGCGACCGACCGTCCGAGCTCGCCCAGCTGCCAGCGCGTTCCGGCCAGCTGGGCCTCCACGCGGTCGCCACGTGGTGCAGGCTCGATGCGGTGCGACCGCCAGGAACCGCGGCCGCGACAGGTCGCAGGTCGTCCGCGATCCCGAGCGCCCGAACCTGCGCCAGGACCTCCTCGACGGCCGCGGCGCTCTCGCGCAGCGTCCGGGTGTCGACGTCGAATCTCATCCCTGCTCCCTTCCCGAGGTCAGCAACGCTAGGTCGGCGCGGGAACCGGGGACGGGGCTCATCCACAGGCCCACCCAGTCACCGGGCGCGGCAGCCACTCGAACAGGGGACAGCAGAACGCCGCACCCCCTCCTCAGGGGTGCGGCGTCCGGGCGCGAGCGGCGGGGTCGAAGCGCCGCCGACGCCAGCCGCTGAAGGTGGAGCCAACGCGGCCGATCGGGAGGGGCGACCTGGCTGCAGCCGGGTGGACGGCATATGGCCTCGGTCGGGCCCAGGTGAGCTCGTGGCTCGGGGTTCAGCGCGTCGGGATGACGATTCGCTGGCCGGTGTGGATCTGGGTCGTGCTCAGGGCGTTGGCTATCTGGAGCTCCACGACGCCGTCGCTGATCGGCAGACCGGGCAGCTCGCGGGCTGCGATACCGGACAGCGTCTGCCCGGACTCCACCGTGACGACACGCGGCTCGCCAGAGGCGGAGGCGATCTGGCCGGCGAGACCCACGGCCAGAACCGAGACGACGACAGCAACGAGCAGGGCGACGACGAGCCGGCCGAAGCGGGTCAACCGGACCGGCGGCTGGGCGGACCCGGCCGCACCTGCCTCACGCACCGCCCATCGATCCCCCGCCTTGCCGATCGCGCGGACCGCTTCGCGCCCGGTGGGCAGGGAGACGAGGTTGGGTCGACCGGCTGGTCGTGGCCTCATGGCCTCCCGCGGGTGCGGCTGGCGAACGGCCTCGAGCACGATGGCGCTCATGGTGACCTCCCCTTGCTCCTGATCGGACGAACATGTGTTCGATAGAACGCTTGTACGAGTTGTAGCACGTATGTTCGATGAAGTCGAGACACGCATCGAACACGTGTTTGGCAACTGTGTTCGAACTGCGTAGTCTTTCCTCACACCACGAACCTCACCAGCCACCACTGACACTGGCCCCACACCGGGCGGGCAGGAGGGGGTCTGAGGAGCCGACGAAGGGGACACCATGGGCGTGACCGAGCTTCCCGACCGCGACAGC
This sequence comes from Terrabacter sp. GCM10028922, assembly GCF_042666095.1. Lineage (NCBI taxonomy): Bacteria > Bacillati > Actinomycetota > Actinomycetes > Micrococcales > Intrasporangiaceae > Terrabacter > Terrabacter sp. GCM10028922. The sequence continues at coordinate 394,842 of NZ_JBHTFG010000006.1, read as the reverse complement.
GGCGACGGCCTGACGGTGCGTCAGCGCCGCGTGCTCGAGGTGATCCGCAACTCCGTCGATCGTCGCGGCTACCCGCCGAGCATGCGTGAGATCGGCGACGCGGTCGGGCTGGCGAGCCCGTCGAGCGTGTCCCACCAGCTCAACGCGCTCGTGGCCAAGGGCTACCTGCGGCGCGACCCCAACCGTCCCCGCGCCCTCGAGGTCGTCTCCCCCGACGCGAAGGCCGAGGAGCTCGGCTACCGTGGCGGCGCCGTGACTCCGCCACGCCCCCGTGGCGACCACTACGACACCGAGACCGACTCTGGCGACGCCCGTCCCGAGGCCTCCTACGTCCCGGTCCTGGGTCAGATCGCCGCCGGCGTGCCCATCACGGCCGAGGAGGTCGTCGAGGACGTCTTCCCGCTGCCCAAGCAGCTCGTCGGCGAGGGCGACCTCTTCCTCCTCAAGGTCAACGGCGACTCCATGGTCGACGCGGCCATCTGCGACGGAGACTGGGTCGTCGTGCGCCAGCAGCAGCACGCCGAGAACGGTGACGTCGTCGCAGCCATGCTCGACAACGAGGCGACGGTCAAGACGTTCAAGCGCAAGGACGGCCACGTGTGGCTCATGCCGCACAACTCGGACTTCTCCCCGATCGACGGTGACGACGCGACCATCCTCGGCAAGGTCACCGCCGTGCTGCGCCGCATCTGAGCACCCGCCCCGCCCGACCCGGCCCGCGCGTCACGACAGTGGTGGCTCGTCCCCGAGTGCGCCGAGCCACCACGTCCCGGCGTCGCCGTAATCGGCGAGCTCCGGCGGGGTGAGCGTCGCGGTGACGCGCAGCCACGACTCGGCGCGCAGAAGACGCCCGAGATGCAGCGCCGCCGGTAGTGCCGCGCGAAGCTGCGTCCCGGGCACGACGTCGCCCCAGACCTCGAGGCCGGCGTCGGCGACCCGCCGCAGCCGCGCGTCGTCAGGTGCCGTTTCCAGGCGATGGAGCAGCACGTTGAGCGGGATGAAGAGGGCCGAGAGCGGATGGGCGAGCACGGAGTCGCCGAAGTCGAAGAAGCGCATTCCGCCCGGCGTCGCGAAGACGTTGTTGGCATGCAAGTCGTTGTGCACGAGGTTCTCGCCCAGCCCCAGCGCGTCGAGGTCCGCGGCCCACCCCGCACGTCGGGCAGCAGTCACCGGAGCCGGTCTGCGACCTCCTGCGTCATCCGCCGAGGGTCGCTGTCGGGCAGCGCCTCGAGCGAGGCGACGCGCGCCCGGACGTATGCCGTGGCCTCCGCCGGGCGCATCACCGACACGCCCGCACCGACGAGGTCGGCCTCATGACCGACCAGCTCGCGCTGGAGGTGCATCGCCTCGGCGGCGACCCGGCACCAGGCGTCCAGGTCGTCGCCGGCGACCGTCTCGGCGAAGACCGGTCCCTGGTCGGGCACGAGGTGCAGCCCGCGCTCGGTATCGGCCGCCGCCACCGGCACGACACGGTCAGGGGCGATGGCGTCGAGCACGACGAGCAGGGCCGCCTCGAACGCCTGGTGCGGGCAGTTCTGCTTGATCCAGTACCTCGACCGGTCGGCGGCGGTCGCCCGCCACAGCGTCGACCACGGCCGCTGGTGCACCGCCTCGATCGCGACGAGCCCCGTCCCCATGTCGTCGAGAGCGTGGACCACCCAGGCGCGCAGCTCCGCCTCGAACGCGTCGGAGGTCCACCGCACCGACGGGCCGGGGCCACCCTCCGGGAGGGCCGCGTACCACGGCGGCTCGGTGCTCGGCTCGTCAGTGACCGGCTTGTCAGTGGCAGGCTTGTCAGTGGCAGGCTTGTCAGTGGCAGGCTCGTCAGTGGCCGAGGGCACCGCGCAGCTCCACGAGGGTCGGGCCGAGGGGCGCGTGCAGGCGCAGCGTCGCCTCGGTGTCGCCGCGCGTGGCCGACCGGGTGACGATCGCGACGGGGACTCCGTGCTGGTGCGCACGGCGCACGAAACGATAGCCGCTCATGACTGACAGCGAGGATCCGAGGACGAGCAGGGCCCCGGCGGCCTCGACGATGCCGAAGCACCGGTCGACGAGGGCCTTGGGCACTGACTCGCCGAAGAAGACGACGTCGGGCTTGACCGTGTCGTTGCCACAGACGAGGCACCGGGGCGCGTGGAACGACTCGACGAGCGCGTCGGCGAGGACGATGTCGCCGTCCGGGCGCACCTGCTCGCCCCACTGGGACCCGACGGCGGCGGCGGCCCGCGAGAAGCGTTCCATGAACCCGGGGTTGGCCTCGGTCATCCTCTCGTGCAAACCGATTCGTGATGTGACCTCGCCGCACACGAGGCACACGGCCTGCTCGAGGGAGCCGTGCAGCTCGACGACGTCGGTCGCGCCGGACGCCTGGTGCAGGCCGTCGACGTTCTGCGTGATGATCGGCCCGACGTAGCCGGCCCGCTGCAGGTCCGTGACCACGCGGTGACCGATGTTGGGGGCCGCAGCGTTGAAACGCTGCCAGCCGATGTAGCTGCGTGCCCAGTAGCGCCGCCGGGCGTCGCTGGAACCGGCGAACTCGCCGAACGTCATCGGCTCGACCCGGCGCGTCCCGTCCGGGCCGCGGTAGTCGGGAATCCCCGACTCCGTCGAGAGGCCCGCACCGCTCAGCACGACGACGCCACCGGCGCTGACGAGGTCGACGAGGTCCTCGAAGCTGCCCAGGTCGTGCGTCTCGAGCGGTAGCGTGCGCGACGTCGACAGGCGGCTTGTGACTCCGGCGGCTCCGGTCGGCTGGTGCACCGGACCAGCCTACGACGGGGTCGAGCCATTCCTGACACGTCGAGTCCTTCAGCATTCCATAATCTGCGGTTATGATGGACGCATGATCGACGCTGCCGGCCTGCGGGTCATGAAGGCCATTGCCGACGAGGGAAGCTTCACGAGCGCGGCCAACGCCCTCGGCTTCACCCAGCCGGCCATCTCCCAGATGGTCCGCCGCCTCGAGCAGCGCACCGGCACGGTCCTCGTCGAGCGCTACGGCCGCCAGGTGCGACTCACCGAGGCCGGCCAGGTCCTCGCACGCCATGCCGTCGGCGTGCTCGCTGCGCTCGACGCCGCCGAAGAGGAGATCACCGCGATCGCCGGCCTGCGGGCCGGCCGGGTCCGCCTCCAGGCCTTCCCGAGCTCCTCGGCGACTCTCGTGCCCAAGACGCTCGCGATCCTCAAGGCGAAGCACCCCGACATCACCGTCACCTTCACCGAGGCCGAACCGCCCGAGTCGCTCGCAGCCCTGCGCAACGGGGACTGCGACGTCGCGGTCGCCTTCGCCTACGAGGGCGCCGACCTCGGCGAGCTCGAGGAGGACCTGTCGCTCCTCGTCACCCGTCGCCTCATGGACGACGAGGTACGCCTGGTGGTCCCCGGCGCCCACCCGCACGCCGGCGACGCCGCCGCCTCGCTCGCCGACTTCTCCGACGAGGAGTGGATCGCCGGGTGCCCGCGCTGTCGCGGCCACCTGCTCTCGCTCGCCGACCACGCAGGCTTCCGACCCAACGTCGCGTTCGAGACGGAGGACTACGTCGCGCAGCTCGGGCTCGTCACCGCCGGCCTCGGCGTCGCGCTCGTCCCCGACCTCATCCTCAACGCGGCCAAGCACGACGAGGTGGCGACGCTGCCTCTCTCCCCCGCCTCGCGCCGCCAGATCCTGGCCGTGACGACGCCCGACCTGCAGCGCGTTCCGGCGGTCGCGGCGGCCCTCGACGCCCTGTGCGAGGCCGCGGGCGCCGACCCGCGTACGTCCGCTGCGGAGCTCGTCGGCGCCAAGGCCTGACCGCCTTCGCCTGCGGGCGCACGCGGCGGGGCGCCACGAGCGTCCGACCGCCGGGCGGCATACGGTGTGCTCATGGGTGATGACTCGCGCGGTCCCCGACCTCCCACGCCCCACGCCGTGGCCGACGCGGCGGCCGGATCGTGACCCGGGTCGCTGTCGCGGCGACCGGCTCGGCCGCACTGGAGGCCGGCCTCGAGGCGGGCGCCGAGGGCGGCAACGCGGTCGACGCGGCCATCGCCGCTGCGCTCGCCGCCATGTGCACCGACCCCGGCGTCGTCAGCCTCATGGGCGGCGCCTTCGTCAACGTGTGGCCTGCCGGCTCCGACCCCGTCGTCATCGACGGCAACGTCGAGATGCCCGGACGCGGCCTCGATGTCTCGGCGTTCGGCAAGGGTGTCCGCCAGGTGCGCACCGACTACGGAGGAGGCGTCACCATCGGCGCCGGCCATGGGTCGGTCGCGAACTCCGGTGCGGTGCAGGCACTCTCGCTCGCCCGCGACCGCTTCGCCCTGCTCCCGTGGCGTCGGCTCGTCGAGCCGTCCGCCCGCGCCTGCCGCGACGGCTACCGGGTCGGCGCGGCCGCCGCCCTCTACCTGGGGCTCGTCCGCGACACCCTCTTCGGCGACGATCCCGAGGCCCGTGCCCTCGTCACCGGCGCCGACGGCGGCGCGGTGCAACCGGGCGAGACGTGCATCAACGCCGACCTCGCCGAGATCCTCGAGCTCCTCGGCACGCAGGGTGTCTCGTTGCTCACGACGGGGGCCGTGGGACGGGTTCTCGCGGAGGACATGGCCGCCAACGGCGGGCTCATCACCGAGGCAGACCTCGCGGCCTACGAGGCCGTCGTGCGCGCGCCGACGATGCGCGCCGTCGGCCCGTGGAGCGTCGCGCTCAACCCACCGCCCTCGGTCGGGGGTCCGATGCTCGCGGCGATGCTCGGTGAGCTGTCGCGCCACGAGAGCTGGACGTGGGCCGAGGTCATCGACATCCAACGCCGGGTGCTCGCCTACCGCCTCTCGGTGCACGACCGGTCGCGCGACCTCGACGGCGACGGCCACGCGCTGCTCGAGGCCGTCGAGCGCCACGGCCTCGCCGGCCTGCCGACGTCCGCCTCGACCGCCCACGTGTCGGCCGTCGACGAGTACGGAACCGCTTGCGCCATCACGATGTCCGCGGGCTACGGCGCCGGCATGGTGATCCCCGGCACCGGCATCCTGCTCAACAACGCCCTGGGCGAACCGGAGCTCAACCGCCTGGGGCTCCACGCCGTGCTGCCGGGCACGCGCCTCGCGTCCAACATGGCACCGACGACCGCTCGGAGCGCGACGGGGGCCGCCCTCGCCGTCGGGTCCCCCGGTGCCGACCGCATCACGACCGCCCTCATGCAGGTGCTCGGTCGGGGCCTGCTCCTCGGCGAGGACCTCCAGGACGCCATCGACGCGCCTCGCCTGCACGTCCGGTTCCTCGACGACGGCTCGCCCCGCGTCGACCATGAGCCGTCCGACGACATCGCGGCCGCCGCCGAGGCCGGCGGGCTCGAGGCCTACGGATACCCCGGCCCGCACATGTACTTCGGTGGGGTCGGCGCCGCTCGGCTCGGAGTCGACGGACTCGTCGCGGCAGGTGACGCGCGTCGTGAGGCAGCTGTCGGGGTCTCCTCCTGAGGTCCCCGTCCCACGCCCTGGCTGCAGAGACCCGCGCGTCGCCGATGGTCCGGGATCATGGAGCCATGCGCCCGCTCCTCGCCGACCTGCTGGACCTGCAGCCGCATCCCGAGGGCGGGTGGTACCGCCAGACGTGGGCCTCCCCCGAGACGGTGACCCTGCCGGACGGGCGGACTCGTGCCACCGCGACCCTCATCCACTTCCTGCTGCCCGCCGGCGAGTCGTCTGCGTGGCACCGGGTGGCCTCGGACGAGGTCTGGATCGCGCACACCGGCTCGGTCGTGCTCGAGCTCGGTGGTGACGGCGCCCGGCCGGCGTCGGTCACGAGGGTGCAGTCGGTCGTGGTCGGAGTCGACCTCGCCGGAGGCGAGGTGGCCCAGGCAGTCGTGCCGGCCCACGTGTGGCAGCGGACCGTGCCGTCGGCGGGCGACGCCCTCGTGAGCTGCCTCGTGTCCCCCGGTTTCGCGTTCGCCGACTTCGAGCTGCTCGGCGACCCCGGCGTGGAGCGGACCGCGGCGGACCTCGTCGACGCGCCCACCGACCTCGACTCGCCCACGGGCGCCGACGCGCCGGGCCATTCCGCCTGAGCGAGGCGGTGCGGCGGACGACCGTCATCGAGCGACCGCTCTGATCTCGTCGCCGTCCGAGACGATGGCGACGTCACCCTCGAGGTCGGTTCGATGCACCTCGAACCCCCTGTCCTGCAAGGCCTTCATCGTCGCCGGCGCGGGATGGCCGTAGTCGTTGTCCTCGCCGACACTGATGACCGCCAGGCGTCCGTCGACGCGGTCGAGCAGGCGGTCGTCGCGGTTGCTCGACCCGTGGTGGGCGACCTTGAGCACGTCGATGTGTCCCCAACGCGCGGGGTCGAGCTGGGACTCGTGGAGGACCTGAGCCGCCGCCTCTCGTTCGATGTCGCCGGCGAGCAGGACGGTGATGCCCCGCACGTGCATGGTGAGGACGACGGAGCCGTTGTTGGGCACGGAGCCGGCGTCGATGCGCCGGGCCGGCCACCAGACCTCGGCCGCGAGGGCCCCGACCGAGAGCCGTTGTCCGGAGCGCAGCTCACCGAGGGGCACACGCGAACCGGCCGCCAGCCGGGCCACGCGTGCAGCCTCGACCGGCGGGTCGAGCACCGGCGAGGCGCGGATCTGGGCGACCGGTCGCTCGAGGACCGCCGCCAGACCACCGACGTGGTCAGCGTGGTAGTGCGTGAGCACGACGAGGTCGACGGCTGTGGCTCCGATCCGGTCGAGGCAGGCGCGCATCAGCTCCGGCTCGGGCCCCGTGTCGATGACGACGACGTGACCGGCACCGTTGTCGGCCACGAGACCGTCACCCTGACCCACGTCGCACGCGATGAGGGCCCATCCGGGAGGTGGCCAGGCGACCGGGGCCGTCGGCGCCCCCAGCCCAGCCGTGAGGACGACGACGGCGACGGCGACCGTCGGCCGGTGGCGGGTGCGGTGCCACGCCCACGGTGCGACGGCGACGGCGGCCCCTGTCAGCAGCGCGAGGAGGACCGCCGCGGCTGCCGAGTCACCCCACCCGAGGCTGCCGAGAGGGAGGTCGGCGCCCCACCGGGCCACGGCCGCGATCGCCTCCGCCGGGGCGGCCGCACCCCACGCGAGCCAGCCGGCCCCCGTGACCCAGGCGACCGACACGAGCGCCACGACGACGCCGACGATGGTCGTCGGGGCGACGAAGGGAGCCGCGAGCAGGTTGGCGAGGACCGCGACGAGAGACACGCTGCCCTGGAGCGGGACGACGACCGGCGCGCACACGGCCTGCGCGGCGACCGGCACGGCGAGCACCGGACCGAGCGGCTTCAGGCCCGGTGGCAGGCGCCGCGCGATGGCACGCCCCCACGGCGGCGCGAGCACGAGGAGGCCGAGGGTGGCGACGCTGGACAGCGCGAAGCCGTACGACCGGGCCAGCCAGGGGTCCCACACGAGCAGTACGAGCACTGCTGCCGCGAGCGCCGGCACCCCGGCGCGACGGCGTGAGGACGAGAGGGCGAGCAGGCCCACCGTGCCCATCACTGCGGCTCGCACGACGCTGGGCTCGGGCCGGGCCAGGATGACGAAGCCGACGAGTCCCAGCAGCGCGACCGGCGGTCGCCACCGGCGCCGCACGCCCACGAGGCCGCACAGCCAGATGACCCCGCCCAGCACGAGGGTGACGTTGCTGCCCGACACGGCGCTGAGGTGGCTCAGGCCCGTGTCGAGCATCGCAGCGGTCAGGTCCGGTGGGGTCCGGGACGTGTCGCCGACGACGAGGGCAGGCACGAGCCCACGGGCGTCGGACCAGACGCCGTCAGTCGCCGCCCGGAACCTGGTGCGCACGACGTCAGCGGCCTCGAAGACCCCGCCCGCATCGGCCAGCACCCGGACCGGCCCTATGGGCGTGCCGACGGCGACGACGGCGTCTCCCGGGTCGGCCGGACCCAGCCGCACCACGGCCTCGACCTCGTCGTGCCACCGCAGTCCGGACCACTGCTGTCCTCGACCGATGACGAGAACCGGCGCTGACACCCTGGTCGTGCGGCCGCGGCCGACGACCTCACCCACCTCGAGCAGCACGACGCTCACGACCGGGCCTGCCGCTCCACCGTCCTCGGTCCTCCCTGCGGCCGGCCCGCTGGTGACCGGCCGTGGCTCGGCCGCCACGGTCGCGCGCACGGTGACGACGGCTCGCTCCACCGCGAGGGCGTCGACGGGGCCAGCAGACCGGACCGCGCGCTGACCGGCGGCCGCTGCCAGCAGGAGGGCCAGCACCCCACAGACGGCAGCGACCGCCCGCAGCACGCCGCGGTGTCGATCACACTGCACGCCGCGGCGTCGGTCACGCAGACCACCGGCCCGAACAGCTGCGACCGCGGCCAGCACACCGACGCCCAGGGCGACGAGCGTGACCAGCGCGACGAGCCAGACGGGCGCGAGCAGCCCCCAGAACGCCACGACCGGCCATGCGAGGACCACGGGCACGAGCAGTCTCAGGTCGACCCGTCGGCCGGTGCGTGGGCGCACGCGACGGACGGCGGGTCGACCGGTCAGGACGACGAGCGACGGCCCTCTCGGAGCCCGCTCACGCTGCCTGGACACGCGGGCCACCCCCTGCGGCCGAGCCCGTCACAGCGTGACCTTCGGTCGCAGCTGGGCCATGAGCTTGTCGCCGATGCCGCTGACCTCGCCGAGCTCGTCCACGGACGTGAAACGGCCGTGCTCGGTGCGCCAGTCGATGATCCGCTGCGCGAGCACGGGGCCGACGCCGGGCAGCGTGTCGAGCGCCGCCGCGTCGGCCGTGTTCAGGCTCACCATGCCGCCGGCGGTCGAGCCCGAGCCACCCGAGCCACCCGAGCCACCCGAGCCACCGCCCGCGCTGCCCCCTACGGGAGCGACCGGCAGCTCGCCCCGCTTCGGCACCCGGACCTGCTCACCGTCGACGACGAGCCGCGCGAGGTTGAGGGCGGACACGTCGGCGCCGGGCCTCGTGCCGCCGGCCGCGGTGATGGCATCCGCCACGCGCGCGCCCTGCCGGAGCCGGGCGAGACCCGGTCGCACCACCTGGCCGACGACGTGGACGACCACCGCGGCGCCTGCCGTCGACACGCCGCCCGGGGACGACGGCGACGGTGTTGGCGTCGCCCCCGCGCTGGGCACCTTCGCTGCAGAGGCCTTCTCGCCCTCGACCTGCACGCCGCGGGACGGTCCCGGCGCGATGTCCGGAACCGCCGACCGCTCGGCCCACAGCACCCGAAGGACGAACACACAGCCGACGGCGACGACGAGCGCGAGCAGCGACACGAGCGCCGCGCTGCTGATCCCACGCCGGCCATGGCGCAGCTCGTCGGGCATCGTCAGCACGCCCGGGCGGCGCGCGCGTCGTAGATCGGTGTCGAGCCGAGCCACCTCGTCGTCGTCCGGGGCGCGCTGCGCGAGGCGCCGCACGGCGGCCACGACCGGGCCCGGGCCCGGTTCGGTCACCAGCCCGGCTGCGGGCGCCGACGGCACCCACCCGGCGCTCCACTCGTGCCCGAGGACACGGGCCACCCGCTCGAGGTCAGGTGGTCTCTTGGCGGGTCGGAACGGCATACGTCGACGGTAGGAAGCACGGTCCCCGCCCGACGGGCGCCGACCGCACATTGGGGACAACCGGCCCGGCGTCCAAAGGGGTGTGGACGGCCACAGCCCGAGACGCGGCGCGCGTCGATTCACGCCCCTGCGCCCGGCTGGGCCAGACTGCTCCAATGGCTCGGCACATCATGACCCTCACCTGCGACGACCGGCCCGGCATCGTCGCGGCCGTCTCGTCGGCCCTGCTCGGCGTCGAGGCGAACATCGTCGAGAACCAGCAGTACTCCGACGAGGACACCAGCCTCTTCTTCATGCGCACGGTGTTCGACGCCGACGCGTCCAACGTCGAGCAGGTGCTCGGCGCGATCCGGCAGAGCCCGGCGATCGCCCACCAGCACCTCGCCGTGCGGCCCGAGGACGAGCACTGCCGCACGATCATCCTCGTCAGCAGGTTCGACCACTGCCTTCTCGACCTGCTCCACCGCTGGAAGTCGGGCGACCTGCCGATCGACATCGTCGGCGTCGTGTCCAACCACGAGGACTGCCGCGGGCTCGTCGAGTACTACGGCGTGCCGTTCACCGTCATCCCGGTCACGCCGGACACCAAGGCCGACGCCGAGGCGGAGCTGCTGCGGATGGTCGACACCAACGACGTCGGCCTCGTCGTCCTCGCCCGCTACATGCAGATCCTCAGCGACTCGCTGTGCAGGGCGCTCGAAGGGCGCGCGATCAACATCCACCACTCGTTCCTGCCGGGGTTCAAGGGCGCCAAGCCCTACCACCAGGCGCATGACCGCGGCGTCAAGCTCATCGGCGCGTCCGCGCACTACGTGACGGCCGATCTCGACGAGGGCCCGATCATCGAGCAGGACGTCGTCCGCGTGACGCACGCCGAGTCGCCAGAACGGCTCGTCGCCCTCGGTCGTGACGTGGAGCGCCGCGTCCTGTCGCGAGCGGTCCGCGACCACGCCGACTCACGCGTCTTCCTCTCCGGCCGCCGCACGATCGTCTTCTGACACACGACCGCCCCCGTATGCCGTGAGGTCGTCTCACGGCACACGGGAGCGGTGCGTAGTGGCCTGTGTCAGCCGATGCCGAACGCGTACAGCTTGTTGTTCGGCGTGCCGAAGCCGAAGTTGCTGTAGCCGGACCCCCAGTAGACGGTGCCGTTGGAGATGGCCGCACCCGACAGGCACGACCCACCGCTCGCGAAGCTCCACAGGACCTGGCCCGTCGCGGCGTTGAGCGCGTACATGTGCCCCTGCGCGTCGAGCGAGCATCCGAAGACCACACCGTTCGCCGTTGTCACCGGACCCGACGTGCTGCCACCGTCCGGTGGTCGGGTCTCCCAGACCCGCTGACCGGTGACCCCGTCGAGACCCGACCACACGCCGCTCGTCGAACCGTTCCATTCGATGAGGTTGCTGTTGGCGTTGGCCGTGTAGACGCGCTTTCCGTCCACCGCAGAGCCCCACTGAAGGCCACCAGCGGTGCCACCGGGGCCCGCCTGCGTCACCCAGACGACCGCACCGGTGCCCGGGTCGAGCGCCCAGTACTGGCCGCTCTTCTGGCCGGCGCCGACGAGCTCGCGCCCGTTCGCGGCCTTGAAGAGCGCAGGCGCCTGGCCGAAGTCGAAGTCGGGACCAGCGGGCTCCGGACAGTTGACCCCTTCACCCAGGAACGGGATGCAGTCGACCGTCCATGCGTCGAACGCCAGGGCCTCGAACGCCCACTTGACAGCGCCGGTACGCAGGTCGAGAGCGATGACCGAGTCGAAGTGGTCGTCCGCCGGCAGACACGCCCGCTGGGCGGTCGGGTTGCCCGCGTTGGCCGCGACGCAGTCCAGCGCACTCTGAGGTGCGTTGTAGTTGTTACCCGTGGAGACATACACCGATCCACGCTTCACGTCGATCGCGGGTGAGCTACCCCAGACCGCGTTGCCCGGGAAGTCGGTGCTCGGCGTCATGTAGGTCTTCCACAGGATCGCCCCCGTCTTGACGTCGAGCGCCGCCAAGCTGCCGCGGAAGCTGCAACAGGGGTAGTTGGGGTTCGTCGCCAGCGCCTCCTCCTGCGACGACGTCCCCACGTAGACGACGCCGTTGAAGATCGTCGCCGACTGGGTGATGATCGCGGCGGGGTGGGACTCGACCTGTGTCTTCCAGACCAGCGCTCCGGTGCCCTTGTTGATCGCCATGACGGCGCCGCCACCACCGAACGGCCCTTGGTTGCCGAGAACGATCACGTCGTCCGTGAACGCCGGGGTGGCGCGCGCCTTGTCGCCGGGGATCCCGGTGTAGCTCGTGATCGTGCGCTGCCAGACCACGGCCCCCGTGGTCCTGTTGACGGCGTAGAGGTTGCCGGCCCAGTCCGGGAAGTAGACCCGCTGGCTGTCGACGGCAGGCGTCGCGGAGACATCTCCCCCGGTCGTGACCGTCCACTTGTTCGTGAGTCCCCCGACCGTGGCGGGCGAGATCTTCGTCTCGCTCGCGGCGTACCTCGTGTTCTGCCGGTCACCGCCGGCAGAGTTCCATCCGTTTCCCCCTGGTGCGGCTACTGCCTGGCCCCCGACCAGCAGGGTCCCCACGACCCCTGCGGCCACCAGTAACCGAGCATGACGAGACATCCTGGTCATCACTGCTCCTGTGCCTGACGACCCCGAGGGGTCGTCGAGTGACCCCTGTCGGACGACTCGACGCTAGACCCGCTGCCGCGTTGTGTCCGGCGTTCCCGGCATTCGTACCGGCAGATGCTGTGGCTGCCTGGGGGCGAAGCGGACAAGCCCTCTCAGGTCGGTCAGGGCAGGCGCCGCTGGCGCCACCAACCGACGACGTTGTTCTTGTGCCGACCGAGGACGAGCAGCCCGATCGCCATGAGCCACAAGCCCGTCCAGACGTCGCCGGGGGCGTGACCGGTCCAGATGAGCACCGCCACGACCGCCATGGCGAGTGCGCCGAAGATCGACCCGGCAGCGACCCACCGCGTCAGCGCGAGACCCACGCCGAACACGATGACCACGACGAGCGCGACCCACGGGTGCACGCCGAGGATCGCGCCGAGCGTCGTCGCGACCCCCTTGCCGCCGCGGCCTCGCAGGAACGGCGACCAGATGTGCCCGAGCACCGCTGCGACACCGACGGCGTATGCCGCATAGGCGCTGAAGACCTGCCCAGCCACGACGGTCGGGACCAGCCCCTTGAGGACGTCGAGGACCCCGACCACGACGCCCCACTTGCGGCCGAGGACCCGCCCCGCGTTCGTCGCACCCGGGTTGCCCGAGCCCGAAGACGCGAGGTCCTTGCCGAGGACACGCGCGATCGTCGTCGCAGGGTTGAGGGAGCCGACGAGGAAGGCGACGACCACCCCTGCCGCCCACGCGAGCCCGGTGCCGATGCTCACGACCCAGCGCCCGCGCCCGGCGACGACGGCGCGGGCAGCAGCTCGCAGGGGCGCGGTGAGACCGCGATCGCGACGGTGCCCGGCCCGACGTGCGCGCCCACCACGGCACCCAGCTCGACGACGACCACAGCGGGTGACCCGGGCACGACGGTCCGCAGCTCGGCCGCGATCTGCTCGGCCCGCTCGGCGGCGTCGAGGTGGTGGACCGCGAGGTCGACGACGTGGCCGCCCTTGCCCACGTGCTCGACGACCATGGCGATGATGCGCGCCACCGCCCGCGACGAGGTGCGGACCTTCTCGACTGGCACGATGCGGCCCCCGCGCACGGCCAGGATCGGCTTGATGGCGAGCGCGGAGCCGAGCAGCGCTGACGCCGCGCCGATGCGTCCGCCTCGGCGCAGGTGCTCGAGGGTGTCGACGTAGAACAGGACGCCCGACGGCTCGAGACGCGAGCGCACGGCATCGAGGACCGCGCCGACCTCCGCCCCCTCGGCCGCGGTCTCGGCGGCCGTGACGACGGCGAAGCCCATCGCCATGCCGATGGTCTCGCTGTCGACCACCTCGACGGGGACGGGCGCCTCCGCCGCGGCGAGCCGCGCCGCCTCGACGGTTCCGGACATCTGCGACGACAGGTGGATCGAGACGATCGCCGTCGCGCCGTCGTCGGCGAGCCGCTGGTACGCCTCGGCGAAGACCTGCGGTGTCGGGCGTGACGTCGAGACGATCGTGTACTCGCGCAGCGCGGCTGCCACCTGCTCCGGCGTGATGTCACGGCCCTCGACGTGGTCGCGCCCGCCCACGACGACGTGCAGCGGGACGACCTCGATGCCGTGGCGTTCGACGACCTCGGCCGGCAGGTAGGCCGTCGAGTCGGTGACGATCCGTGTGGTCACGTCGCGCTCCTTCCGCAGGTCGACCCCCGGAGGTCGACCCGGAGGGTGTCCTCAACCTATCGGCGGCGCGGCTCAGACCGGTACGACGTTGACCAGCTTCGGCGCGCGCACGATGACGGTGCGGACGCCCCCTTCGGTCGCGGCCCTCACCTTGTCGCGACCGAGCGCCAGCTCGCGCAGGTCGTCCTCGGAGATGTCGGGGCTGACCTCGACGCGGTCGCGGACCTTGCCCTTGATCTGGATGACGCAGGTGACCTGCTCCTCCACGATCTTCGCGGGGTCGCTGACGGGGAACGCGGCATACGCAACCCCGCCCTCGTGACCGAGCCGCTGCCACATCTCCTCAGCGATGTGGGGGGCGACGGGGGCGAGCATGAGCACCATCGCCTCGACGACCTCGCGCGGCGGCACGTCGAGCTTCGTCACGGCGTTGTTGAGCTCGATGAGCTTGGCGATGGCCGTGTTGAAGCGCAGACCCTCGAAGTCCTCGCGGACGCCGGCGATCGTCTGGTGCAGCTGGGTCGTGAGTGCCTGGCCGACCTCGACGTCCTCGACGCGCAGCGCACCGGTCTCCTCGTCGACGACGTTGCGCCACAGGCGCTGCAGGAAGCGCTGCGACCCGACGACGGCACGGATCTCCCACGGCTTGGAGAGCTCCAGCGGACCCATCGACATCTCGTAGACGCGGAAGGTGTCGGCGCCGAACGCGTCGTACATCTCGTCAGGGCTGACGGAGTTCTTCAGCGACTTGCCGATCTTGCCGTACTCGCGGTTGACGAGCTGTCCCTGCCACGTGAAGGTCGGGTCGGCGCCGTGGCCGCCCGGGAGCTCCTCGACCTCGGACGCCGTGACGTACTGCCCACGGCTGTCGGTGTAGGCGTACGCCTGGATGTAGCCCTGCGAGAAGTACTTCCGGAACGGCTCCTCGCTGCGCACGTGGCCGAGGTCGAAGAGGACCTTGTGCCAGAAGCGCGCGTAGAGCAGGTGCAGCACGGCATGCTCGACGCCGCCGACGTAGAGGTCGACGCCGCCCGGGTCGCGCGTGCCGGCCGGGGCCCCCTCGACCGGGGTGTCGTGACGGGCCAGCCAGTACGCCTCGTTGGCCGGGTCGACGAACGCGTCGTGGTTGGCGGGGTCGAGGTAGCGCAGGTAGTACCAGCACGAGCCGGCCCAGTTGGGCATGGTGTTCGTCTCGCGGCGGAACTTGCGCAGGCCGCGGCCGTCGCCGAGGTCCTTCTCGACCTCGACCCACTCCGGGACACGGCTGAGCGGCGGCTCCGGGCTGCTCTGCGCGTCGTCGGGGTCGAACGTCTTGGGGCTGTAGTCGGGCACGTCGGGAAGGGTCAGGGGCAGCTCGTCGTCCGGCACGGCGTACGCCACGCCGTCGTCGTCGAACATGATGGGGAACGGCTCGCCCCAGTAGCGCTGGCGGCTGAAGAGCCAGTCGCGGATGCGGTAGCTGATGGTGCCCTCGCCGATGCCCTGCTGCTCGAGGAACTCGATCGTGCGGGCCTTCGCCTCGCCGACGTGCAGGCCATCGAGCGAGAGGTGCTCGTTGGACGAGTTGACCGCGACGCCGTCGCCGAGGAACGGCTGGTCGTCGGGGTGGCCCTCGGGGGGCTGGACGGTGCGCACGATCGGCAGGTCGAACCGCTCGGCGTACTCCCAGTCGCGCGTGTCCTGGCCGGGCACGGCCATGATCGCCCCCGTGCCGTAGCCCATCAGGACGTAGTCGGCCACGAAGACCGGGATGCGTTCTCCTGTCACGGGGTTCGTGGCCCACGAGCCGGTGAACACACCGGTCTTGTCCTTGCCCTCGGTCTGGCGCTCGACGTCACCCTTGCGGGACGCAGCCAGCTGGTATGCCGCCACGGCCTCCTTGGGGGTGGCGCTCGCGTCGGGGTCGCCGCCCTTCCAGGCGTCCTTGGTGCCCTCAGGCCAGTCACCCTTCGGGACGAGGGAGTCCACGAGCGGGTGCTCCGGCGCGATGACCATGAACGTCGCACCGAAGATCGTGTCGGGACGTGTCGTGAAGACGTCGATGCCGTCGTCCTCGCCAGTGCCGGTCGTCACGACCGGGAAGGTGACGCGTGCGCCCTTGGACCGGCCGATCCAGTTGCGCTGCATGAGCTTGACCTTCTCGGGCCAGTCGACGCCGTCCAGGTCGTCGGCCAGCCGGTCGGCGTATGCCGTGATGCGCATCTTCCACTGGCTCAGGTTGCGGCGGAACACCGGGAAGTTGCCGCGCTCGGAACGGCCCTCGTTGGTGACCTCTTCGTTGGAGAGCACGGTGCCGAGCCCGGGGCACCAGTTCACGGGTGCCTCCGAGGTGTACGCGAGACGATGTCCCTCGAGGACCTTCGCCTTCTCGGTCGCCGACAGCTCAGCCCACCCGCGGCCGTCGGCGTCGACGACGGCACGGCGCCCGGACTCGAACTGCTCGACGAGCTCACTGATCGGGCGCGCCCTGCCACGGCCGCCGTCCTCGCAGACCGCCTCGGTGTCGTACCAGGCGTCCCAGATCTGCAGGAAGATCCACTGCGTCCAGCGGTAGTACTCGTCGTCGATCGTCGCGAAGGTCCGACGGTTGTCGAAGCCCAGGCCGAGACGGCGCAGCTGGCGCTTCATGTTGGTCATGTTCTCCTCGGTGGTCTTCCGAGGGTGCTGGCCGGTCTGTACGGCGTACTGCTCCGCCGGCAGGCCGAACGCGTCGTAGCCGAGGGCGTGCAGGACGTTCTTGCCGAGCATCCGGTGGAAGCGGCTGTAGACGTCGGTCGCGATGTAGCCCAGGGGGTGGCCGACATGCAGGCCGACGCCCGACGGGTACGGGAACATGTCGAGGACGATGAGCTTCTCGCCGTGCGCGGCGACCTTCTCCGGCTCGGCCCAGGGCCCGGCCGGGTTGGGGGCGTTGAAGGTGCCCTCCTCCTCCCAGCGGTCCTGCCAGGCGGTCTCGATCTGCTGCGCCATCGCGGCGGTGTAGCGGAACGGGGTCTCGTTGCTCTGCTCGCTCATGTCGTCTCTCTCGTCGCTGCTCGGTCGGGCAAAAGAAAACCCCTCGCACAGGAGGGGGGCCGCGTTGATGTCGGGAGGTCCCGACCTTCGTCAACGCGGCTGCGGAAGGAGCAGCTCACCAGCCATGCGCCCAAGGTTAGCGCAGCGCACAAACGCCGTGCCGCCGCACATAGCGGTCGATCCGGCGACCCAGTTCTGCCGATCTTGCCCGCCGCCGTCCGGGCACGGTCAGGATGAGGGGTGGTCGGGGGCGTGCGAACGGAGGCCGTCATGTCCACTAGAGACCACACCTGGTCGGCGCGGATCTGGGCGGCGCTGCTCGCGCTCGCGGTCGGTGCCCTCGTGGCCGGAGCACCGGCCATCGGCGCGCCCCTGGAGCGGGAGCAGACGGTCAACCAGCCCTACGACTTCGTGAACTGGGACTGCGGCTACCCGGTGGACGTCAGCGGGACGCTCACGCACGTCTTCACCCTGCGCCAGGACCCGAAGCTCGAGAACGAAGTCCTCTTCATGGACCAGTACGTGTTCACCGAGACGTGGACGAACGCGGCCGGTGAGTCGGTCACGGCCAGCGGACGGGGCGTCGCCAAGAACCTCCCGGCCCGACGCGTCGGCGAGTCGACCTGGACCTTCAGCTTCCTGCAGGCCGGGCAGCCGTACGTCGTCCGCGACTCGTCAGGGGCGCTGGTCATGCGCGACCGGGGCGTGCTCCGCTTCGAGGCAACCGTCGACCTCTCGACCGGTGAGGAGCTGGCCTTCGACATCAGCGTGTCTGGGCCGCACCCGCTCTTCGACCAGGACATCTGCAAGGTCGTGGCGCCGCTGCTCGGCACTGAGTCCGCGAGCCACCAGAGCCCGCGCCCGCTCGGCACGACGGGCGCCGGCATGGGCTACTACGAGTACCTCCCGCCGTCGTACTCTCCCGACGGTGACCGGAGCCCGCTGCTCGTCGTGACCAACGGCTACGGCGAGAACGGCGACGGCTCCGCCGAACAGCTGAGCAACCTTCTCTTCACGGGCATCCCGCGGTTCATCGACGTCGGTGGGTGGCCCACGGACCGACCGCTCGTCGTCCTGTCGACCCAGCACGTCGAGGACCCGCCGGGATTCGACTTCTCGCCGTGCGACGGCGTCACCGAGTGGGGTGGGTCGTGTGCCATGCAGCTGCAGCACGACCGTGACCACGCGTCGCCCGCCTTCTGCACGACGCCCGACGAGATCCACGACTTCATCACGTATGCCGTCGAGCACTACAACGTGGAGCCGAGCCGGGTCTACCTGACCGGGCTCTCCTGCGGCGGCTTCGGCGCGTGGGAGTACCTCGCCGCGTACGGCGACAGCCAGGTCGCAGCGGCCGTGCCGGTCGCGGCCGACGGCAGGTACGCGTGGGCCACCGTCGGGTGCGCCCTCGGCGACGTGCCGCTCTGGGCCTTCCACGGCGGCCTCGACGACGTCATCAACCCGCTTGGCAGCATCGAGACGATGGAGAACGTCCAGGCGTGCCCGGGCGTCGATCCGGACGCGGCCCGGCTGACCGTCTACCCCGACCTCTTCCACGACGGCTGGGACCAGGCGTACAGCGGCAGCCGCGGGGACGACATCTACACGTGGATGCTCGGACACTCGAACCCCTGACGCGCTGACCGCCGACCCGCGATCTGGGGTCAGCGGAAGAGGCCGACGACGATGAGCGCCTGGGCCACGTGGTAGGTCACGATGACGGTGACCGGCGCCCACCGGCGTTCGTGCACGAAGCGGTCGTGCCCGAGCACCGCGTCGGACGCGGCGAACACGCAGCAGCCGAGCAGGACGAGCCAGTCGCCCTTGAAGGCCGCGACGAGCACGAGCGCGCTGATGACGAGCTGGTAGATGAACACCGGGCCCCGCTGCGCGCCGGAGTGCCGCACGATCTCGCGCCCGACCCGCGCGAAGAGCAGCACCAGGACGGGCACGGCGCCGAGCAGCCACCACGGGAAGCCTCCGGTGCCGGGCGTCTCCAGCAGCGCCCAGATGTAGGCGACATGCGCCGCCAGGAAGGCCCCCAGCCCGACGATGAAGCGGGTCTCGGTCGCGTTGAGCAGCGCCACATCGCCGACCAGGCAGAACGCGAGCGCCACGACGACCGGGAGCAGCGTCGGGGAGCTCGGCGCCCGCCCCTCCCAGAAGAGCGACCACGCGATGCCCATGAGCAGCAGCACGACGAGGGGCTTGGTGATGCGTTCGACGACGTACTCGCCGCGCAGCACCGATCCCCAGTTGATCAGCGCCGTCACCCCGAGCGCGACGCTGAGGACCCACAGGTGGGTGGTCACGAGGCCACGTTCCCAGCCCCGACGCGCCTTCGGGTTGAAGACACGCGGCGGGTCCCACCCACCTGTCGAGACGGGTCCGCAGACGCCCAGTTGTCTGTCAGACTCGTCCAATGCCCATGCGCAAGTTCCAGCACACGGTCACCGCCGACGACACCTCTGTCGTCGTCGGTAGCGGTGACCTCGACGTCCTCGCGACACCCCGTCTGATTACGTGGTGCGAGAACGCCTCGTTCCAGGTCTGCAAGCAGATGATCGATGCCGACCACACCACCGTCGGGACGATGATCAAGATCGAGCACGTCAAGGGCAGCCCGGTCGGTTCCGAGGTCACGGTGCTGTGCGCCGAGCCGATCAACGACGGCCGCCGCCTCGTGTGCCACGTCACGGTGCAGGACCCCGACGGCGAGGAGCTCGCCAAGGGTGAGGTGCACCGCGCGGTCGTCGACCCGGACCGCTTCATGAGCAAGTGCCAGCGCACGCTCTGAGCAGATCCGCGCGACGCTCCATCCGTCAGAGGACGTAGGCGTCCCCGGCCCGATGGAACCCGAGCTTCTCGTAGTAGGGCTCGACCATCCCCGGTGGCGTCAGCACGCGCCGGAAACCCCGGCGACGGAACGGCCCCTCCGGCCCGAACACGAACTCCCCAGGCGTCAGGTCGCGGTGGCGCGGCGTCACCCAGTCCAGAAGCAGCTGCGCCGTCTCCTCATCCGCCTCGTGCATGAGCACGACCCCGACGGTCTCGTCGCCGTGCAGCACGAGGTAGGACGGGTGACCCGTGAAGGGGTCGTGCACGAACTCCGGGTTGTAGCGACGGATGTCGGCCTCGTGCACCCGCAGCACGTGCCGCAGGTAGGTGTCGTCGCCCGCCACCTCGAGCACCGTGTAGACCCGGGGGTCGTGCTTCTCGCGGGACATCCGGGCGAGGTAGAAGACGTTGATCCCGGCGAGGACGACGTTGAGCCCCACCATCGGCCACACGTGGTTGACGGCGTTGTAGAAGATGAGGACGGCACCGCCGACGAGGTTGATGACCCGCAGGCGGTGCAGTTGCGTCTGGAGCAGCGACCAGACGAGGACCGCCGAGCCGACCCATCCGACCAGCTCGAGCCACCAGGTACCCATGAGGCGACCCTAGTGCCGCGGGCCCTCAGCGACCGGAGTCGACGGAGCCCGCGGCATCCACGGACTCAGGCGTCGGGTGCGACGAGCTCCGGCAGCTTCGCCTCGAACCACGCGTCGAGGGTGAGCGACGGGAGGATGTGACCCTGCTTCTGGGCCTGGTCCGCGACGGACGCCCCCCAGGTCGATGCACGCAGCCGCTGGTTGGGCGTGCCGTGGTGTGCGGCACTCGCGAAGCTGCAGTCACCCGCCTGGTAGAAGGACTGCTCGGCCTCGAGGACCCGCGCGGTGTTGAGCGCGAGACCCCGCTTGTGCGTCACGAAGTAGGTGCCGAAGGCGTCCGCCATGAGCTCGGTGCGACGGGTCGCCTCCGCCCCCGTGAGCGGTGAGTCGAACAGGTCCTGGTCGTACTGGACGTGGTGGGCGTACTCGTGGCCGAGGATCGCTCGCGGGCCGATGTCGCCGACCCCGATCGCGCTGAGCGCGTCGAGCATGCCATCGCCGAAGACGAGCTTGTCGGCCAGCGACGAGAGGACGGGGTCGCCCTCCCCGCTGAA
Organism: Terrabacter sp. GCM10028922; assembly: GCF_042666095.1. Classification (NCBI taxonomy): domain Bacteria; kingdom Bacillati; phylum Actinomycetota; class Actinomycetes; order Micrococcales; family Intrasporangiaceae; genus Terrabacter; species Terrabacter sp. GCM10028922. The sequence continues at coordinate 374,020 of NZ_JBHTFG010000006.1, read as the reverse complement.
CGCGAACGCGTTGAGGGTGAAGAGCGGGCTGTCCCCGCCCGAGAGTCCGGGGTCGCCGGTGACGACCTCGACGACGAGCGCGGCGAGCTGGGCGGCCGTCGACTCGGGCACGCCGTAGAGGAAGCCGATGAGCGGGGTCAGCCGAGCCGGGTCGCGCATGACGTCTCCGTGCATGCCCATGAGCGCGATGTCCGAGCCGTCGGTGTCCCAGAAGCCTTGCGCCGCCCGGAAGGAGCTGGTCAGCTCGCTGCGATGCTCCTTGTCCAGCGCGAACCTCGGGTCGCCGCTCGTGCCGGAGAGGACGGCGTCGTAGCTCGGGAAGTCGAAGGCGCCGAGCATCGACAGGATCTCGACACTCGAGGGGTCGACCCCTGCGAGCAGGTCGTGGACGTACGCGTCGAGCCGGGTCGGGGCGCACTGGTACTGGCTCGGGTCGATGGCGCGATCCAGCGCGTCCCGGGCGGCGGACGCGTCGATCCCGAACCGCTCGAGCGCCGTGGCCTGACGGGCGCGCCAGTCGGCGGGCAGATGGGCTCGCGCCGACGCGAGCAGCCGGGCCGCGCGTGGGTCGCTCGCCCGCCCGGCGACGAGGTCATGGCTGTGCCCGTCCGCCGCGACGGACGCGGAAGCCGCGGTCGCCGAGGACGTGGTGGTGGCCGCCGAGGCGACCGTGGCTCCGGTGGTCCCCGAGATGGCCAGCGACGAGACGAGAGCGACCGACCAGGCCGTGGTCCTGCGCACGTGGGCTCCTTCGTGTCGTGCCCCCGACCCGCTGCCGACGGCTGGGGCCATCATGGACGCGCGTGCCGAGCCGGCGCCGTGCACCACGCCGCCGAGCTGCGAAATCAGCGAGCCCGGTTGCAGGTCAGGGCGTCCCGTCGGCCGATGGATGACCGACGAGCTTGAGGCCGACGACGGCCGCCACGATGCCGGCGAGCAGCGCCGCCTTCACGACCGAGAACGGCTCGTCTCCCGTGGTCATGGCCCACGTCACGGTCAGGGCCGCGCCCAGACCGGTCCACACGGCATACGCCGTGCCGATGGGGATGGTGCGCACGGCGTGCGCGAGCCCGACCATGCTGAGCGTGCCCGCGACGAGGAAGACAGCGGCGGGCCCGGGACGGCTCAAGCCGTCGGACGCGGCCAGGGCCGAAGCCCACACGGCCTCGAGCACGGCGCTCGCGAGCAGGAGGACCCACGGCATCACGCCACCGCCTTGAGCCCGGCGACGCAACCCACGAGGACGACGAGCAGTGCGGCGCGTGCGGCGCCGAGACGTTCCTCTCGCCGAGCGACGGCGAGCAGCACGGTCCCGACGGCACCGATCCCGACCCACACGGCGTATGCCGTGCCGGTGGGCAGTGCCGTCATCGCCCACGCCAGACCCACCGTGCTGAGCACGAGCGAGACCGCGAAGAGCGTGGTGGCCCCGGGGCGGCGGAAGCCGTCGGACGCGGCGAGCGCCGTGGCCCAGACGGCCTCGAGCGCGCCGGAGAGGATGAGAACGAGCCAGTGCACGGAGTTCCGTTCTGGCCGTCTTGTCGCTGGGCGGGTACGGCTCCCTCGTCCGCGAGTGCGGCACGCGCGCTCGGGACGATTCTACCGACACGTTGCGTCCCGGGCGAAAAGCCGTATCAGACAGGCCTGTCCGGCGTACTGTCAGTAGCAGGCACGCTCCTGCGGACAGAGGATCGCCATGAGCCGTGACTATCTCGACTTCGATGTCGCCGTCACCCGTGAGGGCCAGGGGTATGCCGCTCACGTCCTCGCCTCGCCCGCCGGCGAGGCGTCGGCACCGTTCACCCTGCCGTTCGCACCGGTCGACCTCGCGCAGTTCATGATCGCCGTCGGCCCGCCTCGCGTCGCCTCGCGGAGGCTGGCGCCGGCCGAGGCGCGCGTCGTCGACGTCAAGGAGTACGGGCGCCGCCTCGGCGACGCGCTGCTCTCGGGCGAGGTCGGGAAGGCGTTCCGAGCGAGCCTGGCCACCGCGACCGGACAGGGCAGGGACCTGCGCCTGCGGCTGCGTCTCGACGCCGTGCCCGACCTCGACCCTGTTCCTTGGGAGTACCTCTACGACAGCAGGCTCGGCCGGTTCCTCACTCTCTCGCAGGAGACGCCCATCGTGCGCCTGCTCGACTCGCTCGAGCGGCCGCCGGTCGTCAGCGTCGAGGCACCACTCAAGGTCCTCGTCATGATCTCGAGCCCGACGGACATGCCTGAGCTCGCCGTCGAACGCGAGGAGCAGCTCCTGCGGGCCACGACCGGGGACCTCGTCGCCAGTGGACGGCTCGCCGTCACCGTGCTCGAGGACGCGACCCTGACCTGTCTGCAGCGGGCCCTGCTCGACGACTACCACGTCTTCCACTTCATCGGGCACGGCGGCTTCGACCAGCAGGCCCAGGAGGGCGTCCTCGTCCTCGAGCGCGATGACGGCACCGCCCACCGGGTCTCCGGCGCGCGCCTCGGCACGCTTCTCCACGACGCCCGCACGATGCAGCTCGTCGTCCTCAACGCGTGTGAGGGGGCCCGTACGTCGGGCCGCGACGCCTTCTCCGGCGTCGGCCAGGCCCTCGTGCGACAGGGGCTGCCGGCCGTCGTCGCGATGCAGACCGAGATCTCCGACCGGGCCGCGCTCGTCTTCAGCCACGAGTTCTACTACTTCCTCACGCGCGGGCTCGGCATCGACGCCGCGATCTGCGAGGTGCGCAAGGCGATGGCCGTCTCCGACGAGGCGTCCGAGTGGGGGACGGCCGTGCTGCTGCGGTCCGGTTCTGACCAGCCGTTCAGCTTCACCGCGAGCGCCACGACGACCGCCGCCCGGCCCGAGAGTCGACTCGAGTCGCTCTACGACGCCGCGCAGGGCGCCCTCCAGGCCGGGGCCACCGCGACCGCGCTGCCGCTCCTGGAGCAGGTCGCGGCCGAGCGCCCGGACTACCAGGACGTCACCGAGCTGCTCGATCGCGTGCGCCCGTCGGCCGCGACGGAGCCGATCCCGGTGACTCGACGCCCCGAGGCGACGGGGCCGAACGGGGCGAACGGGCCGACGGGGCCGACCGGGTCCACCGGCCCGACAGCGGGCACCGGCCCGGTCACTGCCGGAGAACCGGATGTCGGCACGGACGCCCCCCTCGGGTCGGCCATCGACAGAGACACAGCACCGCCCATCGTCCGGCCGACGCCACAGCCCACCCGCGTGAGGGACCGGCCGGCCGGGCGCAGACCCGCGAGCAGGACTGCGAGGTGGCTCCGCGCCGCGGTGCTCCTCGCCCTTCTCGTGGGCGGCTGGTCCGCCTGGCGCTTCCTGCCCTCGCTGCTGCAGAAGGCCGACCCGCTCGTCGCTGCGGCCTGCGGATCAAGCGCGGCGGTCCCGGGCACGACCGACTTCACGATCGGGTGCGCGCCGATCGCCCCAACGATCGACGGCTCCTTCGACGACTGGCGGTCGGTTCCCGAGCACGACGTGGATGCGGCGGTCTTCGGCGCGGCGAACCGCCGGGCGGGCCTCACGGCGACCTGGCAGGGCCTGTGGGACGGCGACGGGCTCTACCTGCACGCCGTGGTCGTGGACCCGGTGTTGACCCCCGCCGAGGGCAAGCCGCCGCAGTGGTGGAACGGGGACGCGGTCTCGTTCGAGGTCGGCCCGGACCCACGCGGCCTCGCACGCACGGCACCGCTGCGCAAGGGCCAGGACTTCCACGTCATCCTCGCGCTCATCGCCGACACGGACCGGCGCGCGGGCGCGGACGTGAACACCGTGGGCCTCAACTCCAGGAACAAGCTCGTCTTCGCAACAGGGAGCCGGCGGTCCGCGGTCGACGTCGTGGCGCGCGTGAGCGACGGTGGCTACGAGCTCGAGGCGCGGATCCCGTGGTCCGAGGTGGGCCGCAGCGTCGCGCCCCAACGCGGCGACGTCCTCGGGATGAACGTCAACATCAGCGACGCGAAGGGGGCAGGACCGGACTGGGCCCTCCGCACGATGCTGAGCAGCAATGCGCAGCGTTCGGGCACCAACCAGAACCTGCCCGCCCGGTGGCAGACGGTCGCGCTCGGCGACTCGGGCTGACCATGGCCGGCCGCCTCTACGCCCTGCTCGTCGGGATCGACGCCTACCCCGCCCCCATCCCGCGGCTGTCCGGCTGCGTCAACGACGTCACAAGCTTCGCCGACGTGCTCCGCGAGCGGGTGGCCACGGACGCCCTCGACCTCGTCGTGCTCACCGATGCCGAGGCCACCCGGTCCGCCGTCACCGCCCGCCTCACCGAGCACCTGGGGCGTGCCGGGACCGCTGACGTGGCGCTCTTCTACTACAGCGGCCACGGCTCGCAGCAGTCGACGCCACAAGAGCTCTGGGGGATCGAGCCTGACCACCGCAACGAGACCCTCGTCTGCGTCGACAGCCGCTCGCCCGGCAGCTGGGACCTCGCCGACAAGGAGCTGGCGGGCCTGCTCGACGGCGTCTCGTCGTCCGGCTGCCACACGCTCGTCGTCCTCGACTGCTGCCATGCCGGTGACGGCACGCGCGACGCCGACGAGGTCGTCCGGCTCGCGCCCGCCGACCCGCGCCCCCGGCCGGCGAGCAGCTTCGTCGGCGTGAACGCACCGGGCAGCCCGGCACCCGCCGGCACCGCCCAGCGCAGCACGGCCCGCTGGACCCCGGTGGGCCGGCACGTCCTGCTCGCCGCCTGCCGGTCGTCCGAGAAGGCCAAGGAGGTCACCGTCATGGGGCGCCAACGCGGGGCGATGTCGGCCGCGCTCGAGGCGGCGCTCACGGGCATGGACGGGCGGCCGTCGTACCGCGACGTCCTGCGCATCGTCACGGCCGACGTCGTGAACCGCGTCCGTGACCAGCACCCACAGGTCGAGACCGCGGACGCGACCGAGCTCGACCGCCCGTTCCTCGGTGGCGCCATCCCGGCGACCCCCCGACCACTGACCCTGAGCCACCTCCCCGACGGCTGGTCCATCGACTCCGGCGCCGTCCACGGGGTCCCGGCGCCCATCGGCGACGACACGACCGAGCTCGCGGTCTACCCGCTCTCGGGTGAGACGTCCGGCTCGCCCCTCGCCACGGCCGCGGTGACCAGGGTGCTGACCGACCGCAGCCTGGTGAGCCTGACCCCCGAGCTCGACGACGCGTTCGTCTACCGCGCGGTCGTCACCTCGATCCCGCTCAAGCCGCTGCTCGTCGGGGTCGTCGGCGATGCGGCCGGCACGGCAGCACTGCGTGCGGCCGCCGACGCTGCGGACGAGACCCTCGTCGATCTGGCCGACACCGACGCAGCCACCGACGCGGACCTGCTCGTCGAGGCCACTGCCGACGGTTTCGTCATCACCAGGCCGGGCGTCACGCGCCCGCTCGTGCCCGTCGTCGCCGGGGAGGGCCGCGAGGAGCGCACCATCCACGCGCTCGAACGCGTCGCCCGCTGGCTGCGGCTCGGCGCCCTGACCAACCCTGGCACCCGCCTGCCCAGCGACGCGGTGCACGTCGAGGTCGACGCGGGCACCGGCCCGGTCGGCGCCGGAGGCACGCTCACCATCTCGTATGCCGGCCCCGACCCGCCGCGCTTCACCGTGCGCCTCGCGAACACCACCTCCACCCCGCTCTGGGCGGCGCTGCTCGACCTGACGGAGACGTACGGCATCTTCACCGACGCGTTTCCCGCCGGCTCGGTCGCTCTCGGCCCCGGCGAGTCGACGAGCGTCGACCTGGTCGGCCAGGTCTCCGACGCGCTGTGGCAGGCGGGGACGGTGTCGCTGCGCGACCAGCTCATGGTCGTCACCAGCACCCTGGAGTTCGACCCGCGGTCGCTCGAGCAGGAGGAGCTCGACGTCAGCGCGGTGCCGGGTACGAGCGGCCTGCCCGTCCGCAGCGCCGACCTGCCCAACGCCCTGCGCTCGAACCTCGAACGCGCCCTCGGCGGCACCCGCACGCGACGGCTGGGCCCGAGCGCGGCCGCCGCGGCAGTGGCCGACTGGCGGACCGACTCCGTCTTCGTGGTCACCTCCCGGCCCCGCGAGTAGCACGATCGGCGGTGCACGGAAAATCTCCTCCCGTCTGCCGGTTGACACCTCCGCCCCCGCAGGCGTGGGCTGAGAGGCTATGACCGAGGGTTGGGTGTTCAACGGGCCGCCGTCAGCGGGAGCGACCTCGCAGGTCACGCTCGTCGAGGGCCGCAGCTTCTGCATCTCCGATGCCTGCGGTGACATGGATCCCGCCCGGGCCCAGGGGCTCATCGTCAAGGACACCCGCTTCCTCGCGAGCTTCCAGCTGTGCGTGGACGGGGAGCCCCTGGAGTGCCTGGACGTCCAGCGCATCGATCCGCACTCGGCGGCGTACGTCACCCGGACGCGGCCGCGGAACGGTGTGGCCGACAGCACCCTCCTCGTCGTGCGTCGCCGGTACGTGGGCAACGGCATGGTGGAGGAGATCTCTGTCGCCAACCTCGGGCGCGAGACGACGGCACTGAGGCTGACCCTCTCTGCCGGGACGGACTTCGCGGGGCTCTTCGAGGTCAAGGACGGCCATCCCCAGCACCCGGCGGCGATCACCACGTCGGTCACCGAGAGCACCTGGTCACAGAGCCAGCAGCGTGGGGCGGAGTCGCGCTCGGTGAACGTGACCGGATCGGGCAGTCCCGACGTCGGGCCGGGCCTGCATACGTGGGATCTCGTCGTCGGCACCCGCGAGACCACCACCGTCACGGTCCATGTCGTGCCATCCTTCGACGGCGTCCCGCTCACCACGCCGTACCAGCCGGGCGAGCCACACCACGACAGCCCGCCGGCCATCCGTCACGCTCGCTGGCGGCAACGCAGCCCGTCGGTCCGCTCGCCGGACATCCACCTCGTCCGACTCGTGCGCAACAGCACCGACGACCTCGCCGGCCTGCGGATCGACGACCCGGAGCACCCGAGCAGGATCGTGATGGCGGCCGGCGCGCCCTGGTTCATGACGATCTTCGGCCGAGACTCCCTGCTGACGAGCTGGATGCTCCTGCCGGTCGACTGCCGCGTGGCACGCGGCACGCTCGAGACGTTGGCGGAGCACCAGGGCACGACGCTGCACCCCACGCGTGAGGAGGAGCCCGGCCGGATCCTCCACGAGATCAGGTCAGGCCTCGACAGCGGGCAGGCGCCCGGGACCGACGACGTCTACTACGGAACCATCGACGCGACCCCGTTGTTCGTCATGCTCCTCGGGGAGCTGCACCGGTGGGGTGCACCGATCGCTGATCTCGAACCCCTGCTCCCCCACGCGGACCGCGCGCTCGACTGGGTCGACGCGTACGGCGATCGTGACGGGGACGGGTTCGTCGAGTACCGTCGCGCCACCGACCGCGGGCTGCTCAACCAGGGCTGGAAGGACTCCTTCGACGGGATCACCTTCGCGTCCGGCCTGCCTGCCGAGCCGCCGATCGCGCTCGCCGAGGTGCAGGGCTACGTGTATGCCGCGTGGCTCGCGCGCGCGAGGCTGGCGCGCGCGATGGGCCAGGAGGACCGGGCGCGTCACTGCGAGGAGCGCGCGGCGCAGCTGGCGCGCCGGTTCCACGAGGCGTTCTGGCTCCCGCGGCAGGGGTACTACGCCCTCGCGCTCGACTGCGACAAGCGACCCGTCGACAGCCTCGCCTCCAACATGGGCCACTGCCTGTGGACCGGGATCGCCGACCGCGAGCACGCCGGCTCCGTCGCGGCTGCCCTGCTGAGCGAGGAGATGTTCACCGGCTTCGGCGTGCGCACGCTCGGATCGAGCATGGGGGCCTACAACCCCATGAGCTACCACAACGGGTCGGTGTGGCCGCACGACAACGCGATCGTGGTCGCCGGCCTGCGCCGGTACGGCTTCGTCGACGAGGCCCAGCGGGTGGCACTCGGACTCGTCGACGCCGCCGCGAGCTTCGACGACCGCCTTCCCGAGCTCTTCTGCGGGTTCGGCAGGGACGAGTTCCCCGAGCCGGTGCCGTACCCGACGTCGTGCGCGCCACAGGCCTGGGCCGCTGCGACCCCCTTCTCGCTCCTGCGCTCATTGCTCGGGCTCGAGCCGGACCTGCCCGCGACGGGGATCGACTGCGAACCGGCTCTTCCCGCAAGGTTCCTGCCGTTCTCGATCGACCAGATGCATGTCGGGACCGAGTCGATCAGGATCGAGGTCGACGCGGCCGGCCACGCGGTCGTCGACGCGCCCGCCCACGCCAGCGCCGATGGGGGATCGGGACTGATCTCACCCGCTTGGGGTGCAGGCCCCGGGGTACGTGCAGGGTGGTCGTCCTGGGCGACGGTGTGGGGCCGTCGGACGTGCCGTGGGGGGCAGTATGTCGACATCGACCTCGAATGCCGTACGGCGGATCGTCGTCGCGCCGCGTCCACTTCGCATCGCGGTCGTCGCGCCGCCGTACTTCTCGGTCCCGCCGCATGCCTACGGCGGTGTCGAGGCCGTCGTGGCCGGCCTCGTCGACACGCTCGTCTCGCACGGCCACCACGTCACCCTGGTCGCGGCAGGACGCAACGGCACACGAGCCCAGGAGTTCGTCCAGACCTGGGCCGACCCGCCCGCACACCTCCTCGGTGGAAGCATCGGCGAAGTCATCAACGCGGCACGGGTGCTGGCCGGGCTGCGGCTCGACAGTGTCGACCTCGTCCATGACCACACCCTCGCCGGGCCGCTGCTCGCCGCGTCGCGCCGGGTGCCCACGGTCGTGACCGTCCACGGCCCGCTCGACGAGCTGGCCGACGTCTACCGTCCGCTGGGGCGCACCGTGCAGCTCGTGGCCATCTCGCGCGCCCAGACGCGGCAGGCACCCGAGCTGAACTGGGTGGGCGCCGTGCCCAACGGCATCGACGTGGACAGCTTCCCCTTCCGGTCCCGCAAGGACGACTACGTGCTGTTCCTCGGTCGGCACCACCCGACCAAGGCGCCTCATCTCGCCATCGCCGCCGCGAAGGCCGCCGGCGTGCGCATCCTGCTCGCCGCCAAGTGCAACGAGAAGGTCGAGCACGAGTACTACGAGCGCGAGATCCGGCCCCGGCTCGGCGACGACGTCATCGACGTCGGGGTCGCGGACGCTGCACGGAAGCGCCGGCTCCTCGCCGGGGCCCGGTGCCTCGTCTTCCCGGTGTGCTGGGACAAGCCGTTCGGTCTCGTCATGACCGAGGCCATGGCGTGCGGCACCCCGGTCGTCGCGCTCGCGCGCGGCGCCGTCCCGGAGGTGGTCGCTCACGGCCGGACCGGATTCGTCGTGGACAGGCCCGACGAGCTGGCCGCGGCGATCCTGCGGACGCACGAGCTGGACCCTGCGGAATGCCGGGCCTGGGTCGGTGAGCGCTTCAGCCTCGAGGCGATGAGCCGCGGCTACGAACGCGTCTACCGCACGGTCCTCGGCGCCGGGGTGACGGCCTCGTTGTCCGGGCTCCCGGTGGCCGGAGCTGACGGGAGCCGGAGCTGAGGCGCCGGGAGCTGAGGGGAGCCGTCGGCTCCGCTGCCCTCCGCCTCCTCCCGAGTCCCCCCATACACACCCAGAAAGCGAAGAAGGACCAGACGGAAAAGCGTGTCTGATCCTTCTTCGCTTGTGGAGCTGAGGGGACTCGAACCCCTGACCCCCTGCATGCCATGCAGGTGCGCTACCAGCTGCGCCACAGCCCCGTGCGGGTGTCACCTCGTGAAGCGACTGCGTAACCATAGCGGGTCCGCAGCCCTTCGCCAAAATCGGCGGCGGCCTTCCATGTCAGACGTTCCAGGGCCCCAGGTTCCAGCCGCTGATGCGCCAGCGGGTCGCCTCCGAGAAGCTCTTGCGGGCCTCGACGAGCTCGATCCAGTGGCAGTTGTCGAGTCCCCTGAAGACGTCGTCGGACACCTCCTGGTCGAGCCCCACGAGCTCGCTCGCGGCGACCCGGCTCGACACACCGTGTGCGACGACGACGGCCGTCTCACCGGGCAGCAGCTCTCGCGCGACCTCCCGAAGGCAGGCCCCGGCGCGTTCAGCCACCTGCGCCCGCGTCTCGCCCGTGACACCACGCGGAGCGTCCTCGCCGCGGTCGAGCGCGGCCACGAGCTCGGGGTAGCGCTCGCGCACGTCGTCGGCGTGCATGCCCTGCCACTCCCCCACGTGCACCTCGCGCAGACGGGCGTCGAGGCGCACCTCGACGCCCGTGAGAACCGCGATGGCATCGGCCGTCGACGCCGCCCGCTGCAGGTCGCTCGACACGATGAGAGCCGGAGCGTATGCCGCGAGGTGCGGCGCCGCGGCAGCCACCTGCTCGCGGCCCCGGTCCGACAGCGCCGTGTCCTTGTGGCCCTGCCAGACCCGGGCGGCGTTGTCGACGGTCTCGGCGTGCCGCACGAGGACGATCCGCCGGGCGCCGCCGCCCTTCGCGGAGCCGGCCGTCACGCCCCGTCGACCTCGTCGGCCTTCGCGACGGCCGCATCACCGGTCCGGGCCGCGGCGTCGACGGTCGAGAGGTCGATCTCGGGGCAGTCCTTCCAGAGGCGCTCGAGCGCGTAGTACTCGCGCTCCTCCTCGTGCTGGACGTGCACGATGATGTCGCCGAAGTCGATGAGGACCCACCGGCCCTCGCGCTCGCCCTCGCGGCGCACGGGCTTGCTGCCGAGCTCACGCAACCGGTCCTCGACCTCGTCGACGATGGCGCCGACCTGTCGCTCCGACGGTGCGGACGCGATGACGAAGACGTCGGTCAGCGGCATCTGCTCGCTGACGTCGATGGCCAGGACCTTCTCGGCGAGCTTCTCCTCGGCGGCGAGGCCTGCGGCCTTGGCGAGCTGGAGCGAACGGTCTGCTGCGGTCACGAATCTCCTTGTGGCAGTGCGTCGGTCAGGGCGTGCTGGGGCCCCGGCTGGGACGGCGCGCTGCCTGTGGTCGCCGGGTCGGCGGCATACAGGTGGTACTTGTTGATGTACTGGACGACCCCGTCGGGCACGAGGTACCAGACCGGCTCGCCGTCGGCGACCCGCGCGCGACAGTCCGTGGAGCTGATCGCCATGGCCGGCACCTCCTGGAGCGTGACCCGGTCCTCGGGCAGGCCCGTGTCGGACAGCTCGTGCCCGGGACGGGTGACCCCGATGAAGTGCGCGAGCTGCCAGAGGTGCTCGGCGTCCTTCCACGAGAGGATCTCGGCCAGCGCATCGGCACCGGTGATGAAGAAGAGCTCGTCGTCGGGCCGGTCGGCCCGGATGTCGCGCAACGTGTCGATCGTGAACGTCGGCCCGGGTCGGTCGATGTCGACCCGGCTGACGGTGAAGCGCGGGTTGGACGCCGTCGCGATGACGGTCATGAGGTAGCGGTCCTCGGCGGGCGATACGTGCCGGTCGGCCTTCTGCCACGGCTGGCCGGTGGGGACGAAGACGACCTCGTCGAGGTCGAAGAGCGACTGGACCTCGCTCGCGGCCACGAGGTGACCGTGGTGGATCGGGTCGAACGTCCCACCCATGACGCCGAGGCGCATGGTCAGTGGTGGGCTCCGTCGGATCCGCTCGCCGGGCCGTGCGTGCCCTCACCGTGGCGGGGCGCCTGCACCTTGTAGGCGGTGTTGCGGAAGCTCCACGTGACACCCAGGGCGACGAGGAAGAGCGCGAAGGTGATGAAGAAGTAGGCGATCACCGGCATCGGAAGCTGGCGAGCGGCTTCCTCCCCCTCGGTGACGAGTGCGAGGACACGATCAGACATACGGCCAGCCTAGCGCCCGCACCCTCCGGCCGACGCAGCGCGTGCCGCGAGCGTGGTCCGGGGGATGGTGCGGAGGGGTCCAGAGACGACACGGCGTGCGTACGCCGTCCCGCCGGGTCAGGCGCCGGCCGTGTCCCCGAGCACCGGCTCTGCGGCGTCGGCGCGGCGCAGCCACTCGTGCCCGACGGACCCGAACGGCTCCTCCGCCGCCGCGACGGCGGCCAGGACGAGGTCGCGCCACCGCTCCGCCAGCGCGACGACCTCGGGCGGGTAACCGAGCTGCACCCGGTGCTCCGCGAACTCGTCCTCGTCGTCGACGAAGAGGTCCCCCTCACACGTCAGGACGACGTCGAGGTCGAGGTCGACCATCGTGACCTCCCACTCCGGCCCGCCGTCGGAGTCGTCGCGACGCTGCCACACCGGCTCGGTCGTCATGTCGACGTAGACGCTCACCTGCCTGCCCTGCGGGTAGAAGCCCACGGCATACGCCCCGACGTGGGGCACGAGAGAGACCCAGCCGTCCTCCTCGACGAACTCCATGCCCGGTCGCGAGCAGCGGGTGCCCGCCGGCGAGTACCACCAGTGCCCGTGCTCGTCGACGCCGAGGTAACGGCCCACCCACTCCCAGTGCCGGCCCCCACCCCACTTCGTGAATCGCGCCGCCACCGGGGTGCCGTGCGCGAGGCCACCGGACGGCATGCCCCGCCCGGCCCGTGGAAGGTCGTCGGTCCCTGGGCTCACCCGCCGCACGCTACCGCCTGGCACAGCCGGACCACAGGCACGTGACAGTGGTGACCCATGGGCGGCCGTAGGCTAGAACCCATGGTTCCCGAGCTGTCCGTGGTCATCCCGATGTACAACGAGGAGGAGGTGCTCCCCCTCCTCGTCGAGCGCCTGCGTCCCCTCCTCGACGGCCTGGGCACCACCTACGAGGTCGTGGGGGTCGACGACGGCAGCACGGACCTCACCGCCGCGCTCCTGCAGCGCTACCACCGCGAGTGGCCGCAGCTGCGTGTCGTGCGCCTGCGCGCCAACGCCGGGCACCAGGCGGCCATCTCGGCCGGCCTGGTCAGCGCCCTCGGCGACTACGTCGTCACGCTCGACGCCGACCTGCAGGACCCGCCCGAGATCATCCCCGAGATGTTGACGGCCGCCAAGGACGACGGCGTCGACGTCGTCTACGGCGTCCGCAACGACCGCTCGACCGACACGTGGTTCAAGCGGGCCTCGGCCCAGGCGTTCTACCGGCTCATCGGCCTCATGTCGCAGACCTCCGCGCACGCCGACGCGGGTGACTACCGCCTGATGTCGCGCGCGACGGTCGACGCCATCAACAGCCTCCCCGAGCACAACCGCGTGCTGCGGTTCATCGTGCCGGCGCTCAACTTCCCGTCCGACACGGTCGCGTACCGGCGCGATGAGCGCGCGGCCGGGACCTCGAAGTACCCGCTCCTGAAGATGATCAAGCTCTCGCTCGACTCGCTGACCGGCTTCTCGACCGCGCCGCTGCGGCTCGCGACGTTCGCCGGGTTCGGTGGCGCTGTCCTGGCGGTGCTCCTGGTCCTCTACACGCTCATCTCGCGCTCACAGGGGCACACCGTGGCCGGCTGGACCTCGACCGTCGCGATCGTCGCCGGCGTCGGCGCCGTGCAGCTCGTCTGCGTCGGCATCCTCGGCGAGTACATCGGCCGGATGTACGCCCACATGCAGGGCCGCCCGACCTACTTCATCGCCTACGACTCGCTCACCGCCGACACGGGCTCGCACGGCCCGACCGACACACCCCTGCCCGCGCAGCCGAACGAGTCGACGATCCGCCCGGTCGCCGAGGCAGAGCCGGTCGCCGAGGCAGAGCCGGCGGCCGAGCCCGCACCGGTGGCCGAGCACTCCCCCGCGCCCGCTCCGCGACCCGAGCAGGTCGACGAGTCCGCGCGGCAGCGCACTCAGCTGCGCGGCTGAGCCCGCACGAGGAGGCTGACGCCCGGCAGGCCCCCCACCGGGAGGTAACGCTCGGCCGTGATGATCGTGCGCAGCCCGAAGTTGACGACGGGGTGCAGGTCATCGAGGTCCGACCCGGAGCTCGTCTTGCGCCGCATCGCGACCACGGGCCGCAGCAGGACGTTCCACGAGCGGACGTCGCGGACGTCGAACCCACCGCGGTCGAGCAGGTCGAGCAGTGCCTCTCGCGTGTAGCGGCGCACGTGGTCGACGGCCTCGTCGTGGCTCGACCAGAGCCGCGGGTCGGCCGGGACGGCGACGAGGTAGGTGCCGGTCGGCTTGAGGACCCGGCGCACCTCCGCGACAGCGGCGTCGTCGTCGTGCAGGTGCTCGAGCAGGTCGAAGGCGACGACGAGGTCGAGCGAGTCGTCGGCGAGTGGGAGCCGCGTCGCGTCACCGCGCAGGGTCGCGAGACCACGCCCGTGCGCGACCTCGGCGCCGTCGGCGCCGTACTCGAGCGCCACCGCGTCCCAGCCGTGCTGGCGCAGGACCCGGGTGTTGCCACCGCCGGCCGCGCCGATGTCGATGGCGCGTCCGGGTACCAGCCCCGAGATCGCCTTGGCCAGCAGGTGGCGCCGCTCGCGGTACCACCAGTGGTCGTCCTCGAGCTCAGCGAGCTTGCGGACCTCGGTGCCTTCCATGGTCGGACATCATGCCATCCGGCCCGGGCAGACGCTGTGGCGCCCGTCAGCGCACGTGGCCGTCTCCTTCGACGACCCACTTCGTGGTCGTCAGCTCAGGCAGCGCCATCGGCCCGCGCGCGTGCAGCTTCTGCGTCGAGATGCCGATCTCGGCGCCGAAGCCGAACTCGCCGCCGTCGGTGAACCGGGTGCTCGCGTTGACCATGACCGCGGCAGCGTCGACCTCCGCGGTGAAGCGCCGGGCCGCGCCGCGGTCCTCGGTGACGATGGCCTCCGTGTGCCCGGTGCCGAAGCGCCGGATGCGCTCCATCGCCTCGTCGAGGTCGCCGACCACGGCGACGCTCATCTCGAGTCCGTGCCACTCGGTGCCGAAGTCGGACTCCGTGGCGAGGTCGTATGCCGCGCCGGCGGCGTCGGCGTACTGCGTGACCTCGGGCGCCACGTGCAGCCGCACACCCGCGCCGGCGAGATCGGTGAGGGTCTTGGGCAGGAAGTCGGCCGCGACGTCGCGGTGGACGAGGAGCGACTCGGCCGCGTTGCAGACACTCGGACGGTGGGTCTTGGCGTTGAGCGTGATGGCCAGCGCCTTGTCGAGGTCAGCCGCGCGGTCGACGTAGACGTGACACACCCCGACGCCGGTCTCGATGACGGGCACCGTCGACTCGCGCACGACGGTCTGGATGAGGTCGGCACCGCCGCGGGGGATCACGAGGTCGACGTAGCCCCGTGCCGTCATGAGGGCACGGGCGGCGTCACGCCCGCCCTCCTCGAGCAGGGTGATGGCGGCGACCGGAAGCCCTTGCGCCGCAAGAGAACCACGCATCGCCTCGACGAGGGCATGGTTGCTGCTCGCGGCAGCGGAGCCGCCACGGAGGATGACCGCGTTGCCGGACTTGAGGGCCAGGCCGGCGGCGTCGACGGTGACGTTGGGACGCGCCTCGTAGATCATCCCGACGACACCCATCGGCACGCGGACCTGCCGGATCTGCAGGCCGTTGGCGAGAGTCGAGCCGCGCACGATCTCGCCGACCGGGTCGGGCAGCGCGGCGACGTCGCGCAGCGCCTGCGCGACCGCCGCGACGCGGGACTCGTCGAGCCGGAGGCGGTCCTGCAGGCTCTCACTCATGCCACCGGCCCGGCCGCGCTCGAGGTCCTCGGCGTTGGCCGCGATGACGGTCGCGGCGGCGGCGTCGACCGCGTCGGCGAGGTGCAGCAGGGCGGCGTCCTTCTCGGCACGCGGCATCAGGGCGAGGCGACGCGAGGCGACGCGGGCCTTCTCGGCAAGGGCGTTGACGTGCTCGACGACGGCGGGATCGATCGCTTGCGACATGCATCAAGGGTAGGTCGTTCGGACGAACACGGGTCGCCCGTCCCAGGCCAGGGCCCCCGGAGAGCCGCCCGGCACCGGCTCCCGGCCGGACGGCGGACCCGCTGACCTCAGTCGAAGATGCCGCTGTAGGCGTTGAGCGCCGGCTGCCCGCCGAGGTGGGCATAGAGGACCGTGGAGTCGCGCCCGATCTCGCCGGAGGTGACCAGGTCGATCACCCCTGCCATGGACTTGCCCTCGTAGACGGGGTCGATGATCATCCCCTCGAGCCGTCCTGACAGCAGGATGGCTTCGACGGTCGACTCGACGGGGATGCCGTAGAGGTCGCCGGCCCAGCCCTCGAGGACGGTGACCTCGTCGTCGCGCAGGTCACGGTCGAGCCCGATCAGCGCAGCGGTGTTGCGAGAGATGCGCGCCACCTGGTCGCGAGTCTTGTCGATGGTTGCCGACGCATCGATGCCGAGCACGCGACGTGGGCGCCCGCCGGCGTCCTCCAGCGCGGCGAACCCGGCGATCATGCCCGCGTGGGTCGAGCCCGTCACGGTGCACACGACGATCGTGTCGAAGAAGACGCCGAGCTCCCTCTCCTGCTCGGCCACCTCGTACGCCCAGTTGGCGAATCCGAGCCCGCCCAGCTCGTGCTCGGACGCGCCCGCAGGTATGCCGTACGGCCGGCCGCCGGACTCCTCGACCTCGCGCATCGCGTTCGCCCAGGACGACCGGATGCCGATGTCGAAGCCGGCGGGGTCCAGCCGTACGTCGGCACCCATGATCCGCGACAGGAGGATGTTGCCGACCTTGTCGTTGACCGGGTCGTCCCAGTCGACCCACTTCTCCTGGACCAGCCGACACTTCATGCCGAGCTTCGCCGCGACGGCGGCGACCTGCCGCGTGTGGTTCGACTGGAATCCGCCGATCGACACGAGTGTGTCGGCGCCCTGGGCGAGCGCGTCGGGGACGATGTACTCGAGCTTGCGGGTCTTGTTGCCGCCGAAGGCGAGACCGGAGCTCACGTCCTCACGCTTTGCCCAGACGCGAGCGCCGCCGAGGTGCTGGGTCAGCCGGTCGAGGGGATGGACGGGGCTCGGTCCGAAGGTCAGCGGGTAGCGCTCGAAGTCGTGGATGGACATGTGAGTCTCCTTGTCTGGGTGAGTGATTCGCATCGTTGTCGGCTGGCCGTCCGCCGTCAGCCCGCCGGGTGCTCGTGCGACGGTTCCTCGGCGTCGGCGTCGGCCAGCGTGTCGAGGAGCGGCTTGAGCGTCTGCCACGTCTGGTGCGACACCGACGCGGCCGCCTCGGCGTCCCCGGCCTCGCACAGGTCGACGAGCCGGGCGTGGAGGTCGACCGATGCCCGGCCGGCGAGGGAGGAGAAGCGCAGCCGCTCGACCCGGCGCAGCACGGGTGTGAACTGGTCGAGGACCGCCTCGACGGCGCCGTTGGCGGCGGCTCGGACGGGGACGCCGTGGAAGGCGTCGTCGGCGGCGATCGCCGCGTCGGCGTCGCCCCGGCGGACTGCAGCGGCGAACCGCTCGTTGGCCTCGCGCATCTCGTCGAGGTCGGCCGCGTCGAGCTGCCCCACCGCCAGCTCCACCGCGAGACGGTGCATGGCCGCGACGACCGCCTGGGCGTCACGGATCGCCCGGGCGTCGAGCGTCGCGACGGTGGTCGACCGGCCGGGTGCAGCGTGGACGAGGCCTGTCTGGGCGAGGCGCAGCAGCGCCTCGCGCACCGGTGTGCGGCTCACCCCGAGCCAGGTCGCGAGCTCCTGGTCGCGCAGCTTCTCCCCCGGGGCCAGCGTCCCGTCGACGATCGCGTCGCGGAGGCGCAGGTGGACGTCGTCGCGGAGCAGGTTTCGTCGGTGGTTCTCGCGATACTCCGGAATCGGCATGCAATATATTGAACATCACTTGGTGGTTTCGTCAACGCGCGGACGGTCCCTGGACACGGTGCCGATGCGGCGGCATACGGCCCGCCCGTGGTGAGAGGTACCTCGGGATGCCGGCCCGAAGGGCACGGGCTATGGTGATGGCGTCCTTCACGGGAGTCCGGCGCACCGGGCTGAGAGGGGGCTGACGCGGCCCTGACCGTCCACACCTGATCCGGATCATGCCGGCGCAGGGACCAAGGAGTCGCGTTGACGCATCGAGCCGCACCGAGTGCCCCCACCGTCCACCCCGGCACGCTGCGCCACGTGCCTGCCCTGCACGTCGTGACCGACACCCGCGCCGGCCGGGACCCCCTGCCCGACGTGCGGGCAGCCGTGGCGACCGGCCCCTGCGCCGTCCAGGTCCGTTCCAAGGAGCTGACCGACCGCGACGTGCTCCAGCTGACGCTGCAGGTGCTCGAGATCGCCCGGCCGGCCGGGGCCCTCGTCCTCGTCGACGACCGCGTCGACGTCGCGCTCGCCGCCGGCGCGGACGGTGTCCACCTGGGCGTCACCGACCTTCCCGTCGACCGCGTCCGCGCGCTCGCGCCACCCGGATTCGTCATCGGCGCGACGGCGCGCGATGCCGTCTCGGCGCGCGCGGCCGAGATGTCGGGGGCGACGTACCTCGGCGTCGGACCCGCGTACGCCACGACGACGAAGGTGGGGCTGCCCGAGCCTCTCGGGCCTGACGGTGTCGCCGCCGTCGTCGCCGCCACGCGGCTGCCCGTCGTCGCGATCGGCGGGGTCACCGCCGATCGTGTGGCGCTGCTCCGCGCCGCGGGAGCCCACGGAGTGGCCGTCGTCACCGCGCTGAGCGAGGCAGACGACCCCCGCTCGACCGCCGCCGCACTCGCTGCGGCGCTCGCGGGCCATCCACCAGCGATGCCCCCGGCGCCTCGGGCGTCGGGGTCGGAGACCGGGACGACCACCGACCATCAGTGACCGCCGTCATGCGGGCGGCGGACCGACGGCAGGTCGCCGTCATCGGCGCGGGCATCATCGGGCTCGCGTGCGCGTGGCGGCTGAGCCGCTCCGGCCATGCCGTGACGGTCCTCGACCCGGCGGCGGGCTCCGGAGCGACCCACGCAGCGGCGGGCATGATCGCGCCGGCCAGCGAGGCCGTCTTCGGCCAGGACGCGCTGCTCTCCACGAGCCTGGCCTCGGCGCGGTTGTGGCCTGACTTCGCGGCAGAGCTCGCCCGTGACGTCGGCCGGCCCGTGGAGCTGGCGCCGCGTGGGACGTTGCTCGTCGCGCTCGACGCCGACGACGAGGCGTCGCTCGCACGCCACGCCCGCCACCTCGAACGCCGCCGGTGCCACGTCGAGCGGCTGACCTCGCGAGCGGCCCGCCGGCTCGAGCCGGCCCTGTCCCCCCGCGTGACCGGCGCCGTGCGGCTCGAGGAGACGGCCGTCGACCCGCGGGCCGTCTCCGCCGCGCTCGAGGACGCGTTCGTGGCGCGCGGAGGCACGCTGCTGCCTGTCCTCGCAGAACCCGTCGTACGCGATGGCCGTGTCGCGGGCGCCCGCCCCGTCGGCGACGGCTGGGCCACGGTGGACGCCGTGGTCGACGCCGACGTCGTCGTCGTTGCCACGGGCTGGAGCTCCCCGCGTGTGCTGGCGGCGCTCGGCCACCCGGTGCCCATCCGGCCCCTCAAGGGCCAGGTGATCCGGCTCGCTGCAGCCCCCGACACGCTCACGCACACCGTCCGTGCGACGGTGCGTGGGCGCGAGGTCTACACCGTCCCCCGCCCGGGCGGCGAGATCGTCGTGGGGGCCACGAGCGAGGACGTCGGGGAGGACGTCTCGGTGACGGCCGGCGCGGTGCACGATCTGCTGCACGACGCGATCGAGGTCGTGCCGGAGCTCGCCGAGGCGACCTTCCGAGAAGCCACCGCGAGACTCCGCCCCGCGACCACCGACAACCTCCCGCTCGTGGGCCCGACCTGTGTCGAGGGACTCGTGCTCGCCTCGGGCCACGGACGCGACGGCGTCCTGCTCGCCCCGCTCACGGCCGAGGCCGTCACCGCACACGTCGACGGCCGGCCACCACCGCGCTGCGTCGAACCCCTTGCCGCACAACGACTCTGCCCATCGAAGGAGCGCTCGTGAACATCAACCTGAACGGCGAGGAGCGCATCGTGCGCCCCGGCGCCACGATCAGCGACCTCGTCGAGGAGCTCGGCGCGCCGACGCGAGGCGTCGCGGTCGCCCTCGACCACGTCATCGTGCCGCGCTCCGCGTGGGCCCGCACGGTCGTGGCCGTCGGCGCGCGCGTCGACGTCGTCACTGCGATGCAGGGAGGGTGACGTGTCGAGCTCACCGAGTGTGGAGCCTAACCACCCCGACCCGCTGGTCCTCGCCGGACGCAGCCTGGCCTCCCGGCTCGTTCTCGGCACCGGCGGAGCGACGAGCCACGCCTCCCTCGAGGCGGCGGTGCGCGCCTCCGGCACCGGCATCGTCACGGTGGCGATGCGCCGGGTCCCACAGGCGGGGGCGGGTGGCCTGCTGGACGTGCTCGACCGGTGCGAGGTCGCCCTCCTTCCCAACACCGCCGGGTGCCGCACCGCGCGCGAAGCGGTGCTCACCGCCCGGCTCGCCCGGGAGGCCCTCGGGACGAGCTGGGTCAAGCTGGAGGTCGTCGCCGACGACCGGACGCTCCTGCCCGACGTCGTCGAGCTCGTGGACGCCGCGGAACAGCTCGTGCGCGACGGCTTCGTCGTGCTCCCGTACACGACCGACGACCCCGTCGTGGCACGTCGACTCGTCGACGTCGGATGCGCCGCCGTCATGCCGCTGGGTTCCCCGATCGGCAGCGGCCTGGGCATCCGCAACCCGCACGCCATCGAGCTCGTCCGCGACGCCGTCGACGTGCCGGTCATCCTCGACGCCGGCATCGGCACCGCGTCCGACGCCGCACTCGCGATGGAACTCGGCTGTGACGCCGTGCTGCTCGCGTCCGCCGTGACCCGCGCGGAGGACCCGGCCGCGATGGCCGGGGCGATGCGTCACGCCGTCATCGCGGGACGCCTGGCCTACCGTGCCGGCCGTATCCCGGTCCGGCGCCTCGCGCTTGCCTCGTCCTCTACGACCGGGCTGGTCGGCTCATGACCCCCGCCCCTCCGCAACCGAACGACTCGTTCGGTGCCGAACCCGCCGGTGCACCACCCCGTTCGGGACCGAACGCGGCGTTCGGTCGCGAGGGGGGGGCTGTCGTCGTGGTGACGGACCGAACCCAGGTGCCCGATGACCGTGACCTGCTCGACGTCGTCGGCGCCGCGCTCGACGGCGGGGCCGGCGGTGTCCTCGTGCGCGAGCGCGACCTCCCGGCCGACGAGCGCGCTGCCCTGGTCGACGCGGTCGGACGCCTCTGCACGGCCCATGACGCACTCCTCGTCGTCGCCGCTCCGCTGCTCGGCCGCTCGCGGCCCGAACAGTCACCACGCGCCCCGCGGCCACTCGCTGGTGCAGGAGTGCACCTCCGCAGCGTCGACGTCGACCTCGACCTCGTCTCCGCATCGGTCGTCGGTCGATCGTGCCACGGTGCCGCGGATCTCGTCCGCGCCGCCGACGACGGCCTCGACTACGTCACGCTCTCGCCTGTGGCCGCGAGCGCGTCCAAGCCCGGTTACGGCCCCGCACTGGGCTACGCAGGGCTGCGCAGGACGATCACGACCGCGCGCCGAGCCCGTCGGTCGCTGCCCGCGGTGCTGGCTCTCGGTGGCGTCGAGCCCCACGACGCTGGTCGCTGGGTCGAGGCCGGCGCCGACGGCGTCGCCGTCATGGGAGCGGTCATGCGCTCCACCGACCCGCGCGCCACGACCCGGGCCCTCGTCGCCGCCGTCGACGCGGCGCTGGCCCAGCGACCGCCGCAGCGACCACGCCGCGGGCCGAGGGCGGTGACGACGTGAACAGTCCGCCCGTCGCCCTCACGATCGCCGGCTCGGACAGCGGCGGAGGAGCCGGTGTCCAGGCCGACCTCACCACGTTCGCCGCGCACGGCGTCCACGGCGCCAGTGCCGTTACGGCGGTCACCGTGCAGGACACCACCGGCGTCCACGGCATCCACCTCGTCCCCTCCGACGTCGTCCTCGCCCAGATCCGTGCCGTCCTCGCCGACCTGCGTCCCGCGGCGGTGAAGACCGGCATGCTCGGCGGGGCCGCGACGACGAACGCCGTCGCGGCCCTCGCGTGCGACGGCCTGCTTCCCTGTCTCGTCGTCGACCCCGTGCTGGTCTCCACGTCGGGGCACTCACTCGCCGGCGACGGCGTGACGGTCGCGATGCGAGAGCACCTGCTGCCGCACGCGACCGTCGTCACGCCCAACACCGACGAGGCCGCCGCCCTCCTCGGCGCGGCACCGGCGGCGAGCCTCCGCGAGCAGGTGGACCAGGCGCGCGCGCTGCTCGACCTGGGCTGTCGCACCGTCGTCGTCACGGGCGGCTCGTTCGAGCGCCCCGGTGGCGCGGGCGGGCCGGTTCGGGTCGACGTGGTGGCCACCCCCGAAGGGGCGCGCACCTTCACCTCGCCCGAGGTGGCGACCACGAACGACCACGGCACCGGGTGCACCTTCGCCTCGGCGATCGCTGCAGGACTGGCCCACGGCCAGCCGGCCTCGGCCGCCGTCGAGACGGCGCGCGCGTTCGTGCGGACCGCCCTGCTCGACGCCGCAGCCTGGCGGATCGGCAGCGGACGCGGACCCGTGAGCCACGTCCACCCCGCCCCCCGGACCCGCACCGAGACCGCCACCCAGACCCCCACCCAGACCCCCACCCAGACCGTCACCCAGACCCAGACCCGCCCACCACGAGGAGAGAACCCATGAGCGAGACCGCCACCACGCCCGACGCAACGACCTCCACCGACTCCCCGGCCCCCGCCCGACGCAAGGTCCACGTGCCGAGCGCATCGAGCGGCATACCCGTGCCGTTCACGGAGGTGACGCTCTCGGAAGGCAACCCGCCGTTCCGGCTCTACGACACGTCCGGCCCCGGCAGCGAGCCAGAGGCCGGCCTCCCTCCCCTCCGCGACGACTGGATCGCAGCGCGTGGCGACGTGGAGACGTACACCGGCCGTGAGCGCCGGCTCGCCGACGACGGGCGGTCCGCCCAGCGCCGTGGGGCTGCGTCGGAGGAGTGGCGAGGCCAGGCCCGGGCTCCCCTGCGGGGCAAGGACGGCCACCGCGTGACGCAGATGGCGTACGCCCGCGCCGGCATCGTCACGAAGGAGATGGAGTTCGTCGCCACCCGGGAGCGCTGCGACGTCGAGCTCGTCCGGTCCGAGGTCGCGGCCGGGCGCGCCATCATCCCCAACAACGTCAACCACCCCGAGAGCGAGCCGATGGTCATCGGCCGCGCCTTCCTCGTCAAGGTCAACGCGAACATCGGCAACTCGGCGGTCACGAGCTCCATCGCCGAGGAGGTGGAGAAGCTGACGTGGGCGACCCGCTGGGGTGCCGACACCGTCATGGACCTCTCGACCGGTGACGACATCCACACGACCCGCGAGTGGATCGTGCGCAACTCCCCCGTCCCGATCGGCACGGTCCCGATCTACCAGGCGCTCGAGAAGGTCGACGGCGACGCGTCACGCCTGTCGTGGGAGGTGTTCCGCGACACCGTCATCGAGCAGTGCGAGCAGGGCGTCGACTACATGACCATCCACGCCGGCGTGCTCCTGCGCTATGTGCCCCTCACGGCGGAGCGGATCACCGGCATCGTGAGCAGAGGCGGCTCGATCATGGCCGGCTGGTGCCTGGCCCACCACGAGGAGAACTTCCTCTACACGCACTTCGACGAGCTGTGCGAGATCTTCGCGCGCTACGACGTCGCGTTCAGCCTCGGGGACGGGCTGCGTCCCGGCTGCACCGCCGACGCGAACGACGAGGCGCAGCTGTCCGAGCTGCGTACCCTCGCCGAGCTCACTTCTCGCGCCTGGGAGTTCGACGTCCAGGTCATGGTCGAGGGACCCGGGCACGTGCCGCTCGACCTCGTCAAGGAGAACGTCGACCTCCAGCAGGACTGGTGCCAGGGCGCCCCGTTCTACACGCTCGGCCCGCTCGCGACCGACGTCGCGCCCGGCTACGACCACATCACGTCGGCCATCGGCGCGAGCCACATCGCCTGGCACGGCACCGCCATGCTCTGCTATGTCACGCCGAAGGAACACCTCGGCCTGCCCAACCGCGACGACGTCAAGACGGGGGTCATCACGTACAAGCTCGCCGCGCACGCGGCCGACGTCGCCAAGCGGCACCCGTACGCCCGTGACTGGGACGACGCGCTGTCGAAGGCCCGGTTCGAGTTCCGGTGGGAGGACCAGTTCAACCTCTCGCTCGACCCCGACACGGCACGTGCCTTCCATGACGAGACGCTGCCGGCGGAGCCCGCCAAGACGGCGCACTTCTGCTCCATGTGCGGACCGAAGTTCTGCTCGATGCGGATCAGCCAGGACGTCCGGAGGTATGCCGCCGAGCGGGGTCTGAGCACTGACGGTGCTGCCCGTGAGGGCATGGCGGACAAGAGCCGCGAGTTCGTCGAGCTGGGTGCGTCGGTCTACGTCCAGGCGCCCTGACCGGACGACGGGGGAACTCGGTGGTCACGGTCCACGGTGGACCGTGGCCACCGACGCGAGGAGAACCGTGACCGCTGCCCAGCTGACCCCCTCCGCCCTCATGACGCCCGCCGACATCGACCTCGAGCTCGACCGCCAGCTCGGCCGGATCCAGGCAGCCGGCCTGCTCCACCACGTCGGATGGACACCCACGCAGGCCATGGCATACCAAAGACCTGCGAGAACCCTTGAGGGAGAAAGCGGCCGGGCTCCCGGGACCGATCCGCGAGCGCGCGCCGTTCGTGCTCGTCATGGCGTCGCTGCCATCCTCCCTCGCCATCACGACCCAGCGGCACGGCAGCAGGTCCGGCTTCCTCTCCGGCGACACCAGCGAAATCGACGAGTTCCGCCCCATCGACGGACTCGACACACCGGACGGGCTGTATGCCGCCGTGGACGTCCGGCGCGGGGAGGAGCATCTGGGCCGCACACCCGACAAGAGCGCCCCGAAGCTCGGCTTCTGCTGGGCGGGGAACCGGCACACCTGGCTGGGCATCGCGTCCTGCGCCGCCCGCGTCGGCGCCTGACCCGACGCGCGCCACCGACGAGACGAGACGGCTGCGGCCGTCCCGTCTCACTACAGTGCTGGGTGTGTCGCCCCACTCCGTCATCAGCACCGCCCGGCGCCTGGTCGTCAAGGTGGGCTCCAGCTCGCTGACAGGCATCGACGGAGGCATCGACCACGACCGCCTCGTCGCGCTGTCCGACGCGCTGTCGCGCAAGCACCTCGACGGGACGCAGATCGTGCTCGTCAGCTCCGGCGCCATCGCAGCCGGCATCCATCCGCTGGGTCTCACCGTGCGCCCGCGCGACCTCGCGACGCAGCAGGCTGCCGCCTCGGTGGGGCAGGGAGCCCTGCTCGCCGCCTACACCCAGGCCTTCGCCGTCCACGACATCACGGTCGGCCAGGTGCTGCTGACCGCCGACGACGTGACCCGGCGGACCCACTACGCCAACGCCCGGCGCACCCTCGAGCGCCTGCTCGACCTCGGCGTGCTGCCGATCGTCAACGAGAACGACACCGTCGCGACGAGCGAGATCCGTTTCGGCGACAACGACCGGCTCGCCGCGCTCGTCGCCCACCTCATCGACGCCGACGCCCTCGTGCTGCTGTCCGACGTCGACGCGCTCTACGACGGGCCGCCGAGCCGCCCAGGCGCACAGCGCATTCCCCTCGTCCGCGGCCCGCACGACCTCGTCGGGGTCGAGATCGGCGGCAGCGGGTCGAAGATCGGCACCGGTGGCATGACGACGAAGATCGAGGCCGCGCGGATCGCCACGGCCGCCGGGGTCGTCACGAGCGTGACGGCCGCCGACCGGGTGAACGAGGTCCTCGCGGGCAACGACGTCGGGACCGTCTTCCTGCCGATCGGCGTCCGCGGCCGGTCACGCCGGCTGTGGCTCCAGCACGCGACGACCGCCCGCGGCCGGCTGCTCGTCGACGACGGCGCCGTGGCCGCTCTCGTCCATCGCAAGAAGTCCCTGCTGCCCGCCGGCATCACCGCCGTCGAGGGCACGTTCCACGACGGCGACCCCGTCGACGTCTGCGCCCCTGACGGCGCGGTCGTCGCCCGCGGTCTCGTCAACTACAGCTCGGCCGAGCTGCCCGCGCTCCTCGGGCGGTCCACGAAAGAGCTGGCCCGCGACCTCGGCCCGGAGTACGAACGCGAGGTCATCCACCGCGACGACCTGGTCGTGCTCTGACGCCCCGACCGCGCCCACCGGCGACGAAAGGGCCCCGACGGCAGCTGCCGTCGGGGCCCTTCGTGCACGTGCCTCAGTGGTGGGTCGCCGCCTCGGCACCGTGGCCAGTGAGCGAGCGGACCTCCATCTCGGCGTACTTCGCCGCGTTGTACTCCCGGCTCGTCACCGTCCCGATGTAGCCGAGCAGGAAGCCGAGCGGGATCGAGACGATGCCCGGGTTGTCGAGCGGGAACCAGTGGAAGTCGACCCCCTGGAGCATCGAGGGACTCTTCTTGGTGACCGGGTCGATCGCCTTGCCCGACACGACCGGACTGAAGACGATCAGCGTGATGGCGCTGACGAGGCCGCCGTAGATGCTCCACAGGGCACCCCGCGTGTTGAACCGCTTCCAGAAGAGCGAGTACAGGATCGTCGGCAGGTTCGCACTCGCCGCGATGGCGAAGGCGAGGGCCACGAGGAACGCGATGTTCTGGCCGAGGGCGAAGATGCCGCCGACGATGGCGATCGCACCCAGCACGAGCGCCGCTATCCGGGCCACCTTGACCTCCTCCTCGGGCGTCGCCTTCCCGTCCCTGACGACGGTGTTGTAGATGTCGTGCGACAGGGAGGCGCTCGCGGTGATCGTCAGGCCGGCGACCACGGCGAGGATCGTCGCGAACGCGACGGCCGAGATGACACCGAGGAGGATCTCGCCGCCCAGCTTGAACGCGAGCAGTGGCGCTGCGGAGTTCACCGCGCCGGGGGCGTTCTTGATCTCGGAGGCACCGACGAGCTCAGCCGCACCGAAGCCCAGGACGAGCGTGAACAGGTAGAAGATGCCGATCAGCCAGATCGCCCACACGACCGAGCGACGGGCCTCTCGCGACGTCGGCACGGTGTAGAACCGCATGAGCACGTGGGGCAGGCCGGCCGTGCCGAGCACGAGCGCCATCGACAGGGAGATGAAGTCGATCGGGTTCTTGTACTGCAGGCCGGGCTGGAGCAGGTCCTTGCCGCCGGCATCCTGCGACGCCGCGGTCGCCTCGCCGAGCAGCGTCGACAGGTTGAGGCCGAACTTTCCGAGCACCCAGAGCGTCATGACCCCGGCACCGATGATGAGCAGGACGGCCTTGATGATCTGCACCCAGGTGGTGCCTTTCATCCCGCCGTAGATGACGTAGAAGATCATGATGACGCCGACGACGGCGATCACGATGCGCTGGCCGGCCGCGCCCTCGACACCGAGCAGGAGCGCGACGAGACCTCCGGCACCGGCCATCTGTGCCAGCAGGTAGAAGAACGAGACCACCAGGGTCGAGGTCGCGGCCGCGATGCGCACGGGCCGCTGCCGCAGCCGGAAGCTGAGGACGTCGGCCATCGTGTACTTGCCGACGTTGCGCAGCAGCTCGGCGACGAGCAGGAGGGCGACCAGCCATGCCACGAGGAAGCCGATGGAGTAGAGGAAGCCGTCGTAGCCGTTGAGCGCGATGGCGCCTGCGATGCCGAGGAACGAGGCCGCAGAGAGGTAGTCGCCGGCGATGGCGATGCCGTTCTGCCGCCCGGTGAACGCGCGACCGCCGGCGTAGTACTCGGCAGCACTGCGGTTGTTGCGCGAGGCGCGGATGACGATGGCGAGAGTCACGACGACGAAGAGCGCGAAGATGCCGATGTTGATGGCCGGGTTGCCGACGGTCGTGGCCGCGGGGACGAGGGTGGGTGCGATGGCGCTCATTTGTGGTGCCCTCCCATCTTCTGGGCGAGGGCTTCGGCCCGCGGGTCGAACTCGCGGTCGGCCCAGCGCGCGTAGTACATCGTGATCGCGAAGGTGGACACGAACTGCAGGAGCCCGAAGATCAGGCCCCACGTGACGTTCCCGAGCACTCGGGTGCCCATGAAGTCCTTCGCGAAGACGGACAGCAGGACGTAGAGGAAGTACCACGCGAGGAACAGCGCGGTCAGCGGGAAGACGAATCGGCGGAACCTGCGGCGCAGGTCGGCGAAGTCGTCGGAGTTCTGCATGGCGACGTTCGGGTCGTCCACCACGCGGTCTGGAGCGTCTTTGCTCACTTGGGCCACCTCCGGGGCGGTTGGTCGTGCGTGATCTCCTGATCGGTCCACGCGGTGGTGCCGCCGCCGACGCCCCCCGCCCTGCGGTGGTGGGTCGACTCCCCTGCGGCTCCGCGCTGCCGGCCACGTGGCCGGTTCAGACCAACGTAGGAGGCGTGCCGGTCGCCCGGCAGTCGCAGCGCTCCGGGCATCGCCCAGTGGCGCCGACCACTCGCCGTGCGCGGGCGCGACTGCGACGAGCGGTCGCCGGCGCGCGACGAACGGTCGGCCCCCAGCCGCCCCAGCGACGACGCGGCAACCGGAGTCACGGTCGCTGGCCAGTTGCGTCGGTGTCGTGCGCGGCAGCCCCGGCCATGACCGGTCGACGGGACCAGCGCTCGGGGTGGAACGACCCGCGGTTGAGGTCGATGTGCTCAGGGGCGTGCAGCCTCACCATCGTCTGGGCGACGTGTTCCGGCGCACGTGTGCGCGTGGCGACAGAGGCAAGCACCATCGTGGCGAAGGCGAGCGGCACGCTGACGGCGGCGGGCTGGGTCATGACGACACCGAGCCACCCGTCCGTCGCGACGCCGAAGGTCGTCGAGAGGACAGCCCCCATCGACAGCCCTCCGCCGACGAGGAGCCCGGCGATGGCGCCGGCCGCGGTGAGCCCCCGCCACCAGATCCCGAGCAGCAGCATCGGGCAGAACGTCGACGCTGCCACCGCGAACGCGAGCTCGACGGCGTGGGCGACCGGGACCCGGGCCGATGCGAAGGTCAGGACGAGCGCGACGGAGACGGCGATGACCGTCGAGAGCCGGAAGGCGCGGATCCCGTGACGGTGACCGGAGCCCCAGCGGACGAGGTCCTGGCTGAGGACGCCGGCGACCGATACGACGAGACCCGTGGACGTCGAGAGGAACGCCGCGAAGGCCCCGGCCGCGAGCAACGCCGTCAGGCCCTCGGCCAGGGGCCCGTCGAGGACGCGGCTGGGCAGCTCGAGGACGACCGAGTCGGCGCGACCGGCCGCGACGAGGTCGGATGCGACGTAGCGGCCGAGCACGCCGTAGAGCACGGGCAGCAGGTAGAAGCCGGAAAGGAGGACGAGAACGGCGAGCGTCGTGCGCCGCGCGGCCCGGCCGTCGCGGTTGGTGTAGAAGCGGACGACGACGTGGGGCAGGCCCATCGTGCCGAAGAAGGTGGCCAGGACGAGCGAGTAGGTCAGGTAGAGGGCGTTGTCCCCGCCGAGCGGCTCGACCCAGTCGGCGACATGGACGGCCCCGACCGACGGGTTGGTGGTGCCTGAGCCGAAGGCGCCGAGCAGGAAGAACAGGGGCGTCAGCAGGGCGAGCAGCTTGAGCCAGTAGTGGAAGGCCTGCACGAGCGTGACGCTGCGCATGCCACCCGGCAGGACGTTGAGGCACACGACGAGCGCGACGGCGACCTGTCCGACCCACGACGGAGCGCCGGTCAGGGTGCGCAGGGTCAGTCCTGCGCCCTGGAACTGCGGGATGAGGTAGAGCAGGCCGATGGCGACGACGAGCAGGCTCGAGGCCCGTCGCGCGACGAGCGACTCCAGCCGCAGCTGGGCGAAGTCGGGCAGCGTGTAGGCACCTGAACGGCGCAGCGGTGCGGCGACGAACACGAGGAGCAGCAGGTAGCCGGCGGTCCAGCCGACAGGCAGCCAGAGCATGTCGACACCGCGGGCGAGGATGAGCCCGGCGACACCGAGGAAGGAGGCGGCGGAGAGGTACTCGCCGCTGATCGCTGACGCGTTGAGCACCGGGCTGACCCCGCGGGACGCGACGTAGAAGTCGCTCATCGTGCGCGAGAGGCGCAGGCCGAACGCCCCGACGCCGAGGGAGGCGATGGAGACGAGGATGACGGCGACGATGCTCGCTGCGTTGCTCACGGGTGGGTCACCGTCGTCACCGCCCGTCCAGCAGGTCGCTGAAGTCGGCCTCGTTGCGCTCGGCCTGGCGCACGTAGAACCAGCCGAGCGCGACGATCTCGCTGAACGCCACGACTGTGAGCAGGATCCACGGGAGCGGGACGCCGAGCACCGCGAACCGGCCGACCTCCGGGACGACGGCGAAGAGCAGGGGCAGCAACCCGAGGGTCGAGGCGAGCGCGACGAGGACGCTGAGGGCCAGCCGCAGCTGGCTGCGCATGAGCGAGGTGATGTAGACCTCGCCGAGCCGCGTCTGCTCGTCGATCTCCGAGGCGATCGAGACAGTGCGGGTGCGGGCGGCGGAGGTCCGCGGGCTCGTGACCCGGACGCGGGCCCGGGTCCGGGGCTCCCCCGCCGCATGCGGCTCCCCCGCCGCGCGCGGCTCCCCTGCCGGACCCGGCTCCCCGCCCGGATGCGGCTCTCCCGCTGCATGCGGCTCCTCCGCCGGCCGCGGCACGGGGCCGGGGCGCGGCGCGTCACCGGACGGCATACGGCCGGTTGCCGTGGGGTCGGGACCGGTCACGACCCGCCCCGGCCGAGGGGCTGTGCGCGGCGGACGAGCAGGTCCCGTAGGGCGCGGGTGTGGCGGCGGCTCACGACGAGCTCGTGCCCACCGACGACGACGGTCGTACGCCCGCCCTCGGTCCGCCACTCGGAGATGTGCCCGAGGGCCACGAGCGACGAACGGTGGATCCGCACGAACCCAGCCTCGCGCCACTGGTCCGCCAGGGTCGTGAGGGGGACGCGTACGAGGTGGCTCTCGGTCGTGGTGTGCAGGCGCGCGTAGTCGCCCTGCGCCTCGACGAAGAGCACGTCGGAGCGTGCGACGAGGCGGCTCACTCCGGCCAGCTCGACGACGATGCTCTCGTCGGCGCTGACCGGCGCCGGCTCCCGGCCATGGAGCTGGCGCACGACCCGGCGGACGGCCTGGTCGAGCCGCTCGTCTCGGACCGGCTTGAGGACGTAGTCGACAACGTTGAGCTCGAAGGCGTCGACGGCGTGCTGCTCGTGGGCGGTGACAAAGACGACGGGGGGCTGGGTGGTGAAGCGCGACAGCACGCGCGCGAGGTCGAGCCCGCTGAGGCCGGGCATCTGGACGTCCATGAAGATCGCGTCGACCTGCTCCTCGTGGAGCACTCGCAGGGCCGCCTCACCCGAGCCGGCTGGCACGACCTGACCCACGCAGT
Organism: Terrabacter sp. GCM10028922; assembly: GCF_042666095.1. NCBI lineage: Bacteria > Bacillati > Actinomycetota > Actinomycetes > Micrococcales > Intrasporangiaceae > Terrabacter > Terrabacter sp. GCM10028922. Next base: position 342,977 of record NZ_JBHTFG010000006.1, on the reverse strand, counting down.
CGTGACGCGAGAGCATCCAGACGAGGTCGTCGAGCGCTGGGGCCTCGTCGTCGACGGCGAGCACCCGCAGCAGCGGCGCGCCCTCCACCTGTGCAGCGGTCTCGCCGGTCACACGTGCACCCCCGGCCGGAACTTCGGCAGCCGCACGACGACCTTCGTGCCGGCGCCCGGGGCGGTCTCGACGACGAGCCCGTAGTCGTCCCCGAACGCGGCCCGCAGCCGCTCGTCGACGTTGGCCAGGCCCACGGAGTCGCTGCCCGGGTCGCCGCCGAGGACGCGACGGACCCTCTCGGGGTCCTCGCCGACGCCGTTGTCCTCGATCGTCACGACGCACTCGTGGTCGGCGTCCTGGGCCAGGATGCTGATCTCCCCGTCACCTGCACGACCCTCGAGGCCGTGCCGGACGGCGTTCTCGACGAGCGGCTGGAGGCAGAGGAACGGCACGACGACGGGCAGCACCTCCGGTGCCACGCGCAGGGTCACGGTGAGCCGGTCGCCGAAGCGCGCCTTCTCGATGACGAGATAGGCCTCGATCGAGCGCAGCTCCTCGGCCAGCGTGGTGAACTCGCCGTGCCGGCGGAACGAGTAGCGGGTGAACTCCGCGAGGTCGACGAGCAGCTCGCGCGCCCGGTCCGGGTCGGTGCGGGTGAAGGAGGCGATCGCGGTCAACGAGTTGTAGATGAAGTGCGGACTGATCTGCGCGCGCAGGGCCCGGACCTCAGCCTCCATGAGGCGGGTGCGCGACGCGTCGAGCTCGGCCAGCTCGAGCTGGCCGGACACCCAGCGAGCCACCTCGTTCGTCGCGCGCACGAGCCCGGCGGAGGCCCGGCCCGTGAAGACCTGGAGGGTGCCGACGACCTTCTCGTCGACGTCGAGAGGGGCGACGATCGCCTGACGCACGACGCAGGACGGCTCGGAGCAGGCGACGTCCGGGCCGTCGACGACGGTCGTCCGGCCGTGACCGAGGGTCCCGGCGCAGATGACGGCGGGCTGGTGCGAGTGGTGGGTCTTCCCGCCCTCCCAGGCGAGCAGCGCGCTCGTGTCGGTCATGGCGACGGCGGGGGCCCCGAGGAGCGAGCGCAGGTGCTTCAGCGAGCGCTCCGCCGCGGCGGGCGTGAGCCCCATGCGCAGCGGCGGGGAGGCGAGCAGCGCCGTGTGCAGGGTGCGGTACGTCGCACGGTCGGCCTCCGTGCCGAGGTGACCGC
>NZ_JBHTFG010000006.1:0-341583 GCF_042666095.1 Terrabacter sp. GCM10028922 | reverse complement strand
AAGCGCCCACTCGACGGTGGAGACAAGGATGGGTCAGGCGTCGTCGGACGTCGTGTCGGCCTTCGTGTCGGACGTCATGTCGGACTTCGCGTCTGACTTCGTGTCGGGCTCGGTGTCGCCGTCGCGCAGCTGCCAGAGGCCGGCGCGCCGCTCGGCCTCGAGCTCCTCCTGCGTTGCGGCCCGAGCTGCGTAGCGGTCGCGCTGCGCCTCGCGCTTCTCGTCGCGCGTCGGACGGGAGGCCTCCGACAGGCGCAGGTCGGTGCCGCGCGAGCCGAGCAGCTCTGCGCCGGCCTGCAGCGTGGGTTCCCAGTCGAAGACGACGGCGTCGTCGGTGGCGCCGATCACGACGGTGTCGCCCGCCACGGCGCCGACCTTGTAGAGCTCCTGCTCGACACCGAGACGGCCCAGACGGTCGGCGAGGTAGCCGACGGCCTCGTCGTTGCTGAAGTCGGTCTGGCGCACCCAGCGGATCGGACGGTCCCCTGTGACGCGGTAGAAGACCCCGTCGGGGCCGTTCTCCTTCGTGACCGTGAAGCCCCGGTCGTCGACCGAGCGCGGCCGCAGGACCACGCGCTTGGGCAGGACCTCCCCGACCTCCTTGCGGGCGGCCTCCACGTGGCGGGCCATCGCGAAGCTCAGCTCGCGCAGGCCCAGGTGAGCGACGGCCGAGACGACGAAGACCTCGAGGCCGCGCGCCTCCAGGTCGGGCCTGACCATCTCGGCCAGCTCGCGCGCCTCGGGGACGTCGGCCTTGTTGAGCACGACGATGCGCGTGCGCTCGGACAGGGGCCGGCCGCCGAGGTCGGCGTCGGGCACGTAGAGCGAGAGCTCGTTCTCGATGACGTCGAGGTCGGTCATCGGGTCGCGACCGGGTTCGAGCGTCGCGCAGTCGATGACGTGGACGAGCACCGAGCAGCGCTCGACGTGGCGCAGGAACTCGAGGCCGAGCCCCTTGCCCTCGTGAGCACCCGGGATGAGGCCGGGCACGTCGGCGACGGTGAACCGGCTGGACCCGGCCGTGACGACGCCGAGGTTGGGCACGAGAGTCGTGAACGGGTAGTCGGCGATCTTCGGCCTGGCCGCCGACAGCACCGACACGAGCGAGGACTTGCCGGCGCTCGGGAAGCCGATGAGCGCGACGTCGGCGAGCGACTTGAGCTCGAGGACGACGTCGATCTCCTCTCCCGGCTCCCCGAGGAGCGCGAAGCCCGGAGCCTTGCGACGGGCGCTCGCGAGGGCCTTGTTGCCGAGGCCACCACGACCGCCGGCGGCGATGACGTGCTCGCTGCCCATGCCGACGAGGTCGACGATGATGTGGCCGGAGGAGTCCTTGACCACGGTGCCCTCGGGCACCAGCAGCACGAGGTCGTCGCCGTCGGCGCCGTTGCGCTCGTCACCGGCACCGGGCGCGCCGTTGCCGGCCTTGCGGTGCGGGTGGCGGTGGTAGTCGAGCAGCGTCGTCGACGAGGGGTCGACGCGGAGGATGACCGAGCCACCGCGCCCGCCGTTGCCGCCGTCGGGCCCGCCGAGCGGCTTGAACTTCTCACGCTTGACGGAGGCGACGCCGTGCCCGCCCGCGCCGGCGCTGAGGTGCAGCACGACACGGTCGACGAAGGTCACTGCCATGGGAGGTCACTCTTCCAGATGAGGGTGGGCGGACGGCATACGCCGGCTGGCGAATGCCGTGCGCCCGGGAAAGGCGGAAGGGCGGGCCCCGCGGGCCCGCCCTTCCGGTACATCAGTGGTGATCGAGGCGATCACTCAGCGGCAGCGGTCTCCGGCTGCTCGATGTTGACCGTCTTGCGGCCACGCTTGGTGCCGAACTTGACCGCGCCGGCCACGAGGGCGAACAGCGTGTCGTCGCCACCGCGGCCGACACCCTCACCCGGGTGGAAGTGCGTGCCGCGCTGACGGACGAGGATCTCGCCCGCGTTGACCTTCTGGCCGCCGAAGCGCTTGACGCCGAGGAACTGTGCGTTCGAGTCGCGACCGTTGCGGGTCGAGGACGCACCCTTCTTGTGTGCCATGTCAGTAACTCCTTGGGAAGTCTGTGCCGAGCCGGGTCAGGCGTCGATCACGCGTTGATTTCGGTGATCTTCACCTGGGTCAGCGGCTGACGGTGGCCCTGACGCTTGCGGTAGCCGGTCTTGTTCTTGTACTTCATGATGACGATCTTGGGGCCCTTGGCGGCCTTGACCACCTCGGCCTTGACCGAGACCTTCGACAGCTTGTCGGCGTCGGACGTGACGGTGGTCCCGTCCACGAGGAGCAGCGGCGTGAGCTCAATGGCATCGCCGGGCTGACCCGTCACCTTGTCGACGAGCAGGACATCGCCCACCGACACCTTCTCCTGGCGACCGCCAGCGCGAACAATCGCGTACACAGTGAAACTCACTCTCTCATCAGGGTTGGGAACGCCACTTTCGGCACCGGCCCGTCAACACGGGCCCGGTGGGCGCACCAAGGAAGAAGATTACCGGCTGGAGAGGTCCAGCTCCAAACCGAGGTCAGGCGCTGCCGACGCCGGTGTGGTCGCCTGCCGGCTCGCCACCGGAGTGCGCGGTGGCACGCGGTGGCCCCGCAGGCGCGACGACGCGTCCACGCCGGCGGCGTCCGCGAGCTGCGGGCTGCACCTCGACGGCCGCCTCGATCGGCGTGGGGCCATCGGACGCGACGGTCACCTCGACCGCGGTGGCGCCCGCGGTGGCGCCACCCTCGTCGGTGGTGTCGGTGGTGTCGGTGACGTCGGACTCGAGCTCGACGTGCGCGCCGCCCTCGGTGCCCTGCGCGTCGTCGCCCGGTCCCGCCTCGTGCGCGTCGTCGCCGGCCCATGGGCCGTCGTCCTGCGGGAATGACTGCTCGCGCTGCTCCGTGTGCTCCCTGTGCTCCGCCTGCTCGGCCTCGGGCGTCTCCCGGGGCGCCTGCTCGGGCGAGGTGTGGGCCGATGCCTGCACCTCTGCGACGGCCTCGGCCGCCGCCTCACCCGCCGGCTGGCCGGAGGCGCTCTTGAGCGCCGCGGCGTGTGCCGCAGCCGCGATCTGGGCCGCCGTCGGGCCGCTGCTCTTCGGTTCGACCGGGGCCGAGGCCGCTGGGTGCTGGGACTGCTGGGACTGCTGGGACTGCTGGCCGGACTGCTGGTTGCCGGCGCCGCCCTGGCTGCCACCCCGGCCGCGACGTCGGCTGCCGGCCGCACCGTCACCCTGGTTCTGGTTCTGGTTCTGGTCCTGAGGGTTGGCACCGCGGTCGACGGGGTCGGCGTGGATGATGAAGCCGCGCCCGTTGCAGTGGTCACACGTCTCGGAGAAGACCTCGATGAGGCCCGAGCCGACTCGCTTTCGGGTCATCTGGACGAGGCCGAGCGAGGTGACCTCGGCGACCTGGTGCTTCGTGCGGTCACGGCCGAGGCACTCGAGCAGTCGGCGCACCACGAGGTCGCGGTTGCTCTCGAGGACCATGTCGATGAAGTCGATGACGATGATGCCGCCGATGTCGCGCAGCCGGAGCTGTCGCACGATCTCCTCGGCTGCCTCGATGTTGTTCTTGGTGACCGTCTCCTCGAGGTTGCCTCCCGAGCCGACGAACTTGCCGGTGTTGACGTCGACGACGGTCATCGCCTCGGTGCGGTCGATGACGAGGGAGCCACCGGACGGCAGCCAGACCTTGCGGTCCATCGCCTTGGCGAGCTGCTCGTCGACGCGGTGGTGCGTGAAGAGGTCCTCGGCACCGGTCCACTTGGAGACGCGGTCCGCGAGGTCCGGGGCGACGGACGCGATGTACGGGTGGATCTCGTTCCAGGCCTGGTCACCGGCGACGACGAGCTGCTTGAAGTCCTCGTTGAAGACGTCGCGGATGACACGGACCGTGAGGTCGGGCTCGCCATGGAGCAGCATCGGCGCCTGTCCGCCGGCCACGGAGCCGGTGCCGCCGTTCTTCTTCTTGCCCTTGCTCTTGCCCGCCCGCGGCGTCGACGCCGCCTCGGCCTTGGCCTGGATGTCCTCCCAGGTACGCGTGAGGCGCTCGACGTCGGCGCGCAGCTCCTCCTCGCTCGCCCCCTCCGCGGCAGTGCGGACGATGACGCCCGCGGAGTCCGGCACGACCTCACGCAGGATCTTCTTGAGGCGGGCGCGCTCGGTGTCGGGCAGCTTGCGGCTGATGCCGGTCATCGAGGAGTTCGGCACGTAGACGAGGTAGCGGCCCGGCAGCGAGATCTGGGACGTCAGGCGCGCGCCCTTGTGTCCGATGGGGTCCTTCGTGACCTGCACGAGGACGGTCTGGCCGGAGCTGAGGGCGTTCTCGATGCGCTTGGGCTGGTTGGCCTCCAGGCCGGCGGCGTCCCAGTTGACCTCACCGGCGTAGAGCACGGCGTTGCGGCCCTTGCCGATGTCGACGAACGCCGCCTCCATCGAGGGCAGGACGTTCTGCACGCGGCCGAGGTAGATGTTGCCGGCCATCGAGACGTTCGTGGCCTGGTCGATGTAGTGCTCGACCAGGACGCCGTCCTCGAGCACACCCATCTGGGTGCGGCCGTCCTTGTTGCGCACGACCATGACGCGGTCGACGGCCTCGCGGCGGGCGAGGAACTCGGCCTCGGTGATGATGGTGCGCCGACGTCCGGCCTCGCGCCCCTCGCGGCGGCGCTGCTTCTTGGCCTCGAGCCGGGTCGAGCCCTTGACCGCGACCGGCTCGTCGCTCTGGCTGCGCGGCTGGCGGACGCGGGTCGACACGTTGGGGCTGTCGTCGCCCGAGTCGGCGGACGAGCCTGCCCTCCGGCGCCGCCGGCGACGGCGGCTGGTGCCGCCCTCGTCGTCGGTGTCCTGCTCCGCCTCGTCGGTGTCGGCGTCGGACGCCTCGCCGCGGTCGCGGTCCTCGCCGTCCTCTCGCTCCTCGCCGGCGTCGCTCGCGTCGGTGTCGCTCTCCGGCCCCTGGTCCTGGGTGTCGTCGTCGGAGGCGCGGCCGCGGCGGCCCTTGCCACCACGGCGGCGGCGCGAGCGGCGCGGAGCGCCCTCGTCCTCTGGCTGCTCGTCGGACGAGGCGGACTCCTCGTCGGCCTCCGCCGTGGGCTCCTCGTCGAGCTCAGCGATCGGCTGCTCGACCGCGGGAGCGGGGGCGCCTCGACGACGCCGCGTGGGCGTCGCCTGGCTCGCGTCGGGTGCCTGGAAGAGCACGCTGAAGCTGGGGACGACGGCGGCGGGGCGCTCGTCGAGCCGGTCGAGCTCGTCGAGGGAGTGGGCATCCGCATCGCTGCTGGTCACGGAGTCGTCATCGAGGTCGACCATCGCGTCGACGTCGACGAGGGCGTCAGCCGTGGTGTCGTGGGCGGGCTCGAGAGCACCGTCGTCTGCGGGCTGCACCTCGGCGACGAGCTCCTCGACCGCGGCTGCGGCCCGGTCGGCCTTGGTGCGTGAGCGGCGCTTCGCCGGGGTCGCGGGCGCCTCGTCGGCCTCCGCCTTCTTGCGCGCGGCCCGCTTGCGGGCCGGCCGCTTGATGGGCTCGCCCGCGTCGGCGGTCTCGACCTCGGCCGGTGCAGCATCGGCCGGCGCGCCGGTGTCGTTGCCGGCCAGAGCTGGATCGGTGGTCGGGTCGGTGGTCGGCGCGGCGGCCTTCTTGCTCGTGCGGCGCGTGGTGCGGCGCCGTGGAGCCGGTGCCGCGTCGGTGGCCTCGGCGGCGAACAGCGTGGCGTCGTCGGCGCCGGTGTCGGTGGAGCTGGTGTCGTTGGTTGCCATCAGGCAGCCTCCCGTCAGGTGCGGTGTGACCCACACGCGGCCGGGGCCGTCGACACCGCACGAGTGCGGTTGCAGTCGTCGCGCCGCATGTGCGACGGGACGGAAGTCGTCTCGCTACACCCGAAAACGGTTCGCGCTGGGCGCGGCCCCGTGATCGAATGCCGTCGACGTTCTTGTCGGCAGCCGCTTCGCCGTCGTGACCTGGCAGGTCACTCCAACGGGTCGGTCACCCTCGCGGTTGCGGTGTCGAGCGGTCCCTGCGCCAGACGCGTCACCAGAGGTGAACGCGGAGGCTGCAGGTCGGCGATCTCACGCAGCGCGGTCAGAATGTCGTCGGGGCGTACAGCAGGTGTGGTGTGCCGCACGACCATGCGCAGTATCGCACAGTCGGGCCCCACCGCGTGAGTCGCCACGGTGTCGGCGAGCGCATCCGAGGGGGTCAGCACGCGGGCCGACACGATGGAGCCACGCACGTCGAAGGTGCGCGGACCCGACTTCGTCAGGCGTGTCACCTCGGCGGTGTCGCGCGACAACAGGGCCTCCACGGCCGCCTGAAGCACCTCGATGGGCAGGCCCTGGAACTCGAGGACCCAGTCGCTCGCCTCGAGCCGGTCCGCCAGCGCGCCGGGCGCCGCCTCGACCACCTGGAGGATGTCGATCCCCTCGGGCAGGGCCTCGTCGAGCGCGGCCCGGACCGACTCAGGCTCGACGCGCTGGGTCACCGAGATCTCGAAGTACTCGGCCTCGCTCGCCGTGCCCGTGGCGGCGGCGTTCGCGTAGCTGATCTTGGGGTGAGGGTGGAAGCCCGCCGAGAACGCCATCGGCACGTCGGCACGCCGCAGCGCGCGCTCGAGGGCGCGCTGGAAGTCTCGGCTGGAGGTGAAGCGGAGCCGCCCCCGCTTCGTGTAGCGGATCCGGAGCTTCTGGACCGCGGGGTCCGGCGCCGGACCCTCGGGGACGCGCTGACGTGCCTGACGAGCCATGCCCGGAAGGCTACCGGCGTGCCGCGGCGGCCCCGACCGGCCAGGTCTAGGAGGAGAAGCCGCGTCGCTCGTCCGCCCTGCGCTGGCGCTGGGCCGCGTCTGCCTCGTCGAGACGGGTGGCCTCGGCCAGGGTCGGGGCGGTGCCGCCCATGCTCGCCGGGAGGTACTTGAGGTCGGGACCGGTCAGGGGTTCGTAGGCGGCCCGCGCGATCTGCAGCAGGTCGGCCATGACGGACTTGTACTGCGCGGTGACGGCCTCCGGGTCCGCGTCGCCGGCAACGGGGATCGGCTCTCCGACGGCGATGACGATCGGCACACCCGTGCGGCCCAGACGCTTCGGGTGCCCCTTGGTCCAGACCCGCTGCGACCCCCAGATGACGACGGGCAGGATCGGCACGCCGGCCTCGGCGGCCATCCGCGCGGCGCCGGTCTTGAACTCCTTGAGCTCGAAGGACCGGGAGATCGTGGCCTCCGGGAACACGCCCACGATCTCGCCGGCCCTGAGCGCCTTCACCGCAGCTGTGTACGACGTGGAGCCCGCGGTCCGGTCGACCGCGATGTGCTTCATGCCGCGCATGAGGGGGCCGCTGACCGGGTGCGAGAAGACGCCGTCCTTGGCCATGAACCGCACGAGGCGGCCGGACTTCTGCGCCGCGAGGCCTGCGTAGGCGAAGTCGAAGTAGCCCGTGTGGTTCACCGTCATCACGGCGCCCCCGGTGCGGGGGACGTTGTCCTCGCCGAGGATGGTGAACTTCAGGCCTTGCATCGCGAACAGCCCGCGGGCAAAGCCGATGACGGACGAGTAGACGGGCTCCATGGGGACACTCTGCCCTGCGCCGCTACGCTTCGGCACGCCGATGGGGCATCGGACGAGTCACACGAACAGGGGACGACCGTGACCACCAGCATGGGGTATGCCGTCGCGCCGGCTCTCGTGGACCGCGACACCCTCGTCGGCGCATCCGTCCTCGGGCTCGTGCCAGTGCTGCTCGCGGGCGTCGTCGTCCTCGTCAAGTGGTGGCGCGGGCGCGACGAGATGTTCGACGCGGTGACCCCTGGCCTGCTGCCCGACGACCCCGCGAGCGCCGCGCGCCACCGCGTACGGGGTGGCGAGTGGTCGGGCACCGTCGCGCCGGCCTTCGCTCCCCCGCGTGACGTGCGCCCTGGCGTCGTGGGCACGGTCGTCGACGGCGTCGCGCACGCCCACGACGTGAGTGCAACGCTGCTCGATCTCGCCGTACGCGGCTGGCTCCACATCGTCCAGGTGTCGGGGGGCTCCGAGCGCGACTGGGAGCTGCGCCGCACGACCCCGCCACCGGCGGAGGCGCCGACGGCCTTCGAGCGGCTCCTGCTCGACCGTCTCTTCGAGGGCCGCGACCGGGTGCGCCTGTCGGCCCTCAAGGGATCCTTCGCGATGACGATGCGCGAGGCCCAGATCGGTCTCTACCGGGAGGTCGTCGACCGAGGGTGGTACGCCCGTCACCCCCGGGCCCGCAACGGCCGGACCCGCGCGATCGGCCTGCTCGTGCTCGTGCCGCTGACGGTCGTCGCCGCGGTCGTCGTCCTGGCCGGGCTCGTCGACGGGCACGACTGGTCCCTGACGCCCGTCCTGGTCGGGCTCGTCGCCGCGCTCGTCGTGCTCGCCCGCTGGGGCGGGGCGCGCACGCCTCGCACGGCCGAGGGCACGGCGCTGCGCATCCAGGCCCTCGGCTTCCGCGAGTACCTCGCGACGGCGGAGGCCGACCGGCTGCGCTTCGAGGAGAAGCGGGCCCTGCTCAGCAGCTACCTGCCGTATGCCGTCGCGTTCGGTCTGACGGCCCACTTCGCCGCGCTGCTGCGCGACCTCGCGAACGACAGCCACTGGACCGACTACGTGGACGGGCTCTCGTGGTACGACTTCGGCGGCTGGGGCAGTGACGGTGGTGACCTCTCGCTCGGCGACGCCCTGGTCGACATCGGGGACACGACGACCGGGCTTGCCGACGTCGGCGACGTGTTCGACGGTGTGGAGGGCTTCACCGACGCGACCGACTCGCTCTTCTCGTTCGAGGGGCTGTCCGGCTGCGGAACCGGCTTCGACGGCTGCGACGGCTGCGACCTGCCCGGTTGCGACCTCTGAGCGGGCCCGTCGCCCGGCCACCCGGCATACGTCCGCTTGGCTCGCACGGTGAAAGACGGTCGAGGACACCCCTGCGCCCATGGAAGGATTGACCGCATGACTGACGCACCTGCACGCACGACCTCGCGGATCCCCGAGCGCCCGACGCTCGAAGGCCTCGAGGAGAAGTGGATGCAGGTATGGAAGGACGAGCGCACCTACGCCTTCGACCGTGAGAAGGCGCTGTCCCTGCCTCGCGAGCAGGTCTTCGCCATCGACACGCCTCCGCCGACCGCCAGCGGGTCGCTCCACGTCGGCCACGTGTTCTCCTACACGCACACGGACTGCATGGCCCGCTACAAGCGGATGCAGGGGTTCGAGGTGTTCTACCCGATCGGCTGGGACGACAACGGCCTGCCGACCGAGCGCCGCGTGCAGAACTACTACGGCGTGCGCGGCGACGCCACGCTCCCCTACGTCGAGGGCTACGAGCCGCCCTTCACCGAAGGTGTCGACGCGAACGGCAAGGCGATCAAGGCGGCCGACCAGCAGCCGATCAGCCGCAAGAACTTCATCGAGCTGTGCGACATCCTCACGGTCAAGGACGAGGTGACCTTCGAGTCGCTCTTCCGCCGCCTCGGGTTCTCGCTGGACTGGGGGATCACCTACCGCACCATCGACGAGCGGTCGCGCACTGTCGCGCAGCAGGCGTTCCTGCGCAACCTCGAGCGCGGAGAGGCCTACCAGAGCGAGGCCCCGGGTCTGTGGGACGTGACGTTCCAGACCGCCGTCGCGCAGGCCGAGCTGGAGGCGCGCGACTATCCCGGCGCCTACCACCGGGTCGCGTTCCACCGCCCCGACGGCACCCCGTTGTACATCGAGACCACGCGCCCCGAGCTAATCCCGTCGGTGGTCGCGCTCATCGCGCACCCCGACGACGAGCGCTACCAGCCCCTCTTCGGCACGACCGTCACCTCGCCCCTCTTCGGTGTCGAGGTGCCCGTGGTCGCTCACCGCGCCGCGGAGATGGACAAGGGCGCCGGCATCGCCATGTGCTGCACGTTCGGCGACCTCACCGACGTCATGTGGTGGCGCGAGCTGCAGCTGCCGATGCGTTCGCTCATCACCCGCAACGGGCGCCTCCAGGCGGAGACGCCGGAGTGGATCGCCGGAGGCCCGGGCGAGGCGCTGTACGCCGAGTCGCTCGCGACGAAGACCACCTTCAGCGCGCGTGAGGCCGTCGTGGCGGCCCTGCGCGAGTCCGGCGACCTCGACGGCGAGCCGCAGAAGACCCAGCGCAAGGCGAACTTCTACGAGAAGGGCGACAAGCCGCTCGAGATCGTGACGTCGCGCCAGTGGTACATCCGCAACGGCGGCCGCGAGGCGCAGCTGCGCGGCAAGCTCGTGGGGATGGGCGACGAGGTCGACTTCCACCCGCCCTTCATGCGCTCGCGCTACACGAACTGGGTCGAGGGCCTCAACGGCGACTGGCTGATCTCGCGCCAGCGTTTCTTCGGCGTGCCCTTCCCGGTCTGGTACCCCGTGACCGCCGAGGGCGAGACCGACTACGACCACCCGATCGTGGCACCCGAGGCGGCGCTGCCCGTCGACCCGCAGATCGACGTGCCCGAGGGCTACGACGAGTCCCAGCGCGGTGCGGCCGGTGGCTTCGTGGCCGACCCCGACATCATGGACACGTGGGCGACGTCCTCGCTCACGCCGCAGATCGCCGCCGGGTGGCCGGTGCGCGAGGGCGCTGCCGCCGATGACGACCTCGGTTCCGACGAGGCCCTGTTCACCGCCCTGTTCCCCTACGACCTGCGCCCCCAGGGGCACGACATCATCCGCACCTGGCTCTTCGCCACGGTGACGCGCTCGTACTTCGAGCACGGCACGGCGCCGTGGAGGCACGCCGCGATCAGCGGCTGGATCCTCGACCCCGACCGCAAGAAGATGAGCAAGTCCAAGGGCAACGCCGAGACGCCCGAGGACGTCGTCAAGGCCAACGGCGCCGACGCCGTGCGCTACTGGGCCGCCTCCGGTCGCCTCGGCACCGACGCGGCCTACGACACCGGACAGATGAAGGTCGGCCGGCGCCTCGCCATCAAGGTGCTCAACGCGAGCAAGTTCGCGCTCGGCTTCGGCGACGTCGAGGGCGAGCTGCACGCCGCGGTGACGCACCCCCTCGACCTCGCGATGCTCGCCACGCTCGGGGACGTCGTCGACAAGGCGACGGCCGGCTTCGAGGCCTGGGACTACACCCGCTCGCTCGAGGTCACCGAGACGTTCTTCTGGACGTTCTGCGACGACTACCTCGAGCTCGTGAAGGACCGCGCGTACGGCGGCCAGGGCGACGAGGCCGCTGCGAGCGCGCGCGCCGCCCTGCGCCTCGCGCTCGAGACCCTGCTTCGCCTCCTCGCGCCGTTCATCCCGTACGCCACCGAGGAGGTCTGGTCGTGGTTCGGGGAGGGCTCGGTGCACCGCCAGGCCTGGCCCGTGCGCGACGAGCTCCCGGCCGGTGGCGACGCCGCGGTGCTCACGTCGGTGAGCACCGCACTGGCCGGCGTGCGCAAGGTCAAGTCCGAGGCCAAGGTCGGCATGCGCGCCGAGGTCCGCACGATGACGCTCGTCGCCCCGGCCGCGTCGGTCGAGCACGTGCGCGCGGCCGAGGCCGACCTGCGCGCGAGCGGTCGCATCAGCGAGCTGGCATACGCCGAGGGCGAGACCGTCGAGGTCCGCGATGCCGAGCTCGTCCCCGTCGAGAAGCAGCCCGCCCAGGCCTGACCCGCCCACGAGCACGTCGTCGTCCCGACCTATCGGGACGACAACGATCGGCGCGCATCCCGACCCCCGGAGGCACGGGAGGCATAAGGTCACGCACATGTCGAGACGGGGGGTGCAGGGCACCGTCGTGGGCGGCGCCGTCGTCATGGCGGCGCTCGTCGTGGCGGCGTCGGGCCGGCCCGTGCCGCTGCTCTCGCGCCCCGTCGACGACCGCACGGTCACCCGACTCGAGACCGTGACGTCCGACGTCCCGAGGCCACCGACGGCCACCACCGCGACGAGCGCCCCGCCGCTGCCCTTCGAGCCGTCACCGTTTCTCGTCGCGCTCGTCCAGATCGTCGTCGTGCTCACCGCCATCGTCGTCCTCGTCGTCATCGCGCAGCTGCTCCGGTCGCTCCTTCGGCGGCGGCCGCACCTCGCCCAGCACGAGGAACCCGACTTCGCCGTCCCGCTCGTGCCCTCCGAGCTGCTCGAGGCGGCCCGTGACCGGCTCCGCGACCTCGAGACCGGTGAGCCGCGCAACGCGATCGTCGCCGCATGGCTCGGCCTCGAGACCTCGGCTGCCGCCACCGGGCTGCCCCGGCAGCCGGCCGAGACCTCGACCGAGTACACCGAGCGCGTCATCGGGGTCTGGCCCGTCGACTCCCGGCGGCTCGGCGACCTCGCGACCCTCTACCGTGAGGCTCGCTTCTCGGTCCACGAGCTGGGCGAGGCGCACCGGCGGCGCGCGATCGCCGACCTCCGGGTGCTCGTCGACGACCTCGACCGCGTGGCCGCGCAACAGGCCGTTCAGTCCGAGACGGCCGCGCCCCGGCATCCGCGTCGGGAGGAGGAGGCGTGAGCACCGAGCCGGACGGCATACCTCCTCGGACCCGCCGGGAGGCGCGGGACCGCGCGGCGGCCGCCTCGGGACGCCCGCTGCCTCGCGGAGCGGTCCGCCGCGAGCCGACCCGGCTCGACGCGTTCAGGCGTGCGTTCCTGCCGTGGCGGCGACGGGTCGTGGGTCTCGCGCTCACGTGGGCCGGGGCGTCCCTGTTCATGGCGGCGCTCGGGCTCGCGCCCGACGTGCCCGTCATCCTCGCGATCCTCGTCGCCGGCGCGCTCCTGCTGTGGCACGCCGTCGACCACACGGCGCCGCAGCACCTCACCACGTGGCCCCTCGTCGACGGGGACATCGGCGGGCAGGGGCGCGGCAACGACTTCCGCGTCACCAACCTCGCCGGACGGCTCGAGGCGGCGAACACCCGCGGCGAAGGACGCGAGAGCGTCGTGCACGACCTGCACGTGCAGCTGCAGGTCCTCATCCGCGAACGCCTTCACGCCAGGCACGGCATCATCGCCGAGGAGGAGCCCAGATGGGCCCAGGGCGTCACGCCGCCAGAGCTGTGGGACCTGCTCGTCGGCCTGCCACCACCCGACCTCTACCGCCCGCAGCGCCTCGACCCCATCCTCCGAAGAATCGAGCAGTGGTAACCCCATGACCGAGATGAACCTGGCCCGAGTCAGCGAGCTGAGCAGCGCCGTCCTCGACGAGGTCGACCGTGCGGTCGTCGGCAAGCGCGAGGCCCTGCGCCTCGTCCTGTCCGGCATCCTGGCCGGCGGGCACGTGCTCATGGAGGACTTCCCGGGCCTGGGCAAGACGCTCGCGGCGCGCAGCTTCGCGCAGACCCTCGGGCTCGAGTTCAAGCGCGCGCAGTTCACGCCGGACCTGCTGCCCGGCGACATCACCGGCTCCTTCATCTATGACCAGCGGGCCGGCGAGTTCGAGTTCCGAGCCGGGCCGCTGTTCGCGGGTTTGCTGCTCGCCGACGAGATCAACCGCACGCCGCCGAAGACACAGGCCGCGCTCCTCGAGGCGATGCAGGAGAAGCAGGTGACCGTCGAGGGCCGCACGTTTCAGCTGCCGCGGCCGTTCCATGTTCTAGCGACGGCGAATCCCGTTGAGTACGAAGGCACGTACCCACTTCCCGAGGCGCAGCTCGACCGCTTCCTCATGCGCATCTCGTTCGGCTACCCCACCCTCGACGAGGAGTGGCAGATTCTCTCCAACCGGATGGCGCGGCAGCGCGAGGAGCAGGAGCTCGACCCGGTCGTCGACGCCGACCGGCTGCTCGCGATGCAGGCGGCGATCGAGGCGACCGTCGTCGACGAGTCCGTGGGGCGCTACTGCGTCTCGCTGGCCGCCGCGACCCGCGTCCACGGCGACGTGCTCATGGGCGCCTCTCCACGCGGCGCGCTCGGGCTGTTGCTGTGCGCCCGGGCGTATGCCGTCGTCGACGGCCGCGACTACGTGACCCCGGAGGACGTCAAGGCCGTCGCCGTACCGGTCCTCGCCCACCGCATCACGGTCAAGCCGGAGCTGTGGATGAGCAACGCCACCGGCCGCAGCATCGTGGAGAGCCTCCTGCGCACCGTCGCGACGCCATCGGCGCGCGAGCCGCTCGGCACCGACCCGTCGCTGGGCTGACCGTCGTGCAGACGTGGCGACCGCACGGCACGGCCACCCGCCACCTCGGCGGCTGGGCGTCGACCGCCGCGCACCAGCGCGCGATCCTCCTCGCTGCCGGTGGGGCGATCGTCGCCGTCGCCGGCCGCCGCGCCGACCTGCTCGTCATCGTCGCCCCGCTCGTCACCGCCGCCCTCTGGGGGCACCTGGCCCGCCCACGGGCCGAGGTCACCGGCACCGCCCGGCTGGGCGACACGACGGTGCGCGAAGGGGCCGTCACGGGCCTGCACGTGCGCATCCAGCCGGCCCTGCCCGACGTCCACGGGCTCGTCACCGTGGCCAAGGCACCGTGGATCGAACGCAAGCCGTCGAGCGGCATCGCCGAGCTCGAGGACGGGGCCGCCTCGATCGGCCTGCGCTCCACCCGGTGGGGGCGGCGCCGCGTCGGCACGGTGAGCATCGCGCTCGTCAGCACGTGGGGCGCCTTCCGCGTCGGCCCGGTCGACCTCCCCGACCTCGACACCGCGACCCTCCCGCTGCCGGCGGCGTTCGACGCGAGCGCTCCCACGCCGCATCCACGCGGCATCGTCGGCCTCAACCGGTCGAACCGGCCCGGGTCCGGCTCCGAGTTCCACACGATCCGGCAGTTCCACCCCGGCGACCGGCTCCGCCGCATCCACTGGCCCACCTCGATGCGCACGGGAGCGCTGCACGTGACGTCGACCTTCACCGACGAGGACGCCCACGTCTTCCTCCTCGTCGACTGCTTCAGCGACCTCGGGCCCCGCGAGGGCATCGACGGCCGCCCGACGAGCCTCGACGTCACCGTGCGCGCCGCCGGCGCGGTCAGCGAGCACTTCCTGCGGAGCAACGACCGCCTGACCCTGCGCACGGTCGGGGCCGCGGCCGTACCGACCCTGGGTGTCGGCTCGGGCACCAACCACCTGCGACGGGTCCTCGACACGCTTGCCGCCATCTCGCCCGCGACGGAGCGGCGTGACACCGGCGAGCAAGCGATCCGCGGCGTCGACCCCATGGCCCTGTGCCTCGTGCTGTCGCCGCTCATCGAGACGACGATGGTGACGCTCGCGCACCGGCTCGCGGCGCGCGGCATGACGGTCGTCGTGGTCGACACCTTTCCCGACCACCTCGTCGACGACCCGACGAACGTCTACCAGGCACTCGCCTGGCGTGTCCGGCTCCTGTCCCGCGACGCCGAGGTCCACAGCCTTCGCCTGCGCGGTGTACCAGTGGTCCCGTGGCGGGGCCCCGGCTCACTCGACCAGGTGCTGCGCGACATCGCCCGCAGGGCGTCCGCCCCCCGAATGACGAGGCGGTGACGAGGCGGTGACGATGGACGACGAGACCCGCGAGACCCCCGGTACGGCTCGCCCGGCTCCGCCCGACGGACCCCTGCCACCCGTCACGCTCGCGCCACCGGTGCGCCGCACGGTGCACTTCGGCGCGGGACGGGAGTGGTCCCTGAGCCAGCTCGGAGCCACGGCCGCGGCCGTCGGCGGGGTCGTCGTCTACCTCGCGAGCCTCTCCCTGGCCGTCGGCGGCTTCGACTCCCTGTGGTGGGCGCTCGCAGCGCTGCCCCTCGTCACGATGGCGTGGGCCGGCTCGGCGGCTCCCCTGCTCTACTGGGCGCTGCTGCTCTACGGGTGGTTCACCCTCACGCCCGCCGGGAGCTTCTCGTGGTGGTCCCTGCCGGCCGCGGCCGGACTCGCCGTCGGTCACGCGGCCGCGGCCCTGTCGGCGTCGTCGCCCCCCGCCGGGTCGTTCACGGCGCGGACCGCGAGGCGCTGGGTCCGGCACACGGCGATCGTCTCGGGGACGGCCGTCCCCGTCGCGGTACTCGCCGGGCTGCAGGTGGGCCGTTCCCTCGGGATGGTGCAGGCGGCATACGTCATCGGGCTGGGCGGCGTGGCCGCCGGCCTCTGGCTCGTGCGGACCAACCCGCCCGCCCCGCGCGACTGACGACCGGTACTCACCGACGGCGCGCCCGCGTGCGGACGTAGGCGGCCAGGAGAGTGACGACCACGAAGAAGCCGATGACACCTGCCGCAGCGACCGCGGGCTCGGAATGCTCGACGGGCACGACCGCGAGCAGCACGACCCCTCCCCACGTCGCGACCCAGTAGGAGATCAGCGCCCCACCGCCGCTCGGCATCCGCCGGACCATGCGAAGCCACGCGGACCATCCGCCCGGGACCCGGTGGCCCAGGAGCCGTCGGACCACCCAGGCGTTGAGCGATGTCAGGCCACGAAGACGCCGAACCGAGCCCACGGCTGCACGGCCCGGTCGAGCAGCAGCCCCTCGAGGAACCCGACCGCGATCGTCATCCACCAGGACCGCGCCAGCACCCGGATCAGCAAGGCGTCGTAGTTGCGCCGGACGAGGTCCTGCTGTGGGTCCTCGGCGAGGGCCGCCACGAGATGTCGGCGCCCTGCGGACAGGCGTCCTCGGTTGAGCTCGAAGGCGGCGAGGTTGTTCTTCGCGAGGACATGGAGCGGGTCGATCCGCAACGCCTCCTCGTAGGCCTTCCGCTCCTCTTCGCGGCGACCGACAGCCCCGAGGCACAGCCCGAGGACGTTGTGGGCGTCGGCGGACTGCGGCGCGGCCCGGACGGCCTGGCGGGCGTCAGTCACAGCCTGCTTGCGGTCCTCGTGGCCGCCGAGCCGCAGGATGTTCGCTCGCGTGGCGAAGGGCAGCCAGTGGTGCGGTGCGAGCTCGACGGCAGCGTCGGCCGCGGCCCGAGCCGCGTCGTGCAGTCCACGCTCCGCGCAGAGATCGGCAGCGACGACGTGGTTCCACGCCTCGTCCGGCGCGGAGCGGACGGCCGCCCGTGCTGCAGCGAGAGCGGCGGACCGGTGCCCCTGCGCCCGGAGGGCGAGCGCGAGCTGTCGCAAGGCCCGGTCGTCCCCGTCGTGGGCCGCGAGGTAGTCACGAGCGCGCGACTCGGCCTGCGCCCACCTCCGCAGGCCGAGCAGGTGCTCGATGCGGTCGAGCTCGGTCTCGTCCATGGTTCGGGGTCCTCGGGTCGTGCGAGGAGGGGCTCGGCGGGGACAGCGCGCCAGACAGTACCGGACGGGACGTTTGGCTTTCTGCGGATCGCGGTCTACTCTGGCGATGAAACGAAACAGTTTCGTTTCATCCAGAAGGATCCGAGGTGAGGGATGGGCACGGCGCGAGCGAGCGACACCGTCGGCGATGCCGCACACGTCAGCCGTCCTCGGGTCGCCGGTGACCGCGAGGTCGAGATCCTCGAGGCGGCGATCGAGGTCCTGCGCGAAGCGGGCTACGACCGGCTGACGTTCGACGCGGTCGCCGCAGCCGCGCGCGCCTCCAAGGCGACGCTCTACCGTCGCTGGCCGCACAAGCGCGACCTCGTCATCGACGCCCTCGGCCTCTTCATGAACTGCGCCGCCGAGCAGGACCCCGACACCGGGTCGCTGCGTGGCGACCTGCTCGCCCAGGCCTGCGCCGACGGTGGCCTCGACGACGAGGTCGTCATCGGCACGTGGAGCGCCCTGCTCCCCGTCATCCACCGCGAGGCCGAGCTGGCCAGCGGAATCCACGAGCGGTTCCTGGCCCCCAAGCTCGCGGCCACCCGCTCCATCTTCGAGAACGCCCGAGCGCGGGGCGAGATCGGCGCCGACGCCGACCTCGAGACCCTCCTCATGATCCTTCCGTCCCTGTCGATCCACGAGGCGCTGCTCTCGGGATCACGACCGGGGCCGGACCGCATCGCCGAGTTCGTGGACACCGTCGTCCTCCCGGCGTGCGCCGCCACGCTCACGCCGCCCAGCACCCGCTGAGTGTCCGCCCGAGCGCGACCGCACCCACCACCCCAGTACGTCACGCACGCCTTGCCATCGAGAGGAACACCCATGTCGTCGACCACGGCCCTACAGGTGCACGAGCCCGCGGGCGAGTTCACCTCCCACGACACCCCACCGAAGCGCCTGGGCCTCGCGCTCTTCGTCATCTGCGCCGCCCAGCTCATGATCGTGCTGGACGGCACCATCGTGAACATCGCGCTCCCCCACATCGAGGCCGACCTGGGGTTCAGCCAGGCCAACCTCCAGTGGGTCGTCACGATCTACACGCTCGCCTTCGGTGGCGTGCTGCTCCTCGGCGGCCGCCTCGGTGACCTCTACGGCCGTCGCCGCCTGTTCGTCTGGGGCGTCGCGCTCTTCACGCTCGCCTCCCTCGTGGCCGGCATCGCCCAGAACGAGGCCATGATGCTCGGGGCCCGCGCCCTGCAGGGTCTCGGTGGCGCGCTCGCAGCGCCCAACGCGCTCGCCCTCATCACGACGACCTTCCCCGCGGGCAAGGAGCGCAACCGCGCCATGGGCGTCTTCGCCGCCATGTCGGGCGCCGGTGCCGCGATCGGGCTCATCCTCGGTGGCGCGCTCACCGAGATCGACTGGCGCTGGAACTTCTTCATCAACCTGCCGATCGGTCTGGTCGTCGCCTGGTTCGCACAGCGCATCCTCACCGAGTCCGAGGACGGCCGGGGCTCCCTCGACGTGCCCGGCGCGGTCACCTCGATCGCCGGTCTCTCCTCGCTCGTCTACGGCCTGACGCACGCTGCAAGCACGTCGTGGAGCGACACGACGACGGTCACCTACCTCGCGGTCGGCGTCGCGCTGCTCGTCGCGTTCGTCGTCATCGAGATGCGCACGACGCACCCCCTGCTGCCGATGCGCATCCCCGGCGACCGCACCCGCGGCACGTCCTACTTCGTCATGCTCATCGTCGGCGCCGGCATGTTCGCGATGTTCTACTTCCTCGGCATCTACATCCAGAGCATCCTCGGCTACTCGCCTCTCAAGACGGGTCTCGCGTTCCTGCCGTTCTCCGTCGGCATCGTCGTTGCGGCGCAGGTCGCCTCGCAGCTCATCGCGCGGACCGACCCGCGCTGGATCTCCGGCGCCGGCGCCGGGTTCGCGACGCTCGGCATGTGGGGCTTCACGCACCTGACGCCCCAGAGCACGTATGCCAGTGGCCTGCTTCCGTGGATCGTCGTCCTCGCGTTCGGCCTGGGCCTGATCTTCGTGCCGCTCACGCTGACCGCGGTGCACGGCGTCGCGCACGAGGACTCCTCGGTGGCCTCGGCGGTGCTCAACACCATGCAGCAGGTCGGTGGCACGCTCGGCCTCGCGACCCTGAGCACGATCTTCGTCAACAACCTCAATGACAAGGTTGCGGAGCTGACCGCGAAGCTGCCCCAAGGCGGCCCGGCCCCGACCGAGGAGCAGCTCGCCGCCGCGCAGAAGCTGATCGCCGACGAGGCGTTCGCGTACGGCGCGAGCCGGGCCTACCTCGTCGCGGCCATCATGATCGCGGTCGGCGGCGTCGTCACCCTCGTCGCGCTCAACGTGCGGCACAAGGAGCTGGCCAACGACGGCGCCGAGCCGGTGCACATCGGCTGACCCCCCAACGTCGAGGGGCCAGATCTCGCGGTGTGCGACGAGTCGAAGGGCCACTGTTCGTGACGAACCGTGGCCCTTCGACTCGTCCGGAGTGCAAATCGTGGCCTCTCTCGACGGTCAGGAGGGTGAGTCGTCCCACACCGCCGCCCAGGGCACGTCCCAGCCCCCAACGGCCAGACGGCGCTCGACGAAGGCCTGCCGCGGCAGGTCGATGACCCGTCCGGACGACGGCTCGTAGACGTCGAGCTCCTGGCCGCCAGTCGGCGGCATGACGAGGACGACGTGCCTCGGCAACCACGCGTTGCCGACGTAGAGCAGCGCGGGACGGCCGTCGCGCACCCGCGCGCGGAGGGCGGCATACGTCTGCTCCAACCCCCCGCGGCCGCGGTGGCGGAACCAGGCGACGTCGTAGTCCGCCTCGGGGTCGGCGGCGCCGTACTCAAGCTCGTGCCGGGCACCCCAGGGCGGCGTGCCGAGGGCCCGCGGCCACGGCAGCTGCAGCCGCCGACCGGCGCCGAGGACCGCGTTGGTGCGGGAAGCCACGACCTGCTCATAGGCCGCGAAGCGCTGCGCCTCGGTGCCCGCGTCGGGTACGTCGCCGTCTCGGGCGTCCTTGCGTATGCCGTGCCGGATCCACTGCGCGAAGGCGGGGTTGACGAGCATGCGGGCGATCGTCAGGGACGCGGACCCGCACGTCGTGTGCGTCTGCTGACCGGGCGCGTGGTCACCGGCGCGGAGTCGGAAGGGAGCTGCCACGGGTCAGCCTCCGTTCAGGGGCGCCGGACGCGAGCGGCCTTCAGGGTCAGGCGGATTCCTTGCGCTGGCGCTTCGGCCGGGGCTCGGCCTCGCGGCGCACGATCGTCGGGTTGACGTTGTCGAGGACGACCTCGCGCGTCACGACGACGCGTGCGATCTCGTTGTCGCTCGGCACGTCGAACATGACGGGGAGGAGGACCTCCTCCATGATGGCGCGCAGCCCGCGGGCACCGGTGCCGCGCAGGAGCGCCTGGTCGGCGACCGACTCGATCGCGTCCTCGGTGAACTCGAGCTCGACGCCGTCGATCTCGAACATCTTCTGGTACTGCTTGACGAGCGCGTTGCGCGGCACCGTGAGGATGTTGACGAGCGCCTGCTGGTCGAGCGGTGCGAGCGTCGTGAGCACCGGCAGTCGGCCGATGAACTCCGGGATGAGGCCGAACTTCAGCAGGTCCTCCGGCATGACGTCGGAGAAGCTGTCGGCGAGGTCCTTGGGGTTGTGCAGCGGCTGGCCGAAGCCGAGGCCCTTGCGACCCGAGCGTGACTCGATGATCTTCTCGAGGCCGGCGAAGGCGCCGCCGACGATGAAGAGCACGTTGGTCGTGTCGATCTGGATGAACTCCTGGTGCGGGTGCTTGCGCCCGCCCTGCGGGGGCACCGACGCGGTCGTGCCCTCGAGGATCTTGAGGAGCGCCTGCTGCACGCCCTCACCGGAGACGTCGCGCGTGATCGACGGGTTCTCGCTCTTGCGGGCGATCTTGTCGACCTCGTCGATGTAGATGATGCCGGTCTCGGCCTTCTTGACGTCGTAGTCGGCGGCCTGGATGAGCTTGAGGAGGATGTTCTCGACGTCCTCGCCGACGTAGCCGGCCTCGGTCAGGGCCGTGGCGTCGGCGATGGCGAACGGGACGTTGAGCATCTTCGCGAGGGTCTGTGCGAGGTAGGTCTTGCCCGAGCCGGTCGGACCGATGAGCAGGATGTTGGACTTCGCGATGTCGATGTGCTCGTCGTCGCGCTTGACACCCTCACCGGCCTGGATGCGCTTGTAGTGGTTGTAGACGGCGACCGCGAGCGACTTCTTCGCGACGTCCTGGCCGATGACGTAGTTCTCGAGGAAGTCGAAGATCTCGCGCGGTTTCGGCAGGTGGTCAAGGCCCAGCTCGCTGCTCTCGGCGAGCTCCTCCTCGATGATCTCGTTGCAGAGGTCGATGCACTCGTCGCAGATGTAGACACCGGGGCCGGCGATGAGCTTCTTGACCTGCTTCTGGCTCTTTCCGCAGAAAGAGCACTTGAGGAGGTCTCCGCCTTCTCCGATGCGTGCCACCGATTCGCTCCTGGTTCGTCGGCCCCGAACGCTGGGGTGCGCTCGGCAGACCCCAACCTAGGGGGCCGACTCCTATTAGACGACGCACGGGGCCGCCCCCGCTCGCGCAACGCCGTTTGTCCGCTGATGGCGGACAAACGACGCCGGTGTCACTTGAACGGGGTTCCAGTCGAATCGGGCTCTGCGACGGGGCCATCCGTGCGGGTGCGGCCGCGGTGGCGACCCACAAGCAGGCCGACCAGAACGGCGAGTCCGACACCGCAGATGCACAGCAGGAGCAGGCCCACGAGACCGACGAGCACCATCCCCCACGGCGAGGCCCACCATCCGTCCGAGGGTCCCTGCTCGATCTCAGCGCTGCCGGGCACAGCGCCGCTCACACCTGGCGGTCCACCCGGCCCGGCGGCACCGACCAACGCGGCCGCCTCGGCCGATCCGATGGCGGCAAGGTCCTGGCACCCGCCCGCTCTCAAGCCGGTCCCGTTGACCTCGAGCGCGAAGACGTAGGTGCCTCCTGCGCTGACGTCCTCGTGGGTGTACGTCGTGGCCACGACGTGGGCCGTTCGCGGCGCCTGGCCCTTGTGCACCGACACGACCTCGATCGTCCACGCGACGTCGTACGGAGCGTAGTTCGGAGCCGGGTCGTCGATCTGCGCAAGCCGACCGGTCAGGACGACGTCGGAGTCGGCGACGATCTGCGGCGCATCGCGTCCGGCACACGACGCACTCGCAGGCGGTGTGCTGGAGATGACCGACGCGAGAGCCACCGCGACCAACCGGGCGAGCCGACCGGCCCGACCCCTGTGCCTCATGCTCGCAAAGTACGCCGCTCCTGCGCTGTGCACGTTCGCGACGATCCAGCCGTGGCTGGATCGTTGCGGCCGACCAGCGTCGATCCCCGCAACCATCCAGCCGCGGATGACCTGTCGTGGGACACGCCACGCGTCAGCCGGGTTCGGCGATGTCGTCGGGCAGGCTCGGGAAGTGCTGGCGCCACGCGTCGCGCAGGACTGGCACCGACATCCCGCACTCGCGCATGGCGGCTCGGATGCGATGCAGCGTGCGGGCTGGTCTGCGATGGAGGTCGCGCGCGATGACGACCACGATGCGCCAGCCGTTGGTGTCGAGCCACTCGCGCCGGTCCACGTCGCCCGTCCACTGCTGCTGGGACTCGACGTGCTGCCAGCCGTCGTACTCGATCACCAGACGGTGGTCCGGGTAGCTGAGGTCGAACCGGTAACGAACCTGCCCGTCAGCCCAGTGGATCCTGTGGTTGACGACGGGTTCCGGCAGGCCGGCCAGGACCAGGAGCAGGCGCAACCGGGACTCCATGGCGGAGTCGACCTCGTCCCTGACGAGCCCAGCCGCGCGGCGGGCGAGTCTGGCCCCCGCGCCACGATGGGCCGTCGCCGCAACGACGAGATGCCCCGGCGTCAGCCGCTTCCGCTTGACGAGCGAGTCTCCGAGCACGACCAGGTCCACCAGCCCGAGGTGCGGTGCAAGGTCGAGGAAGGTCTGGACCGGGGTCGTGACCACCAACCCCCGCCACGTCGTCGTGCGTCCCGAGGCGCTCGCCCGGTGGGCCTTGATCCCGTCGACCTGAGGACGGCGGTTCGGACACGCGAGGTGCACGAAGCCGTCGTCCGGCACGACGCCGCCCCAGAGCCGCGCCGCGCTGTGGTGCGAGACCGTCGCACCCGGCGCGACGAGCAGAGCCGCTCGTGCCATGAGCAAGGGCGTCAGGGTCTGCGCTCGGTCGACGTAGACGTCGTGGAACAACCGCCGGAAGGCCGGGGTGCGCAGGTGCCAGTCGGTCACTCCGGGCGGTCGCTGGCAGCGCCGAAACGGAGTCGGCTCCTTCGCAGGCATGCCGTCGATGGTGCTCCGTCCGGCGGACGCACGACCCCCGCCGTCCACAGGCCGCAACCATCCAGCCGCGGGCGGTTCCTCGCGGCCGAACCACCCGCCCGGCCGCACCCATCCAGCCGCGGGCGGTTCCTTGCGGTCAGCGCCTCATGTCAGCCGGCTGCGAGGTCGCGGACGATCGCGACGTACTGCTCCTCTGCGGCCTCGGCCGGCGTGCCGGAGAGCTTGGCCCACGCGTCGTACTTGGCCCGCCCCACCGGGTTGGTGAAGCCGGGCCGGGAGCCGCTGACATCACCTTCGGTCACCTGCTTGAAAAGGCCGTAGAGCCTCAGCTTGACGTCGTTGCCGGGGTCTGTGGTGAGGCCCTTGACCGTCTCGACCGCCTGCTCGAACTCCGCACTCGCCATGACCGGTCCTCCCATGCTCGATGTCAGGTCTCCCCCATCCAAGCAGGTATGCCGTGGGGCCCGGTCGGACGGACCGGGCCCCACGGCATACGTGCGAAGAGCGGAGCTCAGACCTCGAGCGAGGCCTTGCGCGAGGCGAGCACCTCGTCGATGAGGCCGTACTCCTTGGAGTCCTCGGCGGACAGGATCTTGTCGCGCTCGATGTCGCTGCGGACCTGGTCCGACGTGCGGCCGGTGTGGTGCGCGAGGGTGTCCTCGAGCCACGTCCGCATGCGCAGCACCTCGTTGGCCTGGATCTCGATGTCGGAGGCCTGGCCGTAGTCGCCGCCCGAGAGCGCCGGCTGGTGGATGAGGATGCGGGCGTTCGGCAGGGCGAACCGCTTGCCGGGGGCACCGGCCCCCAGGAGCACCGCGGCGGCCGAGGCCGCCTGACCGATGACGAACGTCTGGATGTCGGGCCGGACGAACTGCATCGTGTCGTAGATCGCCGTCATCGCCGTGAACGACCCACCGGGGCTGTTGATGTACATGAGGATGTCGCGGTCGGGATCGAGCGACTCCAGCACGAGCAGCTGGGCGATGATGTCGTCGGCCGACGCGTCGTCGACCTGCACGCCGAGGAAGATGATGCGGTCCTCGAAGAGCTTGTTGTAGGGGTCGGACCGCTTCATGCCGTAGGAGGTGCGCTCCTCGAACTGCGGCAGGATGTAGCGGCTCGACGGCTGGGCGCCCGCAAGGCGGTTGATGGGTTCGATGTTCATGCGTGTTGTCTCCAAGTCCTCGTCGGCCGCAGGTCAGCTGTCGCTCTTGGCGTCGGCCTGGCCGACACCGCTCGTGCCCTCGACGGCCTGGTCGGAGCGGCTGAAGACGTGGTCGACGAAGCCGTACTCCTTGGCCTCCTCCGCGCTGAACCAGCGGTCGCGGTCGGAGTCCTTCTCGATCTGGTCGACCGTCTGGCCGGTGTGCTCGGCGATGAGCCGGGCCATCTGCTGCTTGACGTAGAGCATCTGCTCGGCCTGGATCTTGATGTCGGTCGCCGTGCCGCCGATGCCGCCCGAGGGCTGGTGCATCATGACGCGCGCGTGGGGAGTGGCGTAGCGCTTGCCCTGCGTGCCGGCCGAGAGCAGGAACTGGCCCATCGAAGCGGCCATCCCCATGGCGACGGTGGCGACGTCGTTGGGGATCCAGTTCATCGTGTCGAAGATGGCCATGCCGGCCGAGATCGATCCACCCGGGCTGTTGATGTACAGCCAGATGTCCTTCTCGGGGTCCTCGGCCGACAGCAGCAGCAGCTGCGCGGCAATGGCGTTCGCGTTGTCGTCGCGCACGTCGGAGCCGAGGAAGATGATCCGCTCCTTGAGCAGGCGGTTGTAGATGTGGTCGTCCAGACCACCCGGCATGCCGTTGCCGTTGGCGGAGGTCTCCGAATTCACCGTGTCTCCATCGTCGAAGTGGTCCAGCCCGGACCACTGGAGGTGGCGCCGGCTGGCTCGTCACTGACCCTAACGCCCGACGCCGTGAGCAGATTTCCCGAACCACACTCTGTTCGCCGTGAGCGCACAAGCCTGAGCGGACCGCGCGCAACCACGCACGTGGGACACGCGAGGGACCCCGCCCACGTATGCCGTGTGGCGGGGTCCGCGACGCGCCCTGGCGTCGCGACTCGTGTCGCGACTCGTGGTCCCTACTCGTTCAGGCCGTTGTCCTGGCCCGAGTCACCGCCGCCGCTGTAGCCGGGCACGCCGGCCTCCTCCGGCGCGGCACCGGACGGGTCGCGCACCGCCTCGTCGGCGTCGTCGAGCGCGTTCTCACGGGAGGGCTCGACCGCGGTGCTCCCGTCGAGGTTCCCGCGGTCCTGGTCCGAGTCGTCGACGCCGGGACCCTGCCCGGACATGTCGTCCTCGGTCGTGCCGAGGTCGCTGCCGCCACCCGGGTCGCCCGACGGGTCGACGGTCTGGTCGTCCCCACCGATCTCGCCTGGGGTCTGGGCCGCCCCGCCCGGCTGCTCAGCCAGGGCTTCGGCGGGGCTCTCGGGGCTCGAGTCGGTCAGGTCGTCGAACGCTGTCATGTCAGGCTCCTCACCGGGGGGTCACGAAACGGTGGCCGCCGTGGTCGACGGCCATCCATCACGTACCCCGGGGCCCTGCGGACCTACCAGCCCCCGACGTGCGGCTGGGCCGGCCCCCGTGCGGGAGCCGGCCCAGCGGCATTCGTGATCGGTGACGCTCAGGCGTCGGCCTTCTCGGCCTTGTCCTCGACGGCCTCGGCCGGCGCGGCGGCCGCGTCGCCCTCGTCGGCCACGGTCTCGACCGCCTCGTCGTCCTCGGGGCCGGGAACGGCCTCGTTGAGGTCGATGACGTTGCCGGCGGTGTCCTTGACGGAGACCTTCTCGAGGACCGTCGCGAGCGCCTTGCGGCGGGCGACCTCGGCGACCATGGCGGGGATCTGGCCCTCCTGGTCGAGCGACTGGGCGAAGGCGTTCGGGTCCATGCCGTACTGCTGCGAGCTCATGACGAGGAACTCGATGAGCTCCTGCTGCTGGACCTGCACCTCCTCCTTCTCCGCGATCGCATCGAGCACGAGCTGGGTCTTGAGGCCCTTGCGGGTGCTCTCGTCGACCTCGGCGCGGTGCTCGTCGTCCTCGAGGCGACCCTCACCCTCGAGGTGGCTCTGCACCTCGGCCTCGACCAGGCTGTCGGGGATCGGCACCTCGACCTTCTCGAGGATGGCCTCGAGCAGCTGGTCGCGGGCGGCGACGCCCTGCGCGAACTTCGCGTCGACCTCGGCCTTGGCGGTGAGGTCGGCCTTGAGCTCCTCGAGCGTGTCGAACTCGGACGCCAGCTGGGCGAACTCGTCGTCGAGCTCGGGCAGCTCGCGCTCCTTGACGGCGGTGACCGTGACGGTGCAGTTCGCGTCCTGGCCCTCCTGGTCGCCACCGGCGAGCGGGGCGGTGAAGTCCTTGGTCTCGTCGGCCGTCATGCCGATGAGCGCCTCGTCGAGGCCCTCGAGCATGTTCTTGCTGCCGACCTCGTAGGAGACCCCGGTGACGGAGTCGATCTGCTCGCCGTCGATCTCTGCGGACAGGTCGATGGAGACGAAGTCGCCGTCCTGGACGGCACGGTCGACGCCCTTGAGCGTGCCGAACCGGGCGCGCAGGTCGGTGAGGCGCTGCTCGACGGCCTCGTCGTCGACCTTGGCCTCGTCGACCGTGACCTCGATGCCGGAGAAGTCGGGCAGCTCGATCTCGGGGCGCTTGTCGACCTCGGCCGTGAACGTGAAGTCCTCGCCGTCGGTGGCCGGGACCTTGAGGTCGGTGATCTCGGGCTGGCCGAGGGGGCGGACCTCGTTGTCCTCGAGGGCCTGGCCGTAGAACGTCGGGAGGGCGTTGTTGACGGCCTCCTCCAGCACCGCGGCGCGGCCGACGCGCTGCTCGATGATCCGGGCCGGAACCTTGCCCTTGCGGAAGCCGGGGACCTGGATGTGCTCACCGATGTGCTTGATGGCCGCGTCGAGGCTCGGCTTGAGCTCCTCGAACGGGACCTCGACGGTCATCTTGACCCGGGTCGGGCTGAGGGTCTCGAGCGCACTCTTCACTGCGGGGTACTCCATTGGGGTGGTGCCGACGTGGTCGTCGACGGTGGACGGACGGGCCAGCGCACCATGCTATAGGCCACGGGGCCGTTGGCTAAATGCGCGGATCGTCGGTGGGCAGGCCGCGGGGCACCCCCACCTATGCTCGGGAGGGTGAGTGACACCCCGAGCACCCCGTCCGGCCCCTTCACGTCCGCCGGAAACGCGGCCCTGCGCCCGATCCAGATGGTGGCCGTCGCCGTCGGTATGGGCGCCCTCATGATCAGCGCGGTGCGCATCATCGTCGACCCCTCGGCCCCGCTGCCGTCGCCGTGGGCGGTCGCGCTCGTGCTCGTCGTGCTCGTCGGCTCGGCGACGCTGATCCGCTACGTCGGGTACGCCGTGCCGTCCCTCCCGCACGGCCTGCCGCGCGAGAACGCCGAGTCGACCAGCCTGCGCTACTTCACGTCGACGACGACCCTGCGTACGGCTCTCGCCGAGGCACCCGTGCTCGTGGCCTTCGCGTGCTCGTTCGCCTTCACGCCGCACACGTGGCTGCCCCTGCTCATCGCGCTACCCGGTGGGCTTGCGCTCTTCTGGGTGCACGGGTGGCCGTCGCCGCGCACGGCTGCGGCAGTCGAGGCGGGCCTGGAGGCCGACGGGGCTGAGTCGTACCTCTCGGAGGCCCTCGGCTTCGTCAGTCGCTGACCGTGCCCCCGCTGCGCCAGTAGAGGCCGCCGGCGCGGTCGAGGAAGCCCTCCTCGACGAGGTAGCGGCGCAGGGCAGCGACGTCGGGGTGGAAGACACGCAGCCGGTTGTTGACCTGGCTCTCGTCGTACTTCTCCCCCGGCTCGAACTCCTGCGACAGCAGGTCGAGCACGACGAGACGCTTGCGGATCTTCGTCGGGATGCTCGTCAGCGCGCCTTCGGGCGTGAGGAACACGCGCAGCACCGCGTCGCGGTCGCGAAGAGCATCCTGCAGGTCTGGCCGGAACATGCCGTCAACGCTAGGCCGAAGCCGCCCGGGGGCTCCACCGGTTAGTCCTCCCCTGCACCCGCGCGGGCCCGGCTTGCCGTGCGAGCCGGGCCCACGCTCTGCCTGTCACCCCTCGTCACCCTCCGGGGCAGGACGGCGGCGCCTTGAGCGGCGCGCCCGCCCGGTCGCCGGGCCCTGAGTTCCCGGGCCCGCCACCGACGTTGTTCTGGCCGGGCGAGCATTGCGTCGAACCCGGACCGGGCGGTTCCGCGTTGGCCGAGACTGCCCCGGCGAGACCCACCGCACCGGTCAGAGCGGCGGCTGCGAGGCCGGTCATGATCCTGTTCCCCAACATGGGACTCCGTTCCAGCTCCCTCGCGGTGCGCCGGGACTCCCGGCACTGGGAGCTTGTCTGGTGTCTGCGACATACCCACGTACACGGTGCAATACCCTGATTTGCCATAAATGGTGCTTATAGGACATGAGAGAGGCCCACCCGTCGTGAGCCGAGTGGGCCACTGCGTGGAGCGGGCGACGAGAATCGAACTCGCGTAATCAGTTTGGAAGACTGAGGCTCTACCATTGAGCTACGCCCGCAGGCCGCCGTCGGTGCCGGCGATCCGAGGCGCTAGCCTACTGGTTCGCCTCCGGTCCGCCGAAATCGACCCGTCCAAGCGGGTGTTCGTGTGTCCGGAGCGGCACGACGGGGCATGGCGCAGTTTGGTAGCGCGTCCGCTTTGGGAGCGGAAGGTCGCAGGTTCAAATCCTGTTGCCCCGACTCATCGACAGGCCCGGCTGGTAGCGACGAAGTCGCCTCCAGCTGGGTCTGTCGTTCGTCGGGGCACACAGGATGCCGGGAGCCGGAGCGCATCGACGCGAGGTACGAGCGGCGAGACGCGACGACGGCGTCCTGTTGCCCCGACCCGTCGACACCTCGGTCACACGAGATCCAGCCGAAGCTCGTTGATCGTGCGGCCGGCCGCGATCCCCTTGGCCTCGAAGCCCGCTCGCGGTCGCCACGAGGGCCGCTCGACACGGCGAGCCTCGAACCGCGGGTGCCCTGACACCTCGGCGAGGACGTGCTGGGCGTAGTAGTCCTGGTCGGTGGCGATCAGCACGTGGCCGCCCGGCTTGAGGACGCGCGCGACCGTGTCCAGGTTGGCGGGGCTGACGAACCGGCGCTTCGTGTGCTTCTTCTTGCGCCACGGGTCGGGGAAGAAGAGGTGGACGGCGTCGAACGCGTCGTCGGCAGCACGGTCCTCGAGGAAGAGGACGGCATCGCCGATCTCGACACGCAGGTTGGGCACGCCGGCTTGGTCCGCGTCCGCGAGCATGCGCGCGAGCCCTGGGGTGTGGACGTCCATGGCCACGATGTCGTGCTCGGGAAACGCGGCGGCATACGCGATGGCGGCGTGGCCGTGCCCGCAGCCGATCTCGAGGACGACAGGGGCGGTCCGGCCGAAGGTGAGAGCTGCGTCGAACGGGCCTTCGGGGAGGGCGCGGGCGGGGGCCAGCCGTTCGACACGGTCGCGGGTGAGCGTCGAGAGCCGGCCGCGCCGCACGAAGGTGCGCACCCGCGCAGGGGTCACGTCAGGCGGCAGGTCCGGCACGGTCGGCTCCCTGCGCGGGGTCGCGGCGCCCTGCCGGGTCGTGTCGCTGGGGTGCTCGGTCACGCTGGCATCGTAGTGAGGTCTCGCATCGACTCCCACGTCGCCGGGTCGCCGCCCTCGCGTGCCGTCTTCTGCCGTCGCCTGCCGTCGCCTGAGCGCCCCGGTCAGGTGCGCCAGATGGTGACGACGGCGCGGTCATCTCCCAGGCCCGCGGCGGCCTGGTCGCACAGTCGCTGGGCCAAGCCCTCGAAGCCGGTTCGGATGAACGACTCGGCCCGCCCGAGCATGCGGTCGATGCCGTCGACGAGGGCCTTGTCGCGCGTCTCGATGACGCCGTCGCTGTAGAGCACGAGGGCGTCTCCGTGGCGGATCGTGCCGCTCTCGCGGGGATACTCGGCGTTCTCGATGACGCCGAGCAGCGGTCCGCGGCCACCATTGAGCATCCGCCACCGTCCCGACCCGGCAGCGAACTGTGCGGCAGCCGGGTGGCCGGCGTACCCGATCGTGAAGTTTCCGGTCTCGAGGTCGACGGCGACGTGCACGGCCGTGGCGAAGCCCTCGCTCCACCGCAGTCGCAGCAGGTGGTTGTTGGCCGACTGGAGGAAGGCGCGGTCGCTCATCTCGCCGAGCAGGCCGCCGAGCGCGCCGGAGAGCAGCAGGGACCGGGCGCCGACCTCGCGGCCCTTGCCGGACACGTCGACGAGCGCGACCTCGAGGGTGCGGCCGTCGGTCGACCGGCTGGCGACGACGAAGTCACCGGAGAACCCGTCGCCGTACGCCGACTCGAGCGCGACCTCGGCGCCCCAGGACGACGGCAGGGGCGGGAGCTCGCCCTGGGCCCGCAGGCGGTCGCGCATGTCGACGAGCATCGACTCGCCGGTGACGCCGCTGACGCCGACCTGGGCCCGCGCGTGCGAGAGCCAGATCATGAGCAGCATCGTCGCGACGGTGACGATCTGCGCGCCCGGCGTCGTCGGCTTGTCCGAACCGAGGTAGGCACCGACGATCGCCATGGCGAGGAACAGGCCGATGTAGACGACGAGCAGGAACCGTGGCTCGAGGAACAAGCCGGCCGCCACGACGATGAGTCCGTAGACGCCCCAAGGGATTTCGTCCGGCCACATGTACACGGCGGCGGTCGCGAGAACGCTGAGGAAGAGGAAGAACGTGACGAGCGCCCACGGGGCGCGGCTGAGCCACGGCCCCAACAGGCGAAGGCGCCGGATCGGTCCGGCAGCGTAGCGCGGCCGGCGAGAGACCATGCTCTCGTTGATGGCCACGTGCCTCCCTCTATCGGCTCGAGGGGACGGGCCGGACACGGCCGTTCTCAGCGCGCGTCCGAGTCCGGCAAAGCCGGCAAGTCTCCCGTGATCTCGTACGCGGAAACCATACCCACACGGCGGCTGTGGCGCTCCTCATCGGTGAACTTGGTGGCGATGAACGTGTCGACGATCTCCTTCGCGACGGCGTCCGACGTGAAGCGCGCCCCGATGGACACGACCTGGGCGTCGTTGTGCTCGCGGGCGAGGCTGGCGAGCTCTGCGTTGTAGGCGAGAGCGGCCCGGATTCCCTTGACCTTGTTGGCCGCCATCTGCTCGCCGTTGCCCGAGCCGCCGAGCACGACACCGAGCGAGCCGGCATCGCCCGCCACCGCCACGGCCGCGCGCAGCACGAAGATCGGGTAGTCGTCCTCGGCGTCGTAGGCGAACGGGCCGTGGTCGACGACGTCGTGGCCGGCGTCGCGCAGGTGCGCGAGCAGGGACTGGTGGAGCTCGTATGCCGCGTGGTCGCCGCCGATGTGGATGCGCATGTCCGTCCTTGGGTGCGTCTTGGGGTGGTCGAGGGAGATGGGTCGAGCAGATGGGTCGAGCAGATGGGTCGAGCAGATGGGACGTGCCGGGGCTGGAAGGTGCTGCCGGTCCTGCGTCAGGTGAAGATGGGCCCGAGCGTGCGCGTTCGCTTCAGCTCGAAGAACCCAGGGGTCCGGGCGACGAGCACGCAGCCGTCCCAGAGGTTCGCGGCATCCTCGCCCTTCGGGGCGGGCGTGACGACGGGCCCGAAGAAGGCGACCCCGCCGATGGCGATGATCGGGGTGCCGACGTCGGTGCCGACGAGGCTGATGCCGCGCTTGTGGCTGCGGTGCAGCGCGGGGTCGTACTTCTTGTGGTGCGTCTCCTTGGCGAGTGCCGCGGGGAGGCCGACCTCCTCGAGGGACTCGCGGATGACCTGGTCGAAGTCGTTCATCTTGCGCAGGTGGATACGTGTGCCCATGGCGTCGTAGAGCGGCTTGATGACCGACGGGCCGTGCGCCTCGGTGGCCGCGACGATGACTCGGACCGGCCCCCAGGCCTCGTCCATCCGGGCGCGGTAGGCGGCGTCGAGGTCGTGGCGGTGCTCGTTGAGGACGGCGAGGCTCATGACCGACCAGGTCACCTCGATGTCGCGGAGCCGCTCGACCTCCATCAGCCACCGGGACGTCATCCACGCCCACGGGCAGATCGGGTCGAACCACATCTCGACGGACTCCTTCGGCGAGCCCCCGGTCGCGCTCCGACCCGTGTCCGTCGTCGCCTGCGTGCTGTCGTTCGCGTCGGCCATGTGGCCCATCATGGCACTGCTGTCGGCACGGCCAACGCAGTGGTGGACGACCCCCCCTTCCGTGCGAGGATGGCCCGCGACGACGCCGTCCGACCGATGCTGCGTCGCGCCCGAAGCACCTGCCACCAGGAGGTCCCCACGTGCCCGGCAAGAACCTGACCCGCGACGAGGCGGCGAGCCGCGCAGCCATCCTGCGCGTCGACTCCTACGACGTCCGTCTCGACCTGACGACGGGTCCGGAGACCTTCCACACCGTCACCACGGTCACGTTCTCGTGCACCGATCCCGACGCCGACACGTTCATCGACCTCATCGCCGACTCCGTCGAGCGGGTGACGCTCAACGGTGTCGACCTCGACCCGGCCGAGGTGTTCGCCGACTCGCGCATCGCGTTGGCCGGCCTCGCGGCCGACAACGTGCTCACGGTCGACGCGACCGGTCGATACACCAACACCGGTGAGGGCCTGCACCGCTTCGTCGACCCGGTCGACAACGAGGTCTACCTCTACACGCAGTTCGAGGTCCCCGACTCCCGTCGCATGTACGCCGTCTTCGAGCAGCCCGACCTCAAGGCGTCCTTCCGGTTCACGGTGACGGCGCCGGCGCACTGGAAGGTCATCTCCAACTCCCCCACGCCGGCCCCCGAGGCGGCTGGGGTCGCCGACGGCGTCGAACGTGCGACGTGGTCGTTCGAGCCGACGAAGCGGATCTCCTCCTACATCACGGCGCTCATCGCGGGCCCGTACGACGAGGTTCGCGACGAGGTGCAGACGCGTGGCGGGGTCGTGCCCCTCGGTGTCTTCTGCCGCAAGTCGCTGACGCAGTACCTCGACGCCGACAACATCTTCGACTGCACGAAGAAGGGCTTCGCGTTCTTCGAGGACGAGTTCGACCAGCCCTACCCCTTCGAGAAGTACGACCAGGTCTTCACGCCCGAGTACAACATGGGCGCGATGGAGAACGCCGGTGCGGTGACGTTCGTGGAGGTCTACATCTTCCGTTCGAAGGTGTCCGAGGCGAAGGTCGAGCGTCGCGCGCTTACGATCCTGCACGAGCTGGCGCACATGTGGTTCGGCAACCTCGTGACGATGAAGTGGTGGGACGACCTCTGGCTCAACGAGTCGTTCGCCGAGTGGGCGTCGACGACGTGCCAGGCCGAGGCCACCGAGTGGACGAGTGCGTGGACGACGTTCGGCACGTCGGAGAAGGCCTGGGCCTACACGCAGGACCAGCTCTCCTCCACGCACCCGATCGCCGCGGACATGCGTCACCTCGAGGACGTCGAGGTCAACTTCGACGGCATCACGTACGCCAAGGGCGCGTCCGTGCTCAAGCAGCTGGTGGCGTACGTCGGCCGTGAGCCGTTCGTCTCGGCCCTGCGTGAGTACTTCAGGAAGCACGCCTGGGGCAACACGACCCTCTCCGACCTGCTCGGCGAGCTGGAGAAGGCGTCGGGTCGCGAGCTGACGGAGTGGAGCAAGCTCTGGCTCGAGACGGCGGGTGTGAACACGCTGCGTCCCGTCTTCGAGGTCGGTGCCGACGGCCGCTACAGCACCTTCGCCATCGCCCAGAGCGCGACCGAGGAGCACCCGACGCTGCGGCCCCACCGCATCGGCATCGGGCGGTATGCCGTCCGCCGCAGCGAGGGTGGCGACGTGCTCGAGCGCATCGGCTACGACGAGGTCGACATCGCCGGTGAGAGCACAGAGATCTCCGAGCTCGTCGGCCAGGAGCAGCCGGACCTGCTCCTGCTCAACGACGACGACCTCGCGTACGGCAAGATCCGCCTCGACGAGCGCTCGCTCGCGACGGCTCTCTCGCTGCCGCGCGGCTTCCGGGACTCGCTGCCCCGCTCGCTCGTCCTCGGCGCGACGTGGGACATGACCCGCGACGGCGAGATGCCGGCCCGCAACTTCGTGCGGTTCGTGCTCGAGTCGCTTCCGGGCGAGACAGACTCGACGCTGCTGCGGGTGCTCCTCGGCCAGGTCTCGACGGCCGCTCGTCTCTACACGGCGCCCGAGCACCGGGCCGAGACCGGCGCGCTTCTGTCGTCGTCGCTGCGCGCGCTCGCCGAGTCGGCCGAGGCCGGCAGCGACGCCCAGTTCCAGCTCGTGGAGGCGTGGGCCGCGAGCACGGCCGACATCGGCGACGAGGAGCGCCTCCGCGCCCTGCTCACCGGCGACGCGTCGCTGCCCGGCCTCACGGTCGACACCGAGCTGCGCTGGACCTTCACCAAGGCACTGGCCGCTCTCGGCGTCGCCGACGCGGTCGAGATCGAGACCGAGCTCGACCGCGACCCGACGTCGACCGGCAAGGAGCGCGCGGCCGAGGCACTGGCCGCCCGACCGACAGCCGAGGCCAAGGCGGACGCGTGGGCCAAGGCCGTCGAGCGCAACGACCTCTCCAACCAGATGGTCGAGGCCGTGAGCGCCGGCTTCCGCCGGAGCGTCGACGTGTCCCTCCTCGAACCGTACGTCGAGCGCTACCACGACATGCTCGTCGATGCGTGGGCCGAGCGGAGCGTCGCCATCGGCGAGCGCGTCGTCGGCGGCTTCTACCCGTTCGCGCTCGCGAGCCAGGAGCTGAAGGACGCCTCGGACGCCTGGCTCGCCGCCCACCCTGACGCGGCACCCGGCCTCGTACGCACCGTCGCTGAGAACCGCGACACCATCGCTCGCGCGCTCGTCGCCCAGGAGCGCGACCGCCGCGGCTGACCCACGCTGCCGGGCCGACACGAGTCGGCCCGGCACCGCCCTCCACCAGCTACCGACCCCCGACTGAGACGCTGTGATCGACGCCCTCACGAACCTGACCACCCGCACACCCGCTGCGACGCTGACGGCCCTGACGGCCGCGCCTTCCAGCACGACGCCGCCCAGTCCGACCCCGTCTCCCCGCGAGGAGCTGCCGGTGACGCTTTCGATGCCCGACCTGTCGACCCTCACGTGGTCCGGCGTCGGCGACTGGCTCGTCGGCACGCCGCTGCTCATCATCACGGTGCTCGTCGTCGGCTTCGTCGCCCGGTTCCTGGTGCACCGGCTCATCAAGCGCGTCGTCATGACGGCGACGTCGCGCCGAGCCGAACGGTTCGCGAGCCTGCCGGGCGCCGGCCGTGCCCTGCAGGCCGTCGGCGTCGCGAACGCCCGCCACGTGCAGCGCACCCAGACGATGGGGGCCCTGCTCAAGAGCATCACGACGTTCGTCGTCGGCGGCATCACGGCCCTGACGGTGCTGTCGCTCGTCGGCATCCCGCTCGGCCCGATGCTCGCCTCGGCCAGCGTCGGCGGCGTGGCCCTCGCCTTCGGTGCGCAGAGCCTGGTCAAGGACTTCCTGTCCGGTGTCTTCATGATCGTCGAGGACCAGTACGGCGTCGGCGACGTCATCGACACCGGCGAGGTGGTCGGCACGGTCGAGAACGTCTCGTTGCGCGTCACGCAGCTGCGCGACGCCAACGGCATGACCTGGTACGTCCGCAACGGCGAGATCATCCGCATCGGCAACAAGACGCAGGGATGGTCGACGGCGCTCGTCGACATTCCCATCGCCTACGACCAGGACGTCGAGAAGGCGATCTCGGTCATCCGCGACATCGTCAGCGTCATGGACGAGGACGAGGCGTGGAAGGACATCCTCCTCGAGCAGCCCAACGTCGTCGGCGTCGAGTCGATCGCCAACGGCACCATCACGATCCGCATCATCGCCAAGACGGTCGCCAACGAGCAGTTCGGCGTGCAGCGCGAGATGCGCGAGCGGGTCAAGGTGGCCTTCGACCGCGCCGGCGTGCGCAGCCCGCTGCCGGTCATGCCGCCCTACGGGGGCGCCGCTCCGCAGTGAGGCGGGCGCGACTGACCGGCTCGACTGACCGGCTCGACCGACCGGGGCCGTGGCGCGACCGTGCGCACGCCTCTGGGAGACTGGCCCGCGTGACGTACTACGACGACTTCGGCGGCCACGAGACCTTCGCCAAGCTCGTGCGCGAGTTCTACCGGGGAGTCGCCGAGGACGAGCCGCTCCGTGCGCTCTATCCCGAGCAGGACCTCGGCCCGGCCGAGGAGCGACTGCGGATGTTCTTCGAGCAGTACTGGGGTGGCCCGACGACCTACTCCGAGCAGCGCGGGCACCCGCGGCTGCGGATGAGGCACATGCCCTTCCAGGTGACACCCGAGATGCGCGACCGCTGGCTGCTGCACATGATGAACGCCGTCGACACCCTCGATCTCGCACCTGACGACGACGACCGGCTGCGCGACTACCTCACGCGGGCGGCATACTCCCTCGTCAACACGCCCGGCCCCGACGGCACGTTCTGAGGCGCGCGATCCCGCCCCACAGGCCAGCGCACGACTCACAGCAAGTCACAGGCCATTCACGGGGCACTGACCCCACGCCGGTGCTTCCCTTGAGTCACAGCACAGCACAGCCATCGTCGGGAGCGATCGCGACGACACGACGAAGGGACGCGACATGGTGTCGATCAACAAGCGAGTGGCGAGCGTCGCCGCGGTCGGGACAGCAGCTGTCGTGATCGGGCTCGGCGTGTCGCAGGTGGCACGTGCCGACGACACCACGACCCCCACGACCTCGGCGACCTCGGCGACCTCGACGCAGGGCAGCGCGAACCAGGGCACGACGGACGGCACGCCGGGCAGCGGCAAGGGCTGGGGACCGGGCGGTCGCCATGGCGGCGGCATGGGCATGGGCAAGGGCATCGGCAAGGGCGTCGACCTCTCGGCCCTCGCCAGCAAGCTCGGTGTCGACGAGACCAAGCTCGCGGACGCCCTCAAGGCCGTCCGTGACGAGCTCAAGGCGTCGCGAACGGCAGGCCAGGGCAAGGCGACCAAGCCGGACGCCGCGGCCCTGCAGGACGAGTTCGCGAAGAAGCTCGCAGCCAAGCTCGGCATCGATGCGGCGAAGGTGAAGACGGCGTTCGCCGACCTCGGTGCGGCGCACGAGGCGGAGGAGCAGAAGGCGTTCGACGACCGACTCGCCCAAGCCGTCAAGGACGGGACGCTGACCCAGGCCGAGGCCGACGCCGTCAAGAAGGCCGCCAAGGCCGGCGTCATCCGGATGGGCCACGGCCCTCGCTGACGATCGCCCCTCAGCTCACGGCGAGGTGCGTGCGCAGGGCCGGCAGCACATGGTTGCGAAGCAGCGGCGCAAGGGCGTTGGGCAGGTCGTCGTGCAGTCCCAGCCAGCGCTGTTCGGCGATCTCGGCGAGCGGCGAGGGGGTGTGCCCCGCGTCGAGATGCGCCACGAAGACCGTCGCGTCGACCCAGGCGCCGGGCTCGTTGGCCGCCACGTCGTGGAACCGGCCCAGCGGCTCGCCGTGCGCCGAGACGTCG
Source organism: Terrabacter sp. GCM10028922 (assembly GCF_042666095.1). NCBI lineage: Bacteria > Bacillati > Actinomycetota > Actinomycetes > Micrococcales > Intrasporangiaceae > Terrabacter > Terrabacter sp. GCM10028922. Next base: position 303,658 of record NZ_JBHTFG010000006.1, on the reverse strand, counting down.
ACGCCGACCTCTTCGCGCACCTCGCGGACCGCTGCCTGGCGCGCGCTCTCCCCCGGGTCGATCTTGCCACCGGGCAGCATGAACCGGGCCGAGCCGGCCTTGCGGACGGTCAGCACCTGCCCGTCGCGGACGAGGCAGTACGCGGCGGTGACAAAGGTCGTCATGCCCCCGACCGTAGCGCCGGGTCGGCTGCCGGCTCCCAGCGGACCCGGTAGCCGGTGACCCACGCGCTGGAGCGCTCGGTCACGACGAAGCGGAAGAGGAGGCGCATCATGGCGTCACGCACGGTCCGGCCGGCCCGACCTGGGATCTTCGAGCTGCTGCTGCGGGCGCCGGCCGCCACGATGCGCTCGACGCGGTCGCGGCGTGCACCCTCGTAGGCCACCAGCGCGTCCTCCAGAGAAGCGGTGTCGCGCAGGCAGGTCGCGAGCACCACGGCGTCCTCCAGCGCCATCGAGGCGCCCTGGCCGGAGCTCGGCGAGGGTGCGTGCGCCGCGTCGCCGACGAGGACCATCCGGTCGCGCTGCCAGTGGGCGACGCGCGGCAGGTCGTGGGTGTTGTCGGCCCAGAGCTCGAGCCGCCCCGTGCGCACGAGCTCGGCCGCCGGACCGGCGTCGTCGGCGAGCAGGTCGATGAGCCAGGCGCGCCAGTCCTCGGCACCTCGGTGCGCCCGTTCCCCCGCGGTTATCGCCGGACGCGGCACGTTGACGAACCACACGACGTCGCCGTCCGGGGTCGGGTGCGCCCCGAAGAACGCCTTGGAGCCGAAGACGAAGTGCCACTGGGACGCGGGCAGGACCGTCGCGACGGGTGTGCGTTCCGTGATGCCGCCGAAGTTCGTCAGTCCGACGTAGCGGGCGGGCGCGGCGCCGGGGTCGATGAGGCGCCGCACGAGCGAGTGCACGCCGTCGGCGCCCACGAGCAGGTCGGCGTCGAGGCTCGACCCGTCATCGAGCTGCGCGCGTATGCCGTCCGGCCGGCTGTCTGCGCCGACGACCCGGCAGCCGCGGCGTACCTCGACTCCCCGCCGCTGGGCCTCGTCGAGCAGGGCGAGGGCCAGTCGCGAGCGCTTGAGTGTCACGGCCACGGTGCCGTCGTCGAGCGGCACCCCGAGCGAGAGGCTGCCGAGGACCGAGCCGGTCGCCCCCACCATCACGTTGCGCTCGCTCCGGAAGCCGAGGCCCGTGGCGAGGGGCCGGGCGCCCAGCAGGTCGAGGGCGTGCAGACCGTTCGGCGCGAGCGTGAACCACGAGCCGGCGTCAGGGTCGGCGCGCGGCCAGGCCTCGAGGACCGTGACGTCCACCCCGACCTGCTGGAGCGCGAGTGCGGTGGCCGGCCCGGCGATGCCACCTCCCACGACGAGTGCCTTCATCTTGGTAGCCTTTCTTACGAGAATCAAATGTTTCGATATTCGAAAGGCTAGGTCGATGTCCGCGGTTCGTCAACCCGCCCGGGAGCAGCTGCTCGACGCCCTCGGCACCGCGATGCAGCAGTACCAACGCTCGGTGCAGGCCTTCGACGACACGGTCGGACGGCGCCTCGGGCTCGGACCGGCCGACCTGCGCTGCCTCGACTGGCTCGTCGACGGGCCGAAGTCCGCCGGCCAGCTGAGCGCCGCCACCGGGCTGCGCCCCGCCGCCACGACGGCCCTCATCGACCGTCTCGCCCAACGCGGGTTCGTCCGCCGGCTGCGCTCGGAGTCGGACAGGCGCACCGTGCTCGTCGAGATGACCGAGGAGGGTCAGGCACGGACGTGGGAGGCCTACGGCCCGCTCGTGCGGGCCGGACAGCCGCTCCTCGCGGCCCTCTCGACCGAGCAGCTGGAGTTCCTCACCGACTACCTGCGGCGGATCACCACCCTGACCGACGAGCACCGCGACCTGCTGGCGCGGCAGGGCCCGGCGGACGGCTGACGCTGGGGCACGAGCCGGGCACACGGCATACGCCGGGGCCGGCAGCGGTCCGACTCGCACCGGACGGTCAGCGTCGCGTGGGCGGACCCGCCTCGACGCGGCGACGGACCTCGGCGAGTCCCTCGGGACCCTGCGGGACGTCCCACCAGCTCTCGACCCACCAGGTCGCACCCGCCTGCTCCCAGGAGGTCGGATCGGCCGGTTCGAGGCGGGTGAACGAGCCGAACGAGTCGGCCTCGATGACGACGTCGTAGCCCTCCCACGACAGGCCCTGTCCCTCGCGGAGGTGACGCACCTGCGCGACGACAGCCGCGAACGACTCGACGGTCTTGGGTCGGCCGTCCGGCGGGTGGATCGCAGGGATCAGGCCCTGCCAGCGGGCCGCCCGCTCGAGGGACCGTTGGCGGCGGGAGCCCGACGTCGGGGCGCCCACGACCCAGACCGGTGGGTGGGGGCGCTGCGGGGTGGGCGGTGGCACCAGGAACTCGTTGGGCGCCGCGCTGTAGTACTCGCCCGCATAGGTGAAGGTGGCCGCATCGCCGAGCAGCCCCGCGTAGATCGCGAGGCACTCGTCGAGCTTCTTCGCCCGGACCGCTCGGCCCTCGTCGGCCTCGTAGGCGGTCCATCCGGGGTGCAGGGCGCCCAGGCCGACCGACATGAACGCCCGACCGCCGCTGATGCGGTCGACCGATCCGACCTTCGAGGCGAGGTCCCACGGGCGATGCCGTGCGGCGGGCGTCAGCAGCGTGCCGAGGCGGATCCGCTCGGTCACCATGGCCGCCGCGCCCAGCTGGACCCAGGCGTCGACGCCGTAGAGCGCCTCCCAGCCGAAGACCGCGTCCCAGCCCCGGTCCTCGGCCAGGCGGGCCAGCTCGGCGAACTCGCGCTCGGTCGCGTAGGGGATGACGAAGCCGGTCCTCATGTCTCGTTCCTACCAAGCGGCACCGACATGGGAACCCGCCGCGAAACCGCCATGCAAGAAGTTGCAAGACTTTCTTTGAGTTTCGGGTTCGATGAGGAACGATGGTGGCCCGTGACGCGATCAGCAGCCCAGACCCTGAACCACCTCGAGCACGCCTCGGAGAGCGACCTCGACGTCCGTGAGGACGCGACCCCGGTCCATGCTGCGGACCGGCCCGACGCCGCGTGGTGGCGGCACGCGGTGATCTACCAGATCTACCCCCGGTCGTGGGCCGACGCCGACGGCGACGGCATGGGCGACCTCCCCGGCATCACGGCCCGCCTGGGTCACCTGCGCGAGCTCGGCGTCGACGCCGTCTGGCTGTCGCCCTTCTACACCTCTCCCCAGGCGGATGCCGGCTACGACGTCGCCGACTACCGCGACGTCGACCCGCTCTTCGGCACCCTCGCCGACGCCGACGCGATGATCGCCCGCGCCCACGAGCTGGGCCTCAAGGTCATCGTCGACATGGTCCCGAATCACTCGTCCGACGAGCACGTCTGGTTCCAGGCGGCGCTCGCGGACGGCCCCGGCTCGGCGGCGCGCGAGCGCTACCTGTTCCGTGAGGGCCGCGGCGAGCACGGCGAGCTGCCCCCGAACAACTGGGAGTCGGTCTTCGGCGGTGCCGCGTGGACGCGCGTCACCGAGGCCGACGGCCGTCCGGGCCAGTGGTACCTGCACCTCTTCGACCCCAAGCAGCCCGACTTCAACTGGGAGCACCCCGAGGTGCGCGCCGAGTTCGAGTCCATCCTGCGCTTCTGGCTCGACCGGGGCGTCGACGGCTTCCGCGTCGACGTCGCGCACGGCCTCATCAAGGAGCAGGGCCTGCCCGACACCGAGGAGGAGCGCACCGTCATGCTCGGCCACGCCGAGCACGAGGTCGTCGACGGCAGCGCCGTCGGGGAGGCGACCGCCGGTCCCGCCGCCGAGAAGCCGCGCATCGACCACACGAAGCGCAGCCCGATGTGGGACCAGGACGGCGTGCACGAGGTCTACCGCACCTGGCGCACGATCCTCGAGTCGTACGGCACGCCCGACCGCATCCTCTGCGCCGAGGCGTGGGTCGAGCCCCAGGAGCGCGCCGTCAAGTACGTCCGTGACGACGAGATGCACCAGGCCTTCAACTTCGACTTCCTGACCGCCGCGTGGACCGCCGAGGACCTGCGGGCGGTCATCACGTCGTCGCTCAGGGCGGCCGACTCGGTCGGCGCGCCGTCGACGTGGGTCCTGTCGAACCACGACGTCGTGCGCCACGCGTCGCGTCTCGGTTTCGCGCCGGGCACGCCGCGGATGAACGGCATCTCGGCCACCGATCCGCAGCCCGACCGCGCGCTCGGCCTGCGTCGCGCCCGCGCCGCGACGGCGCTCATGCTGGCGCTGCCGGGCGGTGCCTACATCTACCAGGGCGAGGAGCTCGGCCTGCCCGACTCGACCGACATGCCCGCCGAGTTCCGCCAGGACCCGACGTTCGCGCGCACCGCGGGTGCCGAGATCGGCCGCGACGGCTGCCGCGTCCCGATGCCGTGGTCCGCCGACGCTCCGTCTCTCGGCTTCGGTCCGAGCGAGCGCACGTGGCTCCCGCAGCCTGACGTCTACGCGGACTACGCCGTCGACCGCCAGGTCGGTGTGCCCGGCTCGACACTCGAGCTCTACCGCTCGCTCCTCGCGACCCGTCGCGAGCTCTCCCTGGGCCGGGGCTCGCTGGCCTGGGTCGAGGGGTATGGCGACGACGTCGTCGCGCTGACCAACGGCTCGTCCCAGCGCGAGCGCGTGCTCGTCGTGACCAACCTCGGCCCGGCGCCGGTTGCCCTGCCCCAAGGCGCCCACGTCCTCGTCTCGTCGGCGCCGCTCCTGGACGGCCGCGTCCCGACCGACACGACCGTGTGGGCCTCCTGGGCCTGAGCTCCCGAGCGTCGCTCGCTGAGCTGACACCTGGCTGCGCGCGTGAGGCCCCGTCCCTGCGAACGGGGCCTCACGGCATACCCGGGGCTGTGGATGACGACCGGGTGGCGCCGCCGGTTTCTCCTACGGTCGGGACATGACGCGCTACGTCCTCGACACCGACGGCGTGACCCGTGAGCGGCTCGCACTCGCCGACGACCCCGCGCAGCTGCGGGAGTGCGCGTCGGTCGTCGCCGCCACGAGCGCGGCCGCCATGAGTGCGGTCGGGCCGGAGGGCGGTTACGTGCGTACGGCGTTGGAGCGGTTCCGCACGGTCCACGCCCACGCACTCGACGCGGTCGCGGACGCTGCCACCGCACTGGGCGACCGGCTCGACCGCTCGACCGTCGAGGCCCGGTCAGTCGAGCTCTTCGTCACCACCGCGCTTGCCGAGGCCGCGACCAGCCTGCCTGCCGCCATGAGCGGTTCGAGCCATCCGGGCACTCCGTGAGGGGCGTCCCCGACGTCGACCGGAGGTCATCGGGCATACCGGGAGAGGTGGCCCTACCGTGCCCCAGTGGCAACTCGGGCGAGCTGCGCTCCGCCGCGAGGTCGCTCGATCGCGCGGCCGCCCGCGCGCGGTCGACGACGACCGTCGGAGGCACCCTCGGGCTGCGTCTCGATGCCGTCTGGACAGGCGACGCAGCCACCGCGGCCCGGTCCGAGGCCGATGAGCTGGGGCGCCGGTCCCGAGTTGTCGTCGACGGGCTCACGACCGCGGCTCGTTCCCTCCTGTCGTATGCCGCCGCGCTCGACCAGGCGTTCGGCCGCACTCGTGCGCTCCAGCGGCAGTGGGATGCGCTCGACGCGGATTACGCACTGGCCGCGCTCCGCGTCTCGGGCGCAACCGACCCGACCGGTGTCCTGGGGGTGCTGGGGCTCGAACGCGCCGAGGTGGAGCGGGCGGCGGGTCGGGCGCGACTGAGCCGCTCCCACGCCGGGGTCCTCGATGAGCTCCGGGCCGCTGCCAAGCGGTGTGCCCACGTCGTGGCCGGGGTCACGGACGCCACCCTTCCCGGCGTCGCCCCGGCGACGCCGGCGAACGTCCGCGACGCCGTGACCGGCGGCCTGTGGTTCGCCGACGGCGTCGTGTCCGCGCGGGCGTCCCAGACCGCCGCCCTCAGCGATGCCGTGCTCATGGGTCGCGCACTTCGGAGGGGCGAGGAGGGTGGCAGCCGCAGCTCGGGCAGCTGGGCGGACGATGTCGCCGTCGCGCAGGTCGTCCGCCGGGTGCGCGAGCACGTGGACGACCCGGTCTACGCCCAGGCGCTGCTCGCCGAGCTCGGCGTGGACGGCCTCAGCCGGCTGCTCATCGAGATCGGGGTGGCCGGCGGCCCGACGTCGGGCGCGCACGTCGACACGATGCGCGACCTGCTCGGCGCATTCGGGTCGATCGTCGTGACAGCCGCCAGCCACACCGTGCCCGTCGGCACCGACCCACGCACCCGCGCTCAGCTCGCCTCCGGCGCGGCGCTGTTCGCCGACGACCTCGTGGCAGGCGTCTCGACGATCCACGCGGACGCATCCGGACGGCATCGCGCCACGGGTGCATGGCTGCTCGGTCAGCTCCTTTCAGGAGCCCGCGCCGCCGGCGACGACAGGCGGCTTGCGGCCCGGGTGGTGCGACGCGCCGCGGCGGCTGCGGCCACGGCCGAGATCGCCGAGACCCGAGACGCCGACCTCGAGCTGCAGCACGGCACGACGTTGCGGGCCGACGGAGACGCCGCGTTCGCGTCGTGGTTCGATGACGCCAGCCGCACCGGCGACACCCTGCACATGCTCCTGTCGGAGGTGGGTGACGACCCCGCGGAGCAGGCCTCCGTCCTGGCTGAGCCGCTGCCCGACTCGTCGACTGCCGGCCGGGCTCTCGCGAACGCTCGCGGTGACCGGATCACCCTCGGCGAGCACCTGGTCCGACGCTGGATCACCTTCGAGGCGAGCGGCATCGAGAGCCACCCGGACCTGCGCCTCGCGACCGACAGTGACCTGCTGCGCCTCCTGCCCAGCGTCTCGTCGGCGACGTCCGCAGCGGCTGCGGAGACCCGGGCGCGGGTCATGCTCGAGCTGTCGCGCGCGAGCTCGTTCGCGATGGCCGACGCCTCGACGACGCGCCTCTACACCAGGGCCACCGCCCCGGTGGAGGGCCTCGTCGTCGAGTGGTTCTCGGCGATGCGAGCCAACGTCGACCGCGCCCTCGCCGCGCCGCCCTTGGCCGCCCGGACCGGCTACGCCACCGAGACCGGGGAGGGCCTCCAACCAGCACTGGACGCCGACGAGCTGACCGGCGTCATCGCAGCCATCACGATCGACACCGGAATGGGCCTGCACGCCAAGGATCCGGGCGCGGGCTATCACCGCCTTGTCGAGAGCGAGATCGCGTGGATCCAGACGTCGATGGCCGACGGGCGTGACGTCGTCGGTGACGTGGCCCGCCTCGGCTTCCTCGACCAGTCGGCGTCCGCAGCACTGGTTGCGGTCGCCCACCGCCAGGACGAGCTCAACCGCGCGGCGTGGCAGGGCCTCGCCGAGGCCGGGCACGTCATCGACGAGATCCGCCGTGGGGGCCCGGCCGGTCTCGTGTCCATGGTGCGCACCTACGCCGAGGGCGGGACGATGCGCACGACTAGCGACGACCTGGCCATCGCGCTCGGCCGCTCACACGTCGAGCTCGCCCAGACGGAGCGTGACGACTCCCGTCGCACCGAGCTCCTCATGCGTATCGAGGCGATCACCGGCGGCTGCACCGAATTGCGGTCGATGATCGCGATCGGGGCCGCACGGGCGCCCCTACTGCCCACCGCGCCCAACCTGCGCGCTGCTCGCGCCGCCGAGATCCGGGCGGCCGCGGACGCGGCACTCAGGGACAACGTCAGCCGTGCCTTCGGGTCCGCCATGGAACGCCTCAAGAACCGTGGACCGGACCGGGCTCATATGACGACGCCCGGCACGCCGAGAGCGCGAGGTACGGTGACCGGCGTCGAAGGCCGCAAGGTCAAGCCACATGAGCGAGGGACGGCAGACAGGCTTGCTGAAGCCGGCCACGACGTGCACTTCATCTTGGAGACCGGGGTCGGCAGGTCGGCTGATGCATTGGTCGACGGCGAACAGTGGGAGTTCAAGACAGTGAACGGCACCAGTCAGGAGACCGTGACGCAGCAGCTGCGCAAGGGACGCAAGCAATCACCACGCATCGTCCTCGACCTGGTCAAAGGCACACTGAGCGAGGACGAGGTCCTGAGGCAGGTAGATCGAGCGCAACAGCGGTACGGCGGGTTGCAGAAGGTCTGGGTACTGACCGCTGACGGCCGTGTCATAGAGAGGAGCTTCTGAGGTGTCCATCGACTGGCTCTTGAACGTGGAGATGCCTCTCGCAGAGGTTCGCCGACTCTGCCAGAGTCTTCCCGGAGTGCAGGTCACGACCGAGCAGGACGACCTCACCCTGTCCTTCCCCAGCGGCACGGCGTGGGTGTACGACGCCACACCCGACGACGGCACGGACATCGTGATGTGTGACCACTCAGAACGCGTCCAGTGGCTCCTCTGGGAGCACTTCGCCACGCGCACCGATGCACCGATGCACATGTGGCAGCTCTTCGGGTTGCTCGTCGTGGAGCGCGTCTCGACGGGGACGAACGGGCGGCCGGGCCTCGAGACGTGGAACACCCGGGAACTCGCCGCGCTGCTCACCCGCGAGGCCCTCGTGCGACCACTCGAGGCCAGCCGGATCCACGAACTCGTCGCGCAGACCTACCGGGGCGACGCTCGTGATGTCGGCTTCCGCTCTGCGGAGCTCGCGGCGGAACTCGTCCGCCACGAGGTCCTTGTCCCCGGAAATCTCGTGGGCGACCGGTTCCGCCCTTGGGCCGGCACGTTCGACGACCTCAGTGACCGCGTCCACCAGACGTGGCCCGACGCCGGCGCAGCATCCCGAGCGAAGGCGGGCGTCATCGCGTTCGCCCCCGGCCGCAAGGCGCAGGCCGCTGCTCCGAGGGACGACGTCGACACGAAGACGCTCACCGCCTGGATGCGTGAGGCGGACACGGAACAGGCCGCTGACGGCTCGTGGGTGTACACGGACCAGCCGTGACCGTCCCGAGACCGAGCTCGACGGACAGGACCGCCGGATAGCCTCGGCCTCATGGTGACGTCACGGCCCTACCTCGACCGGACGCCGGTGGCCCTCGCCCACCGTGGCGGGGCGCTCTACGGACCGAACGTCGGGCTGGAGAACACCATGACCGCCTTCGGCAACGCCGTCGCTCTCGGCTACACGCACCTCGAGACCGACGTGCACCTGACGCGCGACGGGAGGCTCGTCGCTTTCCACGACACCGTGCTCGACCGCGTCAGCAACGCCCGCGGCCGCATCCGCGACCTCCCGTGGTCCCAGGTCGAGCACGCGGTCATCGGGGAGGCCGAGCACGTCCCACTGCTGACCGACGTGCTCGACACATGGCCCGACGTGAACCTCAACATCGACCTCAAGGCGCCCGGCACGGCAGCACCTCTGTGGCGCCTCATCGAGGAGCGTGGCCTGCACGACCAGGTCTGCGTCGGCTCCTTCTCGCAACGCAGCATCTCGCAGTTCCGGCGCCTCTCTCGGGGCACCGTGGCGACCGCGGCGGCCCAGGTCGGGACGGCGCTCGCCCGGTTCGGACCCGGCTGGGTCACGGCGATGGTGCGCACCCCGGCAGACGTCTTCCAGGTGCCGGCCGCCCTGCCCGTGCGCGGGCGGAGCCTGCCCGTCGTCACCCGCGCGCTGGTGGACGTGGCCCATCGGCACGGCAAGCAGGTCCACGTGTGGACGGTCGACGATGCCGACGAGATGACGCGCCTGCTCGACCTCGGGGTCGACGGGCTCGTGAGCGACCGCATCGACGTGCTCAAGGACGTGCTCGTCGAGCGCGGCCAGTGGACGGGGCGGGACTGAGCGGCTCGCCCGGAAGCGCGGCCGCGTGCGTATCTGACGGCAGACGAGGTGGCACGCTCAGCGCGCGAGCACGTGACCTCGGGCGGTGCTGAGACGGGTCCACCGGCCGTGCGCCGCGATGGACGCGGGCTCTCCGGGAGTCGTGAAGCCGAGGACGTGCGCGCCGAAGGCCAGCCCGGCCGCGATCGGCGGCACGGTCTCGCTCATGGCACCCCACACGCGGCGCCGCAGTGCCTCCACCGCGTGGCCGCCGGCAGCCTCGGGTGTGCCCTCGGCGACGTCCGAGATCCCTTGGCGCGCAATAGAGTCCACGACCTCACCGTCGAGTTGACCGACCGGCTCCCAGCCGTCGCGAGGCGGCGTGAGCCCGCTCCACGGCGCACGGACGGTGGTCGGCGGGATGCTCAGCACCGAGCTGCCCCCCTCGCGCGCGAGACGGTCGGCCACTGACGCGAAGGACACGGTCGTGTCCGCCGAGCCCGACGGCTCGATGGCGACGACCCGCATGCCGAGGACCGTGCCTTCGCCCATGAGGCCGCTGCCCTCGATGACGGCCACGGTCGCGATGAGCAGCCGGCCGAGCACCTGCAGGCGTACGGCCCCGTCGGGGTTGGCGCGGCGCGCGCGGCCGAGGTAGGTGCCGAGGTCGGCGAGCCCACGAGGGTCACCGAAGTCGACGGTCGGCGTGATGGTCACCGGCGCCGCCTGCGGAAGGGCGCGGGGTCACCGACGTGCAGCTGCAGGGACGCACGCTCCTCCGGACGCATGCGTCGCGGTGACGCGTCGGCGAAGTCGTAGAGCGCCAGCTCGGTCTCGGCGACGGCGTAGATGTTGCGCCCGCCGGGGGCCTCGACGCCGTCGGGATCGGTGACGATGTAGGCGACGTCGAAGCCCGCACCGCCGACGCGCGAGACCCACATCTGGATCTCCACCGGCTCGTGGCGGAAGCCCAACGGCCGGCGGTACTCGATCTCGTGCCGCGACACGAGCACACCCTCGTCGAGGAGCGACTTGTCGCCCGCTCCCCCGCCGTCGAACCAGTCGCGGAACGCGATGACACGCGCGTCCTCGAGCAACCGCAGGAACTGCACGTTGTTGATGTGGGCGTACGCGTCCATGTCGGACCAGCGCAGCGCCACCCGCGCGGCGTACGGCGTGCCGGTCGCCTCCGTCGTCTCGCTCACGGTCTCGCTCATGCCCCCATCCTTCCAGCCACGGCCGGGCGGCCGTCGTCCACATCCCCCGCGCGGACGCACCGGTGGTCCACAGCCCGGGTATGCCGGGTGGCCACGTCGGTGCGGCCCCGTAGGTTGGTGCCCATGTCGACCTCCCCCGCCGCCCCGCCAGCAGCCGACGTCGACCTCGGTCTGCGCGAGACGGCCACCACAGCGTTGCGCCGACTCGTCGGCCGCGACGACGTCGACTTCCGCGACGGGCAGCTCGAGGCGATCAACGAGCTCGTGAGCGGCCGGCGGCGCGTGCTCGTCGTGCAGCGCACCGGGTGGGGCAAGTCGGCGGTCTACTTCGTCGCGACGGCGTTGCGCCGTGCGGAGGGTGCCGGCCCGACCGTCATCGTCAGTCCCCTCCTCGCGCTCATGCGCGACCAGATCGCAGCCGCCGAGCGGGCCGGCATCCGCGCCGTGACGCTCAACTCGACCAACGCCGAGGAGTGGGGCGCGGTCTCCGGCGCGCTCGCCCGTGGCGAGGTCGACGTGCTGCTCGTCAGCCCCGAGCGGCTGAACAACCCTCGTTTCCGCGACGAGCAGCTGCCCGCGCTCGCAGAGTCGTGCGGCCTGCTCGTCGTCGACGAGGCGCACTGCATCAGCGACTGGGGGCACGACTTCCGGCCCGACTACCGACGCATCCGCGACCTGCTGACGACGCTTCCCGAGCGCACGCCGGTGCTCGCCACGACCGCGACGGCCAACGCGCGCGTCGTCACCGACGTCGTCGAGCAGCTCGGAGCCGGAGGCCGTGAGGTCCTCACCCTGCGCGGCGCGCTCGCCCGCGCGTCCCTGCGCCTCGGCGTGCTGCCGCTCGCGGCCCCTGAGCAGCGCCTCGCCTGGCTCATCGCGCATCTCGGCGAGCTGCCGGGGTCCGGCATCGTCTACGCGCTCACGGTCGCCGCGGCCGAGGACGTCGCCGTCGCGCTCCGCGAGGCCGGTCACGAGGTCGCCTCGTACACCGGTCGCACCGAGCCGGCCGAGCGCATCCGCCTCGAGGAGGCCCTGCGCGACAACCGGGTCAAGGCCCTCGTGGCCACGTCCGCGCTCGGCATGGGCTTCGACAAGCCCGACCTCGGCTTCGTGCTCCACCTAGGGGCGCCGTCGTCGCCAGTCGCCTACTACCAGCAGGTCGGTCGCGCGGGCCGCGCCACCGACCGCGCGGACGTGCTGCTCATGCCCGGCCCCGAGGACAAGGACATCTGGCGCTACTTCGCCTCGGCGTCGATGCCACGCCAGGACCAGGCCGACGCCGTCGTCCGCGCCCTCGCCGAGTCGCCCAAGCCCCTGTCCACCATCGCCCTCGAGTCCATCGTCGACGTCCGCCGCACCCGCCTCGAGCTGCTCCTCAAGGTGCTCGACGTCGACGGTGCCGTGCACCGCGTGCCGGGCGGGTGGACCGCCACCGGCCAGCCGTGGACCTATGACGCCGAGCGCTACGGCCGGGTCACCGAGGCCCGCGAGCGCGAGCAGCAGCTCATGGTCGACTACGAGCGCACGGACGGATGCCGCATGGCATTCCTCCAGGAGTGCCTCGACGACGACTCCGCCGAGGCCTGCGGACGGTGCGACCGCTGCGCCGCTCCGTGGTTCGACACGACGATTCCCGAGGCCGCGGTCAACACCGCACGCTCGCGACTCGAGCGGCCCGGGGTCGTGCTCGAGCCGCGCGCCCAGTGGCCCACAGGCATGGACCGGCTCGGCGTGCCGCTCAAGGGCAAGATCGCGCCGTCCGTCGCCATGAGCGAGGGGCGCGCCGTCGCCCGCCTCAGCGACCTCGGCTGGGGCCAGCGCCTGCGCGAGCTGCTTCGCGGAGAGGACCGCGAGGTGCCGGCCGAGGTCCTGCGTGCCTGCGTCGACGTGCTCGCCGGGTGGGGATGGGCGCAGCGCCCCGCGGCCATCGTGTCCGTGCCTTCGCGGCGCCGCCCCCAGCTCGTCGAGTCGCTCGCCGCCGGCCTCAGTCAGCTCGGCCGGCTGCCCGACCTCGGGGCGCTCGACCTCGTCGACGGAGGCCCGGTCGGCGACCCGGGCGGCAACAGCGCGTTCCGTCTGGCCAACGTCTGGGGCCGGGTCGCCGTCGGCCCCGAGCTCTCGGCGTCGCTGGCGGGCATCCCCGGTCCCGTGCTCCTCGTCGACGACGTCAGCGACTCGAGGTGGACCCTCACGGTCTGCGCCGGCCTCCTGCGCGAGGCCGGCGCACCGGCCGTGCTCCCGATGGCCCTCGCGCTGGAGGCGTGACCCACACTGCTGCCGGAGGCAGGCGTGCAGGACGGGCGGCTAGGGTCGACCCTGTGAGTGCTGACCTCGCCTTCGAACCGCGACCGCTGCCCCCGCTCGAGGACCTCCTCGAGGTGCTGAGCCTCAAGGACGTCGGCACCGCCCAGATCGCCGTCACCGACGTCCTCGGCCGCGACGCCGCCGAGTCGATCGGTGCGACGTCCGCGCGCGTGTTCGAGGGCCGCAGCCAGAAGATGCCCCACGGGCGGGTCTTCGGCGGGCAGGTGCTCGCCCAGTGCGTCATGGCGGCCGGCATCACGGTGCGCGACGTCAACGACGGCGACGGCCCGCGGCCCATCCACTCGCTCCACGGCTACTTCATGCGTCCGGGCGATGACACCCTGCCCATACGGTTCGCGGTCGAGGAGATGCGCGACGGCAACTCGTTCTCGACGCGCCGGGTCCACGCCGTGCAGAAGGGCGCACCCATCATGTCGATGGTCTGCTCGTTCCAGGAGCGCGCGGGCGGTCTCGACCACCAGGACGCGATGCCCGAGGTCGCCGGCCCCGACGGACTGACCTCGCTCGCCGACGCCTTCCGCGGCATCGACCACCCCGGCGCACGGCACATCGCCGAGGACCGTCCCATCGAGCTGCGACCCGTCGAGAGCAACATCTTCCTCGACGCGGGGTCCGAGCAGGTCGCGACGAACCACGTGTGGATGCGGGCCATCGGGGAGCTCCCGGACGACCCGCTGCTGCATGCCGCCGTGCTCGCCTACTCGAGCGACTACTCCCTGCTCGAACCCGTGCTCCGGCGTCACGGCCTCGTCTGGACCGACCGCCGCCTGCGCGTCGCGAGCCTCGACCACTCGATGTGGTTCCACCGAGACGTCCGCGCCGACGAGTGGCTGCTCTACGCGCAGCAGTCGCCGTCGGCGACCAGCGGCCGGGGACTCTCGATCGGCGAGATCTTCAGCCAGGACGGGGCGCTCGTCGCGACGACGGCCCAAGAGGGCATGGTCCGCGTCAAGGAGAGCTGACCGGACCGGACGGGGGCCGAGGCCGCCGGCGGTCAGACCGTGCGGACGACGGCGACGTCGTGGCCGTCCAGACCGACGCCGTGGCCGTCGATGACCGGGGCACGCCCCCACGAGGCGAGCACGTGACGCGCCTCGCGGCCGAACGGCACGACCTGGGCGCGCCCGGCGAAGTTGGCGACGACGTGCACGGCACCCCGGGACAGGACCAGCCACTGTGCGGCCTCGTCGAACGTCACCGACGTCTCACGCAGGTCACCCGAGGCGACGTCGGGCTGCGTGCGGCGCACGCGGATCAGCTCGCGGTAGAAGTGCAGCATCTCGATGTGCCCGGGGGCCGTCGGCTCGCGCCAGTCGAGGACGCTGCTGGCGCGCGTGGCCGGGTCCTGCGGGTCGGGAACGTCGGCCTCGTCCCAGCCGTGGGCCGCGAACTCGGCGCGACGTCCGGACCGCACCGCGTCGCCGAGCCACTCCTCCTCGAACGAGGTGAAGAACGTGAACGGGGTGCTCGCGCGCCACTCCTCCCCCATGAAGACCATCGGTGTGTACGGCGACAGCAGGTAGAGCGCTGCTCCGACGGCCTGCTGCCCGGGAGAGACCTGGTCGCTGATCCGGTCACCGGTGGCCCGGTTGCCGACCTGGTCGTGGGTCTGGAGGTAGGCGAGGAACTCGTGGCCGGACCGGACCTCCGGGTCGACGCGCGCACCCCAGGTCGTCCCACGGAAGGTCGACATGCGCCCGTCGTGCAGGAACGCCTCGGTCAGCGTCTTGGCGAGCACCGAGATCGGGCCCCCGTCGGGCCAGGCCTCGGTGCGGCCCGCGAAGTCGGCGTAGTAGCCCTGGGTCTCCCCCGTCAGGACGACGTGGAGCGCGTGGTGGATGTCGTCGTCCCACTGCGCGCTCATGCCACGACCGCCCTCCGAGGTGGGCGTCACCATGACCGGGTCGTTGAGGTCACTCTCCGCGACGAGGTCAAGCGGCCGACGGAGCTCCTCTGCGAGAGAGGCCGTTTCGTCGGACAGCTGCGCGAGTACATGGCGGTCCGAGCTGTCGTACAGCGCGTGCACGGCGTCGAGGCGCAGCACGTCGACGTGGAAGTCGCGGAACCAGCGCAGCGCGTTGTCGACCACCCAACGACGCACCTCGTCGCTGCCGTCGGCATCGAGGTTGACGGCATCACCCCACGGGGTGGTGTGGCTCGGCGTGAAGTAGGGACCGAACTCCGCGAGGTAGTTCCCCGTCGGGCCGAGGTGGTTGTAGACGACGTCGAGGCACACCGCGACGCCGCGGCTGTGGCAGGCGTCGACGAAACGCTGGAAGGCGGCGGGACCGCCGTACGCCTGATGCACGGCATACGGCGCGACGCCGTCATAGCCCCAGCCGTGCGTGCCACCGAAGGCGGCGACGGGCATGACCTCGACGACGTCGGCACCGAGCTCGACGAGGTGGTCGAGGTGGGCGATCGCGGCGTCGAAGGTGCCCTCCGGCGTGAACGTGCCGATGTGCAGCTCGTAGACGACGCCGCCGAGCACGCCGCGCCCGTCACGGGTCCCGGGCCACGCATCGTCACCCCACACGTGTGCCGCCGCGTCGAACGTGCGACTCGGTCCGTGAACGCCGTAGGGCTGCCAGGCACTGCGGGGGTCGGGTCGTGGCTCACCGCCGTCGAGGCCGAACGAGTAGTCGAGCGGGCCTGTGGTCCCCGACGGTGGGGTCCACGCCCACCAGCCGCCGTCCTCTGCGGTCATGGCGTGCCGCTGGGGCCTCGCGTGTGGCTCCGCAGCGGTCACCGGGCTGACGAGCACATCGACGGCGGCGGCCGCCGGTGCCCAGACGCGGATCGTGTCGGTCGTCATGCGTCGTGCCGTACCCGGACGAGCAGTGCCACCGGCAGGCCGCCGCGCCCTTTCGCCGCCTGGCCGTCGGGGTCACGAGCCCCGACGACGTCGGCGATCCGGGTGGGCCCACCGGCGAAGGTGCGCGCGGACACGACGTCGCACCACGGTCCCTGCGGCAGCTCCACCGTTGCGTCGCCGAACCCGCCGGCGTCAGCCAGCCGACCGGCGAGCCGCGTCACGACGGTGACGACGTCGACGCCCTCGGACGTCCCGCGGCCGTACGCGACGACGTGCTCGGAGGTCGCCGCCAGTGGCACGTAGGTCGCGTCCTCGCCGGTGAAGCACTGGGGCCGCTCGCGGCGAGTGCGCAGGGCTGCCGTCGTGACGAGCAGCTTCTCGTCGGACAGGTCTGCCGGGGCAGCGCCGCCGTCGAGTCGCGCCAACCGCGCACGTCGCTCGGCGTAGTCGACGAGGCGCCGGTTGTCGGGGTCGACGAGCGAGAGGTCGATGAGATCCGTTCCCTGGTAGACGTCCGGCACCCCCGGCATGGTCAGCTGCACGAGCTTCTGCCCCAGCACGTTGGCCCGCGTCTCGACCCGCGTGCTCTCGAGCCACGACTCGATGTGCGCCACGACGTCGGGCGTCGACACCACGCCCGACACGAACTGCGCCACGGCGTCCTCGTAGGCCTCGTTCGGCTCGGTCCAGCGGGTGTACAGCTTGGACTCGCGGATCGCCTTGAGGGCGTAGCCCTGCAGCCGCTCCTCGCTGATCGGCCACGCGCCGACGACGGTCTGCCAGAGGAAGTACTCGGTGAGCACGTCGAGCTCGGCCGTCCGCACCGGTGCGGCGAGGTCGCGGGCCGTGCGCACCCATCCTGCCCACGCCTCGGGTCGCTCGGCGAGGACGAAGAGCCGGGCCCGCACATCCTCCGCCCGCTTGGTGTCATGGGTCGAGAGCGTGGTCATGGACTGCGGCCAGGCGCCGAGGAGATCCCCCGCGAACCGGTGGAAGTCCTGCGTCGCGAGTCCCACCCGGCGCGGGTCACCCCCGACCTCGTTGAGCCCGACGAGCCGGACGTAACGGTAGAAGGCGGTGTCCTCGACGGCCTTCGCCATCGCAGGACCGCACGTCTGCTGGAACCGGACGACGAACTCGTCGCGCGCCTCCGAGTCGGCGACGTCGCCCTTGCCCAGCGCGAGGTCGACGAGGCCCTCGACGCATGCGCGGTCGAGGGCCTCGTAGCGAGCGCCGGCCCCCTCGTGCGCGGCCACCTCCAGCGGCTCGGTCTCCGTCCCCAGGCGGGGGTGGCCGGGCCGGACGTACACGCGGTAGCGGTCCATCCCCACGAGCATCGCCTCGAGCACCTCGCGCGCCGCCGCCCGGTCGAGGTCTGGCCGCGCCCGCGCGACGAGCCGCATGAGCCGGTTGACCTCGGTGGCGAGCATGACCTGCACGACCCAGCGCTTCGACTCCGTCACTATCGCGTCGAGGTCCTGCCGCTCGCCGAGCAGCTCGGCCGACAGGTCGTCCAGCGGGGCCGCTCCTGCCGGGTCGACGAACAGGGCGCCGATGCGCAGCAGCGCGTCGTAACCGGTCGTCCCCGCGGAGCGCCAGGTGTGCGGCAGGGGCTCGTCACCCTCGAGGATCTTCTCGACGACCACCCACGTGTCGCCCGTCGCCTCCGCGAGCCGCTCGAGGTAGCCCTCCGGGTCGGCGAGACCGTCCGGGTGGTCGATCCGCAGGCCGTCGATCTCGCCGGCCCGGATGCGGCCCACGAGCAGGGCGTGCGTCGCGTCGAACACGGCGGGGTCCTCCACGCGCACCGCGATGAGCGAGGTCACGTCGAAGAACCGCCGGTAGTTCAGCTCGGAGTCCCCGGTGGTCCAGGACGCGAGGCGGTAGTGCTGGGCCTCGAGCAGCTCGCCCAGCGGCATACCGTGGTCGGGACCCACCGCGAGAGGGAACACGTGGTCGTAGTAGCGCACGACCGGCTCCCCCGCGTGCTCGGCGAGGGTGATCTCCCCCGCGGCGAGCACCTCGTCGAGCGGCGCCCCCAGCACGGGCATGAGGATGCGCCCGCCCTGCGCGTCCCAGTCGACGTCGAACCACGAGGCGTACGCCGACTGCCGGCCCTCGCGCAGCACGGACCACAGCGGCCGGTTGAGCGAGAGCGGGGTCGGGGTCGTCATGTGGTTCGGCACGACGTCGACGACGACGCCGAGACCGGCCGCCCGAGCAGCCGACACGAGGCGGTCGAAGGCCGGGCCGCCGCCGAGACCCTCGGCGATCCGGCCGTGGTCGATGACGTCGTACCCGTGCTTCGAGCCCGTCGTCGCCTGGAGCACCGGCGACAGGTAGAGGTGGGTGACGCCGAGCGCGGCCAGGTGGTCGACCTGCGCGACCGCGTCGTCGAGGGTGAAGCCCGGCTCGAGCTGGAGCCGGTGCATCGACACGGGTGCGCTGGCGTACCTCACGCGGTGGCCTCCTCCGTGACTCCGGGGACGATGGGCGAGACGACCTCCCGCGGGCACCGCAGCACGACGATGCTGCGCGGCTGCACCTGGATCTGCCACGTCGGGTCGAGCGGGTTGGGCTCGACCTCGTGCAGCGCCGTGTCGATGACCGGGATCCACTCCGCGCCGTACTCCTCGTCGGGGAGCGTGAAGGTCAGCGCCTCGCTGTAGGCGTTGAAGATCACGAGGAACGAGTCACCGAAGATCTTCTGGCCGCGAGGGTCGGGCTCGGGGATCGCGGAGCCGTTGAGGAAGACCATGAGCGACTTGGCCTGGCCGTTGCTCCACGCCTCGTCGTCCATGTGCTCTGCGTTCGGCATGAACCAGGCGATGTCACCCAGCTCGCTCTCGCCGCCGTGGGCGGGGCTGCCGGCGAAGAAGCGCCGGCGGCGGAACACCGGGTGCTCGCGGCGCAGCTTCACGAGGGACTGCGTGAAGGTCAGCAGCTTCTGGTCGTCCTCGTCGAGGATCCACTGGATCCACGAGATGTCGTTGTCCTGGCAGTAGCCGTTGTTGTTGCCGCCCTGCGTGCGGCCGAGCTCGTCACCGTGCAGCAGCATCGGCACGCCCTGCGAGAGCAGCAGCGTCGTGAGGAAGTTGCGCCGCTGGCGCAGCCTCAGCTCGCGGATGTCGCGGTCGTTGGTCGGGCCCTCGACGCCGCAGTTCCACGAGCGGTTGTGGCTCTCGCCGTCGTTGTTGCCCTCGCCGTTGGCCTCGTTGTGCTTCTCGTTGTAGGACACGAGGTCGCGCAGCGTGAAGCCGTCGTGGGCCGTGACGAAGTTGATCGACGCGATCGGCTTGCGCCCGGAGTGCTCGTAGAGGTCGCTGGATCCCGTGAAGCGAGAAGCGAACTCGCCGAGTGCACCGCCCTCGCCGCGCCAGAAGTCGCGCACCGTGTCACGGAACTTGCCGTTCCACTCGGTCCACAGCGGCGGGAAGTTGCCGACCTGGTACCCACCCTCGCCGACGTCCCACGGCTCGGCGATGAGCTTGACCTGGCTGACGACGGGGTCCTGCTGGATGAGGTCGAAGAACGCCGACAGCTTGTCGACCTCGTGGAACTGGCGGGCGAGTGTCGCGGCGAGGTCGAAGCGGAAGCCGTCGACGTGCATCTCCGTCACCCAGTAGCGCAGCGAGTCCATGATCAGCTGCAGCACGTGCGGGCTGCGCATGAGGAGGCTGTTGCCGGTGCCGGTCGTGTCGTAGTAGTGGCTGAGGTCGTCGCTGACGAGGCGGTAGTAGCTGTTGTTGTCGAGCCCGCGGAACGCGAGCGTCGGTCCCATGTGGTTGCCCTCGGCCGTGTGGTTGTAGACGACGTCGAGGATCACCTCGATGCCCGCTGCGTGCAGTGCGCGCACCATTCCCTTGAACTCGAGGACCTGCTGCCCGCGCTGCCCACCGGCGGCGTAGCCGTTGTGCGGGGCGAGGAAGCCGATGGTGTTGTAGCCCCAGTAGTTCGACAGGCCACGCTCGATGAGCGGTGCGTCCTGGACGAACTGGTGCACCGGCATCAGCTCGATCGCCGTGATGCCCAGGTCGAGCAGATGAGTGATCATCGCCGGGTGGGCGATACCGGCGTACGTGCCGCGGATCTCCTCCGGGATCTCCGGGTGCAGCATCGTCAGGCCCTTGACGTGGGCCTCGTAGATGACGGTCTCGTGGTACTCGTGCCGCGGCGGGCGGTCGTCGCCCCAGTCGAAGAACGGGTTGATGACGACCGAGTGCATCGTGTGGTGCACGCTGTCCTGCGTGTTGATCTTCTTCGTCGTCGCGGCCTTGGGGTCGCCGAACGTGTACGAGTAGAGCGACTGGTCGTTCTCGGCCTGGCCGTCGATCGCCTTGGCGTACGGGTCGAGGAGGAACTTGCTCGGGTTGCAGCGGTGTCCGTCCTGCGGCTCGTAGGGGCCGTGCACCCGGAAGCCGTAGCGCTGGCCCGGCTGCACGTACGGCACGTAGCCGTGCCACACGAACCCGTCGACCTCCGGAAGCTCGAGGCGCGTCTCGTTCAGGTCGTCGTCGACGAGACACAGCTCGATCCGCTCGGCAACCTCCGAGAAGACGGCGAAGTTGACTCCCGTGCCGTCGTAGGTGGCGCCCAGAGGGTAGGGCTTGCCGGGCCAGATCTCCATGGAGCTTCTTCCGTCGTCGGTCGCGGCACCGGGCCGCGGCGCCACGGCGTGGCGACGTGCGGACGACTGTGGCCGCTCGCCGCATTCTTCCCTGCCCCGCCCCATGGGGCGCAACACGGGTCGTATGCCGGTCGGCCCGCCGGGGCCCGCTGAGCGGTGCCTCCGCCCCCGTACCCGCTCACGGCGCGGCCGGGACGAACCGGGTCGGTCCGGCCCGGGGCGCGGACACGGGCCACCCGGCTCCCCCGAGACGCCGGGTGCCCGCCGCCCACCGGGATCAGCTTGCGCGACCCTGCTTCCAGTAGCCCATGAAGGCGACCTGGTGGCGCGGCATGCGGCCCTCGCCGACGAGGAGGCGGCGACAGGCCTTGACGGTGTCGGAGTCTCCGGCGACCCACGCGTACGTGTCCTCCGGACCGAGCCGGGCTGCCGCGTCGTGCGACGCCGTCACGTCGTCGCCGGACGAGCTGTAGACCGGCGTCTCCCACACGTCCTCGTCCACGTCGGCGGCGAGGCCCAGCGACGACAGCTGTGCGACGCCGCGGCCGTCCGTGTCGAGCCGCAGGCACTCGCGCAGGAGCGCGATCGTCTGCTCACCGCGCTGCCGGTGACCGCGCGCGACCCAGTGCGCCTCGATGCCGGCGGGGACGCGCACGTCGAGGAAGTCGGTGGCGTCCGGCACCTCGATGACCGCGACACCCTCCATGCCCTGGGGCAGGGTCTCGACGATGGAGGCGAGCGCGGGCAGGGCCGTCTCGTCGGCGACGAGAACGATCCGCCGGGCCGAGCCCGGCGAGAACTCGATGCCGCCGAAACCCCGCTCGTGTCCGCGGCGGGGAGCGAGCAACCCGATCTCGTCGCCCACGATGGCGTTCGCCGCCCACATGCCGGCGGGACCGGCGGCAGCGCCACCGTGGTCGTCCGGGCCGTGCAGGACGAAGTCGACGACGAGCTGGCGGTCCTCGCCCTCCCCCTCGACCGCGCGGGCCGTGTAGGTGCGCACGTGCCCGCGTTCCTCCTCGGGCAGGGCGAGCCATCCGGCATACCAGTTGTCGGGGTCGATGCGGTGGGTCGGCACGGGGTGACCGGTCGAGGGGACGACGAGCTTGACGCGCTGGTCGAGCGTCGGCCCCTCGGGGCCGAGGTGCTCGAACCCCTCACCGCCCAGCCGGACTCGCACGAACGACGGGCTGAGCCGCTCGACGCGGCGCACCACAGCGGTCAGCAGCAGGACAGGATTGACGGCAGTCGTGGTCATGCGGGGGCTCCGGTCTGCTGGTGGGTCGAGGTCGGCACGACGAGCGGTGCGCCCGTCACGGGGTCGGCGATGACGCGGCTGCCCAGACCGAAGACGCGGGCGACGAAGTCCTCGTCGACGAGGTCGGCCGGTGCGCCGCTGCCGACGAGACGCCCGTCGCGCATGGCGACGACGTGGTCGGCGTATCGCGCCGCGAGGTTGAGGTCGTGCAGCACCATGACGACCGTCGTGCCCTGGGTGCGGTTGAGGTCACGCAGCAGGTCGAGCACGTCGATCTGGTGCGCGACGTCGAGGTACGTCGTCGGCTCGTCGAGCAGCACGATGTCGGTCTGCTGCGCGAGCGTCAGCGCGATCCAGACGCGCTGGCGTTGGCCGCCCGAGAGCTCCTCGACGTGCCGTTCGGCGAGCCCGACCGTGCCGGTGGCGCGCATGGCCTCCATGACGGCCGCGTCGTCGGCGGCCGACCACCGGCGCACGAGCGTGTGGTGCGGGTGGCGCCCACGCCCGACGAGGTCGACGACGGTGATGCCCTCGGGCAGCGGCGGGCTCTGCGGCAGCAGGGCGACCCGGCGCGCGAACTCCTTCGGCCGGAGCGACCACACGTCGTCGTGGCTGTCGGTCGACGCCAGGTGCACGTGGCCCTCCGTCGGCCGGAGCAGCCGTGACAGGCCACGAAGGACCGTCGACTTGCCGCATCCATTGGGTCCGACGACGACCGTCACCTTGCCGGCGGGCACGTCGAGGTCAAGGCCCTCGACGACGCGCCGGCCGTCGTAGGAGAGGGTGAGCCCGCGAGCGCGCAGGGCGGGCGCGTCCTGCTGCGGGGGGACGTCACGGCGCTGGGATGCCGTCCCGGACGTCGGGTCGAGGGCCTGGGCCGCCTCGGCCGCGTCGAGCGCGTGGGCCGCCTGCGCGGCGATGGTGGCGGGGCGCAGGGTCGTGGAGCTCATGTCACGCCTTTCCGGCTCGGCCCGCGGTGATGATGACCGCGATCATGAGGGGGGTGCCCAGGGCACCCGTGACGACGCCGACCGGGAGGTTGACGTCGGGAATGAGGTAGTCGCCCGCGAAGTCGGAGACGACGACGATGACGGCCCCGACGAGCGCGGCGGCCCACAGCGACGGGCGGCCGCCGCAGAGGCGCCGGGCGATGGGGCCGGCGAGGAACGCCACGAACGCGATCGGGCCCGTCGCGCTCGTGGCCACTGCCGCGAGCGCGACGGCGACGACGAGCCCGAGGCGCGCGCGTCCGGCCGGAGCCCCGAGCGTCGTCGACAGGTCGTCGCCGAGCTCGGCCAGCCGCATCCATCGGGCACACACGGCGAGGAGCGGAGCGAGCACGAGCACGGCGAGGGCGAGCAGCCCGATGACGGGCCACGTGGCCCGGGCGAGGCTGCCGGTGAGCCACACGAGAGCGGCCTGCGCGTCCTGGATCGACGTGCGCGTCATGACGAACTGGATGACGCTCGAGAGGAGGGCGGCGATGCCGATGCCGACGAGGACCATGCGCTGGCCGGCGACCAGAGTCCCCCGGCCCACGGCATACATGAGCAGGCTCACGGCGAGCGCTCCGGCCAGCGCCGCAGCGGGCAGCCAGATGCCCTGGGCGTCGAGGAAGGTGAGCGCGATGACGGCCGCCGCTGAGGCACCGAGGCTGATGCCGATGATGTCGGGGCTCGCAAGCGGGTTGCGCAGCGTCGTCTGGAACATCGCGCCGGACGCGCCGAAGGCCATGCCGGCGATCGCGCCGACGAGGGCCCGCGGGAGCTTGGCCTCCATGACGATGAAGGAGGCGCCCGGGGCGTTGGGCAGCGTCTCGCCGCGAAGGATCGGCACGAGGTCGGCGAGCGCGACGACGTAGTCGCCGAGCAGGACACGGACGAGCACGGCGCCGAGCGTCGCGACGGCCAGCCCGGCGATGACGAGCCGGACCCGGCGGAGAGGCCGGCGCCGGGCTCGGACGACGCGCGCGAGGTCGCCGGTGTCGGCCGAGGCCCGGTCGGTGGGAGGGGGCCCGGGACGCAGGGCGAGGTCGGTGGTCACAGGCTCGCCATCCGTCCCCGTCGCACGAGCACGACGAAGAAGGGGACGCCGACGACGGCGGTCATGATGCCGGCCTGGACCTCGCTCGGGTGTGCGACGAGGCGGCCGACGACGTCGGCGGCGAGGAGAAGCGTCGGCCCTGCGACGAGGCACACCGGGATGATCCGGCGGTGGTCCGGTCCGACGACGAACCGCGCCACGTGCGGCACGACGAGCCCGAGGAACCCGATCGGTCCGGCGAGAGCGGTCGAGGCACCACACAGCACAGCGACCCCGACGGCGACGGTGGCACGGGCGAGGACGACGTTCTCGCCGAGCCCGCGCGCGAGGTCGTCACCGAGCGCGAGGGCGTTGAGCTGGCGGACGGCGAGCAGCACGACGACGAGGCCGGTGACGAAGAACGGCAGCACCGTGCCGACGAGGTCGAGGCCGCGACCGCCGATGGTGCCGACCTGCCAGAAGCGGAACGAGTCGAACGACTGCTTGCTCGAGACGAGAAGACCGGACGACCAGCTCGCGAGGCCGGCTGTCACGGCCGCGCCGGCGAGCGTGAGGCGAAGTGGGGTCACGCCGCCTCCGGCGAGACCGGCGAGGGCGTGGACGAGCACCGCCGCGACGCCGGCGCCGGCCATGGCCCACCAGACGTAGCCGGTGAGCGACCCGACGCCGAAGACCGCGATCGCCACGACGACGGCGAGCGCGGCGCCGGCGTTGACGCCGAGCAGCCCGGGGTCGGCGAGCGGGTTGCGCGTCAGGCCCTGCATCGCGGCGCCGGCGACGGCCAGGGCCGCGCCGACGAGGAGGCCCACGGCCGTCCGGGCCAGCCGGGCCTCGATGATGCCGCGGTCTGCCACGCCCTCGCCGTGCCCCGTCAGCACCTGCACCACGTCGCCGAGGCCGATCGCCTTGGATCCCAGGGTGATCGAGGCGACGAGTGCTGCAGCGAGCACGACGACGAGGGCTGCGGTGAGCAGCGGGGTGCGTCGACGCGCACGCCCGTCCGGGCGCCGCGGGCTCGCCCCGACGACCGCACGGGTGGGTGCGGCCGGAGCCGTCCCACCCGCCCCGTCGGCGGTCTGCGTCTCGGTCATCAGGCGGCGTCGGCCTTGTCCACCGCGGCCGCGACGAGCGGCACGAACAGCTCGGTCATGTACGGGATGGACAGGGGCGTCGGGGAGCTCATCGTCAGGCCCACCTTCTGGTCCTTGGTCGCCACGAGCGCGCCCGACCTGATCGCGGGCACCTGGCCGATGAGCGGGTCCTTCGTCATGACACCGACCTCGGAGTCCTCGGTGATGTAGGTGAGGAAGACGTCGGACTTCAGCGCCCCGGCCTGCTCGGCGCTGACGCTCAGGTAGAACTCCTTGGAGCCCTTGGCCCGCTCCTCGACGAACGGCGCGTTCTTCATCCCGAGCTCGGTGAGCATCTGCGGGCGCAGGTCGCTCGGCGTGTAGAAGCCGATCTGCGACAGGTCGGTCGGCGCGATGTAGCCGTAGATGAAGGTCTTGCCGGCGAGCTGCGGGTACTTCGCCTTGGCGGCGTCGAGGGCGCCGACGGTCTTCGCCTCGACCTGCTCGGCCTGCTTCGTGCGGCCCAGCGCCTTGCCGATGGTCTCGAGCGACTCCTGCCACGGCGTGCCGTAGGCCACCTTGGGGTAGGCCACGACAGGTGCGAGCTTCGAGAGCTTGGCGTACTCGTCCTTCGTGATGCCGGAGTTCGTGGCGAGGATGAGGTCCGGCTGGAGCTTCGCGATCTCCTCGATCGGGTTGCCGTCGGCGTCGTCGAAGCGGGTGGGCTGGGCACCACCGAAGGTCGCGAGCTGCTTGTCGAACCAGTCCGTCGAGAGGTTCTTGTTACCGCCCCACGTGACCTTCGGGGCCCCCACCGGCGCGACGCCGAGGGCGGCGACGTGGTCGGCGTCGGACCAGCCGAGCGTCACGACGCGCTGGGGCTCCTTGGTGATGGTGGCTGTGCCGAAGGCGTCCTTCAGGGTGACGGGGTATGCCGCGGGGTCGGCGCCCGCGGCCCCTGCGGCGCTGCCGACCGGAGTCCGGGCGGCACTGCCACCGGTCGGGCCGGTGGTGCAGCCGGTGAGGACGAGGACCGCAGCGGCTGCGGTCGCGAGGGCGCTTCTGAGGCGGGACACGATGACGAGGTCTCTCTGTCGGTGACGGGGGCCTGGCCATCCCTGCGGACAGTGCCCGAGATGGCATTAGGTAAGGCTCACCTTAGTAAGCGTCACCTAACTGCTGTCAAACTCGGCCCGGCATGCGTCCGGCCCCGTGCGCGTGCACGGGGCCGGACGGCATACGACAAGGGTGAACGACTCTGTCACACAAGAAGATCGGCTACAGCGCGCCACCGAGGGTGACGCCGCCGTCGATGGTCAGGGTCTGGCCGGTGATCCACGACGCGTCGCTGCTCAGCAGGAAGCTCACCGCACCTGCGATGTCCTCGGGCAGGCCGAGCCGTTTCATCGGGTACGCGCGCACGACCTTCTCCTCGCGCCCCTCGTAGAGCGCTTCGGCGAACTTCGTCTTGACGACCGCCGGGGCGACGGCGTTGACGCGGACGTCGGGACCGAGCTCGTAGCCGAGCTCGGTCGTCAGGTGGATCAGGGCCGCCTTGGACACGCCGTACCACCCGATCACGCCGCTCGCGCCCTGCCCCGCGACCGATGCGAGGTTCACGACGGCACCCGGGTGGGCCTCGTCGCCGAGACCCGCTGCCACGGCCTTCCTGATCCATGAGAACGCCGCGACGACGTTGACGTCGAGCACCTTGCGGGCGACGTCGAGCCCGGTGTCGAGCATCGGACCGTACGCCGGGTTGATGCCCGTGTTGTTGACGAGCAGGTGCAGCCCGCCGAACGTGGCAAGGGCCGCGGCCACCACCTCGTCCTGGTGCGCCTCGTCGGCCGCGTTGCCGGCGATCCCGAGCGCGCTGTCGGGGCCACCGAGCTGCTCGACAGCCTCGGCGAGCGCCTCGGGTCTGCGCGCCGTGATGACGACCTTCGCGCCCTCGGCGACGAGGCGCTCGGCGATGCCGAGACCGATGCCGCGGCTCGCGCCGGTGACGATCGCGACCGCTCCGTCGTGCACTCCCATCAGAAGCCGAGGTCCCGGCCGATGAGCTCCTTCATGATCTCGTTGGAACCGGCCCAGATCTTCGTCACGCGCGCGTCACGCCAGGCACGGGCAACGCGGTACTCGTTCATGAACCCGTAGCCGCCGTGCAGCTGCACGCACTGGTCGAGCACGTCGTTCTGCACCTGGGAGCTCCACCACTTGGCCTTCGCGGCGTCGACGGCGGACAGCTTGCCCTCGGCGTGCGCGGCGACGCAGTCGTCGACGTAGGCCTCGGCGACCTCGATCTTGGTGACGAGCTCGGCCATGAGGAACTTGTTGTGCTGGAAGGCGCCGATCGGCTGGCCGAAGGCCTTGCGGTCCTTCGCGTACTGGATGGTCTCCTCGAGGATCGCCTTCGCGTGCGCGACGTTCGAGACGGCAGCACCGATGCGCTCCTGCGGCAGGCGCTGCATCATCGCGATGAAGCCCATGCCCTCCTCGCCGAGACGGTTCTCGTCGGGCACACGGACGTTGTCGAAGAACAGCTCCGCCGTGTCCGACTCGTCCATGCCGACCTTGTCGAGCTTGCGCCCGTTGTTGAAGCCCTCCATGCCGCGCTCGACCATGAACAAGGTGATGCCCTTGGCACCCTTCGACGGGTCCGTGCGGGCCGCGACGATGACGAGGTCGGCCTGGTAGCCATTGGTGATGAACGTCTTCGAGCCGTTGAGCACCCAGGAGTCGCCGTCGCGCACGGCCGTGGTCTTGAGGGCCGCGAGGTCGGAGCCGCCCGAGGGCTCGGTCATCGCGATCGCGCAGATGAGCTCGCCGCTCGCCATCCCGGGCAGCCAGCGCTGCTGCTGCTCCGCGGTGCCGAGGTCGACGATGTAGGGCGGGCACACATCGGAGTGGATGCCGAAGCACGAGCTCGTCGCCGCGTTGAAGCGCGACATCTCCTCGGCGACGATGGCGTTGAAGCGGTAGTCGTCGACGCCCGCACCGCCGAACTCCTCGGGGATGTCGAAGCCGAAGAAGCCCTGCTTGCCCGCCTCGGCCCAGATGTCCCGCGGGATGGACTTCAGCTGGATCATCTCCTCCGCACGCGGAGCGAGCGTGCGGGCGACGAACTCGCGCGCCGACGCGCGCATCGCCTCATGGTCCTCGTCGTAGATGTTGCGGGGCATGGCGTCCTCCATCGGCGTGCTCACGGTTACGACGCGCCTGTACCGCTCGGTAACTAAGCGCTTGCTTAGTCTGACTCCGCTGCGGCATGCTGTCAACGTGCCGCAGCCCACCACGACCCCGCCGCCGCCGAGCGCCCCGACCTCCGATCCGGACGCCTCCACCGTCGAGCGGCTGATGCAGGCAGCGGCCCACGCGTTCGCCGACAAGGGCTTCCACGCGACGACGACGCGCGACATCGCGTCGGGCGCGGGGCTCTCACCGGCCGGGGTCTACGTGCACTTCGGCTCCAAGGAGGAGCTGCTCTTCAACCTCAGCCGCAGCGGGCACGAGTCGGCACTGCAGCTGCTCCGCGGCGCGATCGCCGACGGCCCGACGCCCGCCGACCAGCTCGCCAAGGTCATGAGCCGCTTCTCCGAGTGGCATGTCGAGCAGTACCAGGTGGCTCGCGTCGTGCAGTACGAGCACCACCACCTGACGCCCGAGCACCACGCCGAGGTCCTCGCCCTGCGCAAGGAGATGGACTCCCTCGTGCGCGACGTCCTCGACCGCGGCGTGGCCGACGGCACGTTCACCGTCGACGACAGCGCCGACACGGCCCTGGCCCTGCTCTCGATCGTCGTCGACGTGGCGCGCTGGTACTCCCCCACGATCCGGCGCACCCCGGCCGAGATCGGTGCGACGAACGCGGCGCTGGCGCTGCGCCTCGTCGCCGCCACGCACGAAGCGTGAGCGCTGCCCGCGCCGGCTCAGGAGGCGGCTGACGCGACGAGCGGTCTCGGCTCGGTCGGAGCCGGCTCGAGCTCGATCGTCAGGCGGGGCAGGAAGAACTGGACCAAGGGCCCGATCGAGACGGCATACAGCACGGTGCCGAGACCGACGGGCCCGCCGAGCAGCCACCCGACGGCGAGGACGACGACCTCGATGGTCGTGCGCACGAGCCGGATCGACAGCCCTGTCCGCCGAGCGAACCCGGTCATGAGACCGTCCCGCGGGCCGGGGCCGAGCTGGCTGCCGATGTAGAGGCCGCCCGCGACACCGTTGAGCACGAGACCGGAGAGCAGCAGCGGCACCCGCGCCCACAGCGACTCGGGGGCGGGGATGAGCGCCAGGCCGGCGTCCGCGGCGAGCCCGATGACGATGACGTTGGCGACCGTGCCCAGACCCGGCCACTGGCGAAGCGGCACCCAGAGCAGGAGCACGAGCGCCCCCACGACGATGGTCATCTGCCCGAAGGTGAGCGGTACGTGGTTCACGAGGCCTGCATGGAACACGTCCCAGGGGTCGAGGCCGAGCGTCGAGCGGATCATCATGGCCATCGAGACGCCGTAGAGCGTGAGCCCGAGGAGGAGCTGGGTGACTCGGCGGGGCAGTCGCCCGGCACGCAGCTGCTGGAGCGGCGTGAGGTTCTGGAGGGGCACGTGGCGTCTCATGGCGACCATCTTCGCGCACGACTGGACTGATTTTTGAGAGCCAATCGTGCGACAGTGGACCCATGCGCACCGTCTCCGCCCGGTCCTTGGGGCTCCTGCTCGGGTCAGAACCGCTGGCCCGGCCTGCGTACCGGTCCCTCGCCGACGCCATCCGGCGGCTCATCAGCGACGGCCGTGTCCTCGTCGGCACCCGCCTACCGAGCGAGCGGGCGCTCGTGAGCGAGCTGGGCCTGAGCCGCACCACGGTCGGGGGCGCGTTCGAGGCCCTGCGCGAGGAGGGCTTCGTCGTGACGCGGCGCGGCTCGGGCAGCGTGGCCGCCCTGCCGACCGGCCCGTCCGGACTCGCGACATCGAGCGCGGGCCTCATGCCCGCCGACCTGCCCGACGACGTCATCGACCTGACGTATGCCGCCCTCCCGGCCGCCTCGGGGGTGACGGCGGCGTACGAGCGCGCCCTCGTCGAGCTGCCCCGCCATCTGGCCTCTTCTGGCTACAACCCGCACGGGCTGCTCGAGGCCCGTCAGGCGATCGCCGAGTGGTACGAGAGCCGAGGACTCCCGACCGATCCCAACCACGTGGTCGTCACGTGCGGCGCCCATGCCGGGCTGTCGTCGGTGCTGCGCGCCCTGCTCGACCCGGGCGACCGCGTCCTCGTCGAGTCGCCGACCTACCCGAACGCGCTCGTCGGGGTGCGGCGCTCCGGCCTGCGCCCGGTCGCCTACCCGGTCGACCCGCTCGGCTGGGACGCCGAGTCGCTCGAGCTCGCCCTTCGGCAGGGTGGCGCCCGCATGGCGTACCTCGTTCCCGACTTCCAGAACCCCACCGGCCGGCTCATGACCGAGGCGGAGCGAATGTCGGTGGCGACCGCGCTCCGCACGGCCCGGACCCAGCCGATCATCGACGAGACCTTCGTCGAGCTCGGCCTCGACACGCAGCCACCGGCGCCGTTCGCGGCCTCGTCGCGAGACGCGATCACGCTCGGCAGCGCGGGCAAGACCTTCTGGGGCGGGCTGCGGGTCGGGTGGGTGCGGGCACCCGCGCCGCTCGTCTCCCCCATCCTCGAGGCGCGCCACAGCCTCGACCTCGGCACCGCGGTGCTCGAGCAGCTCGTCCTCGTCGAGCTGCTGCGCGCGGGCGAGCCGGTGCTGGCGGCGCGGCGGGCCGAGGCGAGGCTGCGCCGCGACGCCATGGTGACCGCGCTGCGCACGTACCTGCCCGACTGGCGGTTCCGGGTGCCGGAGGGAGGGTTGAACCTCTGGTGCGAGCTACCCGTCGAACGCGGCGACGCGCTGGCGCGAGCGGCTGAGGGCGTCGGCCTGCGCCTCGCGCGGGGAACGCAGTTCGGCGTCGGCCCGGGGATGGACCGCTTCGTGCGCGTGCCGTACTGCCGGCCCGCCGACGAGAGCGACGAGGTCGGGCAACGGCTCGCTGAGGCGTGGCAGCTCGCCCTCGGGAGCAGCTCGACCCGCGAGCCCGCCACGCCGCTCATCGCCTGAAGGCACAGCCTGCCGATGCGTGCCCCTGGGGCGCACCTGGCCCCGCCCCGGACGACGCGACCGGGCCTGACGCGTCAGAGGTCCAGGCGCATGACCGGACGGGTGGCGCCCGTGCGCCCGACCACCCGGAAGCCCGACCGTTCGAACGTGGACGCCGCGCCGTGGTAGAGCTCCGAACCACCCACCCGCGTCGTGCGGGCGGCCACGTCGACGGGGTGGCCGACCACGGCTCGCGCACCGGCGTCACGCGCCGCGGCGACAGCGGCATCGAGCAGGGCACCACCGATCCCCCTACGGCGGTGACCCACCTTGACGACGAAACACGTGACGGCCCAGACGGAGTCGTCGTCGAGGTCGTCGACGAGGCGCTTCATGTCACGGTTGGCCGTGATGCGCGGGAACGTCGTGCGTGGTCCGATCTGGACCCAGCCCACCGGGTCACCCACCGGCCCGCGGGGATCGTCCGCGTCGCCGTAGGCGACGAGACCGACCGGGGCGCTTGCCGAGGCGACCTGCGAGCGGAGCGCGGCCCGGTTGCGCTGCGCCGACATGGTGTAGGCCGACCCCGTGGTGAGGAAGTACTGGCACCAGCACCACGACGGGGCGCCGCGGGTACCGAAGACCCCGGCGAGGTCGTCGAAACGATCCGGGGTGATCTGGTGGATGACGACATCGGCCACCCCGTCAGTCTGCCCGACCGTCTGCCCGAGCGGGGCGCCGAAGGTCGACAGCGCCCGACGGGATCAGTCGCGCGTGAGCTTGCGGTAGGTGACGCGGTGTGGGCGGGCAGCCTCGGGGCCGAGGCGCTCGACCTTGTTGGCCTCGTAGGACTCGAAGTTGCCCTCGAACCAGTACCACCTGGCGGGGTCCTCCTCCGTGCCCTCGTAGGCAAGGATGTGCGTCACCACGCGGTCGAGGAACCAGCGGTCGTGCGAGATGACCACGGCGCAGCCCGAGAACTCGAGCAGGGCGTTCTCCAGCGAGCCGAGGGTCTCGACGTCGAGGTCGTTGGTCGGCTCGTCGAGCAGGAGGAGGTTGCCGCCCTGCTTCAGCGTCAGCGCGAGGTTGAGGCGGTTGCGCTCACCACCGGACAGCACGCCGGAGAGCTTCTGCTGGTCGGGGCCCTTGAAGCCGAACTGAGACACGTAGGCGCGGGAGGGGATCTCGACGTTGCCGACCTTCATGTGGTCGAGCCCGTCGGACACGATCTCCCACAGGTTCTTCTTCGGGTCGAGGCCCTCGCGACCCTGGTCGACGTAGGAGATCGTGACCGTGTCGCCGATCTTGACCTCGCCGCCGTCCGGCTCCTCGAAGCCGACGATCGTCTTGAAG
The DNA here is from genome assembly GCF_042666095.1 of Terrabacter sp. GCM10028922. NCBI lineage: Bacteria > Bacillati > Actinomycetota > Actinomycetes > Micrococcales > Intrasporangiaceae > Terrabacter > Terrabacter sp. GCM10028922. The sequence continues at coordinate 271,138 of NZ_JBHTFG010000006.1, read as the reverse complement.
AGCGTGGACTTGCCGACACCGTTGGGCCCGATGACGCCGACGATGCCGTTGCGCGGCAGTGAGAACGACAGGTTGTCGATGAGAACGCGGTCGCCGAAGCCCTTCTTGAGGTTCTTGACCTCGATGACAGTCGAGCCGAGACGCGGGCCTGGCGGGATCTGCAGCTCCTCGAAATCGAGCTTGCGGGTGCGCTCGGCCTCGGCCGCCATCTCCTCGTAGCGGGCCAGGCGCGCCTTGCTCTTGACCTGACGGCCCTTGGCGTTGCTGCGCACCCACTCGAGCTCGGTCTTGAGGCGCTTCGCCAGTTTGGCGTCCTTCTTGCCCTGGATCGTCAACCGCTCGGACTTCTTCTCGAGGTAGGTCGAGTAGTTGCCCTCGTAGGGGTACAGACGTCCGCGGTCGACCTCGGCGATCCACTGGGCGACGTTGTCGAGGAAGTAACGGTCGTGGGTGACGGCGATGACGGCACCCGGGTAGGACTCGAGGTGCTGCTCGAGCCACTGCACGGACTCCGCGTCGAGGTGGTTGGTCGGCTCGTCGAGCAGCAGCAGGTCGGGCTTCTGCAGCAGCAGCTTGCAGAGGGCGACGCGGCGGCGCTCACCACCCGAGAGGTTCGTGACCGGCGAGTCCGGCGGCGGGCAGCGCAGCGCGTCCATCGCCTGCTCGAGCTGGCTGTCGAGGTCCCACGCGTCGGCGTGGTCGATGTCCTCCTGCAGCTTGCCCATCTCGTTGAGCAGGGCGTCGTAGTCGGCGTCGGGGTTGGCCATCTCGGCGGAGATCTCGTTGTAGCGGTCGAGCTTCGCCTTGATCTCGCCAGCGCCCTCCTCGACATTGCCGAGAACGGTCTTCTCCTCGTTGAGCGGCGGCTCCTGGAGAAGGATGCCGACCGTCGCGCCGGCCGCGAGCCGCGCCTCGCCGTTGCTCGGCTGGTCGAGTCCGGCCATGATCTTGAGGATCGTCGACTTGCCGGCGCCGTTGGGGCCGACCATGCCGATCTTCGCGCCGGGGTAGAACGACATCGAGACGTCGTCGAGGATGACCTTCTCGTTGTGCGCCTTGCGCGCTCGGGTCATGGTGTAGATGTACTCGGCCATGTCCAGAGGCTATCGGCCAGCGAGCGCGTCACCGAATCGGCGTCCTCGGCCCCGGCTCGCCCCTCCTGCCCTGCGGTGGGTGGCGGCACGACCTCATGACGCGTCAGGCGGAGAACGGCGCGACGACCTCGTAGTCGTCGGTCTCGGGGTCGCCCGTCGCGAGCACCTCGTCGCCGCCCGTGCGCGCGGTCTCGCTGCCGTCGCCATCGGGGTCGTAGTCGTCGTCGACGACGCCGTCGGCGTCCACGTGGGCCGGCCGCTGGGACGCACCCTCCGCGTCACCGTCGGACAGGGCCCGAAGGGTCGCCTGGACGTCGGGGTCGGCGGTGCGGTCCTGGCCGAGCGCGGCGGCGCGGCTCACCCGCTCGAAGGTCGCTCGGCCCCACGACAGGTCGTGGCCGATGTGGTCGGCGTCGATCTCGGGCGACAGCCGGGGCTGGCCGTCGCTGCCGACGTACTGCTTGATCGCGACGTTCCCCTCGACGATGACCGGGTGCCCCTTGCGCAGCGCCGCGGCTGCGTTGGCGGCGAGCGCGTTGAAGGCGATGACGCTGTAGAAGCTCGTGTCGCCGTCGAGGTAGCGACCGTCGGCCGTGCGCCGGTAGGGCGTCGTGGCGATGCGGAAGGTCGTGAAGACGCTGCCGTTGCGGCCTTGCCTCTCGACGGGCTCACTGACGACGTTGCCGTGCACGGTGATACGGGTCTCGTTCATGGGGGTGCTCCTTGCGTCCGCGGCGGCCTCGCGCCGCCTGGACCCACCATCGAGGGTGCGTCCCCCGCCCGACATCCCGGTTCACCGAGCTGTGGACACGACGGGCTCCGCGCCGGGGGATGTGGACAGCCGCACGGGACGCGGGACGCTCCCCCGCACCGCTGCGCCGCCCGCAGGTTGTCAGCCTGCTGCGGCCTCGAGGTGCTCGCGCGTCTCCCGGTGACGGACGAGAACCTCGTCGATCGGGATGAGGATGTGCTCGTCGGCCACCGCCGCGACGGACTCGGAGAGCCGCTTGCCGATGACGGTCCGCCGGTGACGGGCGCCGACCCTCGCCCACCAGCGAGACACGATGCCGAGCCCGACCCCGAGCAGCAGGCCTGCGATGAGCATGACGAGCGGGAAGGGCAGGATGCCGACGGCCGGTGTCTCGGGCCGCGGCAGCTGCAGCAGCGCGAAGACCCAGAGCACGGCATACCAGGCGAGCCCGACAAGGGCGACCAGGCCGAGCACCCACTGGAGAAGGTTGACGACGAACCACCACACCGGCCGGCGGGCCCGGAGCGAGGTGCCGATGATGGCTCGGTCGAGGGCGTCACCGAGGGTGCCCTCTCCGCCGTCGACGGCCTCCTCGACGGCCTGCGCCCAGCGCACCGGAAGGTCGTCGGATGCGTGCCGCACGAAGGTACGTGTCGCGAGGTCGACCGCCGACGCGGTCGAGACGCTCGGGGCCGGGATCGACGTTCGGCCGAGGACGGCGCGCACGTCGGCGCCGTCGATCGCGACGGGGATCGGCGGGCGGCCACCCGTGCGGTCGAGGCGCAACCGTCGGAGCGGATCGGCCGCGAAGCCCTTGGTCCACCGCGCGAAGAGCCACCCGGTGTGCGCGAAGGCCTCACGGCGGTAGTCGCGCGCCACGGCGTCGAGCACGATCGGCACGCCCGCCGCCCGGGCCAGGGCCGCGTCGAGCCGGGAGCGCTCGAGCTTGCCCACGTCGGCCTCCGAGTCCGCGACACCACGGCGCAACCGCGACGCGACCCCGACGATGTCGGCCTTGAGTCGCTGACGCGAAGCGGCATGTCCCGCAACGGCGTTGGCGAGACGCTGGGTCAGTTCCGGCACGCCGTCACCGGTGACCGCGGACGTCGCAAGCACGGTGGCGTCGGTGACGCCGTCGGCGACGAGCAGCTTCCTGAAGTCCTTCGTCAGGGTCTTGAGGCCCTCCGCGGTGAGGCGGTCGGACTGGTTGAGCACGCCCAGGGTCACGGCGTCGTGCTGCGACATGAGGCTGACGAACTCGTCATGGAGCCGCGCGTCGGCGTACTTCTGCGGGTCGGTCACCCAGACGAAGACGTCGACGAGCTCGAGGACGCGCTCGGCCTCGCGGCGGTGGGACACCTCGCGCGAGTCGAAGTCGGGCAGGTCGAGAAGGACGAGCCCGTCGAGCGACCCCACGACCTCTCGGGGTCGGTCGCCGGCGGCACCTGCGGTAGGCCCCTCGACGACGTGCCTCGCCTCGACGCCGAGCCAGTCCAGCAGCTCGGAGGCATCAGCGTCACCCCAGATGGCGGCGGTGGGGCGCGAGGTCGTCGGGCGGCGGGCGCCGATCGTCGCGACGTCGGCACCGACCAACGCGTTGAAGAGCGAGGACTTGCCGCTGCCCGTCGCGCCCGCGAGGGCGACGACCGTGTGCTCGCCGGAGATGTTGGATCGCTCGACCGCCTTGTCGACGGCGCGCCGGGCCAGCTCGACGTCGGACGGGTCCAGCTCGTCGGCGCCCGACACGAGCGCCATCGACAGCTCGGTGGTGCGCGTGCCCAGCTCGGCGGCCGAGACGGTCGGCACCGTGGCCCGGCCCATGCGGACGGGGCTCATCGCGCGGCCCTGACGGCAGCCGCCGCCGCGGCCAGCTGCTGGGTCTGGTCGGTGTCGACCTTCAACGTCGTGACAGCTCCTTCGTAGCGGGCGAGCTCGGCGGCATACAGCTCGTCGACCCGGACGACCAGCTGCTCGCGAGCCTTCCGGGCGAGCTCCCGGACGGCCTGGTCGCCGAAGACGGCCTCGAGCAGCTTCTGGCCGACGACCGCGGTGCCCCCGGCGATGCCGACCTCGGCGCCGGTGATGCCGGCGGTGCTCGCGAACGTCACGAGCATGAGGACGACGCCGAGGCCGTTCACGCCGTAGGCCATGATCCGGGCGGTCGTGCGGCGGTCGCGTCCCTCTTCGCGGACCATCTCCAGGATGTCGCCCTGCCAGTCGCGGACAAGACGCTGGATGCGTGACTCGATGTCGGCGCCGGAACGGACGAGGTCGGGGTGAGCGACGAGCAGCTGGTCGCCGCCGGGGAGCGTCCGCCAGGCCCGCGCGATGGCGCTCGCCGCGAGCTCGGCCTGGTTGACGACGAGCGACTCGACACCGGACTGCAGTGCCTCCCCGAGGTGGTCGGCCCGCGCCGGCTCGCCCTTGAGGAACGAGGTGAAGCGGTCACGCACCCGCGACACGGTCGACTCGACCTGCCGGAAGAACTCTCCCGTGCCGACGAACTCCTGCCAGCGAGCGAGCACCTCGCCGCGCAGCAGCGTGCCGTCGACCATGCCCTCGTGCACCCGCGTCGCGGCGTCGTCGTATGCCGTGCGCGCCACGTCGACGAGCGACTCCCCCGCCGCCGTCTGGTCCTCCGTGGCCGCAACGAGCGACCGGGTGCGCGCGTCGAGCGACACCAGCGCACCCTGCAACGTCTGGCGGACGACGTCGGCGCGCGCCTGCGCGTCACCTGCGAGCGCCGCGAGCCAACCACGCAGGCGTTCGGTCTGGTCGGCGGGGAGCAACCCGTCGCTGAGCTCCGACTCGACCACGGTGAAGATCGGGGCCTGGTCGAGACCCTGCTCGCGCAGCATCGTCGCCAGGTGCGTGCGGATCTCGTCAACCGCGCCGGGCGGCACGCGATCGAGGACGACCGCCACGGCCGTGCCGCGCTCCGACGCCTCGCGCAACAGCTCCCACGGCACGGCGTCGGCGTAGCGCGCGGCCGTCGTGACGAAGATCCACAGGTCAGCCGCGGCAAGGAGCTGGGTCGCGAGATCGCGGTTGGCCTCGACGACGCTGTCGATGTCGGGTGCGTCGAGCAGCGCCAGGCCCGCAGCGACCTCGTCGGTCGACACGAGGCGCACAGCCCCAGGACCGTCCGACGACGAGTGCCGACCGGTGATCCGGGCGAGCCCCGGCAGGATGCGTTGCCCGGAGAACCACGCCGCGTCGGAGGGGTGGTGCACGAGGACCGGCGACCGGGTCGTCGGGCGGAGCACACCCGGCAGCGTGACCTCGCGGCCGACGACGGAGTTGACCAGAGTCGACTTGCCGGCACCGGTCGAGCCACCGACGACGGCCAGCAGCGGTGCGTCGAGCGACGTGAGCCGAGGGATGACGTAGTCGTCGAGCTGGTCGAGCAGCCGGCTGCGCGTCAGCCGGGCAGCGCGTGCGCTCGGTAGGTCGAGCGGAAGGGTGGCGTCGGACACGGCAGACCGAAGGGTCTGGACCGTCGCGAGGAGACGGGCATTGCCCACCCCTGAATCACCTGCCACGCCGCAATCCTTTCGTGTCGCGCGCACACAACCAAACCGAAAGGCGGCGCGTGTGCACGACATACCCCGAGTCGTGATCTGACCGTGCCACCCGCGGACCGGATCCGGTCCGCGGAAGAGCGGCGACGGCATACGTGGCGATGATCGAACAACCGTGGAGCGAAGACGATTCCCGTCCACGGCGACGTATGCCGTGTGCGGCGCGAGCGCTCCTGGGCGGGAGCGAGTGGGCTGTCGCGCCTTGCTCCGCTGCGGCTTCACAGCCTGCTTCGCCCAGCGCCCCTTCGCCCAGCGCCCCCGGCAGGACTCGAACCTGCGACCAAGAGATTAGAAGGCTCTTGCTCTATCCGCTGAGCTACAGGGGCCGGTCGCCCGATGCGGGCGCCGTCCAATGATAGGCATCCGGGACACGGTGCCCACGTCAGGTGACCGGCGACCCGATGAAGTCGCGCCGGTGTGCCGTGATCGCCTCGAGCAGCACCATCTCGCGCTCCGACGCCCCGACCTCCGCCGTGCCGTGCACGAGCCGGGAGCGCAGCAGCGCGAGGTCGCTCGCACTGTCCTGGAACGCATCCATCGAGCGCTTCGCCGGACGGCCACCGTTCTGCCGGGCCCAGGCTCGCGCGGCTCGCCGCAACCGCAGATGGGACAACATCGTCACCTCGGCATGCGTGAGCCAGCCGGCATCGGCGTACGGCGACAGGTAGCGGCCGATGAGCCGGCCCTCACGGCGACGCAGCCAGAAGAGGAACCCGACGAACGCGAGGAAGAGCGGCACCTGGTAGGTCACGTACGCCTCGAAGAAGCCGTCCATGCCCGCGAGGGCCGACAGGTTCCACAGCCCGTGGAGCAGCATCGCGCAGGCCCAGCCTCCGAGAACCGCGACCGCACGGACGGCCGGACGGCGTGCGGTCACCGCGATGCCGATGCCGATGCCGGTGAGCGACGTGAAGAGCGGATGGCCGAAGGGTCCCATCAGTCCGCGCACGAGGAAGGTCGACGTGAGCCCCTCGCTGCCGTACTCGTCGTACGCCTGGCCGAGGTAGAGGATGTTCTCGCTGAAGGCGAAGCCCGCGCCGATGAGGCCTGCGTAGACGATGCCGTCGATGATCCCGTCGAACTCGCGGCGACGGAGCAGGTAGATCAGCAGGATGCCCAGACCCTTGAGCGTCTCCTCCGTGATCGGCGCCAGGTACACGGCGCCGGTCTCGAGCGGGTCGGTCCAGCGTGCCTCGACGAGCAGCTTGAGGCCGAAGGTGTTGAGGAAGAAGGCGCCGACGACCGCGACGAGCGCGCCCCAGAGGAACGCGAAGACGATGTAGCGCACCGGCTCGGCCTCGTAGCGGTCGAGCCAGAGGAACGTCGGCACGATGACGAACAGCGGGATGATCGCCATGAGCACGGAGGTGACGAGCGTCTGTGTGGTCAGCCGCTGGCCGAGGATGCCCAGCAGGACCAGGAGGCACACGAGGAACACTGAGGCGGAGACGCCGATCGTGAGGGCGGTGCGCAGCATCGGCCTCCGGGTCGGGTTGCGGGCCGGGCTCCACTGCTGCACCTGCCCGCCCGGGGTGTCACCCGGGTGCTGCGTCGTCACGTCCCCTGAAGTCATGCAGGCAGGCTAGTGCAGCCGGCCGCGTGCACACCCGAGTCGGGCGGACGCGCCCACGTCTGGCCCCTATGGTGGACGCGTGAGCGACACCAACCACCGAGCCATCGCCGACCGGATCATCTGGATCGACTGCGAGATGACGGGCTTGTCCCTGAAGTCCGACGCCCTCGTCGAGGTCGCAGCGCTCGTCACGGACTTCGAGCTCAACCAGCTCGGCGACGGCATCGACGTCGTGATCAAGCCGCCGGACGAGTCGCTGGAGCAGATGGACGACTTCGTCCGCGACATGCACACGACGTCCGGACTGATCAACGAGCTCGACTCCGGCGTGACGCTCCACGAGGCCGAGCACATCGTCCTCGACTACGTCCGCACCTTCGTGCCCGAGCCCCGCAAGGCGCCCCTCGGCGGCAACACGGTCGCCACGGACCGCGGGTTCCTGTCGCGTGACATGCCGGTGCTCGAGTCGTACCTGCACTACCGGATCATCGACGTCAGCTCGATCAAGGAGCTGTCGCGCCGTTGGTATCCCCGCGTCTACTTCAACGCCCCGAAGAAGTCCGGCGGGCACCGTGCGCTCGCCGACATCCGCGAGTCGATCGCGGAGCTGCGCTACTACCGGGAGGCCGTCTTCGTACCGCAGCCGGGTCCCGACAGCGCCACCGCCAAGGCGCTCGCGACGGCCCACGTCATCGAGCACTAACCCCGGGACGGGGCCTGCCGGCATACGAAGAGCGCCTTGGATATGCCGCCTGGCGGGGTGGTCACGAGCACCCTGCGTCAGCCTGTACGATTGTCGACGCCGTCCCACGACGCCGAGCCCTCGGGCCCGGCTCGTGCTGTGCATGGTGGGTGTAGCTCAGCTGGTAGAGCACCTGGTTGTGGTCCAGGTGGCCGCGGGTTCAAGTCCCGTCACTCACCCCACGGAGAGCCCCCGACCGATCCGGTCGGGGGCTCTCGTCGTCCCATGCGCCACAATGGTGGGCATGCTCATAGGGAACAAGAAGGCCCAGCGAATCACGGTCGGCGTCATCATCGGCGCCATCGTCATCAGCCTCGCGCTGTCGCTCATCTCGACGGCGAGCGCGACGCTCTAGAGGCCGCAGGGACGCTTCAGGAAGGGGACCCGCGTCGGCCGAATCGGCCGCCCTCGTGGGCCCGCTCGCACCTCGAACGGCCACGCGCGGGCGCCGGTCGGGCGGGTCCGTCGGCCGATTTTGTACGGGTGCGGGACGGCTGCTAACGTTTCCCCTCGTTGCGCCGCTAGCTCAATTGGCAGAGCAAGTGACTCTTAATCACTGGGTTCGGGGTTCGAGTCCCTGGCGGCGCACTATCTATGCAGGTCAGGAGCCCGGCCCTTTGGGCCGGGCTCTACTGCTGTCCACGAAACCGGCCACTTTTGGCTCGGGCGCGTCGGTGCTCAGTGCTTCCTCCAGCGCAGCCGCGGCGGCGCGGTTACTCGCGCCGCGCCCCATGTAGACGTCCATCGTGAGCGACGGCCGAGCGTGGCCGAGCTGGTCGGCGATCTGCCGCGCCGAGAGCCCGGCATCGTCGAGGATCGTCGCGTTCGTCTTCCGGAAGGTGTGCGAGGTGATCCAAGCCAGAGCATCCATATCCATGGGCCTCGACGCCTCCTCAGCTAGCAGGATGAGCTCGCTCCGGCCACGCTGGGTGACCCGGTAGAGGTCGGCCAAGGCGGCTACATCCTGTGGCTCCAGGCGCACCCTGCCCGACTCGACGAGCTCGACTCGCGTCCTTGGCCAAGCGAGGGCCTCTGCCACGTCCTGGCGCGACTTTGCGGCGGTTCGTCTGGCTCGGGCGAGCGCGGCGCCGAGGGACTGACGGGCCTCGTTCCCTCGCGGTGCCCGCGCGCGGCGAAGGTCTCGGCGGACGTTGTTGGGGTCGCGGAAGCCCCCGAGGGCATCACAGAAGACGGGCTCTTCCGGCCTGATGCCTCGGGCACGGCGCGCGGCCAGCATCTCCAGGCACCAACCCGGAATCGCGAGGATCCGCTGCCCGGCCGCCGACTTCGTCGGCCGCCGCACGAGGCCCTCCCCTGTCACCCGCATCACCTGTCCCGTGATCGCCACCAGGGCGGCATCGACGTCCACCTCCGACCAGAGCAGACCGAGGGCTTCACCGATCCGAACGCCAGTGGCCAGCAAGAAGACGGTCAGGTCGGGAAGATCGGCGGCGACCGCCTGGGGATCGCGTGACAGCATGGCGAACCACTCGCGACGCTCATCGTCGCTGAGCGCTCGCGGCCGGCGCTTGGGGGTGGACGGGACGGTGTCCGCGTCGCGCACCGGGTTGGTGACGATGGCGCCGTGACGGGCTGCCACGCCGAGCACGCCCGAGATGACGCTTCGACTCGACCTCGCCGTAGGCGCCCCTACACGGCTCTTGATCGACTGGATCACTCTGTCGACCAGAGGAGTGGTGATCTCGCCCAGCCGAACCTCACCGAGCGCAGGCAGAACATGCTTCTCGAGCTTGTTGCGGTAAGCGTCACGTGTACTCGGCGACCGGCGGCCATCTGCCACCTTCGCGTCGAGCTGGTCGAGCCAAAGCGCGGCCGCGACGGAGAAGCGGTCCGTCGACTTGAGCGTGCCGCCATGGCGGGCACTGGCGCGTTCGCGCAGCTTGACGAGCAGGTTGGCCTCGGCGGCGCTTCTTGTCTTTCCCTCTGCCTTGACCTCCCGAGTGACGCCATCAAAGTCTCGGAACTTGGCACGAGCCCGATACGACAGGGGCCTTCCCGCGTCGCTCTTTGTCGCTGGACTGACCCCAATGCGTCCCCACGATCCCAAGGGCAGCGGTTGCCTAGCCATCACGCGGCCTCAGGACGCGGCCTGCTTGCGGCTCTCGACCCACGCGACGACCTCTTCGGGAACGTAACGCAGATGTTTGCCGATCCGCGCGCACGGCGGCCCATGCCGCTCGAGCCGCCACTTGTACAGCGTTTTGATCGGCACCGCCAAGTACTCGGCCACGTCCTCCACACGCCAAAGCGGCCTCGGCCGGGGTGCGGGCGCCTCCACATCCGTCATCGTCCTCTCCCTTCAGGATCGGGATCGTCGCCTCTCGACGCGCCTACTGACGGACAACGGGCACCCCGGGTCACTATCGCTCGTCATCGAGACCGGAGACCCACGAAGCGGCGTTGATTCTCGTAGACATCCCGACCATCACGACCCGGAGGGAACGCGGATGCCGCGCAGCAGCAGGTCTATGACACCGTCGGCCCAGCCGGGGCGGGCACGCCCGTACTGAAGGAGCTCGCCGAGGTAGGCGCCGAAGACCAGCCCAGCGAGCGCTTCCGCGTCGGCACCCCGTCTGATGCGGCCCTCGGCGACGTCCGCGTCGATCTGGCCCTGCAGGGCCTTCAGCCTTCGCGTCAGTCGGGCCCGGAGCGCCGCGCTGAACACCGGATCCGAGTCCGCAAGGACCGCGGCGACCACTCCGCGCCCGAGCTGCTCCTCGACCAGCCCCCGAACCTGCTCCAGCAGCCAGCGGAGCTTGTCCTCCACCGGCAGCTCCGCGGCCGGGAAGGGCTCCTCGCCGAACAGGGCGATCGTCGCCGCGATGAGCGCCTCCCGATTCCGGAAACGCCGGTAGATCGTCGTGCGGGCCACCCCGGACCGGGTCGCGACCCCGTCGATGTGAACCGCCTCGGGACCCTGCTCACGCAGCAGCTCCAGAGCCGCGCGAGAGATGCGCTCATCGACGCTCCGGTCGCGGGGACGTCCGGGTGAAGAAGCCATGTCGATCCTTCCGGGAACAAAAGACTGTGTCATTACGCTACACAGATTGTAGCGATATTCACGCGACACCACCGCTCCAAGAAGGAGGTTCCCCATGACCCCGAACGAAGTCCTGGTCCCCGGCGCCCTCGCGATCCTGTTCGTGGTCGCCTGGTTCGTCTTCGGCGTGATCGACGCGACCCGTGACGACCGACCCGTCCATCACACCGACCCGACCGGCCGGACGCCGGCCAAGGCCAACCCGGCCCGTCACCGCTGAACCAAGCGCGAGGGCGCCACCGTGCCCACCGGCCGACACATCACACGCATGCACCAATCAACGAGAAGCGGACCCGCAGCTGGCCCGCAAGGAAAGGAGAGTGGACGACATGGTCGTCTACAACGAACTGGTCGCCATCACGGCAGGCGCGGGACTACTGGGATTCGCCTGGTTCCTCACCCACCTCATCCGGGGCAGACGCATCGACAGCGAAGGCTGGGCCGCCTTCTTCGGCGTCACCGGGCTGCTGCTGCTCGTGCTGGGCCTGCACACCACGGTGACGTGGCCCTTCGGCGGCGACGGCTTCGAGTACGCCAACATCGCCTTCGGCCAACCTGCCGCAGGGTTCGGCGCCCTGCTCCTGTTCGCCGCCGTGTACCTGTGGCGCCACCGCGCGCTGTTCGCCGGCGAGATCGACGAGGCCAACGCAACCGCCATCGCCGCGCTCAAGCCGGTCGCCGTCTTCGTCGGCGCACTCGGCCTGGCCATGGGGGTCCTGGCCATCACGTTCGTCCGCTTCCAGCTCGGCGCCGCTCCCCCGCAGGAACCGATCAGTGGCCGGTTCGGTCACCTGCCGATCCTCGAAGCGTTGTTCCTCGGCGGGCTGTGGGGCGTGGTCGCAATCGGCGCGCTGCTCTTCGCGATCGCGCAGCTGGCCAACCGGCCGCGGCTGCTGCCATGGGCCGTCCGGGCCTGGATCGTCGGCGGCATGGTGTTCCTGCTCTTCGGCGCGATGAACTTCTACACGCACATCGGCATGTACTACAACATCGCCCACGGGACCATGCACGAGTGGTGACCTCGGCTCCTGGGAGGGTGACGAGGTTGAGTCCAACGGCGCAAGAGAGAGCCCCGGTCACGCCGGGGCTCTCTCTTGCAGACGAACCTCCGAACAATCCGAGTCCCAGTCTGCGCGGACCGGGGAAACGCCGTCGTCCGCGGGCAGGTCTATCCTCACTCGACCGCCGACTCCGCCCGTTTTCGCGCATCGTGACGGACTAGAAATGAGGACGACCGCCCACTCCGCCCTACTCGGGAGCGTTGCCACTCATTCGCGGTGGTGACGTCACCCCTACGGACCATGTCGAGATCTGCACTTCGCGTTCGCGGCGGAACTTCCAGCAAGCGCACGCTCACGTGAGGCGGGAGCGAACCCTGACCAACGGGACGGAACTGTGCGAGTGCATCCAGTGATGCTCCACGTGCCGGGCTCTCAGCAGTCCTGGCCCCGGGTGAGCTCATCCCAGTCGATCGCCGGGCTGTTGACGCGGCTCTCGGCGAGGTAGGGCAGAGGATTTCCCGCGGCCCTGGGTCCCGAAGCGAGCCACGCCGCGAGACCGTTCCGATTGCGTCGCTCGAACTCGTCAAGAAAGCGTTGACGCGCTGCAACCGCGCCCATCATCTGTATCCAAGATGAGGAGTCTCGCAACGCCCAGTAGCTGGCAAGCCACGCCTGGCACAGCTGCTCGTCGTTGAGCAGGGCAGGTTCTACGAGCCCCGGGGCTGGTCGGAACTGCAGACTCGTATTGGCGAGCGCGTCGTCCTTCGGGACCGTCTGCCCTGTCGATGGATTCAAGAGATATCGCCGCAAGTGGCTCCAGGCATGCGCCGCGTACGGTGAGCTCACGAGGAGAAGGAGGGCCAGCGGAAATACGCCGGGGCCTAGCAGCGATGCGAACCCGACGAGGGAACCGGCCACCGCCCCTGCCGCCAGACCGCTCCTGAGCAGCCACCCCGCACGATCACTATGAGATCGCGCTCCATCTCCGCCGAGGACCAGGAGCGTCAAGATGGTGCCCATGACTGCGATGCCGACGAGAGTCACCAGGGCCGCAGGGGAAAGGACCAAGGCGGCGACTATGCCGACGACGGCAAGCAATGTGACCACAGCCAGCCACGCGAAGCGATACGCCTTCATTGCACTGCCCACTCGACGTGGCGGCCCTTGCGGCACCCGTCATGCAACGGTGGGAGATCCGGCCACCTGCGGTTCGATGCATGCCTCATGACAGCCTCACCAGTTCGGGGGTGGGTCACTCGCTGGGAAGGATTGCACCCCCCACTCGTCAACGATGTCCCAAGGGGCTAGTTCCGGGCCGATGCTGTCGTTGGTCGACTTCGCCGCCACCGTTTGTGGCCAAGGGCACGAATGGGCCCCGAGAGCGGTATGCACCGGCAAGCAGCGGGAGCCCCTCTCGAGAGCAAGAATGCCAATGATCCTGGAAACTGGTGGCTGGGGATCTGGAGGGCGAGCTAGCGTCATGGAGGCTCCTTTGACGAACGTGGTTGGGGCCCGGATGACAAAGGGTTCGGGGGCTCGGAACTCACACTGGCGCGTCGGTGCCTCGACCGACAGGGCCGCGCCCGGCCAAGTTCTGCCCTCGTTGTTGCAGGCGCCGGGCAACCTCTGCTCCGTAGATGCGATGCGGCGAAGCAAGGATCCAGGCTTGGGCCAGGTCCAAGCCGACGGCCAGAAGACCTGCGCCCTTCTCATCGGCAGACGCGGAACGCTGACGGCGATGCCCTTCTCGGCTCCCTGATTCCATCTGGCGCGCCTTCGACCTCTGCCATCGCGTGCGCAGGGTTCCGATGGCCGGCCATCACGCGTGGCGGAACGGCTACGGCTCGCCCTAGATCGAATCCCCTTCAGGAGTCGGCAGAATCGCTGATTGCAACGACACCAAGAGCGCGTACTGGAGCGGCAATCAGTTGGGTTCGCGGCCTTGGGTCGAATCCGCATTCCCTTGCCGATCATCGGCAAGACAACCAACACCAGTCCTGCCGCAACCTGGCCTGTGCGCCAGCCTGCGGCGGCCATACGTTCGAGGAGATCCAGTCCAGGACTTTCCCAGGCGCCGCACAAAGGAGGCGAACATGCCCCTCGTGAATGATGGGACAGGAGTTCCAGAGGACTCACGCGCGCATCCGGGGGTGCTGCTGACTCCCCCTGGCGACGGTGGCAGGCCCACCGCCAGCCTTCCTCACATCGGGTCTCGGGCCCTACGAGCGCCACGTCGAGTCGGCCGGGCAAGTTCCGGCGCTGTTGTGAGCATGAGTCCGGCGAGCGCTCAACCGCGCAGCGAAACCTGCCGTGGCCTATGCGAGTTCGGTGGGCTGACTGAGTGGCATCACGACCGGCTTCTCGTCATCGTCGGTGACCCTGATGGGCTTCTGGAGCTCATCGAGATCGCCGTGACCTGGGCTGAGCTCGACTACTCGCGTCAGCCACTTATCCCTCCACACCGGTGGATGAGCTTCCTCGACAGTCACCACTGGTCGGATCCGCAGCGTGCCGAGCGCATCTTCAGCATCGCGACCGACGTCGCCATGACGGCCACTCGCGCTGCGACCGGCTCACTCCCCGGGCTGAGCGACCTGTCGCTGTAAAGCGTGCGGCGAAACGGCTCATCGAATATGGCTGCGCGGCGCCTCCTTTTAGAACCACGGCCCTGGTTCATGGGAGCCTTCGGCCCATAACCAGGTTCTTGCCCTCGAAGCAAGGGAAGGGATCCTCGGTGCCGTGGGGTGTGGACTCGCGCGTTCAGTGCTTGCATCCGTTTGGAAAGCCTTCGACACACACCCATGGCCGTGCCTCTCATGCGGACCACGAACAACACCGTAGTTGTTTCGACAGGCCCACGACCGCGCGCGCCCGCAAGGAGCAGACCCCGTGATCCCCATCTCAGCCCAGCACGAGCCAGACGTGACCACGGTGGAGCGCCCCCAACATCTGCGGGTGATCAGCCAGGGCCCGCACATCGAGCTCGACGCCGCCGAGCATGCAGTGAGGGCGTTGCTGGTTGCTCTGGGCCAAGATCCCGATTCCGAACATCTGCGCGAGACACCAAGGCGGGTCGCCAACGCCTACGCGGAGCTGTTGACCCCCGAGGCCTTCGACCTCACCACTTTTCCCAATGACGAGGGCTACGACGAACTCGTGCTGGCGCGAGACATTCCCTTCCAGTCGCTGTGTGAACACCACCTGTTGCCGTTCCAGGGTGTGGCGCACGTCGGCTACCTGCCCGATCGAAGAATCGTCGGGTTGTCCAAGCTCGCACGTCTGGTCCAGCGGTTCGCGCGCGGGCTGCAAGTACAGGAGCGGCTCACCAAGCAAGTCGCCGACAGCCTCGATTCACATCTGCACCCCAGAGGTGTTGGCGTCGTCATCGAGGCCGAGCACCAATGCATGTCCTTGCGCGGCGTACGGGCACACGGCTCCCGCACGCTGACATCGGCCCTCCACGGGCAGCTGCGTCACGACACCGCTACCCGCCAGGAATTCTTCGCCCTGGCCCACGCGCGGTAGCCGGCGGCTCTACGAAAGGCAGCCTGATGACGACGTCCGACATGTTCGTGACCGTTGGCGCCGGCCTCGCCGGCGCCAAGACCGCCCGAGCCCTCCGCGAGAAGGGCTTCGGCGGCAGAGTGCTGGGCCGCACCCACCCGCCATGCACGGCGTCGTCCCGACACTTCCGAACCTCCGCGACGATCACAGCCTGGATATCAGGATCATGACCAACCAACTACGAGTCGAACCGCTCGGGGGCCACGACTATTTGGTCCGAGTCCGCGAGGGTGAGGAACGGGTCGAAATCCTGATCCAGGCAAGCCCCGATGTTGTTGAGCGACTTGGGCTTGGCGGGCTCGCCGAGGCTCGCATCGTCGAGGCCACCGCAGCGTTCCTCATCGAGCGACAGCTTGCTGCTGACCTGCCGCAAGCACTGGACTTGGATGACGTCGCGGCCGCGTATGACAACTACCTCAGCGAACTCGAACGGCGCCTGTCCCCATGACGGTTTGTCAGGGCACCGTGCGTTGCGATGACGAGGGCCCGCTCGTCGTCGAGGTCCTCAAAGAGCTACAAGCCACAAGAAGGCAGGCACGCCGTCATCAGCCACACGCGACCATTGCGGCCTACGAACGGGGACCCGATCGTCTGTCATCAACAGCCGGGGCCTGATCGGCCCAGGCGGGCGTTGATCCCGAACCCGCAACCAGCATCTTGGAGTATCCCAGTGGAGACGACTTCTCTGACGTTGACCGTCCACCAGCAGCTCCAGGCTGCACGGCAAGCGAGCGGCGGCCGCAGCGCCCGCACCGTCTACGGCGGCCGTGATTGCGCCTTGCGCCAGACCGTCATCGCTTTGGTTGCGGGGCAGCACCTGGATGAGCACGAGAACCCCGGCGAAGCGACCGTGCATGTACTGCATGGCAGGGTTCGGCTGGCCACCACGGAAGCTTCGCGGGAGGGCTCCCCCGGCGAGCTGCTCGTCGTGCCTGATGCGAAGCACACCCTCGAGGCGCTGGAGGACGCGGCCGTTCTCCTAACCGTCGCCAAGCACGGACTCGGCTGAGGCTGAGCTGCACTGCCGCCACGGGTGGCGACACGCCTTGTGCCGCACGTGAGTCTTGTCAGCGGGCGAGGGTGAGGAACATCGCGATGATGGTGCCGTAGCCGATGTGGGCGAACAGGCTGACGACGGGGGTTCGAACGCCGTAGTTGCGGGCCATGAACCCAGGCGGCTCCAGCAGCGAGACTGTGCCTGCATCGGAGGACGTCGTTCCCATCCGCGGGTGCACCAGCGGCAGCAGTACGTTGACCAGAACCGTGCCGGCGAACAGGCCGTGTCCGAGCCCGAACGCCGCTCCGAGCCACCAGTCGGAGCGGCCGAGCGCGACGAACAGCCCGTAATAGCCCACGGCGAAGATCTGCCCCATGACGAAATGGGCGAGGTAGCCGAGCGCCTTGGCTCGCGTCCGGTCCGCGGTGATCGCGGTGCCCAGCAGGAACGGCAGGTCCATTCGGGTCAGGTGGAACTCGCTGGCTGTGCGTAGCACGGTGGTCAGCAACAGGGTCCCGGCGAAGCCGCCGGCGAGCGCCACCCACACACTCATCGGGGCTTCTCCCCAGCGATCGTCAGGGCCGCGCTGATGAGTGACAGGTGGCTCAGTGCCTGCGGAAGGTTGCCGAGGAACGCTCCGGTAGCGGGGTCGATCTCCTCGGCGTAGAGGCCGACGTCGTTGGCGAGGGCGACCAGCTCGTCCATCAAGGCGGTTGCCTCTGAGACACTTCCGGTCCGTGCCAGCGCCTCGGCGAGCCAGAAGGAGCAGCTGATGAAGGCGCCCTCCCCGCCGCTGAGGCCGTCGCCGCCGCTGTAGCGGCGTACATAGCAGCCGTGCCCGAGTTCGCGACGAACCGCGGCGACGGTGTCCGCCCAGCGCGGGGAACGAGCATCGCCGTACCCCGACAGGAGACCCAGCAGCACACTCGCGTCGAGTTCTTCACCGCCGGCGAAGCGGACGTAGCTCTTCAGCTCGCTCGAGTAGCACTCGCGTTCGATGAAGTCCGCGACCGCGGCGGCCTGTTCGAGCCACCGGCCCTTGTGGCGGGCCGGGATCAGACCCTGCTCGGCCAGGCGCCCAGCCCGGTCCAACGCAACCCAACACATCATCTTGGAGTGGGTGAAGTGCACCGGCTCGCTGCGCACCTCCCAGATCCCCGCGTCCGGCGAGCCCCACAGGTGGCAGACCAGGTCCGCGACCTGGGCAAGGCGCCGGCCGATGTCGGCATCCACCCGGTGGCCGGCCCCCGCATAGAGCCACGCCGTCTGCAACAGCTCACCATAGGTGTCCAGCTGAAGCTGCGCCGCTGCAGCGTTGCCGACCCGGACTGGTCGTGAAGCCCGGTAGCCGGGCAGCGGCAACGTCCGCTCGCGGGCGAAGGCTCCACCGTCGAGTCGGTAGAGCGGCTGCAGCCGTGGGCGGGTTAGCTGTGAGGCGTGCATGAGCCACCAGAAGTATGCCTGCGCCTCGGGGGCGCAGCCCAGGCGGAGCAGTGCGTCGAGGGTGAAGGCGGCGTCGCGGACCCAGCAGAAGCGGTAGTCCCAGTTCCGCACCCCGCCGATGTCCTCGGGCAGGGAGGTGGTCGCGGCGGCTGCCAGCGCCCCTGAAGGGGCGTGCACCAACAGCTTGAGCGCGAGCGCGCTGCGGGCCACAGGGTCTTGCCAGGGGCCCTCATAGCGCCCGCCACCTTGCCAGGCCCGCCACGTCGCCAGGGTGGTGGCGTACCGCTCATCGAGCTCCTCGCGAGCGGGAAAGATCAGTGGCTCCTGGTGGGCTGCGCACAGCGCGATCACCGCCTCCGATCCCGGACAGGTCTCGAACGTGCCGCCGACCCAGTCACTGCCGGTCTCGATCTCGCCGGCGTCGAACGTGCAGATGGCGATGGCGTCCGCTCCCGAGGAGAACACCGGGACGTCGTACCGCCGGGCCAGTTGGGTGGGCCGCTGGCCGTCGCCGAAACGCGGCCTTGCGCGCCAGCTCATCACCACGTGCCCCGCCACCCCCTCGACCCGGCGCTGCAGCTCACGCAAGGGAGACAAGCCCGCGTCGCCATTGAGGCTCATCGCGTCCAAGAGCCGCACGACCCCGTCGGTGGTGGTGAAGGTGGTTTCCAGCACGTTGGTGCCCGGTAGGTACCGGCGGGAGACCTCAAAAGTTGCGGTCGGGGTGACCGTGAGGCAACCACCGTGTCCCGCGTCCAGCAGGGCTGCGAACATGCTCGGCGAATCCAGGCTTGGCACCGCGAGCCAGTCGATCGCACCATCCTCGGCCACGAGCGCCACCGTGCGACCATCCCCGATCGCCGCGTAGGACCGCAAGGGCGCATAGCCGTCGTCTCGTTTCATGAATGTCCACCCTGACGCGAAAGTGCAGGCACACCAGAGTCACCCACTGGGGCGCTCATGCTCCGCCGCGAGCTGCCGCAGTCCCGCGTGCACTTCATCGAGAGTTGCGCCCCATGGCACTACCGTCATCGGTCCGTCTTGGACGACTCCTTCCTCGATGTCGCAGCATTTGGTGAGGATGCGGTCCTGACCTGGCTCCGCGAGGTCCCGCGGGCACATCTCGACGTTTGGTGGTTCGTCGCCGTAGAAGTGCCGATGAATCTGGCGTGAACGTTTACAGCCTACGAGCACCCAGTCGTGACGGGGAGGTCGCTCGTCGAGGTAGTAGACCCTGCTGTCTTCGGGGGCGACCCCACTGCCCCGGCACGGGAGGAGGTACTGCTCGGCCGGCTGGGTGGCCGAGAGTTCGAGTAGGTCGAAGATCTGGGGCTCGAGCACGATCGGTGGCAGGTCTTCGGCTACCTCGAGCACGCGACGGGCCTGGTCGAGCAGTTTGGGCGGGTACGGCGGCGCCACCTCGGTCAGCCGTACCGTGATCGGCGCGGCGTCCATGATGAAGCTGACGTGCTCGTACATGCCATGAACGATGACGCACCGAGTGTCGGAGGCGTCCCGCAAGGCGGCCCGACAGAGCTGGCTCGGGATGCCTAGATCGACCTGCGGGTCGTGGACGAACGCGGCGTCGTCGGGTCCGGCGAGCAGCTCGACCCGCGTGATCGGCGAGAACAGCGGCTCTCGCGAGGCTGTTTCCACCTGGAGCAGGGCCACGTCGACGCTGCCCTGGAGATGCACGACCACATATCCAGTTCGCCGGTACGCTTCGCGCCCCTTGAAGTGCTTTCGCAGCCGGGCCTCGGTCAGCGGGAAGTCGACGGTGGTAACCGCCACCTCGCGATACCGAACGGGCATGCGGTTCATCACGCGCTGCGGCTCGT
The DNA here is from genome assembly GCF_042666095.1 of Terrabacter sp. GCM10028922. NCBI lineage: Bacteria > Bacillati > Actinomycetota > Actinomycetes > Micrococcales > Intrasporangiaceae > Terrabacter > Terrabacter sp. GCM10028922. The sequence continues at coordinate 251,493 of NZ_JBHTFG010000006.1, read as the reverse complement.
CCATCACGAGGATCACGGACCCCATTGACGCCGATGGCTGCCGGGCATCGCCAGGATGATGAAATGCTTGATTCCCCACGGCAGGCGGCGGTAGAGCGGCACGAACAGGTACTTCCAGAAGATCACCTGCGGGTTCCTTGGCCCAACCGGAGGGGGCCGACCGAGGTATCGCTGCGCCAGCTCTGCCTGTACGGCCTCGAGCAGGTACTTCTGGGAGTTCGTCCGAAGCCAGCCAGAGAACCTGGTCATGACTGGCCTGCCGCTGTCAAACCGTTCTGCGCGGCCAGAGCCATGGGTTCGTTGAGCGCGCCCATCGCCGGTGAGTAGACGTTCTCCATCCACGCGATGTCATGCAGGGTCATCCCCTTGCGGGCGGCCATCGCGAGGAAGTCGCAGCGCTCCTTCACGCCTTCGCCGCCCACGAGCTGTGCACCGATCAGTCTGAGACTGTTCGGCTCCGCAAGCAGCTTCACGCGAATCTTCTTGAAGTCTGGGTAGTAACGGGCGCGCGAGATACCTTCGGCGACACCCATCACGAACGGAATTCCCAGGGCTCCGGCAAGCGCCTCGCCGAAGGACACCCCGCCGATCATCCACTTCCCCCCGACCAGCCCCCACGGCACGAAGACTGGTGAGTAGGTTCGCAGCCTCCCCGCCGCGCCGCTTCCCGCGACCTTGCCTTGCGCGTACGCGTGACTGCCGGAAAGCCCTTGGACCGGCACACGGGTCGTCCCCTGTGGCACCTCGACACAATCGCCTGCGGCGAAGACGTCGGGCGCCGAAGTCCTCATGTGCTCGTCCACGATGATTCCACCGGTGGAGCCCAGCTTGATGCCTGCCTGTGCCGCCAGGTGGTTGTTCGGCAGCTTCCTGGCACCGATGACGACCATGTCGACAGGGATTTCCCCCTCGGAACTCTTGACGGCGTGTACTCGCTCGGTTCCCAGAAACGCCTTGATCTGAGTGTTCAGGTGGATGTGCACGCCCATCTCGCGCCATGACTCCTCCACCGGGGCCATGATGTCCGGGTCGGCGATCTCGGCCATGGCCCACGGATGGGGGTCGACCAGGTGGGTCTCGATGCCTCGACGTGCCAGTGCGGTTGCCATCTCGACGCCGATCGGCTGGGCCCCGGCGATGACCGCACGTTTCACCGTGTTGAGGACGTCATCCCAGGCTTGAGCCGCCCGGATATCTCGCACGTAGTACAAGCCGTCCAGGTCTCCGCCGGGGATGTCGGGTCGCTCGTACTGGAAGCCGGTGCCGATGATGAGGCGGTCGAACCCGATGTCGGGCTGGCCGGGCACCTCGACGGTGTGCTCGGCGAGGTTGATGGCGCTGACCACCGTCTCATAGTGGATCTCGAACCCTTGCGCCTCGTAATGCTCCTTGCCGAGCAGGATCAGCCGGTCAAAAGAGTCGATCTCCCCCCCGTGCACGTACGGGATACCGCATGGGCTGTAGGCAACGTCCTGCAGCTCGGTGAAGACGATGACACGGGCGTCCGGATCTACCTGCTTCGCGGCGCCGGCGGCACCCATGCCGGCCGCGCTTCCTCCGATGACCACGATGGTGTTCGTCATCGCCTCATCCCTTCGCCTCAACGGTCGTGCATGCGTCAGCCCCTACTTCTGGACCATCGATGCAGCGGCATTTAGTATCAGAGTCAAAGCGTACACTATAATTGATGCCCAGGCGTTACGGATCGCGTCATGGCCCAGGCGCCGGAGGTAATTCAAGGAGAGCTGCTCGCAGGCCGTAGGCCAGGGCGGCACCCGACGAGCTACCGAAGTGACACAGGCGCTCCGCCGCCGCGCTGACAGCGCCGTGGTCACCCCTCGCCAAACCATGGAGCAGATCGTGAGCGGGTTCGATGCACCGACCTTGGGCAGCGCATGTAAGGAACGCGCTCGCGATGTCGTTCGTCCTCGCGAGGTGCTTGCGCTGCACGTGCGTCCACGCGGCCATCCCCGACGCGCCCCACATCGCGCGAGCCACGAGTAAGACTCCGGCCATCATGTCGTCGCCGGCCGGTGTGAGGCCTGGTCCGCGACCTCCGACCTCAGCCGCGAACGTGCCCACGTCGCCGCGGCGCAAGGCGGTTACCGCGGCGGCGCCGAGCTCCGCACGCCCCACCGTTCCGACGTCAAGTGCTGGTCCGAGGTCCGGGAGCCAGCACCGCGCGCCCCCACGGGCGCGAGCCAGCGACGCTGCCGGCGGGAGCTGGGGCGACCAGATGGGCGCGTCCAACAAGATGCAATGATCACCGATGCGGAGCCTGTGTCTGTCCACCCACACCAGGCACTCCGGGCCAATATCGGGCAGGGTCTCGACGCGGACATGGAGTGGTCCGCGCGGCGCGTCCGTCGGGACCAACACGACGAGCCCGCCCGGAACCACCAGGTAGATCGCGCGATCAAAGACCGCGCGCACACGCCCGGAGCCAAGGGTGCACAGCACCTGAGTCGCATCGATCCCGACGTCCACTGGCCTCATGTGAGATGCTCCGCGAGGCCGAGGACAGCGTCGGTGAAACAGTCCAGCGGTGCGGTGGCGACGCCGGCACCAACCTGCCCGGTTCCGGCACTGACGTGCAGAATCCCGGTGTTCACCTTTGGCGTCTGGCTGAGTTTCGCGATCAGGCGTGCGTCGACGCCCACGGGCGTCCCGCGCATGTCCAGGGTTGGGAGTTTGAAGCGGCTGCTTTCACCCTGGCAGATGTCGGCCATGTTCTCTGTGACCTCTGCTGCGCCAGCCATGGTCCCGCCCAGGAAAGCGGCGACCGCGGGTGAGCCAGCGGCTGCCGCTCCCCCGAGGCCGATCAACTCGAGCACTGCGCTGTCGCCGATGTCACGTGCGCCGCTGTCCGGTCCGAAGCCAGGGTTGTAGAGCGCGTCTCCGATCTCGGGAGCTTCGGCGAGGAACCACGTCGACGACCCGGCAAGGCGCACCCCGAACGTCGTCCCGTTGCGAGCCATGGTCGTGACGATGCTGCTGTCGTTGACCTGCTCGGCCCACATGGTCAACGACTTGGCGGCCGCCATCGCCAGGTTGAGGAAGAACAGGTGGTTGGCCGACAGGAAGCGGCCGAGTTCCACGGCCGCTGCGCCGCTGGCTGCGACGAGTTGCGGGAGCAGGTGTCGGATGAGCAGGTTCGTGCTTGCTTGGGTACGCATGTGGACGTCGTCGCCCATGGCGAGGCCTTGGGCAGCAAGGCTGAGGACGTCGACCGGTCCTGACTGCGCCACAGCGGCAGCGAGTAGAGGTCCGGCGACGTCGCGCAGGAACCGTAGACGCGCGATCGCCGCCTCGGTCTCTCGGCCAAACCAGGCCACGTTCCCCGAGCCCTGGTTGATGGCCGAGAACGCCCGTGTACCGCCCGCCTGGTTGTCCACCACCAGGACGGGCATCGACGGGCCGAGCGCGGTTGCCATCGGAAGCACCGTGTCATGCAGATTGGCCGGTTCCAGATGAACCCTGCCCGAGCGCAGTAGAGCGTCCGCCTCTGCCGGGTCCGCGGCCCATCCTTCGGCGACAGTGGCGGCTCGCATTGAACGTCGCAGCGGATCGCAGACGTCCGGCCACTCGATGGCTGGTCCGCAGTGCAGCAGGGTGCGCCGGTCGACGTCGGGCAGAACGTCGCCAGCCGTGGCCACGGCTGTCCACAGCGGCACACCGGTGTCGAGCCGTCGAAACACTTCGGCGTTGGCGGCGTCGATTCGCGCAGCGTGATCACCGAGCAACGTGGTGAGTGCCCTGATCAGCCGCACGTCGCCGCCGGCGGGGATACGCCAGTCCAGCTGGGCCGCCGGCCGGCCTTGGGTTTCCACTGCGTCTGCGAACAGCTGCAAGCCGACATTCACGACGGCGATCTCGGTGGGAAGCACGGCAGGAGTGGGTCGTGCGGTCATAGCGAGCCTCCACGTTTGGGTGCGGGATGTGCGGGTGCCGGATCGACTCCTGCGTTGACGGCGGCCGTGGCGCGTGCCAGCAGGTCAAGCTCGGCAGCGGCGAAGCCGCTCAGTCGCGCGGCGGCGTCCGCCGCAAGTGCCGTGGCATCGGCGAAGGTGGTCTCCAGCATCCGCTCGACCGCCTCAGGTGCTGCGCCGCCCACGGCCTGGCGAGAGGCGACGATCTGCGCCGGGTCCAGCACTGCCTGAAGGTCGGAGTCGATCAGCCCCCAGCTCGCCCCGGTGCGGCCCTCCGCAGCCGTGTTGAGCATGTCCGCCGTGAGGTCGAGTCCGCGCAGGCCGACTCTGCTCGCGTCGCGCACCACATCGCCGACGACGAAGTAGGCGGTGCGGTAGTCGACGTGCCGAATCTGCGTGAGGTGTTCGGCCAGGTCGGTCGCTTGTGTGTACCCCTTGACGAGCTCCTCCCGCAGGTTGTCGGCGTTGACGTGCAGGGTGCGCACCACGCCGGTCATGAGGGCCGTCACCCGGATGGTCAGATCGAGAGCGCGGGGTACTTCGCCGTAGGCAAAGATGAAGTTGTCGCTGCGCGCGGAGGGGCTCTTGGTGACGGCAAGGAATCCCGTGAGTCGTCCGATCAGGACCCCGGAGGCGCCCCGGACGATGGAGAGCGCGTACGGGTTGCGCTTCTGTGGCATCAGCACGCTCGACCTGCTGTAGCTGTCGTGCAGGTCCACAAAGTTGAACTCGCTGCTGGAGTAGATCTCCAGGTCCTCGGCAAGTTTGCTCTGGTTCGAGACCATGCTGGTGCCGATCGCGAGCACCGCGATCAAGTCGTCGACCCGCCACATCGCGTCGCGGGTGTGGCCGATGACCGTGTCGAACCCGAGCGTGCGTGCCAGCGCCGTCCGGTCCTGCTGCAGTCGCGTGCCGTTGACGCAGCCGGCACCCCCTGGGCTGGCGTTGATCTCGGCGAGTTCGGCGAGCAGGCGATGCGCATCGCGCAGTGCTGGCTGCGCGAAGGACAACAGGTAGTGGCCGAACGTGGAGGGCTGGGCCTTCTGCAAATACGTTTGGTCAGCCATCAGCGTGTGTACATGCCGTCGCGACAGCCGTGCGGTCTCCTCGACGAATCGGGACGCTTCCCGAACGAGGTGTGCGATCTGGGTTCTCAGGTGCAGGCGAAGCGCGATACGTGCGGCCTCGCGGCGAGGTCGGCCCGCGTGCAGCCACCCGGCGGTGTCACCGATCCGGTCGACGAAGAACCGCTCTCGGGAGTTGTACGGTTCGCCGAATGCCGCGTCGTACGGAAAGTCCTCGGCATCGGTTTCGTGGGCCTCGAGCAGCAGCTTCAGGAGTGCGCGTTGGGCGTGCTCGGGGATGATCCGACGCTGGGCCAGGTCCAGGACGTGGGCCATGTCGGCCAGGTTGTAGCCGCGGTGCAGGATGGGGGCGTCCTCGTTCTCGAGCGCGAAGCCGGACGCGATGAGTTCAGGCGCCGCCGAGGTTTGCGGTCCGCCCACTCGTCTGCCCGACGCGGGATCGGGTAGATGCCTGGTCACGACGTGATCCCGGAAGTCCGGTCGCCTGTGCACGAGGCGGCGAACCCTGCGCCGGAGGTCACGTAGCTGCTGATCGCGCCGGCCAAGCCGCCTGTGTGCCAGAAGACGACCGGCGGGCCCTCGATTGCGAGCTGTCGTAATGCAACAACGAAGGCGGCCGCCGTGTAGTCGCAGTCCAATACGAGCCCTTCGGTCTCCAACGCTAGTACTGCGGCCGCCCGTTCGTTGGAAGTGGAGTGGCTATCCCCATGCAGACCGCCCGGCCCCTGATTCAGTTTCAGCGTGGCTGGGTTGGGCATGGCTACGCCGAGCTCTCCAGCGCAGCCGCTGATGAGCGTGCGCACGTGCGGTATCAGCGTCGCCCGCGGCCGGCTGACCGAGACCCCGGTCAATCTCCATCGTGCGTCCAGTTGGCTCGCACCAACGAACAGGCCGGCGATGCTGGCGCCAGAGCCCACGGCCATCACGATGCGAGCCCGTTCATGGCCTTCGGCGGCCAGCTGCTCGGCCAGTTCCTGGGCCGCACGGGCAAAGCCCAGGCTGCCGATCGCATTGGCGCCGCCGCGCGGTATCGCCACTGCGGACCGTCCGTCGTGATTCAACTCGCCAGCTCGATCCCGGATCCGGTCGTCGAGCTGCTCACGTGGTCCGCCGCTGAAGGACAGCTGCGCGCCGCTGGCCACGGCCATTGCAAGGTTTGCGGCGGTGGGCGGTGGGGGGTGCCCCGGCAGGACGATGTGACAGCCAAGCCCTCCTGCTCGGGCGGCCACCGCGGCGCCCTGACAGAAGTTCGATCCAGCGGCGCCCCCCACGACAAGGGTGTCGTGACCGTGCGCCATCGCATCGCCTAGCAGGTACTCGAGCGGGCGGGCCTTGCTTCCTGCCAGCGCAAACCCGCTGAGGTCATCGCGCTTGATCAACAGCGGGCCAAGCCCCAGTCGCGCCTCCAGTCGGCTGGCTCGGACCAGCGGGGTCGGCCAGGACCCAAGTTCCAGGCGTGGCTGGTCATACAGAGTCACGGTTCTTCCTTCTCGAAGCGCGCGGCGTACGCGCGATGAAGCAGCAGGTCGACCATCGCGCCCGCTGAACCCGTTGCGGGTCGCCTGGCCCAGGCTGCGACCTCCGCTGGCTCCAGGCCGGCTCGGGCGGCGACGGCCGCCGTCAGACCAGGCGCGCCTGCCGAACGAGTGGTCACCACCTCGGCCAACAGGGCCTGCGCGGCCTGCTTTCCCCGCAGCGCGGACAAGGCAGCGAGGATCTGCTCGGACTGCAGGTTCTCACCGCCCGCTGACAGGTTGCGTGCCATTGCCTCCGGATCGACCTCAAGACCCCCGATGACAGTGCGGGCTTTGTCGAGGGCTGCAACGGTGAGCTCGCACACCTCGGGCAGCGACACCCACTCGGTCTTCCAACCGCGCCCGTCTCGCTCGTGCTGCTGGTCCATGGCCTCGAGCAACAGACCCGAGTGTGCGCGCACCAGACGCGACAGCGTGTCGAGATGCTCGCTGCCCTCGGGGTTTCGCTTGTGCGGCATGGTGATGCTGCTGACGCCACCGCGAACGACACTTTCGCGTAGCTCGGCGATCTCCGGGCGGGACAGCTCGTAGACTTCGCCACCGATCCGGGCGAGTGTGGCGCACACGAGGGCCAGCACATGGGCAAATTCAGCGATTCGATCGCGGCTGGTCAGCCAGGAGATGCCAGGGTCGTCCAACCCCAGTTCGGCGCAGAAACGACGGCGCAGTTCGAGTCCGTCGCTGCCGTAGAACCCCAGCACACCGACTGCGCCCGCCAGTTGGCCGACCGCCCATCGGCGCCGACCCTCACGCAGTCGATCCTGGTGGCGACGCAGCTCGTCGGCCCATCCCGCGACTTTGAAACCGAAGGTGGTTGCGGCGCCCGGCTGTCCGTGTGTGCGCCCGACCATGATGGTGTCCCGATGAGCTGCCGCCATCTGGAGCAGGGAGCCCTCCAACGCCCAGAGCCTGTCACCTACGAGGGTGCCGACATCTCGAAGCACCAGACCAAACCAGGTGTCGGTGACGTCTTGGACGGTCGCGCCGTAGTACACATGCTCGGACGCAGGCGCCGGGACTATGCGCTGCAGCTCGTGAATCAACCCGATGGTTGAGTGGCCCGTCTGCCGGGTCGCAGCCGCGATCCGTTCGAGGTCGAGCCGCCCCGCGTCGGCGCACTCGGTGATCGTCAGGGCGGACTCGGTCGGGATGATCCCAAGAGAGGCCTGGGCATTCGCTAGCGCCACGAGTATTTCGAGCCAGCGCTGCAGCCTGTCCCGCTCTTCGAACAACCGATCCAGGTCAGGAGCGGTCCACAGGTGTCGGTAGATCACCGAGTCAGCCATCCGGGTGCTCATGTCATCTCCTACGCCAGTGATGGAGGCGTCGGCCACCTTCTGCGGCAGCCTCTCCCGGCGACCGCGTCTGGCGCCTATGAGCGAGGGGCCTCACCATGACGCTGGCGCCGGCCGGATCACGGCAGTGTCGGCGCGCAGGCCCAACCGCAGAGCCTCGAGGTTGACGACGTCGTCAAGGGCAATGTTGCCGACGTTGACGTCGGATCCGAACCGGCTGATGCACCAGGCTTGCTGGTCCCTGCGGGGCGCTTCGAACAGGAGGCGTTCCGGGCCGGCCACCCCGACCACAGCATCGACAATCTCTTCGATCACCTCACCGCTCGCGTCATATGTGCCGACTGTCCCGCTCTCGCGGCCTTCGGTGATCACGAGCCATGCACCGGCGGCGAGGTCATGCCTGACTTCGTCCTTCCATTGCCAGAGATCCAGGCGCCGCGCCGGATCCTTGAAGCCCACTTCGGTGAGGACGGTGAAGGATCGCGCAGCTCGAGCGATGAGTCGAGTCTTGTCCGCGAGCGACATCGGCATGACTCCTCGTGAGACCTCCACGAGGGGCACGCCGACTTCCGCCGCCCATGCCATGCATTCCTCGACGCGGCCTTGACTCCAAGCGATCTCCAGCAGAGTGCCGCCAAGGCAAGCCTGCACGCCGTGCCTGGCCAGAAGCGTGAGCTTGGCGTCCAACTCACGGTCCAGGTACGCGGTGCCCCATCCGAACTTCCAGATATCGACGAATTCTCCAGCCGCCTCGAGGAGGGCACGGGTCTGGGACACGGGAAGCCCTTTGTCGAGAACGTGGGTCAGGCCGGTCGCGCGGGGCTTGCCCGGTCGTAGTGGAAGGCTCAGGAAGTCCGGCGACATGTGTCCTATAGTAGACGTCACGAGCATGATCCGACAAACACATCAGGCGAGAGGTCAGTGGTACATGATGCGCGCAGCACCGTCGTCAACGCCGTCGCCGGCTTCCATCGCACCATCGCCCGAGATCAGGGGGACACGTCCCGAGCTTGCAGAACTGGTCCTGATTGCGCGCGAGCATCCCGGCCTGCTGGGCAAGTCCGTGATCGGGCTGGTGTCCGACGTGTTCGGGCCGAGCGACTGGCTCAGTGGACCGGGCGACGACGGCGCCGCCATCCCCCTGGCTGGAACGAACGTGATCGCCTGCGGCGAGGCGCTCTGGCCGCCCTTCGTGGCGAGCGATCCATACGGCGCTGGAGTTGCGGCAGTACTGACGAACGTGAATGACCTGGCGGCGATGGGGGCCACGCCTCTTGGCATCATCGACACGATCGTCGCCGACGACAGTGTCGCTCACCGGGTTCTCCAGGGAATGCGATACGCCTGTGAGATCTACGGCGTCCCGCTGCTCGGCGGCCATCTCACCCGAGGTGACGGCGCGCCATCGGTGTCCGCGTTTGGCATCGGCTGCGCCTCACATCCGCTGTCCGTCGCCAATATCCGGTCTGGGCAGCGCCTCGTGTTCGCCTGCGCGGTCGAGGGCGACATGCGAGAGGACTTTCCATTCTTCCGGTCCTTCGACGTGCGGGCTGAAAAGGTCGCCGGCGATGTCCGAGTCCTCGCCGACGTGGCCGACAGTGGTGCCTGCGTTGCGGCGAAGGACGTCAGCATGGCTGGTTTCGTTGGTTCCCTCGCCATGCTGCTCGAGCACGGTCGGTTCGGCGTCACCGTCGACCTTGACAAGGTTGCGCGGCCGCGGGGCGTGCCGATGCACCGCTGGCTGAGCTGCTTTCCCAGTTTCGGCTTCCTGCTGTGCGTCCCGTCGGGTCGCGAGGATGACTGCCTCCGGCCGTTTCATCAGCGCGGGCTGAAGGCTGATGTCATCGGCGAGATCGACCCCGGCGGGCAGGTCGCGCTCCGTCGAGGCGCTGAACGCGTCACAGCTTTCGACCTCTCCACCGAGACAGTGACCCGCTTGCGTCGCGCGTAACCGATCCGAGGACGCATGAAACCGTCACGCCGCGCCGCCGAGCCAGCGAGACTCGGCTACCCCGAGACTCGGTTGGGCTGGCGACAAGGGCGGGCGACCCATCCGATGACAGACCCGGCGCCTCCTACCCCGTCGTGATGCTGACGTTCACCGCCTCGCGCAGCGTGTTCGTCACGTAACAGACCCGCTTGGCTGCATCGACAAGGTCCTCCAGCTCCTGGGGAGTCGGGCCGGTGACATGGACTCGGATGTGGAGCGCGTCGAAGCGTAGTCCCGCGTAGTCACCCACGACGTTCACTCGTGCGCGGCCCAGCGCAACTCCGCGCCTGCTGGCGCTGTGTACCAACGCCAGTGTGAAGCAGGATGCAACCGACGCCAGGAGTAGGTCCGTAGGCCCCGGGGCGGCCCCGGTTCCGCCAACCGATTCGGGTTCATCGACCGCCAGGCTGAAACCCTCAACCTCCACGTCGCACCGCAGGGGCCCAGGGAGCCACGAGGCATGGGCGCTACGGCTGCTCAACATTGCCACACCTCCGTCGATACACTATCCGCATCAGAGTATACATTATAGTATACGCCGCTGGTTCGCATGACCTAGAGGAGCACCCCAGACCGTCGAGGGCGCGTCGGATGGATGCCGCCTCAGTGCAGCGACGGAACCCGGAGCGAGATCCACACGGCCTTTGCGGGCCGCGCCGAGGGATTGCGCCAGCGGTGTGGATGATCCGTACGGAGATGCAGAGAGTCTCCTTGGCGGAGTTGGTAGGTGGTGTCGATCTCGAACTCCATGGAACCGCTGAGCAGGTACACGAGCTCCTCCCCCGGCTGCGCGAGGGGGGCCTTTCCGCTGTCCAGGCCCGGAGCGATCGTGACGATGGCCGCAGAGAGGGCGAAGCGGCCGAACGGCCCGGCGAGATTCTGCCTGTTCACGCCGTCGGGCGAGGGAAGCAGGTCGTCTCGATCTTTGGCCCGAACAAGCACAGCCGGCGCCGTGTCGTCGGCGCCTTCCTCGATGAAGTAGCCCACCGAACGGCCGAGCGCCCGAGCAAGCTTCATCAGGGTGGTGATCGTCGGGACCATGGCGTTGCGTTCCATCTTGTGGATCGCCGCCGCGGAGACGCCGGATCGCTCCGCCAGCTGCTGCAGTGAGAGCCCCTCGCCCTGGCGCAAGAGATAAATCTTTGGCCCGATGCCCGCAATGACCTCGTCCAAGGCGTCCCTCGCTCCTCTTGTCGACTCATGGCCGTAGCGACCTGTCCCGAGTAGGATAGATGATGTTCCGTCCATCATCATGGAGGCACACCGACGGGGATCAGCATGCGGCAGACCGGGCGCGCGTCCAGCGATCGGCCCCAGGTCCTATTCGAGAGTTTGATGGTCTCGGTGCGTCACCAGCCTTCGCATCCGCCCACACGGACTGCTTGGTCCCACCCAGTGCGGCAGGCGCCCGAAGAGGAGGAGCACGACGAATGAAGAAGAAGCCGACCGTCACGGCGGCGCGGGTCTATGACACCCCAGCCCAGACCGATGGCACTCGCGTCTTGGTCGACCGCGTCTGGCCACGCGGTGTGAGCAGGGAGAACGCGCACATCGAGCACTGGTGCAAACAGGTCGCCCCCTCGACCGAGTTACGCAAGTGGTACGGGCATGAGCCGGCGCTGTACGACGAGTTCTCGCGTCGCTATCGTTCCGAGCTCGAGGATCCCGTGCGTGCAGCAGCCTTGACGCAGCTTCGGGCACTGGCCCAGTCACGGCCTCTGACTCTCGTCACGGCCACGAAGGCACTTGAGATCAGCCAGGCCGCCGTCCTCGTTGACGTCATTCGAGGGTCATGAGGTCCTGACCGGCCCGTCGGGACAGGTCCCAACCGGGTCGTGGGGCATCACGTCTGAAGCGGTCACTCGCTCGGCAGCGGGGCCTGGAAGCTCGAAGACGTCACAGTGGCGAGCCGGCTCACTCTGGCGTGACCTTGTCACCATGCAGCGCAATCTGCATCGGCTGGTGACGCAGCCCCAGATAGTCTTCGGCTTCCTCGTAGGCCGACCACCCGAGCCTCTCGAAGAACCGCACATTGGCCAGCTGAATCTGAGCGATCATCCGCTGTCCCCCGTGTGAGCGGGCATAGGCGACGGCGTACCGCACCAGGGGCGCGCCCGCACCGCAGGTGCGAGCGGCTGGGAGAACTGCCAGCCGGTCCCCCTTCCAGAGTCCAGTGTGTTCGTCGAGCGGATACAGCCGGACCGTCCCCACAGGCTGACCGCGCTTGAACGCCAACACCCGAACAAGGTCCTCACGTCGGTCATGCGCATCGAGATCGGATCCGACGAACATCCCCTGCTCCTCAACGAAAACAGCATGCCGAATGCCACGGTGCATCAAGCGTTCTTCATCGGTGCGCGCCTCTGCGCAGACAACCTCGGCAGGCAAGCCGGGGGCCGCGGTAGCGGGTTCAGCGGATGCCGGCGACACAGGCCGGGCGTTCACGGCGATCCCCGATGTGTCGGCATGGGCAGGACTGCTTGGAGGCTGCTGAGCGCCGAGCAAGCCTGGCAGCGCGCACAGCCGGCCGACACCATGCTGGAGTCCATCCCACGCATGGCCATGTAGGCCGCGACCCGTCGGTAGACGCTCTCGGTATACGCCGCTGACGGGGGAACCGCATCCTGCATGAGGCTGCCTGCCACGGGACGTAGCGGCACCACGAACGGGTACACACCCATGTCGATGGCCCGCTTGCAGCCGGCAACGGTCAGCTCGACGTCCTCGCCCATGCCGAGGATCACGTACGTCGACACCTGCCCCTCGCCGAAGAGAGACACGGCTCGTTCCCATGCGGTGAAGTAGCCTTCGATCCCGGTGCGCGCCTTGCCCGGAGCCACTCGCGCAAGCACCTGCGGGTCGAAGGTCTCGACATGGATGCCGACCGAGTCGATTCCCAGGCCATGGACTTCGTTGATGACATCCAGATTGCGAGGTGGCTCGAACTGGACCTCGACCGGTAGCCCTGAGCTCTCCTTGACCGCGTTTCCGCACTTGGCGACGTACCTGGCACCGCGGTCCACGCCATTCGAGCTACCGGTCGTCAGCGTCGCGTCGACAGCGCCGTCTAGCGTGCGAGCCGCGACAGCGACCTCCGCGAGCTGCGCCGGCGATTTCTTCACCATCGTGCGGCCCGCATCCAACGACAGCTCGATGCCACAGAAGGCGCACTGGTCCGGTGTCGCCCAGTAGGAGCAGGTCTGCACAACCGTGCTGGCAAACGAGTCAAGATGCATGAGCCCGATCTGCCAGTACGGCACGCCATCGGCCGTGGTCAGGTCGTAGAACTTGGGTCGCGGAGCGCCTTGGGCCGCTGCCAACCGGACCCCGTCGCGGTAGATCCCGTATCCGGCGTCTTCCCACTTGAGGACATATGGCGAGGCGAGGGCCTGCACGCTCACGGTCGGAACGGTCACGGCCACGCCCTCGATCCAGAGCATTCCGGAATCGGTCGGCCCGGCGCCTCCCTTACGGGTCTCGAGCTGGGCCTCTACCCGCAGGCCCACGCTCTGCAGTTCGACTATCAGCTCGGCAACGTGCGTGGGGACGGGCTGAGGCTGGGAGGGGGTCTCGGCCGGCGCAGTGTCGGCGGGCGCAGGGTTGCTGCCCCGGGTGGTCCTTGCGATAGTCATGGCTGGCCGCCTTGACGCGGTTCGGGTCCGGCGTCCGGCTCACGTGCTGCCAGGTCTCTGAAGCGATGGGCGCGGGCGGCGTCCAGGGCGGTGCCTGGATCGAAACCGGAGCTGGTCGCAAGTGCTGTGGAAGGGCACTGGGCCAGGACGCCTGCGGCGTCCACGTGCGTGAGCTCGGCAACCGTCCCGCATTCGCGGCTCAGCACTTGCGCCGCCTCGTGTACCAGCGTGACGGCCGTCTTATACAGGTCGGCGTCGACCATGATCAACGGGTACAGGCGACGCTCGGCCGCTCTCCATCGCGTCACTGCTACCGGCTCATCGCGGGCCTGGCCCTGGAGGAGCTGCTGGTTCTCGTCAGCGACCTTGGTTCCCCTGGAGGAGTTTGGCTTCATCATGACATCTACTATAGTGAATGCATGAATCGTATGCTAGAGGCTGCGCGAGTCAGGGGGCCGTCGAGGCACCTACGGGCGCAAGAGGTCACAGCATGACCAGCGACGTACGGATCTTCTACGACACCTATGTCGATTCAGTCATGCAGCTGAAGGCCACTCGCGCCATGACCGACATCGTTGGCGTCGAGTGGGCCGCAGCGGCAATGGCCACGCCAGCCAACCAGCAGACACTGACGTCGGAGGGGTTCGCGACCACGGGTATGGGCTCGGCAAATGACCTCTTCCTCGCGGTCCGGGGAGCCGACGATGCCGTGGTGCAGGGCGCCCTGTCGGCGGGGGCGGACATCATGTTCGCCAGCCGGCACAGCAAGGACGGCACGGCACACCTGCGCGCCCACCGCACGATCGGCCGGGCGGCGCGTGAACGGCCCGACACCAACGTTGCCATCATCTCGGTGCCCGGCGCGTATGCGGCGCTTGAAGCCCACGAGGCGTTGACTGCCGGCCTGGATGTGTTGTTGTTCAGCGACAACGTCTCCGTCTCCGATGAGGTGGCCCTGAAGGAGCGCGCCGCGGGCCTCGGTCACCTCCTGATGGGCCCCGGGGCGGGTACGGCAATGCTCGGCGGCACTGGGCTCGGCTTCGCCAATGTGGTCGATCCCGGCCCGGTGGGCATCGTGGCGGCGGCCGGAACGGGTGCGCAAGAGGCCATGAGTCTGCTCGACCGATGGGGTGTCGGCATCTCGTGCGTCATCGGGCTCGGTGGCCGCGACCTGTCCGAGGCCGTCGACGGCCAGATGGCGAAGGCGGCGATCGAGTCCCTTCGGGCCGACCCAGGCACCGAACTGATCTTTCTCGTGTCGAAGCCGCCTGCCGAGCGAGTTGCTCGGGCGGTTCTTGCGACAGCCGACGACTTCCCGCTCATCGCAGCGCTGGTCGGCCGCGCGGCTGACGCAGGCCCGATCACCGGGCGGCGAGTGGCTCGGACCCTCGAGGCAGGCGCCTTGGAGGTCTTGGACCTGCTCGGCGTGGAACGCCCAGACTTCCTTGGTGCACTACAGGAGCAGGTGGCGGGAGCCTGCGAAGGTTTGGCGGCTGGACGCACCCTGGTCCGAGGCCTCTTCTCCGGGGGGACACTCTGTTACGAGTCGTTGGTTGTCCTCGGCGATGTTCTGGGCCCGGTGTATTCGAACGTCCCGCTGGATGATTCGCTTCGGGTGCCTGCGCCCCAAGGCAGCCACATCTGCCTCGATCTCGGTGAAGAGGAATACACGGTCGGTCGTCCCCATCCGATGATCGACCTGCAGGCACGCGTGGAGATGGTCGATGAACAGGGGCGCGATCCGGCCGTCGCAGTGATCCTGCTGGATGTCGTCCTGGGATTCGGCGCGCACCAGGATCCTGCGAGCCAGCTCGCGCCGGCGTGCGCACGGGCCGTCCAACATGGCGCCTCGGTCGTCGCCTATGTGCTCGGCACGCACCAGGACCCGCAGGGCTACGTCCGCCAGTGCGCGATGCTCAAGGACGCGGGCTGCATCGTGCCGGAGACTGCCGCCCGCGCTGCGTACTCGGCCGCCGCGATCGCAAGGCGCGACGCCTCGCTCGTCACGAGGCAACCATGAGCACCGCAGAGATCGGCCTCGTCACCTACTCCACCAAGCCGCGCGGAGGTGTCGTGCACACCCTGTACCTCGCGGAGGCGCTCATGGACGCGGGTGTGCCCGTTCACATCGTCACCCTCGGCGAGTCGGGTTCCGGCTTCTTCCGTCCCACGCGCGTTCCGTACACCGTCGTTCCGGCCCCTCCCCATGCGGACACGCTGGAGCAGCGCGTGTTCGACTCGGTCGATGCGCTCGAACGTGGTTTGCGGTCCCTGGGGCAGCGCTTCGCGCTCATGCACACCCAAGACTGCATTTCGGCGCGAGCGGCAGCCCGCGTCCGCGACAGCGGCTTCGGGCCACGTGTCGTGCGCACCGTTCACCACATCGACGACTTCACCACTCCCGCGCTGATCGACTGTCAGCGTCAGGCCGTGCTAGAGCCGGATGCAGTGCTGGTCGTCAGCAACGTCTGGCGTGAGCAGCTCTGGCGCGAGTTCGGCGTCGATGCCCAGGTGGTGCACAACGGCGTCGACGTCGGGCGCTTCGCGCCGATCGCCCCGGAGCGCAGGGCAGAGCTCCGGTCACGTGTCAACGCGGCCGGCCGATTCCTCTTCCTCGCCGTTGGCGGGGTTGAGCCCCGCAAGGGCAGCACCTACTTGTTCGAGGCACTGGCCCGCTTGCATACGCGAATGCAACCGACACCGGTGCTGGCCGTGATTGGCGGTCAATCCTTCCAGGACTATGAGCGATACCGTGCCGATGCGTTGGGGCAACTGGCGCATCTTGGGCTCGCTCTCGGGTCGGACGTGGTTCTGCTCGGGACCGTCCCGGAGTCGGAGATGGCAGCCTGGTACCGCGCAGCCGACGCATTGGCTTTCCCGTCGGTCAAGGAGGGCTTCGGCCTCGCAGTCCTCGAGGCGATGAGCGCCGACCTGCCAGTGGTCACCAGCGACCTACCGGTGTTCCGTGAGTACCTCCACGCTGGCCGCGACGCTCTCATGGCTCCGGTCGGGGACGTCCCGGCATTGTGCGACGCCCTGCACACGGTGGCGACCAATGCCCAGCTACGCCGCGCCCTTGTCGAGGCGGGTCGGCCGATCGCCGCGCGATTCAGCTGGCAGGCGTCCGCTCACGAGCACCGGGCCCTGTATTCGCGGCTGCTGTCCACAACCCAGCAGGCATGAAGTCCCGCCCCATAGTTTCCGAGATTCCGAATTCGAACGCGGGAGAGTGCGTGAAGAGACCAGAGGCAGTCGTTCGGGCGGGTCATGCGGCACCGCCAACCACCCTCGTCGAGATGAGCGCTGCCATCCGCGAGGGCCACGTCACGTCGGCCGAGCTTGTTGTTGCGGCGATCCGATCCATCGAGGCATGGCAACCGCTCACGAACGCCGCGAGCGACGTCTGGCCCGAGGAGGCGCTCGCCGCGGCTCACGCACTTCCCGCCCAGGCGGTTGGGCCGCTGCACGGCGTGCCCGTACTGGTGAAGGACTTGTTCGACGTGGCCGGTCACGACACCACCGGGTGCTGCGAGGCGTTCCGCGGAAACCTCGCCACTGCGGACGCGTTCGTTGTCACGCGGCTTCGGGAAGCTGGCGCGATCATTGTCGGAAAGACCAACATGCATGAACTGGCGGCGAGCGGCACCAACCACATCTCCAGCTGCGGTCCGACCCGAAACCCTTGGGCGCCAGACAGGTTGACTGGAGGATCAAGCGGAGGCTCAGCTGCCGCCGTGGCCACAAGGAGCGTCCCATTTGCTCTAGGAACCGATACCGCCGGCTCGATCAGAGTGCCCTCCTCGTTCTGCGGGACGGTGGGGCTGAAGCCAACTCACGGGCGCATTCCGATGGCCGGGGCGATGCCCCTCTCCCCCAGTCTCGGCTGCATTGGTCCGATGGCCGCCACGGTGGAGGACGTCGCGTTGGGTTACGCCGTTCTGACCAACCAGCACCAATCGATCCCGGCGGTTCAGCAGAATCTGCGGGGCGTGCGGATCGGTCTGGTTCACGATGGCTACTTCTCCCGCATGATCCATCCCGCCATACGTGGGGCCCTCGGTCATGTCGCTGATGTGCTCGCGGCGGCTGGTGCCACACTCGTGGAGTCCCACCTGCCGAATATGGACGGAGCCCTACACACCTGGGGCGACATCGCCTGGCCTGAGTTCGCGGTCTCCTACCCAGATCTCGACCTGCACCGGGTCGGTCGTGAAATCGTGGGACATTACCGCTACGGGCAGCACCTGAGCGCAACCGACCAGGCTCTTGCCCATCAGCACGCCGCGCGGATCCAGGCGGAGTTCGCGACTGCCCTTGGCGACGCCGATGCACTTCTGCTACCGGCAACGGCCTATCCCGCACCGCGTTTCGTCGACGAGGAGATCGTCCTGGGGGATGGGGAAGCCCTGAATGTGTTCCGAGGCGGTCCGGTCTGGTTCACCTGTCCGATAGATATCGCCCTTCTTCCGGCGCTCTCATTTCCCGCCGGTTTCGACACGGCCGGCTTGCCACTGGGGGTACAGCTGGTCGGGCGATTCGCCGACGAGTGGACCCTGCTGCGCATCGGTCTCGAATTTCAGGCGCGGACCACCCATCATCTGCGCACACCCCAGTTGTCGCCCTCCCGACCTACTCGCCAGGAGCGGAACGCCACCCACTGACATCTACTATCCGACATGAATCTGTAGTATGATAAACGCATGGTTCAACAACTTGTACACGACGCTCACCGCCACATCGGCCTCCTCCCGGCCTACCCGTTCTACGGTGGCCCGCCGGTACACCCGGACACGTCCGCGCGAGGCACCATCGCCGACCTTGTTGCCGATCTACAGTCCGAAGGCACGGAGCGGGCGCTGGTGCTTCCGAACTACGGAGTTCCTGACGCCGCAGTGTCGTTCGCGTTCAACGAGCTGGTGCTCGAGGCCGCCGCCAAGGATGACCGGATCCGGTGCGGGCTGTGGGTCTCACCCCGCCCGCAGGACACTGAGCTGAATCTTGCGGCACTGGCTCACGCCGGCGAGAAAGGAGTCAAGGTCCTCAAGACGAGCTTCCTGCTCGGCGGCCGGGCCGATGACCCGGAGTGCCGGCCGCAGCTCGACCACATTTTCGACACTGCCCGCCGACACGGCCTCGTGGTCCATGTCCATACCTCTTCTGGTGGAGCTTCCGACATCGACGAGATCGGTTCTCTCGTAGACCGCTATGGAGACGACGTCAAGATTCACCTGGTACACCTCGGCGGCGGAGTCAGCGCGCACATCAAGCTGATCGGGAGCCGACTGTTCGACTGGATCGAAGCAGGAAAGCAGGTGTACACCGATACCAGCTGGGCCGTCGGCTTCGCGCCGCGCTGGCTGGTGCAGGAGATCGAACGACGCGGAGTCGGCCACGACCGTCTGCTGTTCGCGAGCGACGAGCCCTGGGGCGATCACGCGGGCGAACTCGCGCGCCTTCGGGCGGCAGCTGGCGATGGTGAACTCGCCAACTTGATCCTGCGCGGCAACTTCGAAGCGCTCTATGACTGACGTTCTCCGGAGCACGGGCACGACCTAAGTGCCCGATGGTTCTCGCCCGCGGCACGTTCGATCATTGCGCGGTCCAACCCTTTGACTCACCCAAATGCATCATTCAGAAGATCAGAGAAGGGGCATCCCCATGGCAAGTATCGTCGGAGAACGGGTCAATGTAGGCGACGCTATCGTCGACTACGAGGACAAGGTATTCCCGGATCATCAGGCAGAGCCCGGACAGAAGGCGTTCGTCTTCTATCACTGCGTGCCGTTCGAAAGCTCGGCCTCGCTGGTGAACCTGCTGACCGCGACACGGATCCTGCGCAAGGGTTTCGAGACGCACATCATCATGTTTGGCCCCGGGTCGCTGGCCGCTGCCGCTACGAGAGGCTTCCCCAAAGTCGGCGATGAGGGCTTCCCTGGAAACATGAACTACAACAACCTCCTGCAGAGGTTCATGGACGAAGGCGGCCATGCTTACGCGTGCCGATTCTCGGCCGCAGCTCTATACGGCATGCGGGAGATCGACATGATGGCGGGCGTGAAGCCAATCAACCCCAAGGACGTGCTGGACGCCGCCATTACGGCATGGCGCGAGCGAGCGCTAACCCTCAACACCTGGACCATGTAGGGAGCTTCGGCAAGCCAGCACCGCGGACATCAACGGCGTCCAGGCGCTACGCGTTTCACGACGACGCAAAGCCGCGTTGACAGCGGGGGCCAGGGACGGCCCAAGGCATACAACCGCCACGGAGGTAACGATGAGGCCGCGAGATACTGCAACACGCATCGTCGCCGGTGTCGATGGGGGTCACACATCCGTCCACGCGCTGCGATGGGCTTGGCGTCAAGCACAATCAACCGGCGCCACGCTGTCCGCTGTTATGGCCTGGGATCAGCCCGCCCTCTACGCCGACGCCGCCTACGCCGGAGTCGCAGCCCCCTTCGTGGACTGGGAGGGGGCCGCACGCTTGCACGTTGAAGACACCATTCGCGAGACGGTTGGTGAGGACGGTTTCCCGGGTGTGACTCCAGTCGTCACCTGGGGCCGTCCAGCCACCGTCCTGATGGAGGCCGCCGCTGACGCCGACCTCTTGGTCGTCGGCACTCATGGCCACGACGGTTTCATCGGGACGCTGTCGGGGTCCGTCAGCCTCCACCTCGCGCATCACGCACCATGCCCTCTGACGATCATCCCATCGCCGCGCGATGCCCGGCCGCCATCACCCAGAGTCGGCAAGATCGTGGTGGGCGTCGACGGCTCACCGCCATCGCTTCAGGCGCTGCAGTGGGCCTCGCATCAAGCGAAAGCAACCCTGGCTCGACTCGAGGCGGTCATGGCCTACGCCAGCTCAAACCAACCAATCAGCCCGACGGGCGCTCCCGGGGGCAATCCTTACGGCTGGCGAGGCAAGGCCGACCTGACGCTACATCATGCAGTCGTCGATGCACTGGGGTATCAAGCCGCCAAGGAGGTGACCCAAACGGTTCTCGAGGGTCACGCTCTACCGGCACTGATCGCGGTCGCCACCGACGCGGACATGCTGGTCGTGGGCTCCCGCGGCCACGGCGCTCTCGCCGGAATGCTGCTGGGATCAGTGAGCACCCTGCTGAGCGAGCACCCGCCGTGCCCGCTCACCATCATCCGCCCCACCACAAGCACCAACCCCCCAACAAGGCCCCATGCCAGCTGGCAGCGTCGCGCGCGCTCAGAGTCGAGTTCTGATGTCGAGCACGGACATTTCTGGCACCCATGAATGCCGGCGATCGGAGCACTTGGGGCCCGCAGGTCGCACGCGAAGTTCGCGGACGACGGCCGCTGCAAACACCCACGAACAGCCAGAACCACATCCGTATCCAACCAGGAGATGCCCAATGAGCGAGTCGATGTATCACCCGACCACGCCGGAGATCGCCGCCCGACGCAAAGAGCTCGCACCCGGCATTCACCACGCGTTCGAGGCGTTCAGCCGCGCCGTATTCGACGAGGGATCGCTACCTGAGAAGACCAAGCAGCTGATCGCAGTCGCGGTCGCGCACACCACCCAATGCCCTTACTGCATCCAGGGCCACACGCGCCTGGCCCATCGCAAGGGCGCAAGCGACGAGGAGATCATGGAGGCGGTTTGGGTCGCGGCTGAGATGCGCGCCGGCGGTGCCTACGCCCACTCAACACTGGCCCTGCATGCCCTTGAGGCGATGGCCACCTCGCGCCCGGTGAGTCACGAGGCGTCGCACGCGACTACGGTCCGCGGCCCAGGCAACGTCTAGCCCTCACGCCGACGACCTCGGACGGAACCGGTCTGCCCGAACAGTGCTACGGAGCGGTGGAATGTGTGAGCCGTAGGGAAGAGGATTGGTGAAGTAGGCGGCCAGTTCTTCGGCGACCACGAGCTGCGCGGAGCGCCAAGGTGGCTGGTCATGGATGTGGGCGCGCCAGCCTGTCCCGGCGATCAGGTAGGCCTCCAGGTACAGCGGCTTGTCACCGGTGAGCAGGGCGCCGCGCAGCAGCGGTCGCAGGGCGGCCGGGGCTGGGCCGCCGCCAGCAAGGTGAGCGATGCCGGCGGCGGCGGTGTCGGCCTGCTGTGCAGCGAGACTGCCGTTCTTGACCGGCAGGTCGGTGGCGTCGCCCGCAGCGAAGATGTGCCCACCCGTGTGGCGCACTCGACATCGTTGGTCCACCGAGATGAAGCGATCGACGGCGTCGCCCGGAATGCCACGCAGGTTCGGCCCCGTGATCGTCGGCAGGGTGACGATCCGGTCCGGGCGCAGGTCGATGCCGGCGGGCTCGAGATGCAGCAGCTGCGGCCCATCGACGCGGGCCCGAGTTCGGGTGTGCAGTGCGATCCCCGCCTCGCCCAGTAGAGCCTCGACTCTCCTGCCCACCTCATCGCCGAATGCGTGCAGCGGCCGAGGCTGTGGCGTGACGACCGCGATGCTTGGGCGCAGTCCGCGGTCGTGCGCATGCTTGGCTGTCAGCAGCGCGAGTTCATAGAGCGGCAGCGGCCATGACGGCCCTGGGGGCTCGCTCAGGACAACGTTCCTGATGGCGCCGATGTCGAGCTGTTGGACGATCTGCCTATACAGGTGGCCCGAGGTGCGATCGCTGAACACGGAAACATGAGGATTCGGCGTGCGTTCCCGCCCGCCAGGCGCGAGCAGCAACGCGTCGTAAGGCAACTGCCGCCCGCCCACAGTGTGCACGGTGCGCGCGGGCAGATCGACCGACGCGGCCCTGTCGCGGACCCAATGGGCTCCGGTGTCCTCCACGATGCGCTGGATCGGGTGGCGTTCTGCCTCGCCCAAGCCGAACGGCACCAGGACGGTGCGCTCGCGATAGATCAGCTCCTCACCAGGGCACAGCAGATTGAGCACGACTGTGTCTCCAGCCAGTCTGCGCAAGCGCAACAGGGCCTCTATGGCGGCGACGCCGCCGCCGCAAATCAGGACTGTCATAGCGTCCATATCAGTTACTCCAGGCGAGACCCGTCTGACGGCCGGCCGCGCCATTTCAGTTGTATAGGCGAGGGGCAATAACGGAGCGCGGCAGCATTTCGGGAGTCGGGTGGGCGATCACAACATCAATGCCGTCCGGGTCATGGCCTCGCACGAATGTGACTCCCCCGCTGCTGTATCTGTCGGGGTGGCCGCCGCGCTCCCTCAGGACGCCCTCCACGTTTTCGAGTGCCTCAGCACTGTCTGTGGACCACATCAGGCAATGGAGTCCGATGTGTCCCGATGGACGCTGCGCCCTACCGCCCTTTGCGACGAGGTATATCTGGAAGCCGCCTGTAGTGACAAGCAGAGCGGCATCCAGATCGCGGATGGCTACCCTGCATGTGAATACGTCGCGATAGAAATCCACTGACCGGTCCAGCTGTGCGACGAACATGACCGATGACGCAAGTCGCGCAAGCTGCTCCATTGTTCCTCCCTTCTCGACGCCTCTATCCGGTTGCCTTCATCGTCGCCTGAGTCGAGCCCGTGGTGATCAGCGGCTGACGGACTCGCCTTCTGTGCGCCCGACCCAAAACTTCTAGATCGGGGCAAAACGTGAATTGTGGATCCGAAAGGCTCGAGCGGCCCGTTGATTGCACGCCCCGGGCGCCACTACTATCACCGATTTTGCGCTTGAGTACGGGAGACGGCACTGTCAGCCGCCGGTCGACTTCAGACGCGTTTGTTGCTTCAGGGCGGCAAGGTGACGCGCCGGGGGTGCAACCGGGCTATGTCGATGCTCACGGGCAGGCGGTGTACGCAGTCGGGCTCCGGGCCGCCAAGCTTGATTAGTCGGAGCGTAGCGCCGCACTCGGGTCGGGCAGTTCGTGCTCAGGCCATCCCAGCAGCTTGGCGCCCAGTACCGCAGCATTCAAGATGAACCGATGCGAGGGGTCGACGGGATCATGGGCGGTCAAGGTCCTGACTCGATCCAGCCGGTAGGTGACTGCCCGAACGGATAGGTGCATCCGCTGAGCCGTCGCCGTGTTGACGCCGCCACACTCGAAGTACGCCTCCAGGGTGTCGAGAAGCGGCCGGGCGCCACCGCGTGCCTCGCGGAGCGGGTCCAGAACCGAATGGACAAGGTCAACGATGGCCGGCTGGTCGCGGAACAAGACCCGATAGATGAGGAGATCCTGGCCTTCGACCACCGGACTCGTCAGCTGCATGCGCGCCGCGGTGATGAGGCCCTCCCTGGCCTCCTCATAGGAGCGCGCGATCCCGTAGGCACCTGGGTGAGCCCGACCCACGGCCACACGCCAAGGCCCTCCACGTCGTAGGCGGCTGAGCTCGGCGTGGATGAGCCCGCCGAGAGTATCTGTAGGACTGGAGCGTCGGCTGGTCCTCTTGTCGACTGGCGGCGTTTCGCCGGGAGCAAGGACGACCACGAGCCCTTCCTTCGTCGTCACGAGCACATCCCGGTCCCCGACACGGTCCACAACCACGCGCTCCAACGAACGGGTAGCGGCCTCTATCGACGACAACCGCTGTCCTGGCCGCGCCAAGGCCACCCGATGCGCGCGGGTCAAGTCCAACCCGAATGGCTCCGCACGCTCCACCAACTCACCCAAATGGGCATCACCACGAAGCAAGTCCTCGATGAGCTCTCGCCGATTGGTTTCCTCCCATCGGACCATCTCACGACCCGCTTCAGCATGTCCCTCAGCGAAGGTTGCCACGGCCTCCTCCATGACCTGCAGCAGGGCTTCCGCAGCTGCCCGCACCGCAGCGCTGTTGCGTTCGCGGACAACCGCCGGCAGCTCGAGCCACACCCGCCGTGCAGCGGAGAGATACAGATCAGCCCCTCGCCTGGTGGAGATGCCCGACTCGGCCGCACGTCGCCCCAGTAGACGCACCGCCTCTAGGTCGCTGCGGGCGGGGCGTTGTCCGAATGTCGCCGCATGGGCGAGCATCGGGAGGTAGTCACCGAGGAACTCCTCCGGCACATTGCCGGCGTCGCGACTCGCCCCCTTCGCCACATCCTTCAGCCACTCATCCCCGGGGGCCGTAGCCTGCAAACCTTTCCGAGCCGACCGGCTGGCATTGGAGTCGCCGATGTCTTCCATGGACGTCCGTTCGCTTGCCTGATGTTGCCCCACCAGTAGACGCCCGATTGCCGACGACCGGCAAGCAGCTGCCGAAGGTCTCGACGGTCGCCACTGCCATGACCCGGATCCGTCTCGGCGCGGCACAGGACAGCCCCATGTAGGGCGCACCCGCAGTCGCGCCTGGCTTCACCCACCGCATCCACACAGGGCTCAGGCGGCAACCGAGGAAACAACCGCTTCGTCACCACATCAGACGACCAAACTGTCGGCCCGCTCGTTGCTGCCAGTCGGAAGCGAGAGGGCCAGGTTGTTGGCCGGTCATGGACAGTGGCAGGTCGGCCTCGTTGCGGCACAGTGGACTTAACGCATTGGCAGAAGGGACCGGGGGAAGACGTAGCTCCCCGGCACAAGCGCAGCCGCCGCACATGGGCATTGGGCCCCGCCGGTGCCCACAGCGGCCAGGGGCGGGTCGGCAGCTGCTCCGTTTCCCACGGAACGATCCACCAATGACACGAGCGCCCGGTTATCTCCGTGCCAACCAACCACTAGTAGACAGGTGCTGATGATGGGTATCATCCCCCGGCCCCACGACGTCGCGACCCCCGTGCAGGGAGGATCCACATCGCGGCAAGCGTTCCTTCTGTTGCGAACCGTCTTCACGGTGGCCCCGATCGTATTCGGGCTGGACAAGTTCGCGAACGTGCTTACCGATTGGCCCAACTATCTGGCCCCGTGGATCAACGACCTGATCCCTGGGACGGCCCAGCAGGCAATGTACGCCGTCGGAGTAGTCGAAGTCCTTGCCGGCGTTGCTGTGGCATTGCTGCCGCGCTTTGGCGGGCTGCTGGTTGCTGCATGGCTGGCCGGCATCATCGTCAACCTCCTGTCGATCCCCGACTACTACGATGTCGCGCTCCGCGACTTCGGCCTTCTTGTCAGCGCACTGGCCCTCTCACGGCTCGCAGCAGAGCACTCACCGCGCACGCTCCGAAGCATGGTTGGACGATGACGACGACGATGACGCCTCGGCGCATCTCAAGCGGCTCAGACGAAACGTCCGCTCCCGGCAAGCCATTGAGCGCCCTATCGATCCGGGAGCTCCTGCAGCAGCTAGCCGCGTCTGAGGACGCGCTGCGCGATCTACAACCGCTGGTCGCAGACCCGGACGCGACCCTTTCCACTCCGAGCCGATTTCCCATCTTGGTTCGGCAAAGGGCCTTGATCCGGGAACTGCGCCTCCGCCGGCTCGCGCTGCGGCGACGGGCTCGATTTGCCCACCTCGGAGCCTAGAGGGAGGCGTAAACCTGGCCGGTCAGACGAAGAAGATTGGCCAGGGGGCCGAACCCGAATGGACGCCCGGATGGCGTGTCGCCGTGTCGAACACGAATCGCCGCATTCAGGCGCCGCGACGGCGCGGAAGCAATTGAGCCGGGGACCTGGTGCAGAACCAGCTCTGCCTTGGAGGCTTCATGACGACAGTCCAGCAATCTCATGGCCACGTGGAAGTGGAGGAGTCCGGCGGCGTTCGCCCGACTGCGCGGCTGGCCAAGGGCCAGACGTTCGTGAAGTGGGTGACGACGACCGACCACAAGGTCATCGGCAACCTCTACTTCATCACGTCGTTCGTCTTCTTCCTGCTCGGCGGCATCATGGCGCTGCTCATCCGCGCCGAGCTCCTCGCCCCGGGCCTGCAGGTCGTCGACAACCCCGACCAGTACAACCAGCTGTTCACGATGCACGGCACGATCATGCTGCTGCTGTTCGCGACGCCGCTCTTCGCCGGCTTCGCCAACGCCGTGATGCCGCTGCAGATCGGTGCGCCCGACGTGGCGTTCCCGCGCCTCAACATGTTCGCGTACTGGCTCTACCTCTTCGGTGGCCTCATCGCGACGGCAGGCTTCCTGACGCCGGCCGGTGCAGCCGCGTTCGGCTGGTTCGCCTACGCGCCGCTCTCCGACGTCAGCTACACGCCGGGCCTCGGCGGCGACCTGTGGGTCTTCGGCCTCGCGTTCGCGGGCTTCGGCACGATCCTCGGCGCCGTCAACTTCATCACGACGATCATCTGCATGCGCGCGCCCGGCATGACGATGTTCCGGATGCCGATGTTCACGTGGACGGTCCTCATCACAAGCCTGCTCGTCCTCATGTCGTTCCCGGTGCTTGCCTCGGCGCTGCTGGCGCTCGGTGGTGACCGCCGCTTCGGGATGCACATCTTCGACGCCGAGAACAACGGAGCGATGTTGTGGCAGCACATGTTCTGGTTCTTCGGGCACCCGGAGGTCTACATCATCGCGCTGCCGTTCTTCGGCATCATCAGTGAGGTCCTGCCGGTCTTCTCGCGCAAGCCTCTGTTCGGGTACAAGACGATGGTGTTCGCGACGGTCGCCATCGCCGCGCTCTCCGTGACGGTCTGGGCGCACCACATGTACGCCACGGGCCAGGTGCTCCTGCCGTTCTTCGCCATCATGAGCATGCTCATCGCGGTGCCGACCGGTATCAAGTTCTTCAACTGGATCGGCACGATGTGGGGCGGCAAGGTCACCATGCACGCCCCCATGTTGTGGGCGATGGGCTTCCTGATGACCTTCCTGTTCGGCGGCCTGACCGGCATCATCCTGTCCAGCCCGGCCCTCGACTTCCACCTCACCGACAGCTACTTCGTCGTCGCGCACTTCCACTACACGGTCTTCGGCACCGTGGTCTTCGCGATGTTCGCCGGCTACTACTTCTGGTGGCCCAAGCTGACCGGCTGGATGCTCGACGAGACGCTCGGCAAGATCCACTTCTGGATGCTGTTCATCGGCTTCCACATGACGTTCCTCATCCAGCACTGGCTCGGCGTCGAGGGCATGGCCCGCCGTTACGCCGACTACCTGCCGGAGGAGGGCTTCCAGCTCGCGAACATCATCTCGAGCGTCGGCGCCTTCCTGCTCGGCGCGTCGATGATCCCGTTCG
This sequence comes from Terrabacter sp. GCM10028922, assembly GCF_042666095.1. Classification (NCBI taxonomy): domain Bacteria; kingdom Bacillati; phylum Actinomycetota; class Actinomycetes; order Micrococcales; family Intrasporangiaceae; genus Terrabacter; species Terrabacter sp. GCM10028922. Next base: position 224,013 of record NZ_JBHTFG010000006.1, on the reverse strand, counting down.
CCTACAACGTCTGGAAGACGTGGCGCAGCGCGCCCCTCGTCGAGTCCGACGACCCGTGGGGCTACGGCGCCTCGCTCGAGTGGGCCACGTCGTGCCCGCCGCCGCGCCACAACTTCACGTCGCTGCCGCGGATCCGGTCCGAACGACCGGCGTTCGACCTGCACCACCCCGAGGCCGCGCCTTGGCAGAAGCCGAAGGTCGGGCTTGCAGAGACCACGGGGCGATCCCAGCTCGACGGAACACGTGTCAACGCGTCGTCGACCACCAAGGAAGGCGCTACCCCCGGCACCCAGCGCGAGTGAGGTCCAAGCGCCCGAACGCTGTGAGGCCAATCCGCGAGCTCAGACTCGCCTGCCCGCAGTGAAATGGTGTCCACGGGGCCAGTGACGGGAGCCAGGCGATAGTCTTCGTGCCTCACGATGTGCCGCCCGTAGCATGATCGACGCCATGGATCATTTCATACGGCCCAACGGCTCACCCCCGGCAAACGGCTACAGCCACGCGGTCGTCTTCGCCGGAGCGATGGTCGCTGTCTCGGGTCAGGTTCCTCTGGATGCCTACGGCAATTTGGTCGGTAGAGAGGACGCTGAGGCCCAGGTCCGGCAGGTCTACGCCAATCTGATCACCGCGCTGGCTGCGGCAGGCTCCGGCCTGGAGCACGTGGTCAAACTGACGGTCTATCTGACCGATCTGGACGATCTGGGCGCGTTCCGCAATGTGCGAGACGAACACCAGGATGCAGAACACCCGCCCGCCTGCTCGTTGGTGCGTGTTGCTGGCCTGGTTCACCCAGACTTCCGAGTCGAGATCGACGCATTGGCTGTGGCACCGAGCGTGGGGTAACCCATCGGCTGGAGGAGGGTGCGTCCGAAGGTAGGCACACTCTGTGACGTCAAGTGCCGCAAGTCCAGGAGCGATCCGTACGGCGTCATGCGCGGGGGTATGCCCCGCTGACCGTCCTGGATCGATGCTGTTGATCGAGTTGAGGCTCGGCGTCGACGGTCCTGTGGCGAGCGAGTTTCGACTCCAGTAGGAGGAGTCGGTTGTGCGTCTCGGGCGACTCGACCGGCTCTCCAAGCAACCCGATCACGCCACCGATGTTGATGCCGAGCCGCTCGGCGTGGTGGATACCGGCGAGGAGTGGTCGCCACCGGTCGGCGCGTTTGGCGGCCTCGATCTCCTCGGGCGTGATGCCGGACCTGATGAGGTCTTGGGCCAGCGGCGTCTCCCGGTTGTGGACAAAGATCGCGGCGCCTTCGGCGTCGAGCCGGGCCGGGCTTTCGGCTGCTCGCTCTCCATCGCGGCGTGTTTCGGAGGCGGACGTGTCGGCACCCGAGTGCGCGAGGACCTGCTTGAGGACCTCCACCGGCTCGACCCCGACGGGCTCGTCGTGGGCGGTGGCGAGGTCCGGGTCGTACATCGTGTCGACATAGAGCCGGTTGCTCTCGCGGCCGCGGGTGGCCATCACGTAGAGCGGTTCGCGCGTCGTCGTGGCGGTGACGTACGCCTGCGCGGTGTCGACGGTCCGGCCCTGGGCACGGTGCGCGGTAGTCGCGTAGCCGAGCTCGACGTGCTCACGCATGTAGCCGGCCGGCAGGACGGCGACTCCCCCACCGGTCGGGCGCCGAACTCGCACTGAGCCGTCGGCGCGGATGGCGGTCACGGTCCAGGTGTCGCCGTTCTTCACCCACGCGCCGGAGGTGGCCAGGTCGCGCTGGTTCAGGCGGGTGACGACCACATCCCCCACCCCGATCGTCGCTCCCCCGGCGATCGCCACACCGGCATCCGTGACCTCGCCCGCGGCCACCCGGTCGGCACGGGCGCGAGCGTTGAGGTCGGCCACCGTCTGCGCGTCGGCCGCGACCATGATGGACTGCTTGCCGGCCTTGATGTCGGCCCGCCAGGCCTCGTAGAGCAGGTCGAGCATCGACTCGCGGTCGCCCCCCTCGACGCGACCGTGACGGGCGTACAGCTCCGCCGCCGTGGGCCGCCCCGCGCGCAGCCCGAGTGATGCGTCGCGTTCCCACTCGTACCGGAACCGGCGCGGCGCACATTCATCAGGTGCGGGGGTTCGTCGCGGTCGGTCGCGACGAGCTTGAACGCACCCCCCCGCAGCCACCGGCGACAGCTGGGCCCAGTCCCCGACGAGCAGCACCTTGGCGCTGGCTGCTCGGCCTAGGCGGTGAGGGCGTCGAGCTCGAACGTGCCGGCCATCGACGCCTCGTCGACAATGACCAGCTGCCCCGGCTTCAGCCGCCATCGGTCCATCTCGGCGGCCACCGTCCTGGCCCGGCGGGTTAGTGCGCGGGTTCGGAGTGAGGGGCTGGCCCGGTCCAGCCGCGCCGCCAGGCGGTCCAGCTCCTCCAGTCGTGCGGGCTGCCGGGCGGCCTCGGTCAGCCACTTGGTCGTGTTCTCGGTCGGCACGCCCACCGCCTCCGCCAGCACCTCGGCGGCGGCCGCTGACGGCGCCAACCCGACGACGGACCCGGGACCGAACCTGGCTTCCCACCCGGCGCGGACCCCGGCCATCGCGGTCGACTTTCCCGTACCGGCCGGCCACGGTGCTCCCGGACCAACAGCCTCCTGTACCGGGCCTCCACAGCGGTCGTCCTGCCGATCTTCACCCAGCGCTCCCGGACCATGGCATAGGTCACCATCCGCATGCCGCCTCCGGACCGGACCGCCGCCTCCCATCGCCTGTTGGATTCGCAGCTCACGCGGCGGGCGGTCGAGCGCCCAGTCGCACTTGCGGCGGCGCTGCTCTCGGACTGCCACCTATCCGTGCGTTTCCAGTGCACGCATATGGAGGTGGAGCGTCCACGAGTGCTGTGAGCACAACCTCAACCGCGCCTCGGGAATGGCTGGGTCTTCGAACCAATACACGTCACCGCGTTGGAACGGACCTCCCTTGACGAGCATCCGCCTAGAAGCCGGACTCGGCGAACAGCCGTCGCTGATCGGGTGTTCCTTGCGCCCCGCCGTCTCACGCAGGTCCAGCTTGTCTCGACGCCGAGGTGTTTCCCGCTTCGCTAATTGCACAGACGCTCGACAGCGTCACTCTCCAGGTGCAGCGTCATGTTCGTGCCTCTCGTCACTCGGGATGGACGAAGCGTCGGCGCCCACGCCCGCCCTGACCTGCTGTCGAGTCGGCAGCCCGATGACGGCAACGGCGGTCACGCCGACGGCGGCGCCGATCAGCTGCGGTCCCCCGACGTGCTCGCCCAAGACACCGACGCCAAGGGCGACCGACACCACGGGCACCAGGTACGTGATCGAAGCACCCACCGTGGCCCCAGCGTCGCGAACGACGTCCAGCTGGAGGGCATAGGCGATGGCTGTTCCGATCACGCCTAGGACGAGCACGGCCAGCACTGGCATCAGCGTGAACTCGTCGGCCGTGTGGCCGCCCCACGGTGTCACGTACTCGTCCCGGTTCAGCCACCACCACGCCAGCAGCACCGGAAGCATCAAGCCCGCGCCGGCCACGAGCAGCGCCGTTGGCACCGACAGGTGGCCTGCATCGCTGTCCTGCATGAACCGGCAGTAGTAGGCCCAGCCCAGCGCCCAGCTCGCTGCCGCTGCCAAGGACATGCCGAAGCCGAGGGCGTCCGGGCGACCCAGTGACTGCCAGGGCTCCATGATGATGACCACCCCGGCGAAGCCGGCGAGCACCGCCATCATCTTGTACGGCGCGGGCCGGTCGTGGGGCACCAGAAGGAAGCCGAACAGAGCGGCGAAGAGCGGAGTCGTCGCACTGCCGATGCCGGCGAGGCCGGAGGAGACCCGTTCCGTCGAAGCCACGAACAGAATGCAGGGCAAGGTAGCCAGCAGCCCGCCGGCGACGAGCGGGTGCCACCAGCCGCGCACTGAGTGGGGCAGTCGCCCTCCCCTCACGTGGAGCGCCCCACAGAGGATTGCCGCGCCGACTACCAGGCGGAACGTCGCGACCTGAACCGCGGAGAAGCTCTGAAGCCCCACCTTCATGAACAGGAAATTGGAGCCACAGATGGCGGCGAGCAGGACGAACTTCACTTGCCATGTGATGGAGGTGCGACTCGACGAGGGGATTTCGTCGTGCGCCGCGGTCGTGGTGGTGGACAGGGTGTCTCCGGTTTCGATCAGGGCACCGTCGCTCTCCGCCGCGGTCGCCACGGACGACCGGGGCGAACTGCGTGTCGCGCTTTCTGATGCAGGTAGGTCATCGGCTCGACCGCTGTGCCATATCGCGAAACAGTCGATCGATGTGGGACAAAGCATAGATTCCCAACACCCACCCTTGTCAACGATTGGCGGAAGGCCGGCGAATCAGCATTCGCCCCTCATGACGGTCCCCCGCACTTCTGCGCGGACTCGACGGACCTGTCGCCTCCGGACCGCGGCACCAGCCACCACGCCGCCCTGCGCCAGCTCGCCAACCGACTCGTCGGGATCCTCCACGGCTGCCTTGAGACCCACACCCACTACGACGAACAACCGGCCTGGGACCACCACATTCACAAGGCCGCTTGACGCCGGCAGAACCTGGGATGTCTGCCGGGCTCTGCGCGCTTGCGAGGAGCCCTATCCGCTGATTCGGTGGAGGCCGTGCCGATGGCATGTCGATTTCGGGCCCGTCCCGCGACGAACCGCCATCGCCGCCCCGAAGTCGCGCCCGCTCTTCCCACTGGCGTCGCGCACGAGTCGTCACTTCCCTTCGCCTTCGTGCCCGACGACTCGAATCGCCCAGCCGTTCGAGAGCAAGGGGCCGCTCGTGACCCGCAGCGCCGGGACTCAGGAGGCCGCGTAACCGTCCGCGTTTGGACGGGAACCAGCCGGAAGGAACGCGACACGAGGAGCGCCCCTCGACCGCATACCTGCAGGTCAAGGGCTTTTGCGGGCATGGGTGGGACGCGACGCGCCGAACGCGCCGTGACTCGCTGGGTTCGGGGTTTCTTCGTTGTCAATGTCGGCCGTCGTGCCACAGGAGATAGACCAGATGGGCCAGTACGGCTACGCCGGTGAGGATGACCATGGTGTTCTCGATCATGGGCACTCCTCTTCCAGCGCCGATGGGTCAAGGGCAGAACGTCGGCCCCTTGACGACTGGTTCTGACGCGTGGTTGACACCCAGCACGATGAGGGCTCGGCTCAGGCCCATAGACTCGCCCGCTGTGACTACGCAACAGCGCGAGCGCACCCCGTTCACCCGGTGGCTGCTTGACGCCGACGAGGCCGACACCGGCGGCTACTACGAGAGTGAACGGGAGGCCACGGCGAAGGCGCACGTGCAGCCGTAGTGGCGCGTCATGTGCCTGACTGGCGTCGACTACTTCTCCACCCTCGGCTACCAACCCGGGATCGCCGCGCTCGCCGCCGGAGCGCTCTCGCCGGTGGCAACCCTCGTGCTCGTGCTGATCACGGTCTTCGCCGCGTTGCCGATGTACCGCCGGGTCGCGGAAGAGAGCCCGCACGGTGACGGCAGCCTGTCGATGCTCGAGCGGCTGCTGTCGTACTGGCCGAGCAAGGTGCTCGTGCTGTGCCTCATCGGGTTCGTGGCCACCGGATTCATCATCACGATCACGCTGTCGGCCGCCGACGCCACGGCCCACCTGATCGAGAACCCGTACCTGCACGAGGCACTCGAAGGTCGCAACGTGGTCGTGACCCTCGCGCTGCTCGTCGCCCTGGCCGGTGTGTTCCTCAAGGGCTCCAAGGAGGCGATCGGTGTCGCCGTGGTCCTCGTCGTCGCCTACCTCGGTCTGAGCCTCGTCGTCATCGGTCGCGCCGCGGTCGAGCTGGGCGACCACCCGACGGCGTTCAGCGACTGGACGAGTGCGATGACGCTCGAGCACTCCGCTCCGTTCGGGATCATCGGCGCGGCTCTGCCCGTGTGCCCGGCCCTGGCGTTGGGACTGTCGGGCTTCGAGACCGGCGTCGTCGTCATGCCCCTCGTCAAGGGGGACGCGGGCGACACCGAGGCGCACCCGGTCGGGCGTATCCGCAACGCCAAGAAGCTGCTCACCACGGCTGCCCTCATCATGAGCGTCATGCTGCTCGGGTCCTCGCTCGTGACGACCCTGCTCATCCCGCACGAGCAGTTCGAGCCCGGCGGCGAGGCCAACGGGCGTGCGCTCGCGTACCTCGCCCACGAGCTGTTCGGTGACGCCTTCGGCACCGTCTACGACGCGGCCACCATCGGCATCCTGTGGTTCGCGGGGGCATCGGCCATGGCCGGGCTGCTCAACATCGTGCCGCGCTACCTGCCCAGGTACGGCATGGCTCCGGACTGGGCGCGTTCCACCCGCCCGCTCGTCCTGGTCCTGTCGTTCATCGCGGCCGTGGTGACCCTCGCGTTCGGGGCGAGCGTCGACCAGCAGGCCGGCGCATACGCCACCGGCGTCCTCGCGCTGATGACCTCCGCTGCGATCGCCGTGTTCCTGGCCGAGCTGCGCCGGGGCCACCGCGGCACCGCCGCCTTCTTCGCCGTCGTCAGCGCCGTGTTCGTGTACACGTTCGCCGTCACGATCGTCGACCGCCCAGAGGGCCTGCTCATCGCCGGTGTCTTCATCGCCCTGATCGTCGTGATCAGCGTCTGGTCCCGCATCGCCCGCTCCACCGAGCTGCGCGTGCTGCAGGTGGTCTACGACGACGGGGCCCGGGCGATGCTCGACGACGCTGCCCTCGGCCCGCAGCCGATGCGCTTCATCGCCAACAAGCGCCAAGCCGGCGACCGGGATGAGTACCGCGAGAAGTCGCTGGAGATCCGGATGTTCAACCACCTCAACGCGCGGCAGGGCGCGATCTTCCTCGAGGTCGAGATCAGCGACGCCAGCGACTTCGAGACCACCGTGCACGTGACGTCCGAGGTGGTCGGCGGCCACCGCGTGCTTCGTGCGACAGGGCCCTCGGTGCCGAATGTCCTGGCCGCCGTGCTTCTCGATGTGCGCGACCGGATGAGCAAGCCGCCGCACGCGTACTTCGAATGGAGCCAGAAGGCCCCGGGCCAGAACGTGCTGCGATTCCTCATTGCCGGCGAGGGCGACGTCCCACCGCTCGTCCACGAGATCCTGCGCCGCGCCGAGCCCGAGGAGAGCCGACGTCCGCACATTCACGTCGGCGGCTGAGCCTGCGGTCGCGGTTCGAGACCTCATGCGCGACTGACCTCCGCGTGCTCATCGGTGTCGGCCGCCAGGTGGTACGGGACGCTCGTCACCACGACGCCGGGCAGGGTGAGCAGCCGGAGCTTGAGCCGCAGGGCGCTCTGGTTGTGCAGGATGCCCTCCCACCAGCGGTCGACGACGTACTCGGGGATGAAGACGACGACGAGGTCGTGCGGGTTGTCCGTGCGCAGCCGCATGACGTGGTCCACGACGGGTGTGGTGATGTCTCGGAACGGCGAGTCGAGCAGGGTCAGTGGCACTGGCAGGTCCGCCTCGCCCCAGTCGTCCTCGATGGTGCGCGCCTCTTCGGGGTCGACACAGACGGTGAGCGCGGTGAGCGATGACGGGCGGGTGGCGCGTGCATAGGCGATGGCGCGCAGCACCGGCTCGTTGACGCGCGACACCAGCACGATGGCGTGGACCCGGCTCGGCAGCAGCCGCGCGTCTCTGGTGGGGCTGAGCTCTTGGGTGACCTTGGCGTAGTGGCGGTTGACGGCGCGCATCAGCAGGCAGAGCAGCGGCACTGCGATGACCACGAGGTAGGCGCCGCCGGTGAACTTGGTGACGAGCACGATGACGAGGACGAGTCCGGTCAGGGTGGCGCCGAAGGCGTTCAAGAGCCGGGCGCCGTTGATGCGGCGCCTGACTCCTGGGGCGATCACGACCTGGAGCTCACGGTTCCAGTGCCGGACCATGCCGACCTGGCTGAGGGTGAAGCTGGTGAAGACGCCCAGGATGTAGAGGTGCAGCAGCTGGTCGACATCCGCGTGGTAGGCGACGACCAGCAGACCGGCGACCAGGGCGAGCGCGACGATGCCGTTGCTGTACGCCAGCCGGTCGCCTCTGGTGCGTAGCTGCGTCGGCATGAGCCGGTGTTGTGCCAGGAGCGACGCGAGCATCGGGAAGCCGTTGTAGGCGGTGTTGGCCGCGAGGATGAGCACCAGCGCGGTCGATGCCTGCACGAGATAGAACATCACGCTTCCCGCGCCGAAGACCGCCGATGCGAGCTGGGCGATGACGGTCTGCTGGGGGTCCGACTCGCAGTCGCCGCGGAACCCGATCAGGTCACACGTCGTGTCTGCGACGTGGACTTTGGCGACGATGGCCAGGACCGTGATGCCGACGAACATCGCCACCGCGAGGGCCCCCATGGCGACGAGGGTTCGGGCCGCGTTGCGTGACTTCGGCGTACGGAAGGCGGGGACGCCGTTGCTGATGGCCTCGACCCCGGTCAGGGCGGTGCACCCGGAGGAGAATGCCTTGAGCGCGAGGAAGAGCAGCGCCAGGCCGGTCAAGCCGGTCTGTTCGGCGTGCACGGAGTAGCCGGCGCTCTCGGCCACCGGCGCGTCCCCGAGGAGCGCCCGGATCAGGCCGAACGCGCTGACGGCCAGGATGCAGGTCACGAACACGTAGGTCGGCACAGCGAACGCCCGTCCCGACTCGCGTGTCCCGCGCAGGTTCATGAGGGTCAGAGCCGCGATGACGGCGACCGCGATGGTGACCCGCTGGGCGTTGAGGGCGGGCACTGCGGAGATGACGTTGTCGATGCCGGCGGCCACGGACACGGCGACGGTCATGACGTAGTCGACCATCAGCGACGCGGCCACGACCATGGCCGCGCCCTGGCCGAGGTTGTCACGCACCACCTCGTACGACCCGCCGCCGCTCGGGTACGCCATGACAACCTGCCGGTACGAGATGACCACCGTGATCAGCAGCACGACGACGGCAGCCGCCATCCACGGCGTGAGGTAGAGGTACGCGAGGCCCCCGAGCGTGAGGACCTTGAGGATCGCCTCGGTGGCGTAGGCGACGGATGAGAGGGGGTCGGAGGCGAAGATGGGAAGGGCGATGCGCTTCTGCAGCAACGTCTCCTCGAGGTTCTCGTTGCGCAGGGGACGACCGACGAGCAGGCGCTTGGCCGTGGACAGTTGATTGAGCACCTCTCGACGCTATGGGCGCGTCCGCATAGGTGTTGCAAGGGAGTTCGGTCCTGCCGCAAGGATTGCGCAAGGATGGCTGCGTGACCGAAGACGTGGGTATGCCGCTGGGCGCGCTCCCCGAGCTGTCCACCGTCAGTGGCCTGCCCCGCGCGCGTCGGCTCACCGGGCTTGCCTTGGCGGTCGTCCTGCCCGTCGTCATCACCACGGGCCTGGTCGCCCTCGGCCCGGGTCTCGGTCTCGCTGGTGACTCGTTGGCTCTGCTGCTGGCCGTCATCGTCACAGCCCTCGTCGGCGGCCTGTGGTCAGCGATCCTCTGCGCGCTGCTGAGCTCCACCCTGCTCAACTACTGGTTCATCCCGCCGGTGCGCACGCTGGAGATCGGTCAGCCCCACAACATCTGGACAGTCGTGGGTTTCGTGGTGGTCGGGCTGCTGGTCAGCGGTGTCGTGCACCGGGCCGCTACGACGGCCTCGACGGCGGCACGAGCGGCCGCCGAGGCACGGACCCTCTCGGAGGTCGCGCGCGCGACACTGCGCGGCGAGGACGCCCTGCCGACGCTGCTCGAGCAGATGCGGCGGGCCTTCGGGATGACCTCGGCGAGCCTGCTGCGCCGAGACCCGGCCGCCGCGGAGACGTGGCACGTGGTCGGCTCACGAGGCCCGGACGCCCCCCGGGAACCGGCGACGGCCGATGTGCACCTTCCCGCCGGAGAAGACCTCGTCCTCGCCCTCTCGGGACGCCTGCTCGGCTCGTCGGACCGAGCCATCCTCGGTGCCTTCGCGGCTCAGGCGCAGGCGCTGCTCGAACGGGACGAGCTGGCCCGCAGCGCTGCCCTCGCCGCTCGGCTCGAGGCATCCGAAGGGCTGCGAGACGCGCTGCTCGCTGCCGTCGGACACGACCTGCGCACGCCGCTCGCTTCGGCGACGGCCGCCGTCACCAGCCTGCGCAGCCGAGACGTCACATGGACCGACGACGAACGCGACGAGCTTCTCGCCACGGCAGACGAGTCGTTGACCCGGCTCGCCTCGCTGGTGTCCGACCTGCTCGACCTGTCACGCCTGCGCGCCGGAGTGCTCACCGTCCTGCACCAGACGCTGTGGCTCGATGAGCTCCTTCCCCCGGTCCTTGACGAGCTGGGTCCCGACGCGGCGAACGCGGTCATCGACCTGCCCGATGAGCTGCCCGCGGTCGTCGGGGACGCCGCGCTCGTCATGCGCGTCCTGGTCAACATCATCGGCAATGCCCTGCGTCACGGAGGTCCGGACGCTGCACCCCCTGTACTGACGGGCCGTGCCTGTGGCGACCGAGTCGAACTCCACGTCATCGACCACGGCCGCGGCGTCCCCGAACGGGACAGAGAGCGCATCTTCAGTCCGTTCCAGCGGCTCGGCGACACCGACAACACCTCGGGGCTCGGCATCGGCCTGGCCCTGTCCCGTGGGTTGGCCGAGGCGATGGGTGGGACGCTCACGCCCACGGAGACCGCCGACGGAGGGCTGACCATGGTGCTCGCCCTGCCCACCGATCCGGGAGCCGAGCAGTGACTCGCGTCCTGGTCGTCGACGACGACCCCCAGCTCGCCCGCGCGCTTCGGATCAACCTGCGCGCCCGAGACCACGACGTGCACGTCGCGACCTCGGGCGCCGAAGCCCTACGAACCGTCGCGTCCGTCTCCCCCGACCTGGTCATCCTCGACCTGGGGCTGCCCGACCTCGACGGCGTGGAAGTGATCCATGGCGTACGTGGCTGGAGCGATGTGCCCATCATCGTCCTGTCCGGTCGTGGCGCCGGCCAGGACAAGGTCGCCGCCCTGGACGCAGGAGCCGACGACTACGTGACCAAGCCCTTCGGCATGGACGAGCTTCTCGCACGAATGCGCGCCGTCACCCGGCGATCGCTCCCCGGCGACACCGCCCCGGCGCCGCGTGTCGAGTTCGGCGACGTCACGGTCGACCTCGCAGACAAGGCCATCACCCGGACATTCGGTGACGGCGACACGCAACCGGTGCACCTGACCCCCACGGAATGGAGCCTGCTCGAGGCGCTCGTCCGGCAGCCAGGCAAGCTCATGTCCCAGCGACAGCTGCTCGCCCAGGTATGGGGACCCACATCCGTGAACCAACCCGCCAACCTCCGGCTCTACATGACCCAACTGCGCCGAAAGCTCGAACCGGAACCGACCCGCCCCCGCCACTTCCTCACCGAACCGGGGATGGGCTACCGATTCCGCCCCTGATCAGCCGTGGGTAGGGGGGTATGGCGCGCCCGCGGCCCGTATGGGGCGGCGCAGAAGACGCCGGCGAAAATGAGACTTGACCTTGACGCAGGGTCAGGGTTGCAGGCTTGCGGTCATGACCACGAAACCAGCCATCGAGATCGTCGGGCTCACCAAGTCCTACGGCGACCATGCGGTGCTCAGGGGCGTAGATCTGAGCGTCCCCGCGGGCACCATCTTCGCCCTGCTGGGCTCCAACGGCGCCGGCAAGACCACCGCGGTGAAGATCCTGTCCACGCTGCTCAAGGCCGACGGCGGGACCGCGACCGTCAACGGGTACGACGTCGCCACCGAGCCCGCGAAGGTCCGCGAGTCGATCAGCCTCACCGGACAGTTCGCCGCCGTCGACGAGATCCTCACCGGGCGGGAGAACCTCGTCCTGGTCGCCCAGCTGCGACGTCTCAGGAACGCAGGCCTGATCGCCGACGGCCTGCTCGCTCGGTTCGCGCTCACGGACGCGGCTGGGCGAAGGACGGCGACCTATTCCGGCGGCATGCGCCGGCGCCTCGACATCGCGATGAGCCTCATCGGCGACCCGCCCGTGCTCTTCCTCGACGAGCCGACGACCGGCCTTGACCCACAGTCCCGGATCGAGGTCTGGAAGACCGTGCAAGAGCTCGCTGGTCACGGCACCACGCTGCTGCTCACGACGCAGTACCTCGACGACGCCGAGCATCTCGCGGACCGGATCGCGGTCCTTCACGAGGGCCGGATCATCGCCGACGGCACCCTCGCCGAGCTCAAGCAGCTGCTCCCGCCGACCGAGGTCGAGTACGTCGAGAAGCAGCCGAGCCTCGAAGACATCTTCCTCGCTATCGTCGGCCACGACGGCCCCTCACAGGCAAGGACCCAGGGATGACCACCTACTTCGTCCACGACACGACCGTCCTGCTCAAGCGGTCCCTGCGCCATATCCTGCGCAGCCCGGACACGATCATCACCACCGCCGTCACACCGATCGCGATGCTGCTGCTATTCGTCTACGTCTTCGGCGGCGCGATCGATGTCGGCGGCAGCTCATACGTCAACTACCTGCTGCCCGGGATCCTGCTCATCACGGTCGCATCCGGCATCGCCTACACCGCTTTCCGGCTCTTCACCGACGTCTCGGGCGGCATCTTCGAACGGTTCCAGTCGATGCCGATCACCCGGTCGGCCGTGTTGTGGAGCCACGTGCTGACCTCGGTCGTGGCGAACCTGACCTCGCTCGTGCTCGTCGTCCTCGTCGCGGTGGCGATGGGCTTCCGCTCCGGTGCCGGAGTGCTGGCCTGGCTCGCGGTGCTCGGGATCATGGTGCTGTTCACGCTGGCGCTGACGTGGCTGGCCGTGATCCCCGGGCTGACCGCGAAGTCGGTCGACGGCGTGAGCGGGTTCTCCTACCCGCTGATCTTCCTGCCCTTCATCAGCTCGGCCTTCGTGCCCACCTCCGGCATGCCGGGCCCGGTGCGCTGGTTCGCAGACCACCAGCCGGTCACCTCGATCGTCAACACCATCCGGAGCCTCTACGCCGAACAGCCGCTCGGCAACGACGGCTGGATCGCCCTCGCCTGGTGCGTCGCCCTGCTGCTCGTCGCGTACGCGCTCGCGATGCGCACTTACCGCAGCAAGGTCGCCTGACCCACCCCACCGACGAACAACGCAGTTGAGACACGAGTTCTGGAATGAGCACTTGCGCGGCACCACGTCGTACCTGGGCAGTGGCGCGCGTCGCTCAACCGCGACCTGGCCAGGAAGCTCGCAGAATAGGGCCATGCTGACGATCAGCCAGATCGCGTCGTACGCCGGCGTGACGGTGCGCGCGGTCCGTCACTACCACGCCAAGGGGTTGCTGCCCGAGCCCGGGCGCGACCACTCGGGCTACCGGCGCTACGACGCGGCCGCGGTGGTCGACCTCGTCAAGATCCGCACCCTCGCCGACGCCGGCGTCCCGCTCTCGCGAGTGCAGGAACTCCTGGCGGCGGGTGGCCCGGAGTTCGCAGCGGCAGTCGAGGACATCGACCGCCGCCTGCGCGCCGAGATCCGGGAGCGCCAGCGTCACCGGGAGCGGATTGCCAAGCTCGCAGCCGGCGAGAGCCTGGCCCTGCCGCCCGAAGCGGTCGCGTACCTCGACCGGATGCGCGAGCTCGGCTTCCCGGGAGCGGGTGATCGAGGTCGAGCGCGACAGCTGGATCCTGATCGCTGCCCAGATGCCGGGCGCAGTGCGGGCCCTCATGGCGATCAAGCACGCGCAGATCGAGCCCGAGGTGCTGCGTCGGCTGTATCTCGACATCGGGGACCTCGCCGACTGCGGGCCCGACGACCCGCGGCTGCCCGCGCTGGCGGACCGGGTCGCCGCCTTCATCGAGGCGGCGGCAGCCGAGGCCGAGGGGATGGAGGAGGAACACCCCGTCAGCGACGACGTGGTCGCGCTGCTCGACACGGCGTTCGTCGAGTCGTTCCCGTGCGCGCACCGCCTCCTCGAGCTCCTCGAGGAGCGCGGCTGGACGGGCTGGACCAACATCAGGCGCAAGGACCCCGCCGTGTGATCCGGAGAGTCATCCAGGTGCAGCGCCCGCTGGGTCGTCCGGGCCCGCCGTCGGCAGCGTTCCAGAGGTTGCTCGTGGGGATGGGTGCGAGGAGTGTGGGAGCTATGAGCCTTGAAGCCTGGTGGCCCCTCCTTCGACAGGAAAGCCGCGACTGGCTTGTCGCCAACAACGGGGCAACGCTCGACCCGCCAGTCCTGGATGATCTCGTCCGAGTGGGAGGCTCTCTCCCCGCTGGCGCGTGGTGGCTGCACGACACCGGGCCGGATGGCTTCCAGCTCTCAGACGCGGGAGTGGACTGGGTCGAAGCCGTGGCAAACGGAGAGCATCCCGAGCCCCCGCCAGGTCACTGAGCACGTAGTGTCCACAGTCGAGTCGGACGTCACCGGGACGAGTGTCTCCGCTCGACTGGTCACGTTCATCAACAGCAAGCAAGGCCAGCGCATCGTCGGCAACCAGGCAGTGTTCCTGCCACTCCGCGGCTTCCAGAGCGCGGCCTCGGCCGAGCAGTGGCTGAAGAGGCGAGGGTGGCCGATGAACCACGCGCAGCACTTGAGAGCGGAGGCAGAGTGCCCTGACCAGGCTTGACGCCCTGCGGTCATGCCAATTCGGCATGACTGTACGTGTACACGAGTGGACGAGCGGCCCGGTCAGCCCTCGACGACGCCACCAAGGGCGGGTTCGCTGATGGAGGGGTGTCCGTTCTCGAGATGACCGGCGAAGGCACGCAGGAACGACGTGTCCCCCGCAACAACCGTGAGGTCGTACCAGCCGCCAGTCGCGGTCGTGTCGATGACGACGGGTCGAATGCCGACCCTGGTTCGGTCGCCGTACGCATTCTCGAGAGTGACCTCGATGCCACGCGGCGCCTCGACGGCGACGGAGAGGCGCTGGGTGCGACCGACCCGGGTCAACTCGACTCGGACTCGGTCGGTGCCGATGTTGCCGGCATAGCGGCGGAAGAAGCCGTTCGGGCCGTGGAGGTGGATGTCATACTCCCCCGTGACGGGCCATGTGGCTCGCAGCTCGTCGCCGGAACCAATGGTGTAGCTGTGCGGCGCGCCGGCGGGCTCGATGAGCCGGGCCTGCACATGCACGCCACGGCGGCCGAGGTTGTCGAGGTCGACGGTGATGGCGCCGCTCGTCCGGTGCTCACGGACGTCGAGGTCGTATGGGGTCGGGCGCGCTGGGCGGGTGCCGGGCTCCTGCGACGGCATCGAGCCCTGGCGAGGAGGCGTGGGCCGGTAGTCGGGGTGGCGCTGGTCGTCGAACGGCTTCCAGCTGGTCGTGCTCGGCAGGGTCGGCACCTTCTCGACCGTCTTGGAGAAGTCGAACGCCGATGTCAGGTCGCCGGCGACGGAGCGTCGCCACGGGGTGATGTTCGGCTCGTCGACGCCGAAGCGAGCCTCCATGAGCCGAAGGATCGAGGTGTGGTCGAACGTCTCGGACGCGACCCAGCCGCCCGTGCTCCACGGCGACACGACGAACATCGGCACCCGCGGGCCCATCCCGTACGCGCCTGGGCCATGCTCGCCGTCATAGAACTCGTGGTCCGTCGGCACGGTCGAAGCGCCAGGAATGACAGGCGAGTTCGCGTGTGGCGGGACGAGGTGGTCGAAGAAGCCGTCGTTCTCGTCGTAGGTGATGAGCAGGATCGTCTTGGCCCACACCTCGGGGTTCGAGGTGAGGGTGTCGAGGACCTTGGAGATGTACCAGGCGCCGTAGTTGGTCGGCCAGTTCGAGTGCTCGCTGAACGCCTCGGGTGCCGCGATCCAGCTGACCGCGGGCAGGGCGTCTGCCTCGACGTCGCGGCGCAGCAGCTCGAAGTAGTCCTGCCCTTCGGTGGCCTTGGTGCCGACCCGGGCCTTCCGGTAGAGCGGGGAGTCGGGCGCCGCGTTGCGGTACGCGTTGAAGTAGAGCAACGAGTTGTCGCCGTAGTTTCCGATGTAGGGGTCGGACGTCCAGCCCCACGAGCCGGCGCCGTCGAGCCCGGTCCCCTCGTCCTGGTAGACCTTCCACGACACGCCCGCCTGCTCGAGCCGCTCCGGGTAGGTGCGCCAGTCGTAGCCGAGCTCGTCGTTGTAGAGGACCGGTCCACCGCCCTTGCCGTCGTTGCCGGTCCAGCCCGACCACATGTAGTAGCGGTTCGGGTCGGTGTTGCCGATGAACGAGCAGTAGTACGCGTCGCACACCGTGAACGCGTCGGCGAGCGCGTAGTGGAAGGCGGCGTCCTGACGTTTGAGGTACGCCATCGTCGTCGTTCCCTTGGCGGGCACCCAGCCGTCGTAGTGCCCCCTGTTGACCGCGGCCTGGCCGTCGGTCCAGCTGTGCGGCAGGCCTTCGAGAAAGGCCGCGCCGAGGTCGTCGACGCTCGGATGGAACGGGAGGATGTCGCGCGTGCCGTCGGACTGGTGCCACACGTTCATCCCGCTCGGGAGCTGGACTGGGTGCGGGTCTCCGAACCCTCTGACGCCGCGGAGGCTGCCGAGGTAGTGCTCGAAGGAGCGGTTCTCCTGCATGAGGACGACGATGTGCTCGACGTCCTGCAGGGAGCCGGTGGCGCGGTTGGCGGGGATCGCCGCCGCTTTGGCGATGCTCTCGTTCAGCATCGTCGCTGCTGCGGCGCCGCCCGCGATCTGGAGGAAGCGGCGACGGTCGAGGTTGACCATGGGAACTCCTGGGTCGTGGAGGGGACGGTGGAGGGCGGAAGAGCGGTGCCGGCTCAGCGGGGCGTGTATGCCTTGGGCAGGCGCATGCCGCGGTCGACCATGAGTTGCCGAACCCGGTTGGGGTAGTTGGTGATGACGCCGTCGACGCCGATGTCGATGAGCGCATCCACCGTGGCGGGGTCGTCGCACGTCCAGGGGATCACCTTGAGCCCGCGCGCGTGGGCCGCCGCGACCATGGCCGGGTCCGGGTAGAAGCGGAAGCCGGTGTCGCCGACCTTCCCGTTCTGCGGGAAGCCGTAGTTGGGCGAGAGCGCGGTCAGCCCCGGCACGGCGGCCGCGGCCGTGGCGACGAAGTCGCCGCCGAAGTCGTCCGAGTCCACGCCACCGAGCCACGGCGAGGCGCCGGGCTTGCCGACCTGCAGGAAGTCGTAGTTCGTCAGGGCGACGAGCGGCCACGTCGGCGCGAGCCGGTGCATCTCGTTGAGCGCACCCCAGTCGAACGACTGGATCGTGACCTGATCCTCGATGCCGGAACCGCGGATCTCCTCGAAGACCCGACGCACGAACAGAGTGCGGGGCGCTGTCTGCTCCGGCGCGCCGGCCTCGACCTTGGTCTCGATGTTGAGGCTGACCTGCTTGGCGTCGTAGGCCTTGACGAGGTCGAGCACGTCCTTCAGCTCGGCCATTCGGAAGCCGACCACCTGCTCCTGCTCAGGAAAGCCGGGCAGCTGCTGGTAGCCGCAGTCCACGGTCTTGATCTGGGCGAGCGTGAGGTCCTTGATGTACTTCCCGACGTACGGGTATGTCGGGTCACCGGCCGCGACCGGGGCCGTGTCGCGGCACTTCTGGGCGTTGACCTGGCGGTCATGGGTGACGACGACCTTCTCGTCCTTCGTCACCTGCGTGTCGAGCTCGAGGGTGGTCACGCCGAGGCGCATCGCTTTCGCGAAGCCCTCCAGCGACTCCTCGGTCGTCATGCCGATCCCACCGCGGTGGGTCTGGAGGTCGAACTGGGTCTTCTGCGGGAGTATGCGCTGCCCAGCCACCGCGCCGGAGGTGCTGGTTGCCTCTGTTGCCGCTGCCACGGGCGAGCCGGTTGCGCCCACTGCGACGGTGCCTGCGAGCGCCAGGGTGGTGACGACAAGACGCACGTGCATCGGAGATCCTCTGCTCTGGTCAGTTCTGACGTCTCGACCGTAGGGAGCAAGTCCGGGCAGGTTCGTGCCAACGACGTGGCGGGCTCGTGAACCGTTGCCGAACACCCGAGCCGCTGGCCCAGCCCTTGCCACGGGGTGTGCGCGCCGCGAAGGGACACGCAGCACCCTCCGTTAACCCGGCCCGTCTACGGTCCGTCCTGTGAGCCCGTGCGCCGGCACGGGACCCGAGGAGTAGTGCGTGAACGATCCCCTGCTGGCTGGCGCCCGAGCAGCGCCTCCGAGGACGCTGGTGGACATCTTGGCCGAGACCACCGCCAAGCATCCCGACGCTCCGGCTCTTGACGACACCAGGACGGTCCTGAGCTATACGCAGCTGACCGAGCAGGCCATGCGCACCGCGGCCGGACTCGCGGCCGCCGGCGTACGCCGAGGCGACCGCGTCGGGGTGCGTGTGCCCTCCGGGACGGTCGACCTCTACATCGCGATCCTCGGCGTCCTGCACGCCGGAGCCGCGTACGTTCCGGTGGACGTGGACGATCCCCAGGAGCGGGCGGACCTCGTGTTCTCAGAGGCGGCCGTCTCGGCGGTGATCGGGGCAAAGCGTCAGATCGCGGTCCCGTCGAACGTCAGGTCTCCCACCCCTCCCAGCACACGGGACGCTCCTGAGGAGCCGACCATCGTGACGATCGATGACGACGCGTGGGTGATCTTCACCTCCGGGTCGACCGGCGTACCCAACGGTGTGGCGGTGTCCCACCGCTCGGCCGCTGCCTTCGTGGACGCCGAGTCGCGGATGTTCTTGCAGGACAGCCCCATCGGGTCCGACGATCGCGTACTCGCCGGCCTGTCCGTCGCCTTCGACGCCTCGTGTGAGGAGATGTGGCTCGCCTGGGGCCACGGCGCTTGCCTCGTCACGGCGCCGCGCAGTCTCGTGCGCACCGGCATGGACCTCGGGCCGTGGCTCGTCGCCCAGGACGTGACGGTCGTGTCGACCGTGCCCACGCTCGCTGCACTCTGGCCGGCCGAGGCCCTCGAGCCGGTGCGCCTGCTCATCTTCGGCGGGGAGGCATGCCCACCAGAGCTCGCTGAACGCCTGGTGGCGCCCGACCGAGAAGTGTGGAACACCTACGGTCCCACCGAGGCCACCGTGGTCGCGTGCGGTGCCCGGCTCGACGGCACCACGCCGATCCGCATCGGCCTCCCCCTCGACGGCTGGGACCTTGCCGTCGTCGGCCCGGACGGCCGGCCGGTCCAAGTGGGAGAGACGGGGCAGCTCATCATCGGCGGAGTCGGGCTCGCTCGCTACCTCGACCCCGCCAAGGACGCCGAGAAGTACGCCGCCATGCCGACCCTCGGATGGGAGCGGGCCTACCGCTCGGGTGACCTCGTGGTCAACGACCCCGACGGGCTCGTCTTCGTCGGACGCGCGGACGAGCAGGTCAAGCTGGGTGGGCGACGGATCGAGCTCGGCGAGGTGGACGCGGCCCTGCAGGGGTTGCCGGGCGTCTCGGGAGCCGCGGCCGCCGTCAAGACGACGACGGCCGGAAGCCAGGTGCTCGTCGGGTACGTCGTTCCCGAGGACCCCGACAGCTTCGACCGCACCGCGGCGCTGGCCCGGCTCCACGAGGAGCTGCCCGCGGCGCTCGTGCCGACGCTCGCGCTTGCCGAGACCCTGCCGACCCGCACGTCCGGCAAGGTTGACCGGGCGGCGCTGCCCTGGCCGCTGCCCGGGGCCTCCACCGACGAGCCGACCGACCTCTCGGGGACTGCCGCCTGGCTGGCCGGCCACTGGGCCGCGGTGCTCGGCACCGACGTGCGCACCGCGGACGCTGACTTCTTCGACCACGGTGGTGGCAGCCTGTCATCCGCCCGGCTCGTGTCCCTGCTGCGCGAGCGCTATCCGACGTTGACTGTCGCTGACGTCCACGCCCATCCGCGCCTCGGCGCGCAGGCCGAGCTGCTCGACAGCATGACGCCCAGTGACGCGTCCGCCGTCGACCGCGTCGTGCGCCGGATTCCCCGTCGCACGCAGCTCGTCCAGACCCTCGTCTCGGTCATCCTCCTGACCGTCAAGGGCCTGCAGTGGCTCGTCGCCCTGGCCACGATCACCGAGCTGCTGCGCCTCGCGGGCCTCGCGACGTGGACCGTGCCGGTGTCGTGGTGGGCACTCGGGGTCGGCTGGCTGGCGTTCATCACGCCGGTGGGACGGATGGGCCTGTCGGCGCTGGCCGCCCGCGCCCTGCTCGCCGGCGTGCGTCCGGGCACGTATCCGCGCGGGGGCTCGGTCCAGCTGCGCCTGTGGGCCGCGGAGCGATTCGCCGACGCCATGGGCGCTGTGACGATGGCCGGTGCACCGTGGATCGTCTACTACGCCAAGCTTCTCGGCGCGTCCATCGGTTCGGGCGTCGACCTGCACTCTGTCCCACCCGTCACCGGAATGTTGACGATCGGCTCCGGCGCGAGCATCGAACCGGAAGTCGACCTCTCCGGCTACTGGCTCGACGGCGACGTGGTCCACGTCGGCCCGGTCCACATCGGTCGTGATGCGATCGTCGGCGCCCGCAGCACCATCGGACCCGACGTGCACATCGGGCGCGACGTGATCGTCGAGGCGGGGTCGTCCGTCCTGAAGTCCGTGCGCCCAGGACGTGTCGTCGCCGGCTCCCCCGCTGAACGCGTCACCGCACCGGGCCACGCCGGCTGGCCCACCACTCGCCCACCGAACGCTCCCGCTTGGGTCGCTGTCTACGGCATCTCGGGCGTCGCCCTCTCCCTCCTGCCGTTCGTCGCGCTGCTCCCGGCGGTGGCCCTCATCGGCGGCACGGTCGCCCGGGCCACGGACGCACGCGCCGCCACCGTCCAGGCATTCGCCGCGGTGCCGCTCCTGACGGTGACGGCGCTGGTGACCCTCGCCGCCACGACGATCGTGCTGGTGCGGCTCTTGGGGATGGGGCTGCGGGAGGGGTACTACCCCGTGCGCAGCCGGGTCGGGTGGCAGGTGTGGGCTGTCGAACGACTCCTCGACCAGGCCCGTACGCTCCTGTTCCCGATCTACGCCAGCCTCCTGACACCGGCGTGGCTGCGGGCCCTCGGCGCCAAGGTCGGCAAGGACGTCGAGGCGTCCACCGTGCTCCTGCTTCCCTCGATGTCCTCCGTCGCTGACGGAGCCTTCCTCGCCGACGACACGATGGTGGCCGGGTACGAGCTCGGCCACGGCTGGGTGCACATCGCCCCGGCCAAGATCGGCAAACGCGCCTTCCTCGGCAACAGTGGGATGACGGCCCCCGGGCGTCGCGTGCCGAAGCACGGGCTCGTGGCCGTGCTGTCCGCCGCACCGCTGAAGTCGAAGGCCGGATCGAGCTGGCTCGGCAGCCCACCGGTGCGACTGAGGCGACCACCGCAAGGGTCGGACGATGAGCGCACATTCGCACCGCCCTTGCGGCTGAAGGTGGTTCGCGGTTTCGTCGAGCTGTGCCGCATCGTCCCGGTCATGGTCACCGTCGCGATCGGCGTCGCCGTGCTCGTAACCCTCGAGTGGCTCACGAGCGGCCTGGGCCTGTTGGGCGCCGCCGCCCTCAGCGGCGTGGTGCTCGCAGCGTCAGGGGCGGTCGCGGCCACTGTGACGACTATCGCGAAGTGGACCGTCGTGGGGCGGATCGGCGTCGTCGAGCATCCCTTGTGGAGCTCGTTCGTCTGGCGCAACGAGGTCGTCGACACCTTCGTCGAGATGGTGGCCGGGCCGTGGTTCGCCTGGACAGCCACGGGCACGCCGGCCATCAACGTCTGGCTGCGCAGCCTCGGCGCCCGGATCGGACGGGGCGTCTGGTGCGAGACCTACTGGCTGCCTGAGGCCGACCTCGTGCGCCTCGGAGACGGGGTGACGGTCAACCGGGGCTGCGTCCTACAGACCCATCTCTTCCATGATCGAATCATGAGCATGGACACGGTCACGCTCGACGACGGCGCCACGCTCGGGCCCAACGGCGTCATCCTCCCCGCCGCCAGCATCGGCGCCGCTGCCACGGTGGGGCCTGGATCCCTGGTCCTGCGGGGCGAGTCCGTGCCGCGCGGCAGCCGCTGGACCGGCAACCCGATCGCGCCATGGGCCGACGCCGCCGGGTCGCGTGCCGGGTCGCGTGCCGGGTCGACGGCACCGGCTCACGGCATCGGGGACCGTGCTTGATGGGCGGTGGCTTCACCGGTCCGGTCCCCGTTCTCACCGACCCGTACACCCCAGACCGGGGCGACCCGGCATACGAGGTGACCCACTACGACCTGGACCTCGACTACAAGGTGTCGAGCAACCGGCTCTCCGGTCGGGCGGTCCTGGACATCGTGGCCCTGGAGGACCTGCGCCGCCTGGTCATCGACCTCGTCGGCCTGCGCGTGCTCAAGGTCTCGGTCGGCGGCACTGCCGCGAAGTGGACGCACCGCGGTCCCCGCGTCATGGTGACCCCCTCGGTTCCACTGAACCGCGGCGAGCGCACACCGGTGGCGATCACGTATGCCGGCACGCCCGGTCCCGCCTCGACCCGCTGGGGAGACGTCGGCTGGGAGGAGCTGAGCGAGGGTGCACTCGTCGCGGCCCAGCCCAACGGCGCCCCCACGTGGTTTCCGTGCAACGACCACCCCCGGACGAAAGCCACCTTCCGGTTGTCGTTCGAGTGCGACTCTCCCTACGACGTCATCGCGACGGGCACCCTCGAGTCGACGCGGGTGCGCGGCAGCCGGACCCGCCGCGTCTTCGTGCAGGACGTGCCGATGGCGACGTACCTCGCGACCGTCCATGTCGGGCGCTACGTGCGCCGCGACCTTGCCCCTGCCCCGGTCCCGATCACCGTGGCGCTCCCGCCATCACGAGAGCAACCGGTCCTGCACGACCTGGCCCGCCTACCCGAGATGACCCGCCTCTACACAGCGCTCTTCGGCCCGTACCCCTTCGACGACTACACGGTCGTCGTCACCGCCGACGACCTCGAGATACCGCTCGAAGCCCACGCCTTGGCGACCTTTGGGCCCAACTGGCTCGACGGCGAGCGGCGGCACGAGCGCCTCGTCGCACACGAGCTCGCCCACCAGTGGTTCGGCAACAGCCTCACCACGGCGAACTGGGCCGACATCTGGCTCAACGAGGGCTTCGCCTGCTACGCCGAGTGGCTGTGGGCCGAGCATGCCGACGACGTGCCCGCCGACGTCAACGCGACCACGCACTGGGCACGCCTGGCCCGGCTGCCGCAGGACATCGTCCTTGCCGACCCGGGACCCGACCTCATGTTCGACGACCGGGTCTACAAACGGGGCGCGCTGACCCTGCATGCACTCCGGCACCACACCGGCGACACGGCCTTCTTCGGAATGCTCCGCGACTGGGTGACGTCAAACCGGCACGCCACTGTCAGCACCGACATGTTCATCGACCACGCCGTGGCGCACTCAGCCAGGGCAGCTACCGATCGGCTCGGAGGCGAAGCCGGCGTGCAGGCCGGCAAGGCGACGCGGGAGCTGCTCGAGACCTGGCTGTGGAAGCTGCCCCTGCCGGCACTGTGACCGCTGGACCGACCACCGCTGCAGACGGGATCGCGTCGTCAGTGCTGCCTGACCTCGACGACGCCCGGTCCCAGGGCGACGGCCACGGCCACGGCATACGCGTCATCGACAGGAACGTCGACAACGGTGACCCTCGGCAGCCCGGCCACGAGCTCCTCGGACAGCCCGGTCGACGGCGTGCGGACGCTGGCCGGGTCGACGCGTAGACCGACGCCGAGGGCCTTGAGGGCAGCTTCCTTTCGCACCCAGGCGGTGACATCGGATGACGGTTGGTCGCGCCGCCCATCGGCGTCGAACGCGCGATCGTCCGGGTGGAGCGCGACCTCGACGTATCCCGCGAACGAGGCTGCAGCGTGCGGCTCCACGTCCACGCCGACCGGTCCCGAGCGGCTGAGGGCGACCGCCACGAGCGACGGGGTGCGGCTCAGCGACAGGTGCACCGACGGGTCGTCGAGAAGCCGGGGGCGCCCATGCTGCTCGCCGCAGTCGTCGCAGGTGCGGTCGAAGCGCAGCGTCGCTGGGTTGTGGCTCAAGAGCCGGCCGATCTGGGTGCGGGCCAGGAGGTGGCCCGCGGCGTACGAGCGGGCAGCATCAACGTCGGCGAAGCGGTCCCAACGCTGACGTTCGACATGGTCGAGAACTGAGTCCTGGAGTGTCGCGCCCGCGCCGGCGTTGTCGGCGAGCACGGCCGACGTCTGGCGGACCCACAGGTCGACGACCGAGGGCATCATGGAGAACACCATGTCACCTGAGGGTGAACAGATGTCCTGTCGGCTTGCGGCTCCGTCGGCGGACGCTTCGCCGTCCGCCATGGAGGTGAGGGCTGATCGTTTCGCACGCCTGGCGAGGTGGGTCGGGACCCTCGGCTGCTGTCGCGGGCGGCAGCGTCCGGCCGCACCGCGCCTTGAGCAAAGGTTTCCTCGCCGACTCTCTGGAAGGGTTCACGTTGCGCTGTCGGCGTCTGCTCACACGCATTGCCTGCAGCGCCACGCACACAACGGACAACTTCGCGAGAGCCGCCAGGACCGCAGTGGCGCGCGTCTGAGCCGGTGAGGCCGGCGCGAAGACCCGCGTGGTCATCCTTTGGTCGGTGCCTTGCGGGTACGGCTTGTTAACGCTCACCATGTGCGGATGGATGACCGGCACGAAGCGGAAGCGTTACGAGCAGTCCAGCAGCGGCTGAACGACGAGTTTCGTCATCTGGGCGAGGAGGTCGTCGAGGCCGCCATCCGCATCGCCCATTCGCAGCTGGGCGGCCCGATCCGGGACTTCGTGCCCGTCCTGGTCGAGCGCATCGCTCGAGAACGCCTCGTGGAACTGCGGGACCACCCATCGCCGGCGACCCCCGCACCTGCTGTCCCGCCCGGGCGGTCGGCCCAACTGGCCTAGCGTCCAGGGCCACGGCACGTTCGCAGAGGCGCGGTCGGACGTCCGTGAACGGGTCCGAGTGCACCCAGGTGCGACTTGCCGCCGAGGCTCGAGAGGTGAGTGTCACTCGCCAGTGAGGTCCTGCCGCCTTGCGAGCACTCAACAGGTCCCGGCGCGTCGCGATCAGGGGACCTACGGGCAGTTGGTGAGGCAGAGTGGCAATGCTCCCAGGTTGCGGCGCGGCCCTGCGCCCCAGCCGGCCGCCACTGTGACGAGAAGAGCAATCCGCCATGACCTCTCGCCGTACTCGCAACGCCCTCGTGGCCCTCGGAGCCGTTTTCTCCGTGTCCGTCGCCGCCGCAGCACTACTCAGGGTCGTGGCGCCCAGTGACATGACCGCCACCATGACCTTCACCCCGACCGCCGACACGTACGTCGACAACCTCCACCCGACCACGAACTTCGGCACCTCGACCCAGCTCGGCGTCGACAAGTCCGAGGTCAAGAACCTGTTCCTCACGTTCGACCTGTCCGCCATGTCGGGCACCATCACCAGCGCCAAGCTGCGCCTGCACGTGGACGACTCCGGGAGCGCCGCCAGCACCACCGGTGGCACCTACAAGCTGATGAGCAACACCGCCTGGAGCGAGACCGGACCGACCTACAACCACCAGCCGGCCATCGACGGCGCACTGCTCGGGACGCTCGGCAACGTTGGCCGCAACTCCTGGGTCGAGCTCGACGTCACCGGCAAGATCACGGCGGGCGGCACCCTCAGCATCGCCGGCTACTCCACGAGCACCAACGGGGCGGACTACGACTCGCGCGAGACCGGCGCCACCGCTCCGCAGTTGGTCATCGCCATGGACACACCACCGGGCACCACGCCGCTGGCGACACCCGCTCCCCCGCCGGCCACTACGCCGCTCGCGACCACCACTCCACCGCCATCCCCGCGTCCGACCACTTCCACGGGGCAGTCGTCCGGTGACCCGGTCCTGGTCGGGGCTGGTGACATCTCGAACTCCGGCACCGGTGACTCGGCGACGGCCGCGCTCATCAACAGCATTCCCGGCACCGTGTTCACGACGGGCGACAACGTCTATGACGGTGGCACGCCCTCCGAGTTCAACACCTACTACAACCCCACCTGGGGGCAGTTCAAGGCGCGCACCAAGCCGGCGCCGGGCAACCACGAGTACCACACCGCCGACGCGGCCGGCTACTTCGGTTACTTCTTCGGTGGCCAGACCGCGGGCAACGAGTACTACTCCTACGACCTGGGCAACTGGCACATCGTCTCGCTGAACTCCGAGATCGCCCACAGCGCCGGGTCCGCCCAGGAGACCTGGTTGCGTAACGACCTGGCGAACAACACCAGACCGTGCACCTTGGCCTACTGGCACAAGCCGCTGTTCACGTCCGGCGCCAACCACTCCCCAGACACCTCCCAACGCCCGCTCTTCCAGGCGCTGTATGACTCCAACGCCGACGTGGTTGTGGCCGGCCACAACCACCAGTACGAGCGCTTCGCCCCGATGAACCCGACCGGCGGCGCGGACCCGACCCGCGGCATCCGCCAGTTCGTCGCCGGCATGGGCGGCGGGAGCCACTACTCCTTCGGCACCATCCAGCCGAACTCCGAGGCCCGCAACAGCGACACCTACGGCGTCCTGAAGCTCACCCTGCACTCCAACAGCTACGACTGGCAGTTCGTCCCTGAGGCCGGCAAGACCTATGGCGACAGCGGCACCACGGCCTGCCACTGACGGTCTCGTCAACGTCCCATCCCGCCGGCATGTACAAACGCCGACCCGAGGCCTCGTGGCCCCGGGTCGGCGCTCTGGGTCTCCCGGCCAGCTGGTCTCAGCTCACCGGACAGAACAGCCGTGCGGCGAACTACCGCACACGGATCGGACTACTTCCACGGTCCGGTGATCGCGAAGGTGTAACCATCGCCCTGGATGCAGGCGAACAGGACCTCGCCGTCCTGGGTGAAGGTCGGGCCGGCGAACTCCATCTCGCTCACGTCGTTGCGGGCCAGTGTGTACGCCTGGCCGGCCGTGGTGACACCGACGAGGTGCTGGATGCCGTCGCCGTCCTCAGCGAGGATCAGGCCGCCGTTGGGGTCAAGCGCGATGTTGTCGGGGCCGTCGTAGTTCGTGTCCGCCGCGGGGTCGGGATTGACCCCGAAGATGCTCTTGAGGGTCACCGTCTCGTTGCTTGGGTCGTAGAACCACACCTGTCCGTCGTGCTCGTTCTTGCTGCCGTCGCTGGCGCGGGCGAAGCTGGCGACGAAGTAGGCGCCCCCGTCACCCCAGTAAGCCCCTTCGAGCTTGCGGCTGCCGGTCACCTCGCCGGCCGCGAACTGCTTGCGCACCGAGGTGGTGGTGGCGAGAGGGTCCGGAACGTCCACCCACGTGACCTTGTACATCGTGCCGACCTTGGTGGCCTCGGACAGGTCAGCGACCCTGTGGGTGCCCTTGGTGCAGAGCATGGCCTGCAAGGTGCCCGCGGTGTCGCCACCCTCGGTCAGAGCGAGCGCGCGGAGCGCACCCTTGCCGGGCTCGAAGCCGGTCGGGGGGGTCCAGCGGTAGTAGAGGCCGTGCGGGCCATTCGCGTCCTCGGTGAGGTAGATCGTCCCGTTGGCCGGGTCGAGCGCGATGGCTTCGTGGGCGTAGCGGCCCAGGAACTTCAGCGGCACGGGGTGAAGGTTGGCGTTGCCGTCGAACGCGTCGACCTCGAAGCACCAACCATGGTCTTCGAGGAGCGCACCGCCCTTGCGCTGCTCGGTCTCCTCGCAGGTGATCCACGTGTTCCACGGGGTCCGGCCGCCGGCGCAGTTGTTGTGCGTGCCGGCGACGCTGACGTACTCCGAGAGGCGGTTGCCGTTCTTGTCCATGACGATCGTCGTGGTGCCACCACGCGCACCGGGGTCGAACGTGAGGCCGTCGAGCGCGGGGACGCCGTACGTCTCGCTGCCACCGATCTCGTGGTTCTGGACCATGGCCCAGGTGTCGCGGCTCTCGAACACCGCTGCCCCGTCGGGGTCGCTCGGCGACGGCTGGCCGCTCTCGAGGAGCGTCTCGCCAGCCTTGGCGATCACCTTGTACGAGAAGCCTTGTGGCAGGGAGAGGATGCCGGCCGGGTCGGGCACGAGAGCGCCGTACCCAGCCGCACGGCGCGCGAGAGCCTTGGCCTCTGGGGCGGCGATGGCGTCGATGCTGCCGGCGACGGCTATACCGAGGCTGGCGAATGCACCTGCTCGCAGCATGCCGCGACGGGAAATGGACGAGTCCACGTAGAACCTCCGGTGTGGTCGTTGGGCCTCCCATTCAAGTCACACGTCCCTGACGACAGCGGTTCTTTGTGCGACAAGTCGGCGAACAGCGGACGACTGGGGGACGACGGGGAGCCGTTTCCGTCGTACGCGCGCCCTGAGCAACTGCGTCGATGATCAGCCGGCCACCCGCAGAACGAGAACGCGCGGCTTGTGAACCAAGGCTTCGCCGAACCGGCGTCTCGCGGTTGCCCGGCGTCCACCACCGCCCGTGCAGCGTGGTGACCATGAGTCAACTGAACCGCCGCACCTTCGTCCTTGGCACCGCGGCCGGCGCGGGCCTGCTCGGTCTGCCCCGAACCGCCGGGGCTTCGGCCTCGCCCGCGCTGGTGGTGGCCGGACGACCGGCCCTGACATCCGGAGTCATGTCGGGCGATGTCACCTCCACCGGGGCGACGGTGTGGGCGCGCTCGGACCGGCCAGGTCGTCTGGTGGCCCTGGTCCACGGAGCGGGCGGCTCCAGGCTGCGGATCCGCGGCCCCCTCGCCACGCCCGACACAGACCTCACGGCAAAGCTCGACCTCCAGGGGCTCGCTCCCGGCCGCGAGCACATCGTGACGCTCGCCTTCGAGAACGAGGATGGACAGCTCGGCGAACACGCCGACCTGCGTTTCAGGACCGCCCCCGCCGGACCGGGCGCCACGAGCTTCGTCTGGACCGGCGACACGTGCGGGCAGGGCTGGGGGATCAACCCCGACCTCGGTGGCTTCAGGGCCTATGCCGCGATGCACGCGACCCGCCCTGACTTCTTCCTCCACTCCGGTGACACGATCTACGCCGACAACCCGATCGCCGAACAGGTCGTTGAGCCCGACGGACAGGTCTGGCGCAACATCGTCATCCCCGAGGTGGCGAAAGTGGCCGAGTCGCTCGCCGAGTTCCGCGGCAGGCACCGCTACAACCTCATGGACGAGAACGTCCGGGCCATGTACGCGGAGGTCCCGGTCGTCGCGCAGTGGGATGACCACGAGACCCACAACAACTGGTACCCGGGACAGGTCCTCACCGACGACCGGTACGCCGAGCGCCGCGTGGACGTGCTGGCCGCGCGGGCGAAGCAGGCGTGGTGGGAGTACCAGCCGATCAGCAACCGGCTCTCGGTCGCCCGCCAGACTGCTGCGGGCGTCCCCGGACGGATCTACCGGAAGCTGTCGTACGGCCGGCACCTCGACGTGTTCTGCCTGGACATGCGCACCTACAAGGACCCCAACACAACGGGACTCGAGCCGGCGCAGACCCACATTCTCGGCCCCGAGCAGACCGACTGGCTCATCCGCGAGGTGGCGGCATCCACGGCGACGTGGAAGGTCATCGCGAGCGACCTCCCGCTGGGTCTGGTCGTGCCCGACGGCCCGGTCAACCAGGAGTCGCTCTCCAACGGCGACCCGGGCACGGCACGCGGCAAGGAGCTCGAGATCGCTGCCGTCCTCAGCTCCTTCAAGCGGGCCCGCGTGCGCAACACGGTGTGGCTCACCGCCGACGTCCACTACTGCGCGGCGCACCACTACGACCCCACCCGCGCATCCTTTGCGGACTTCGACCCCTTCTGGGAGTTCGTCGCCGGACCCATCGCCGCAGGCACGTTCGGACCGAACACGCTCGACGGAACCTTCGGCCCACGGGCCGACTTCGTCAAGGCGGCCGACTACCCCAACCAGTCCCCCCGGCACGGCAACCAGTTCTTCGGGCACGTCGAGATCGATGAGGACGGTCGGTTCCGTGCATCGCTCCGCAACGCCGACGCTGAGGTGCTCTACTCGCGGACCCTGGACCCCGCGCCGAGATGACGGCGTCCTCGAGGCGAGCGCGCAGAGGCAGTCCGGCCCACGGCGTCGATGAGGATGCCGGGGCCATGGAACGTAGGGTCAGCCGCGCGCCCCGGACCACCTTCAAGTGCTCCCATCCTTGCCAGTCCCTGTCATACGATCTGGACGTTCTGTGACTGGACGCCCTGTCGGGCCGGCACCAACCTGCGCCGGCATCTGGGCCAGGCCTTTGGTGTCGGCGCCAGCGGCCTAGCCTTGACGCATGCATCTCGGCCTGGACTTCGGCACCACGCACACAGTCGTCGCCCACGCCGATCGCGGCAACTACCCAGTCGTGGCCTTCCTCGACGAAGACGGCGACGCCCGTGACCACTTCCCGTCCGTCGTCGCGGACGACGGCGGCACGCTGGTCTACGGCTTCGCCGCGCTGGAAGCGGCCCGACGCGGCATGCCGTCGGCCCGCTCATTCAAGCGCCTGCTCACCGAGCCTCGGATCACACCGGAGACGCTGATGCGCCTCGGTGACCGTGAGATGCCGCTCTTCGACGTGCTGACCGGGCACTTTTCGGCCGTGCTGGACGCGCTCCGGGCTGCGTCGAGCATCGAGGGCCGGCTAGACCGGACGGCCGCGCTCCGGGCGATGCTGGGCGTGCCGGCCCAAGCCAACAGCGCCCAGCGCTTCCTCACGCTGGAGGCGTGCCGACGCGCAGGGTTCGAGGTGGCCGGTCTGGTCAACGAGCCATCGGCCGCCAGCTTCGAGTTCGCGCACCGGCAGGCCCGCTCGATCACCTCCCGGCGCGACCTCGTCATCGTCTACGACCTCGGCGGCGGCACCTTCGACGCGTCGCTGCTGCGCCTGTCGGGCACCCACCACGAGGTGCTCGACTCCTTTGGCGTCAACCGACTCGGCGGGGACGACTTCGACGAGGCCCTCGCCACGGCTGCCATGCGGGCTGCCGGCCACGGGGCGACGGAGCTGTCCGAGGCGTCGTGGACGAGCCTGCTCGAGGAGTGCCGCGAGGCCAAGGAGCGCATCGGACCGCAGTCGCGCCGGGTTGCCGTCGAGGTGCCCGCACCCGATGGCCGGGCCAGCAGCGCGGTAACCGTTCCCGTCGACGACTTCTACGCCGCCGTGACCCCGCTTGTCGCGGCGACGACCGAGGCGATGGAGCCTCTGGTGCAGTCCCTGCGCTCGCCCGACGGGGAGGCTGACGAGCTGCATGGATTGGCCGGCATCTACATCGTCGGCGGCGCGAGCGGGCTGCCGCTGATCCCCCGGCTGCTGCGCTCAAGGTTCGGCCGCCGCGTGCACCGCTCGCCGATGCCGAGCGCCTCCACTGCCGTTGGTCTTGCCATCGCAGCCGACCCCGATTCGGCGTTCTCGCTGCGCGACCGGCTGTCGCGTGGCTTCGGCGTCTTCCGGGAGCGCGAGGGCGGGGCTGCCGTGTCCTTCGACCCGGTGCTGGACCGGTCGCTCCGTACCGCCGACGCGCTGAGCG
Organism: Terrabacter sp. GCM10028922; assembly: GCF_042666095.1. Lineage (NCBI taxonomy): Bacteria > Bacillati > Actinomycetota > Actinomycetes > Micrococcales > Intrasporangiaceae > Terrabacter > Terrabacter sp. GCM10028922. The sequence goes on along the minus strand of NZ_JBHTFG010000006.1, from coordinate 192,788 downwards.
AGCCAGGATCCGCCGAGCCGGTGGTGGTGACCCGCCGCTATCAGGCCGCTCACAACATCGGTTGGTTCCGCTTCGTGGAGTACTCCTCGGTCGACGACCAGGGCGAGCCCCGCGGAGACCTCACGCCAGTAGCCCAGATCGTCTTCCCGTTCGATCCCGAACTCCAGCGGACGGATCGCCGCACCGAGAGCGGCAACCCTGTCGATACGTCGCGGTTGCGCGAGGTGCCCATCGTCCGCTTCGAGGCCGGCCCGCTGCTCGAGGAGCGCTATACCGTCGACCCGGCCGGCATCATCGAGCTGTCCCTCACCGATCTCACGACCGGATACCGTCAAGAGCACGTGTTCCACGTCTGAGCCGGTCGGTCCAGACGAGAGGGACAGTCAATGCCGGTTCATGGCAGCGGGATCGTGTCGGCGACGACTTACCGACCTACCGCTCCCGGGCACCATTGGCCACCGTAACCACGACTCCGTGAGCCGAGCTCGGTAATTCCTTTGTAATCAGTCGCGATATCCGGTCCGAGCCCTTCTTGCATGCTGAGACGAGCGGCCACACCCTCTGACGCGCTGCGCCGGCGGCGGCGCCGGGCGATGGGTGACAGGATTCATTCGAGCTCGCCGACGTGAGGGTTTAGAGCAGGAGGCTTGCGCTGTGTCCGAAGGCCGTGTGGTGAGGCCGCGACGTCGCGGCGAGACGCTGCGGGGCGCGATTCTTGATGCGGCCTGGGTCGAGCTGCGTGAGCATGCCTGGTCGGGCTTCAGCATCGAGCGAGTCGCCGAGCGGGCCGGTACGGGCAAGGCCGCGATCTACAAGCGGTGGCCGAACAAGGCGACGCTGGTGCGGGAGGCGTCGGCACGGAAGGCCGTGCGCAGTGGCTCGGAGTGGGTGTCGACGGGATCGCTCCGCGAGGACCTGATTGCACATCTCGACAGCTCGGCGCGCTTCCTGGCTGGCCCTTTCGGGGAGTCGATACGCGGCCTCGTCAGCGAGCCGACTCTGCAGCGCGGCGAAGAGCTCGGTGACCATGGGCTCAACGGGCCCACCGTTGGGATCGTGGCCGCAATCGTGACGCGAGCTCGGGAGGAAGGGAGCCTCGGGCCCCGCCAGCCCGAGCCGTCCGTCCTGCACCTGGGCAACGCGCTTGTCGACTATCACTACCTGTTGAGCGGACGGGCCCCCACCCTTGATCTGGTGACCGAGATCGTTGACGCCATCTGGCTGCCCGCCCTCCGAGCGGCCTGCCACAGCTGACTCCAAGGACCGCGCCATGGATCCACGACGCATGGCTCGCCAAGCAGATAGAGAACGCAACGTTCTCTATTGACTGGGTTGGAGAGCCGCCCTACCGTTCCCGGTGACCGTTCACCTCCGGATCGACGATGGAGCCCACATGAACCAGCAGCCCGACGACTCCGCCCCTTCCCTGACCCGGCGGCATGCCCTGCTCGGCGGGGCGGCGGCCGCGGGGGCGGTCCTGAGTTCTGGCCTCTTCAGCTCCACCGCAGCTGCCGCGGCTGCCGCGCCTGGCGCGCCGGCCACGGGTCCGCGCGCCCTGGTGGACCTGACGCGAGGGACGTCGGCCTTCCCGCACGTGTGGGAGCGCGCCATCGCCGGGGACTGGGCCAAGCAGGCGCTTCGGCGCGACTACCAGGACCAGCTGTTCACGTGCCACGACGAGCTCGGCATCCAGTCCCTGCGCTTCCACGGCATCTTCAACACCTCCATGAGCACGGCCGACGCCACCTACAACGGCGGCCGCACCCGCAACCCGTCGTACACCCAGGACAACTACTCCTGGTTCAACATCACCCAGATCTACGACGCTCTGGTGGACCACGGCATGCACCCCTTCGTGGAGCTGAGCAGCATGCCCGAGTCACTGCAGGCGAGCGCGCCGCCCTTCCGCGGCCTCCTGTTCGACTTCAACCAGATGGCCCCCAAGGACTTCGCTGCCTGGGGGAACCTCGTCGGCGCTTTCGCCAAACACATGGTCGACCGCTACGGACTTGCCGAGGTCCGCACATGGCCCTTCGAGGTGTGGAACGAGCCGAACCTCTTCACGTTCTACGACGGCGACCAACAGTCGTACTTCAACCTCTACCGCGCCGCCGCCGAAGCCATCAAGAACGTCGACGCCTCCCTGCAGGTGGGTGGCCCGGCCACCTCCGCCGGCCAGTTCTCCTTCGGGCCGCCGCGCACACTCGGGACGCAGTACTACCGGGAGTTCATGCAGTGGGCGACAACCAACAATGTGCCGGTCGACTTCGGCACCGCCCACGGCTACGAGACCGACCGCGAAATCGGGCCAGAGGGGACCGCCAGCTTCTTCAGGCAGAACCGCGCCGACACCCCAGCGGGACTTCCGCTGTACATCACCGAGGTCAACGTGTCCTCGACGAACCACCCGAAGCTCGACACGTCCGAGGCGGCAGCCAGCTTCCTGCGTACCGTCGTCGAGACCGTCGGAGTCGTCGACGCCCTGGCCATCTGGACCTTCAGCGACATCTACGAGGAACTGACCCAGGCAGACAACCCGTTCCACGGCGGCTTCGGGCTGCAGACCATCCACGGGGTCAAGAAGCCGCTGTATCGGCTGCTGCAGATCCTGCACCACGTCGGTGACCGCCGGCTCCCCCTCGCTCTGACCGGGGCCCCGGCCACGGTGGGCGGCATCGCGGTGGCCAAGGACGACGGCGAGGTCGACGTCCTGCTGTACAACCATGCCCTCGCCGGCCCGAACCAGGCGCCCGCCGAAACCGCCACGCTCACCGTCAGCGTCAGCGGGGTCGCACCCGGCGCCAAGGCTCGAATCCAGTGCATCGACGAAGACCACACCAACCCATACCGCGAATGGCTGGACCTGGGCTCCCCCGAGTACCCCACCCGGCCCCAGCTGCGGGCACTCAACGACGCCAGCGAGCTCCACGAGCGCAACCTCGATCTCGACGGCAGCCGCGGCTCGCGAGAGGCCACCTTCACCATCACCCTGCCCGCAGAAGGCATCGCCGCCGTGCACATCGCCCAAGGAAGCCGCGCCTGACAGGCTCTGGGCTCCCCCTCCTTGCCGGCTCCGTGGACCACCCTCCGCAGGACGTGGCCGAACCGACGCCAACCTCCAGATGCCGGCTTCGCGTCGAGCCCTCGCGCCCAAAGGAACGTTTCGGGCGGGCGGCGAGTGCGCTCGTCCAGCCCGTGAGGCGGCCCGTTCCGCTCCGCGGGCCGGGCACCCTGCACAGCCGGATCGCTCGAGCCGAGGAGCTCACCGGGTTGGACCTCGACGTGGCAGACACTCGCGTGGCGCTGCGCCTGGCCCTGTCCACGCTTGTGGGTGAGTGAGGGTTGGCGCCCCTGATTCGCCTCCGGTCGCGCTGATCGGGAGCCTACCGCCTAAGAGTGCACTCCAGAGTGCACTATGCTGCACTCATGGATGATGACACGGCGGCGTTGGCGACGGCGATCGGCGAACGGGTCAGGCAGGAGCGCACCGCCCGGCAGTGGACGTTGGACCAGCTCGCGGCAGCCGCCGGGGTCAGCCGCCGGATGGTGGTCAACGTGGAGCAGGGCAGCGCCAACCCCAGCGTCGGGATCCTGCTACGGATCAGCGACGCGCTCGGCATCGGCTTGCCGTCGCTGGTCGACCTGCCCCGACCCCGACCGGTGAAGGTCACCCGACGCGGCGACGGCGCGATCTTGTGGGCCGGGGACCACGGTGGCCGCGGGATGCTTGTCGCGGGAACGGAACCACCGGACGTCGTGGAGCTGTGGGACTGGCTCCTGGGACCCTCCGACCGACACGTAAGCGAAGCCCACACGTCGGGCACCAAGGAGCTCCTCCAGGTCCACGAGGGCACGGTCGTGGTCGAGGTCGCGGAAACCTCGGTCGAGCTGGCCGCCGGTGACGCGCTCACCTTTCCCGGCGACGTCGCCCACTCCTACGCCAACCACGGCACGGAGGCGGCGAGGTTCTCGCTGGCGGTCTTCGAGCCCGGCGTCGGCTCCGGCCCCAGAGCCGAGGTGCCGCATGCCTGAGCTCACCGCCCTACGCACCGTCCTCGACGAGGCCCAGATCGACGACGCGGTGGGTGCCCTGCGGCCCGACTACCGCGTGATGCTCCTCGCCGTCGACGGCATCACGCCTGGCCCCAGCGACCGGTCCAGCGAGGCGCTGCTCCGGGCCGCGCAGGCCGCGGCCGTGACAGCACTGAGGGCCGGTCCCGTCGACCAGATTCCGCACGTGGCGGCGTGGCGCGAGGCCTACCGCGCGTTTGGGGCCAAGCCGCAGCGCACCCGCAACAGTCTCGAGGCTCTCCTGCGCCGGGCCCCGGACGGACTGCCACGCGTCAACCGCCCCACCGACGTGTACAACGCGATCTCGGTGCTGCACCAGATCCCGCTCGGCGGAGAGGACCTGACCCGGTACGCCGGGGCGCCACGACTGGTCCGCGCCACCGGCACCGAACCCTTCGACACCACCGCGGACGGTGCACCAGCCATCGAACACCCGGAGCCCGGGGAGGTCGTCTGGTGCGACGAGGTCGGCGTCACCTGCCGCCGCTGGAACTGGCGCCAGGCACGGCGCACCCAGCTCACCGACGACACCACCACGGCGCTGTTCATCCTGGACGCGCTGGCCCCGATGCCCTGCACGCGGCCGCCGACGACCTGCTCGCGCACCTGACCCCGCTCGGACCAAACGTCCACGGCGTACGCCGGGTCATCCATGCCAACGCCACCACGAACGCCACCACGAACGCCACCACGAACCCCACCACGAACCCCACCACGAACCCCACCACGAACGCCGAAGGACGCTGACATGCTCATCCACCCCTGGGACGCCGCGCTGGACCCTGCCGAGTGGCAGGACTGGCTCGCCTCCACCGAACGGTTCGGCGTGCTCGCGGTCAACAACCTCGACTCCGCCCAGGCCCCCGTCCTGGTCCCGACCCACTTCACCCTCGCCGGCGACGAGCAGGACGGCCGCGAGGGTCACGAGCTGCTCCTGCATCTGGCACGGCCGAACCCGGTCTGGCCGCACCTCGAGGCGGCCACCGAGGTCCGGCTCGCAGTGGTCGGCGACTACGCGTACATCCCCAGCCACTGGCGCGCCAAGGCCGGAGGCCCGGACGAGGACGGCGTGCCGACGAGCTACTACACCGCGCTGCAGTTCGTGTGCCGTCCCGTCGTCGTCGACGACCCCGAGGGCAAGGTCGCCATCCTGACCGCGCAGATGGGTGACCTCCAACCCGAAGGCGGTCACGCTGCGGTGGCCGTCGGCCAGGCGCCGTACGGCCGGATGCTGCCGGGGATCCGCGGCCTGCGGCTGCAGGTGCTGCAGGTCGACGCAAAGTTCAAGTACGACGACCACAACCCGATCGAACACCGCGAACGTGTCATCGACCAGCTCGAAGACCGCGGCCACGGACTCGACGCCACAGCGGCCGGGCAGCAGCGACGACGCCTGGCCGCCATCGGCGAATGGCGCCCCTCACGCAAGACCTCGTGATACCACCGTCCCCGCCGGTGGCTGAATGCCGCCGCCGATGCACGGATACGCCGCCGACAGGGCGGGCACCGGCGCTCCTGCGGTTGTCCTGCGTCGGATGGCCGCAGACGATTGCCTCATGGATGCCCCTGCGTATCGGATCTGGCCACCTGTTGCGCTGGGCGTCCCCCTGGTCGCCGGTCTCGTGATGACGGCGGCCGTCGGTGACCCGTTTGCCTTTGCAGGTCGTCCGACTCGAACGGCGGGGCTCGTGCTGGTGGGCGCGTTTCTCCTATGGAACGGATGGACGTTGTCGGTCATGGCGTCGAACCGAACGTCGATCCTGCCAGGCGGCGCGACGAGCGTGGTGCTCCAGTCGGGTCCATTCCGCCTCAGCCGCAACCCGCTGTACGTAGGACTGATCGCGTTGGATGCTGGCCTGGCGCTGCTGGCCGGATCGTTCTGGGCCTTGTTGTTCGTGCCGGTCGGGATCGCGTCATTGCTCTGGGGAGCGGTTCGGCCGGAGGAGCGCTACCTGGCAGGTAAGTTCGGCGCCGAATACGCGGCGTACCGCGCTCGGGTCCGCCGCTGGTTCTAGAAGCACGCGCACATGGCGAGCTGCGCTCGAGTTCGCCGCCAGAGTCGGGTCCTGCTTTCACACGTCGCCGAGACGTGATCGGTCGGCAAGGGGCTCAGACCCACCTCGACCGCCTGAGGCCGGGGCCGTGGCGCCCGAACGTCCCAACGGGTCACGAGTCCCGCGTAACGGTGGCGCACCGAGCCTCTGTCTCCCCACGGGGTCGCCGCAGGATCGGATGGCGTGCAGCCAGGCTGCGGCGAAGCAGTTCCGGACCTCACCCAAGCCCAATGCCTGACGAGGCAGTGCCGTGCGGGAGGACGCGAACATGGGTCGGGAGGAGTCGCGCAACCTGACCCGATCGCAGTGCAGTGCCCTCGGGCCCAGGCCCGGCCGGTGATGCGTCGAGTTCGGCTCTCAGCCGTGCCGGTCGAGAAACGCGGTGAGTTCCGCCCGGTACCGGGTTCGGTTGTCGCGGCGCACCGAGTGGCCCGCACCGGCCACGCGGACCGAGCGGAACTCGCCGGCCGCCACCTGAGCGCAGCGCGCGGCGTACTCGTCGGAGATCAGCGAGCCGCGTTCGGTGTCGCCGTGGATCAGCAGCACCGGGCAGGTGACCGCGGCCAGCACGTCGGTCAGCGGGGTCGCTCCCTGCTGCGGCTGGTCAAACAGGCGTGGGTTCAGCTGCGCCTTCGACACGGCCCACGGCTCGAGCTCGTCATCGGGCCAGTCGGGGTTCTCGGATCGGCAGTGCGCGATCCGGTCGGGCAGCTCCAGTGCTCGCGCGTCCGCGAGCCAGTTCGGCATGGACCGCGACCCACTCGGCCGGCCGGCACTCCGAGCTCCGGATGGCGGATCCTCCAGCACGAGCGCACGCACGACGCTCGGCTCGGCCGCAGCCAAGTGGGCGGCCGACATCGCGCCCATCGAATGGCCGACCACGACCACCCCGCCCTCGCGCGGCTGGCTCGACAGCACCAGCGCCGCATCGTCGTGGTATCCGCTATGACCGACCGGATTCTCGGGAAGCCCGGACTCGCCGTGCCCGCGCGCATCGATCGCGAGCGCCCGAATCCCAGGCACCTCCCGGAGCAGCGGCTCCCAGCACTGAGCAGAGTCGCTGAAGCCGTGCAGGAAGGCCACCTCGGCCACCGCCTCATCGGTCCGGTACCACGCCAGATGCGCCGTCCTGCCTCGTACGCCGAACATGGGACCCGACTCTAGTCCCAAGCCCGGACGCCGCATGGGCGGCGATCGGTCGTCGGTATGCCGGGCGTCGCGGTAGAAAGCCGTCCGGACGATGAGGTGTCCGGACGGCTTGCCTGGTCGTGAGGCGGCGTCACGCATGCGCGAAGACGCGCTCCACGAAGGTGCTCAGTCGCTTGTCGTCCAGGTGCTTCGCGAGATCGGCCTCACTGATCATGCCGACGAGCTGGTGATCCTCGATGACGGGCATCCGCTTGACCTGCTCCCGGCCCATCCTGTCCAGGATCTCGTCCATGTCCGTGTCGACGTCAACCCACGCGATGTGGCCTTGGGCAAGCTGGCCTGCCGTGCAGTCCTTGGCGTCCTTGCCCTCGGCGAGGCACTTCACGACGATGTCACGGTCGGTGATGATCCCGTGAAGCTTCTTGTCGTTGCCGCAGATCGGCAGAGACCCGACGTTCATGTCGCGCATCATCTGTGCGGCCTCAAACAGGGTCTGATCCTCGCCGATGCAGGTCGCACCGGCGTTCATGATGTCTCGAGCCGTCGTCATGTGTGCCTCCTCAGGCCGACTGGGTGGGAGGCGAGTGCGCCGGGAGCCAAAAGCGACGATGCCGATCCGGCGCGGTCGCCCAATCACCACTAGACACCCGCCACGCTGGGTCCGGCAAGTGGCGCGGGACGCGTCAGCGAAAGTGTGGCCGCGAAATCGCGACTGCCCGTCAGGCCTGCGAGGTCGAGACCTCAATCCCGCTGGAGGCGGGTCTGGTGACACGCGATCTCCAGTAGCAGGGCCCCCTCTACAGCTTCGACGACGGCCCCGCTGAGCGCCCGTGATTGTGCATCACATGCTTGGTGCGGGAGGAGTCATCGAGCGCGTACAGCGACAGGTCTCGGCCGTTGCCGGATCCCCTGAAGCCACCCCACCGGGGCGGCGCTCGTGCACGACGGCAAGCTGCTCGCGGTGGGGCGCAACCGGCGTGTACAGCAGGGCAGCGTCATCCGGCACGGCGAGACCGACTGCCTCGAGAACGCCGGCCGGCTGACCGCCAGGACGTACCGCGCAAGCGTGCTCTACACCACCCTCTCCCCCTGCTTGATGTGCGCGGGAACCGCACTGCTGTACCAGATTCCGCGCATCGTGGTCGGCGAGAACCGCAGCTTCGAGGCCTCGGAGGACCTGCTCCGGTCGCGTGGCGTCCAGGTGGACGTCTTGGACGACGCGGAGTGTCGCTCCCTCATGGACCGGATGATCGCGGAGAAGCCGGAACTCTGGAAGGAGGACATCGGCCTCGAGCCCTGAGAGCCGAGCCGGAACTGTCTGACGTGCGGGCCTCGCCGGGCACACTGGACGTATGGGCGTGTCGTCCCGGCCGAGCCGGCGCACCAACCTCGCGCTCCTCCTGCTGCTGGCGGGGGCTCTCGCGACCGGCTGGCTTGCCTTCGGGGTCGAGGGTGCGCCGCAGTCCCGGGCCGTGAGCGTGGTCCACGGCGTTCTGGGCCTCGGGATCCTCGTGCTATCCCCGTGGAAGACGGTGATCGTCCGACGGGGACTGCGCCGTCGACGCGGGCACGCTCTCGCGGTCGCGTTCGCCGTGGTTGTCGCCGTCAGTCTGCTGGCCGGGGTCGTGCACGCCGCGCTCGGTCCGCTCGAGGTTGCCGGAGTCAGCGCGCTCGACGTGCACGTCGCCTCCGCGGTCGCGGCCGTACCCCTCGCACTCTTCCATGTGGTCCATCGACGACAGCGGCCCCGTGCGACCGACCTGTCTCGGCGAACCGCGTTGAGAGCGATCGCCGTCGGCGGCACCGCGACCTTGGCGTACGGCGCGCTGGAGTCCGTCACGTCGGTAGCAGGTCTCCCAGGTGCACACCGTCGTGCGACCGGGTCCTACGAGATCGGGTCCGGCGTGCCCTCCGCGATGCCGGTCACGCAGTGGTTCACCGACGACGTGCCCCGCATCGACCTGGACACCTACGCACTGCTTGTCAGCCGACCCGGCCAGCCGACGCTGCGGCTCTCCTACGACGATCTGCTCGCGAGGGTCGGCCCGAACCAGTCGGCGGTCCTGGACTGCACGGGAGGCTGGTGGGCCGAGCAGGCTTGGCGCGGCGTCCGGCTCGACACGCTGCTCGGGATCCCGGACCACGGATCGATCGCTGTACGTTCGGTGACCGGCTACACCAGAAGGTTTCCACCCGACGACGCTGCGCAGCTGCTGCTCGCGACGCACGTCGGGGGTGTCCCGCTCTCGCCCGGCCACGGCGCGCCGGTCAGGCTGGTCGCCCCAGGACGGCGCGGCTTCTGGTGGGTCAAGTGGGTCGAACACGTGAGCGTCGAACCAGAGCCATGGTGGTCGCAGCCGCCGTTCCCCCTCCAGTGAGCCCACTTCCCTCCGCCCTGGAGGGGACGCCCCGAGTGAGGCCGATGATCGTGTCCGACGCTCACCACCGCCTTCATGCCCCTGGCTGCTCGCCGTCATCGCGGGGATAGTCATCGTCATCGTCACCCACGACCATCTCGTGCTGTTCGAGCCGGTCGACGGCATCAGCCGTGTCGTCGAGGGGTTCAAGGGTGTCGGCGAACAGGCCTTGCCCGGCGTCGGTCGTGGGCGCCGGATCGACGGGGATCTGCTGTTCCAGGCGGTCGGCTTCTGGAACGTCATCGCTGGGATCGGGTCGCTGCGCGGTCATCCTGCTCCGTCCCTCCTCATGGGCACAGATGCTTGATCCGGTCTTGTCACAGCATGTCACGAGTGCTATATGAAATCTATAGCGATCGCCATAGATCATGAGCCGCGGTCCATGGCCCACGCCAGACATCACGAGCTCGCGACGGAGGTGAAGAAAGTTCGTCTGAGGTCCGGAGAGCTCCCGGCCAGCGCGTTCGTCACGCACGCGTCTGACGTTCGTACGCGCGCGACGCCAGCGCCTTGACGGCGCCCAGTTCGCGCTGACCGGGTCCTCCACCCAGGACGGTGGCCGCCCCCTCGCGGTCTGGGAAGCCGCCCATCACCAGAGGTGATCATGACCATGGCCGTCGAACCGCGCGACCTCTATGCAGCCTTGGGGCTCAGCCGGGAAGCCACCCAGGACGAGATCAAGCGCGCCTACCGATCACTCGTGCGCCGGAACCACCCGGACACCAGCGGCCGCCAGGGAGCTGTGGACGGTACCGGTGCCGGTGAGACGCTCCGGCAGATCATCGACGCGTACGCGGTCCTCGGCGACACGCAGCGGCGAGCCGGCTACGACCGCAGCACCGCCGACACCACGGGCACGGAAAGCACCAGCGGGCCCGCTCGTCGGCAGGTGTCGGTTCACCGCCCAGCGCAACCGTGGATCCGGGTCGGTCCGGTGCTCTGGGACCCACGCGCCCGCCCACGCGCTCGAGCGCGTGGGGGCACCGACCCTGCGTGACAGCCCTCGATCGCAGAGGAGGCACAGCCTCGGGGCGCACGCACCTAGCCCCGGCCCTTCTCGTGCCCGGTGAGCCGGACGGGGAGATCGGCGAGGTCGCGGTCGATGCTGGCGATCACGTCAGGAGTGGGGCGCCGGCCGGACACCACGGCGGCCGAGCAGGCCATCGCGAGCGATCCGGAGCGTCGGGGCGACATGCCGGTGAGGATGCCGTAGAGCATCCCGGCAGTGGCTGCGTCACCAGCGCCGGTGGTGGTCGCCACGCGCTCCAGGACGTAGGGGCGCACCCACTCGCGCGCGTCCGCCCACGCGTGCGCGTCCGAGAAACCTCGGCCGGCGGCCCGCAGCCGGGCGCGACCCGCACCGCGCAGGAACACCCCCCGCGGGCCGGCGGTCACGGCGGCGACGGCTGCGCCCCAGTCGAGCAGCTGCTCGGCGAGCCGCTCGACTCCCGCGTCCTCGGTGGCGCCGGGCGCGGCCAGCTCGGGCAACGCCGAGGTGAGGTCTTCCACGCTGGGCGTGATGAGGTCGACCTGGTCCATAGACCCGCTGAGGACCTCCCGCCAGTCGAGCGACCCGGTCGGTGAGTGGCGGTCGATGACGGCGAGGTCCAACGACGTGGTGGCGCCCCGGGCGCGCAGCTGCCGCAGCATCTCACGCAACGGTGCTCCACCGTCTGCGACCAGTGTGGGGAGCAGGCTCGGGTAGCCCACATGCACGAGGTCGGGATCGTCGATGTCGCGCAGCTCGGTCCCGTCGAAGCGGGCGTTGCTCCCGACGTGGTGCCAGAAGGTGCGATCCGTGTGGGGGGTCTCGAAGACCAGGCTGTACGACGTGCGGCTGCCAGGGACGCGACGCAGGAACGGTGTCATGCCGGTCCGTCCGCTGATCGCGCGGCGGAGCAGCTCGCCGAGGTCGTCGTCCCCGACGGCCGCCACGACATCCACCGGGAGGCCGAGGTCGACGAGGTCGCCACCGGTATTGGCGACGCTGCCTCCGAGCCGGACCGACAGGGGACCCACCTCGAACAGGTGACCCGGGTCGATGTGCTCGTCGCCTGCCAGCCGAGGCGTCAGATCCACGCAGAGGTGGCCGGCAACGACGATGCGGCTCATGGCGCCTCCAGCGCGGTCGACCGATCTGCGTACGATACTCACCTCCACCACGACGGGGTAGTACGGCACGACGACTTCAACCGTCGAGGGCCACACAACGCACCCCGGCGTCGCAAGGGCTTCCCGAGACCCCTGGAGGGCTCATGAGTGACTGGTTGAGCGGTCGGAACAGCCTGGGCAAGATCCGGTCGCTGACGCGGATCGCGACTGCGGACGGGTTCATCGCCACTCTCGCGATCGACCACCCCGAGAACTATCTGGCGCTGCTCGACCCCGACTGGCGCCGGGTCACGTCCGCGGAGGTCACCCGCAGCAAGCTGGAGCTCATCGCAGCGGTGGCTCCGCACGCCAGCGCGCTGCTCGTGGACCCGCTGTGGTCGATGGCGCAGGGCATCGTCACCGGCGTCATCCCGGGCGACGTCGGGATCATCACCGGTATCGAGTCCCTCAGCTACAAGGCCGACGGCGGCTTCGGCACGAAGACGGCCGTGCGCGAGCACTGGACCGTCGAGAAGATCAAGACCCTGGGTGCCGACGGCGTGAAGATGGTCGTCTGGTGGCGACCCGATGCAGCCGACGCCGACGACATCCGCCGCACCGTCGAGAGTCTGGTGGCCGACTGCGACCAGCACCAGATCCCGCTCGTCGTCGAGCCGTTGTGGTACCCGGCGCAGGGCCAGGACCCGACCAGCGCGGCTGCCCGCGAGGAGAGGGTCGAGACGCTCGTCGGTGCGGCACGGGAGTTCGTGGGCCTCGGCATCGACGTCCTCAAGACCGAGTTCCCCGGCGACCTCCTCGAATCTCCCGAGGACAGCAGCGGTGAGGAGGCGGCGACACAGGCGGCTCGAGCCATCGACGCGGCCTGCGCCGGCACACCGTGGGTCCTGCTGTCCGGCTCGGGGACCTACGACGTCTTCCGCCGGCAGCTGGGGATCGTCTCGAGGGCCGGGGCATCCGGGTTCATGGCCGGCCGCGCGATCTGGACCGGCGCCGTGGGCGGGCCCGAGCGCGAGCGCCGCTCCGCAGCGGAACGTTGCGGGACGCGACTCGACGAGTGCCTCTCCATCGTGCGGGCAGAAGGCCGGCCGTGGCGGCAGCCCCCGCCCGTCGAGGAGGTCGGCGAGACCCTGACCGCGGGCTGGCACCAGGAGTACCTCAAGGCCCGGTGACGCCCGACGGCTGAGCCCGAACGGGCGAGGACCCCGGAAGCCGCGTGCCCATCCCCGTTCGGACGGGAACCATCGGAAAAGGACCCCCAACGGCGGCGAAAGTCGTCGCCGGTGGACGACGTCCACCCTTGGCGGCGACGTCAAGCAGTTCCACCACCATCAACGCTGGCTGACGAAGGCCACGATGTCGTGCGCGACGCGGCGGTCACTGGCGACCTGCAGGTGCCCCTTGCCCTCGTAGGCGATGAGGGTGCAGTCCGGGATGAGCCGGACGGTCTCCTCGACGATGTTCTGCGGAAAGAATCGGTCCCGGTCGCCACTGATCAGCACCACCGGCACCCGGATGTCCGGAAGCGCCCCGCGGGCGTCGAACGTCAGCTCCGACTCGGTCTCGACGAGCACGTCCGAAGTCGGGAACCTCTTCCCGGAGAACAGGCTGCGCGCGATGAGGGGACCCGCGAGCCGACGCAGCCAGCGGGTACCGTCGCCGGGCAGGGCGTACTCGGCGAACGCGGACCCGGCAGCGGCGAGATCGGAACGCGCCAGGGCGGCGAGGAGACGCCCGTCGACCTCCTTGCCCCATGCGCTGACCTCGGCTGCCGCCACGACGACGGCGAGCCGGTCGAGGCAGTCCCCCTGCCGTGCGGCCAGGTGCAGCGCGATCATCCCGCCGAAGCTCTCGCCCAGGACGAGGTCCACCCGGCCCCCGAGCTCGTCGACGATCATGGCGCCGACGTCGTCGGCCATGTCGGCGACCGTGTGTCCCCGCGGCTGGTGCCGGCGGCGCGTGACGTACCGGACGGCATACCCCGAGTCGACGAACGGGTCGAACCACCGCTGGGACGTGCGGGCCATCAAGCCGTCGGGGATCGAGCTGCCGGGCCCGCCCGGGAGGTAGAGCAGCGTCTTGGGCCCCGACCCCCACGTCGCGAAGTCCATCCCGTTCGCGAGGGTCCCTCGGCGTGCCTCCGGCCGAGCTGCCATGTCATTCACCGCCCTCGCCAGTCATCCCCAACCCACGGTCCCGCATCCGAGCGCAGCGGGAAAGGGCCGGGCCCCTTCGCCGCTGCCAAGTCCTCTACACCCAATCCGTGTATCAGGCTGACAGGTGCGGCCCTCCCTTGGACGATGGAAGAACATCCGGGGCGCGGGTGGCCGCGTCCCCGTCTCCAGGGAGCTGCGATGAGTACTCACGAGGCCGGCAAGTCCACCGAGAAGGAAGGCGGCAGGGACGTCGAGGTCGAGGTCATCGTCGAGCCCGACGTGCCGGGCGACGACCCCCGGCAGGGCGACCGAGGCATCGACGTGCGGGGTCCCGCCCAGAGCGTGCCGCTCGCCCGACGGTTCACCACGTTCACGGTCGACATGTGCACGCGCTTCGTGTGGAACGCCCTGGCGGCGCCGCGCCACTTCGGGCTCGACCACGCGCACGAGGCGTGGGAGCGAGCCAAGAACCGGCACACCGACATGGACGCGCCCGCCGGAGCACCGGTGTACTGGGGCGGCGGCAAGTTCGGTCACATCGCGTTGTCCGTCGGCGGCGGCAGGGTCCGTTCGACGGACTGGCCCGACAAGGGCGTGGTCGGCGAGGTGTCCATCGACAGGCTGACGCGCGCGTGGAACAAGCCGTACCGCGGCTGGTCGTCCGACTTCGCCGGCGTGCCGATCCCTGGCCTCGCGTCGGGGGCGTCGATCGCGGCCACCGGGGCCGCGGGGGGCGGCGCTGCCATCGACGACGAGGCGATCCGCCCGGGCAAGCGCAACGCGGCCGTCCGGCGCTTCAACAAGGCGTTGTGGGACTCGATGCCCGCCGACTATCGCGCGGCTCACCAGAAGGCGTGGATGAGCGAGGCGGCGGACCACTACGGTCCCGTCGCGCAGCAGGTCTGCTTCGACAAGTACCGCGCGCTCAACAAGAAGGACCCGAAGAAGTGGCCGCTGCCGACGAAGCCGGTCTGGCCGGGCCCCGGTCTGTTGCGTCACCTCGGGCTGCGCCCGGACTGAACGAGCCCGAACGCTTCAGAGGTAGAGGCCGGTCTGCCCGTCCTCGACGCGTTGGGCCGCCACGGCGTGGATGTCCCGCTCGCGCAGCAGGACGTAGTCCTTGCCGTGCAGCTCGACCTCGCCCCGGTCCTCGGGGTCGAAGAGCACGCGGTCGCCCAGCTGCACCTGGCGGACGTTGGCGCCCGTCGCCACGACCTCGGCCCACGCGAGTCGCTTGCCCACGGACGCCGTGGCGGGGATGAGGATGCCGCCACCGGAGCGCCGCTCCCCCTCGGACTCGAGGGAGACGAGGACGCGGTCGTGCAGCATCCGGACGGGGAGCTTGTCGGCCGACGAGGCGGCGGTCTTCTTGACCATGGCGCGGAGGGGTGCCGGTGGTGTCGCGGGGGTGCGGGCTCAGCGCCGGCGGCGCAGGAGCCCGATGGCGACCACGACGACGACGGCCGCGGCGACGACGGCCCCGATGCGCTCGATGCGCAGCTCACCGTCCTCGGTGTGGGTGGCGGCGTCGAGACGAAGGCGCAGGCCCTGGAGCTGGCGCTGCGCGATGACCTGCGGCTGGGCGCGGTAGGCCAGCTCGTTGACGGTGCCCTCGAGGCGCGCGCGGGCGGCCTGGATGTCCTGCTCGATCCGTGCGGTGTCGCTCATTGGCTTCCTTTCGGGGACGGTCAGACTCTAGTCGGCGATGGCGAGGTCGCGGCGGAGCTTGGCCACGTGGCCGGTCGCCTTGACGTTGTAGAACGCGTGGCTGACCTTGCCCTCCTCGTCGACGACGAAGGTCGAGCGGATGACACCCTCGACCGTCTTGCCGTAGAGCTTCTTCTCCCCCCAGGCGCCGTATGCCGTGTGGACCGCGAGGTCCTCGTCGCTCAGCAGGGGGAGGGTGAGGTGGTCGCGCTCGCGGAACTTCGCGAGCTTGGCGGGGGCGTCCTTGGAGATGCCGACGACCTCGTAGCCGTCCTTCTTCAGGGAGTCGAGCGACTCGCTGAAGTCGCAGGCCTGCTTCGTGCAGCCCGGGGTCATGGCCGCCGGGTAGAAGTAGACGATGACCTTGCGGCCGGCGAAGTCGGCGAGGCTGACGGTCGCGCCCGTGTCGTCGGTGAGGCTGAAGCCGGGGGCCCGGTCTCCGGGCTCGAGCTTGGACGTCACGATGTGCTCCTTCGTGGTCGGCGCGCGTGGACCAGCTGCGGCCCCTGGGGCCGGACGCGCACGAATCTCGCGCTGGACGAATGCTTTCGGGCATCGTATCGGTACGTCTCGTACCCGCCTCGGGCGCGTCACGAGCACGTCACCGGGAGGCCTGGGTGCGGACGGCGGGACTCGAACCCGCACACCTGAGGCACAGGAACCTAAATCCTGCGTGTCTACCAGTTCCACCACGTCCGCTCGGGGTGCGGGCCCCACTGTAGTCAGGGTCGGCACCACCGGCACGCAGCCACGGCACGGTGACGGCTAGCCTGCGCGCATGAGACGCACTGTCAGCACCGGGAGTCCGTGGGAGGGCGTGGTCGGCTACTCGCGCGCCGTCCGGGTGGGCGACGTGGTGCACGTGGCCGGGACGACCGCGATGCGCGACGGGACGGTCGTCGCCCCGGGTGACGCGTACGCCCAGGCGAGCGTGGCCCTCGGGATCATCGTCGCGGCCCTCGCCGAGTGCGGGGCCAGCCCGGCAGATGTCGTGCGCACCCGCATCTACGTCACCGACATCGGGGACTGGGAGGAGGTCGGTCGCGCGCACGGCGAGGTCTTCGCCGACGTGCGGCCGGCGTCGACGATGGTGCAGGTGGCCGCGCTCATCGACCCGGACCTGCTCGTCGAGATCGAGGCGGAGGCGATCGTCGACCCGGCGTCGCCCGCCGGCATCTGACGAGGTCGGGCCTCACTCGACCCGCACGTTGACGACGTGGATGCCGGTCGCTCCGTCGGGCGCGGGTGGCGCCTCCAGTGGCGACTGCACCTCCCCCGCTGCGTCGTAGGCGCGCACGCGGATGTCGTGGCTGCCCGGCGTCGCGTCCCACTCGTAGACCCACTGGCGCCACGTGTCGATGCTCGCGTCGACGGCGAGGCGCGCCTCCGTCCACGACTGCTGGTCGACCTGCACCTCGACCTTCGAGATGCCGGTGTGCTGGTGCCACGCGACGCCCGCGACGGCGACCGTGCCCGCCTTGACGACGGCACCGGCCCTGGGCACATCGATGCGTGAGGCCGTCTTGATCGGCCCGGTCGCCGACCAGCCGCGCGGCGTCCAGTAGGCGACGTCGTCGGCGTACGTCGTGACCTTGAGCTCGGTCACCCACTTCGTGGCGGACACGAAGCCGTAGAGCCCCGGCACGACGACCCGCACCGGGAAGCCGTGCTCGAAGGGCAACGGCTCACCGTTCATCCGGATGGCGAGGAGAGCGTTGCGGTCGTCGGTCAGCGCCGCGAGCGGCGTCGACGCCGTGAACCCGTCGATGCTCGTCTGCAGCACCATGTCCGCACCGGCCTTGGGCCCGGCCATCTTGAGCAGCTCGCGAACCGGCCAACCGGTCCACACAGCATTGCCGACGAGGTCGCCGCCCACCTCGTTGGACACGCACGTCAGCGTGACCGGCGCCTCCTGCATCTGCTTGCCCTGCAACGTCTTCCAGTCGATCTCGACCTCGCGGTCGACCATGCCGGTCACCGTGAGCCTCCACTCGTCGGCGTCGACGCGGGGCACCACGATGGCGGTGTCGATGCGGTAGAAGTCGGCGTTCGGGACGATGTACGGCGTGAGGCCCGGGATCTTGAGGTCCGCGCCGTCGGGGATGGCGAGCCTCGTGCCCTTGAGGGGCGTCGACTTGAGTGCGTCGCGCGACACCGTGGCCGCCGCGGAGTCACCCCCGAGGTAGCTGCCGACGTATGCCGCCACGGCACCGACCGCTCCCCCGAGGAGCCACCGACGTCCGGGGTTCGTGGCGCCCGGAGCGCGTGCTGCGGGTGCCGCGGCGCGGCTGAGGAACCACACGCCGCCGGCGGTCCCGAGCACGGTCGGCACGACGTCGAACGGGCCTGCGCCGGGTCGCGACAGCACGGCGGCCGCGCCGACGGCGCCGACGACCGCGAACACCACGAGGGCCGGGACGAGGCGCCGGGCCGCCAGCACGCCGATCGCCGCACACGCGAGCGCCAGCACGATGACGGTGCCGACCAGCAGGGCGCGCTTGTCGTTGGTGCCGAACGCCGCGATCGCGAAGTCCTTGAGCCACGGCGGGGTCCGGTCGATGAAGGCGCCGCTGACCGCGGCGATCGGCGCAGGCTGGCCCGATGACTGGCCGAGAGCCGTCAGGACGGAGGCGGCCAGCGTCGCGAGACCGACGGTGAGCAGCCCGGCCACGACCCCGTCGAGCGCTCCCCACCAGGCCGGGCGTCGGGCCGGGGGCGGGGTGGTCGATGGAACCGTGGCCGGGCTGGTCGTGGTCATGGCCTCAGGTGCTCCTTCAGATGTGGCACGAGTGCACGGAAGGCAAGCGCCCGGTGCGAGACGTGGTTCTTCTCGTCGGCGTCGTACTCCGCCAACGTGCGTTCGTCGCCGTCCGGCTGGTCGGACGGCACGAAGATCGGGTCGTAACCGAACCCGTTGGTGCCGCGCGGTTCGCGTGCGACGGTGCCCGGGAACCGGCCGAGCTCGGCGGCCGAGCGCCCGTCTGGAAGGACGAGGGCCGCCGCGCAGACGAACGCGGCCGCGCGGTGCTCGTCGCGGACGTCGCCGAGCTGGGCGAGGAGCAGCTCGAGGTTGGCGCGGTCACCGCGGCCGCCGGACCACCGGGCGCTGAAGATGCCGGGCGACCCACCCAGGACGTCGACCGCGAGCCCGGAGTCGTCCGCGAGCGCCGGCAGGCCGGTCGCCTGGGCGGCCGAGGCGGCCTTGAGGATGGCGTTCTGCTCGTACGTCACCCCGTCCTCGACGACATCCGGTGCGTCGGCGAAGCCGTCGAGCCCGACGATCTCGAGCCCGAGGTCGGCGCTGACGTCGGCGAGGATCTCGCGCAGCTCGTCGACCTTGTGCGCGTTGCGGGTGGCGAGGACGACCTTCGTCACAGGCTCGCCCCCTCACGCAGCGCGGCCCGCTGTCGGTCGGTGAGGTCGGCGCACCCCTTCGTCGCGAGGTCGAGCAGCTGTCCGAGCAGGTAACGGTCGAAGGGCTCGCCCTCGGCGGTGCCCTGGACCTCGATGAAGCGCCCGTCGCCGGTCATGACGACGTTCATGTCGGTACCGGCCGTCGCGTCCTCGGGGTAGTCGAGGTCGAGGACGGCCTGACCCCCCACGATGCCGACCGAGACCGCGGCGACCGAACCGGTGAGCGGCTGGGCGGTCTTGCCGATGAGGCCCTTGGCGCGGGCGTCCTCGATGGCGTCGGCGAGGGCGACGAAGGCGCCGGTGATCGCCGCGGTGCGGGTGCCGCCGTCGGCCTGCAGGACGTCGCAGTCGAGGACGATGGTGTTCTCGCCGAGTGCCTTGGTGTCGATGACGGCGCGAAGGCTGCGGCCGATGAGACGGCTGATCTCGTGGGTGCGCCCGCCGATGCGTCCCTTGACGCTCTCGCGGTCGGAGCGGGTGTTCGTCGCCCGCGGCAGCATCGCGTACTCGGCGGTGACCCACCCGGAGCCCTTGCCCTTGAGCCATCTCGGCACGCCCTCGGTGAACGATGCCGCGCAGAGCACGCGGGTGCGCCCGAACTCGACGAGGACGCTCCCCTCCGCGTGGTCGAGCCAGTTGCGCGTGATCCGCACCTCGCGGGTCTGGTCGGGGGCACGGCCGTCATGTCGGTCAGTCATGCCCACGAGGCTAGCCATGACTCAACGCTAGGCCTCAACCGCGTGGGCGACGACGGACCGGGGGCGACGTTCGTGGACCGTAAGGACGGGCCGGCCCGCCGCCGTACGTCGATGCCGACCTCCGGCCGCCGGGTGAAACTGCCCACTCGACGTGATGGTCGAGTGGGCACTTCCACCCGGCGCGGTCGGTATCCGCGCCCCGGGCTGTCACACCGTGTAGGTCGCGCCGGGGTCGGCGAGCTCGACCTCGCCCGGCCACACGGCCGCGGCCTGCTCGCGGCACACCTCCGGGTCGTTCCAGGCCGGGATGTGCGTGAGCATGAGGCGCCGCACTCCCCCGGCGCGGACGGCTGCCTCGGCGGCCCGGCGGCCGGACAGGTGGATGTCGGGGACCGTGTCTCGGCCGTCGACGAACGCAGAGTCGGCGAGCACGAGGTCTCCCCCCGTCATGAGCTCGGTGAGCGCGTCGCAGGTGTCGGTGTCGCCCGTGTAGACGAGGGTGCGGCCGTCGGCCTCGACGCGGAAGCCGTACGCCTCGATCGGGTGGTTGACGCGGACGGGCGTGATCGTGAAGGGCCCGACGGTGATCGCCTCGCGGTGCTGGAGGTCGTGGAAGTCGAAGACACCGAGGACGTCCTCGGTGTCCCCGCCGCCGTAGGCGCGCGCGAGGTGGGCACCCGTGCCGTGCGGGCCCCACACGGGCATCTGCTCACGACCCGGGCCACCCGGGACGTAGCGCATCATCACGTAGAGCCCGCACATGTCGATGCAGTGGTCGACGTGCAGGTGGCTGAGCAGCACGGCGTCGACGGCATACGGCTTGATGTGCCGCTGGAGGGAGCCGAGCGCGCCGCTGCCGAGGTCGAGGACGATGCTCCAGATGCGGCCCTCGTGCTCTGTGCGCACGAGGTAGGACGAGGCGGGCGAGCATGGCCCGGCGAAGGATCCCGAGCACCCGACGATCGTGACGTCCACGGTGTCGAGCCTAGGTGAGGGGGCCGACGCCGGCCGGGGACCGGGACGTCGGGTGTGTCACACCGCCCCGCGACCGGTTCCCTCGTCGTCCACGTCGTCCCCGTCGTCGAGGTCGTCGAGGTCGTCGTCGTCCACCTCGTCGTCGTATGCCGTCTCGACCTCCCCGAGGTCGGTGCCCATGAGCGCGTGGGTCAGGGTCTCCTGCAACCAGGTCAGGAAGTCGTACCACGCCATGGCGTAACCGAGCGGGTCGTCGTCGTCGATGTCGTCCATCGCCGCGTGCAGCGCCTCGGCGTCCTCCTCGGTGCGCATGCCCATCCGCTCGCCGAGCAGCAGGCGGACGTCGGTGAGGGCCATGAGGAACGCCGGCGCCTCGCGGGCGTCCAGGGCGATGCGGCTCCCCGTCGCGGCAGACAGCGCGCCGACGGCGACGTCGAGGTTGCCGCTCTTGCGCTGGCGCAGCCCCTCCTCGGTGAGCCGGCGGAACTCCGCCGCGATCTCGTCGTCACCGCGGTGTGCCGTCGGCAGCAGGCGGTCGAGAGCGGGGTCCCTGTCGGCGAGGGTCGAGTCCGCCCGTGCGCCAGTGTGTCCGGGAGCCTGGTCGGCCGCGCCGAGCGAGACCCCCATCGAGGCGACGAGGTCGTCGAAGGCGTCGCCGGTGGACTCGACCTCGGGCGAGAGCAGGGTCCGGGTCTGCTCCATCAGACCTCTGAGCACGGTGCGCTCGGTCGGGTCGAGCAGCGCGACGTAGCGGTCGTCCTCGCGCAGGAAGGCCCGGGCCATCACTCGTCCTTCTCGAACGTCGCCCAGAGGCCGTAGCCCTGGAGTGCCTCGGCGTCGCGCTCCATCGACTCGCGCGGGCCGTTGGAGACGACGGCCTTGCCCTTCATGTGGACGTCCATCATGAGCTTCTCCGCCTTGGGTCGCGCATACCCGAAGTACGTCTCGAAGACCCACGTCACGTAGGTCATGAGGTTGACGGGGTCGTTCCACACGATCGTCACCCAGGGCACGTCGGGGGCGACGACCTCCTCGGTGGATGTCACCTCCTGCTCGACGGGAGCGAGGGAGAGAGTCGGCGCAGTCACAGAGCCACCCTAGGTCCAGCCGGGCCCGGGCAGGCGGCCCGGGAGTCCACGTCCACCTAGGCTGAAGGGCGTGAGCCCGACGAGCCTTCGCGCCGCGAGCACGGCGCTGCTGACCGACCACTACGAGCTGACGATGCTCCAGGCAGCCCTTGCCTCCGGCGAGGCGCACCGCCGCTGCGTCTTCGAGGTGTTCGCCCGGCGGCTGCCCGACGGCCGGCGCTACGGCGTCATCGCCGGCACCGGCCGCGTCCTCGAGGCGCTCGAGAACTTCCGCTTCGGCGAGGAGGAGCTGCGCTTCCTCGCCGACACTGGTGTCGTCGACCGGCCGACGCTGGACTGGCTCGAGTCCTACCGCTTCTCCGGTGACATCAGCGGCTACGCCGAGGGCGAGTGCTACTTCCCGCAGTCGCCCGTGCTCGTGGTCGAGTCCACCTTCGCCGAGGGCGTCCTCCTCGAGACCCTGGTCCTGTCGATCCTCAACCACGACACGGCGATCGCCTCGGCGGCCTCGCGCATGACCAGTGCGGCCGGTGACCGCCCTTGCATCGAGATGGGGTCGCGGCGCACGCACGAGGGCTCGGCGGTCGCGGCGGCCCGGGCGGCGTACGTGGCGGGGTTCGCCGCGACGAGCAACCTCGAGGCGGGGCTGCGGCACGGCGTACCGACCGCCGGCACCGCGGCCCACGCGTTCACCCTCCTCTACGACTCCGAGAAGCAGGCCTTCACGGCCCAGGTCGAGTCGCTGGGCAAGGGCACGACGCTCCTCGTCGACACCTACGACGTCAAGACGGCGGTCGACCTGGCGATGGACATCGCCGGGCCGGGACTCGGCGCCGTCCGGCTCGACTCGGGCGACCTGCTCATCCAGGCGCGCGAGGTGCGCGCCCAGCTCGACGCCGCGGGCAACAGGGAGACCCGGATCCTCGTCACGTCCGACCTCGACGAGTACGCCATCGCCGCCCTCGCGGCCGGGCCCGTGAGCGGCTACGGCGTGGGCACGGCGCTCGTCACCGGTTCCGGCGCCCCGACGGCGTCGATGGTCTACAAGCTCGTGCAGCGCGAGGACGCCTCGGGTCAGATGCAGGGCGTCGCGAAGAAGAGCAAGGACAAGCTGTCCGTCGGCGGCCGCAAGTGGGCGATGCGCCGACGGGACGAGGACGGCGTTGCGCAGGCCGAGGTGATCGGCATCGGCGAGGCGCCGCGTGACGACGGCGACGACCGCCCGCTCATGGTCGACCTGGTGCGCGACGGTGAGGTCGTCGACCACCAGGACATCCACGAGGCGCGTGCCCGCCACAGTGCGTCGCGAGCCGAGCTGCCCCGGGTCGCGACGCAGCTGTCGCGGGGCGAGCCCGTCATTCCCACGATCTACGAGGAGGACTGAGCCATGGCCGAGTCCACGCGACCGGACACCAAGCGGGCGTTGATCATCGTCGATGTCCAGAACGACTTCTGCGAGGGCGGGTCGCTCGCCGTCGCGGGTGGCGCCGAGGTGGCGCGCGAGATCAGCGAGCACGTGAGCAGGCACGCGGCGGACTACGACCACGTCGTCGCGACGGCCGACTGGCACGTCGACCCGGGCGAGCACTTCGCGACGAACCCCGACTACGTCGACACGTGGCCGGTCCACTGCGTCGCCGGCAGCGAGGGCGCGGAGTTCCACCCTCGTCTGGCTGGGGCGCTCGGTCACGTCGAGGCGGTCTTCCGCAAAGGTGAGCACGCTGCCGCCTACAGCGGTTTCGAGGGCAGGTCCGACGACGACGAGAGGTCGGGCCTCGCCACCTGGCTCAAGGAGCGCGGCGTCCGGCGCGTCGACGTCGTCGGCATCGCGACCGACCACTGCGTGCGTGCGACCGCGATCGACGCGCGCCGCGAGGGGTTCGAGACGACCGTGCTGCTCGACCTGACGGCCGGCGTCGCCCGGCCCACGACCGACGCCGCGCTGGCGCAGCTGGCCGAGGTCGGCGTCCGGCTCCGCGGCACGCCCACCGTCGCCGGCTGAGGCAGCGGCCACCCTACGGCTGCAATGGTGGTGGCTGGGTCAGCGCAGGACTGCCCTGAGGGCGCGGGCCGCCCGCTCGAGTCGCGGACCCACGGTGCGCGCGTCGAGCGGCTCGAGGGACACCACGCCGACCGAGGCCTCGACACCACCCGGCGTGGCCCCGACCCCGACCGCCAGCGGCACCGCGAGCCCGTGCGCGCCGGCCTGGAGCTCGCCGTCCGTCGCGACGGGACCGGGCTGGCCCGCGCGACCCGCGAGGATGGCCCGGCCCGCCGCGCCCTGGTCGAGCCGGTGGCGGGCACCCGAGCGGTAGGCCACGTGGAAGTCGGTCCACGACGGCTCGACGACGACGAGGGCCAGCGCCTCGTCGCCCTCGGCGATGGTCAGGTGGGCGGTGGCGCCCACGGCATCCGCGAGCTCGCGCAGCACCGGGCGTGCCTCGCTCCGCACGATCGGGGTCACGGCCGAGGCCAGGCGGCTGACGCCGAGGGCGAGCCGCACGCGCCCGTCGGCCGACCGTGACACGAGATGGTGCTCCTCGAGAGTCGTGACGAGGCGGTACACGACCGGCCGGCCGACGCCGAGGGCAGCGGCGAGCTCGGTGACCGTGAGGCCCGCCGACTCACCAGCCGCGAGAACCTCGAGCACGCGTATGCCGCGATCGAGCGTCTGCGAGGTCTCGGCCCTCGGCGCTCCGTCGGAGCCGGCCACCGGTTCAGCCCTCGGAGTGGACGCCACCGGTAGCGGGCCGGGCCATCCCCTTGGACCACGACGTCGCGTACAGCCCGTCGTCGACGGCGCGACCGCCCTCGCCGAGCTCGAGCGGGCGGAAGGTGTCGACCATGACAGCGAGCTCGTCGAAGCGCTCGACGCCGATCGAGCCCTCGGTCGCGCCCGGCTGCGGGCCGTGGGCGTGGCCACCGGGGTGCACGGAGACGGAGCCCTTTGCGATGCCCGAGCCCTTGCGCGCCTCGTAGTCGCCGTCGACGTAGAACATGATCTCGTCGCTGTCGACGTTCGAGTGGTAGTACGGCACGGGGATGGCGAGGGGGTGGTAGTCCACCTTGCGCGGCACGAAGTTGCAGACGACGAAGTTCGCGCCCTCGAAGACCTGGTGGACAGGTGGCGGCTGGTGGATGCGGCCGGTGATCGGCTCGAAGTCGCGCACGTTGAAGACGTACGGGTAGAGGCAGCCGTCCCAGCCCACGACGTCTAGGGGGTGGAACGGGAGCGTGTGGATCGTGCCGACGATCCCACCCGGCCCGTTGCCGCGGTGCTTGATGTAGACCTCGGTCTCCTCGTCCGGACTCGCGCCGATGTCCTCGGCGAGCAGCGGTCCGGCAGGTTGGCGCAGGTCGCGCTCACAGTAGGGCGCGTGCTCGAGCAGCTGGCCGTACCTGCTGAGGTAGCGCTTCGGCGGCGCGATGTGGCTGTTGGCCTCGATGCAGTAGACGCGGAGCGGGTCCTTCGTCGAGCGCTTGGGGAGCCAGCGGTGCGTCGCGGCCCGCGGGATGATGACGTAGTCACCCTCGCCCACCTCGAACGAGCCGAAGACGGTCTCCACGCGGGCGCGGCCGCGCTCGACGTAGACGCACTCGTCGCCGATGCCGTTGCGGTACCACGGGCTCACCTGTGCGGCAACGGCGTACGAGATGCGCACGTCGCCGTTGCCGAGCACCAGCCGACGCCCGGTGACGACGTCGGTGCCGCGGACCGCCTTGGCGTCGAACAGGTCGTGGAGCTTGAGGTGGCGCGGCGTCAGCGGGTGGTTGGGTGTCGTCGACTGGTCGGGCAGGTCCCACACGGCAGCGCCGGTCGTCGTCGACGGGATGTTGCGGTGGTAGAGCAGAGAGCTGTCGGAGGAGAAGCCCTCCTCGCCCATGAGCTCCTCGTAGTAGAGCTCGCCGGGCGTCGCGCCCTTCCCGGGGCGGCGATGCTGGGTGTGCCGCTTGGGCGGGATGCTCCCGACGGCCTGGTAGTGCGCCATGGCGAGTGCCTCTCCATCTTGTGCGTCCGATAAACGGACACTGGTGTATCGCTATTGCAACAGTGGAGTACGCTCCCGGTCATGTCAAGGACGCCGTTCGCGCCGCTCTTCGACCGCATCGTCGACGACGCCGCGGTCTTTCCTCCCGGCTTGGCGCCCCTCGAGGCCGCCGTGCGCGACCACCTCGACCGACGCACCGGGCCGTATGCCGCCCACATCGGTCCCCTGCTCGTGCCCGCGACCAGCGCGGCCGAGGTCGCCGGCCTCGCCGCGGCCGACGAGCGCACCGAGGGAGCCCCGCTCGAGGTCGGCCTCGTGATGCGCCCCGGCAGTCCGGTGCAGCCCCTGCTCGAGGCTCTGGAGACCCTCCACGACGACACCCGTGTTCTCGTCACGGCCGGCGAGCTCGGCTGGTCCAGCGAGTGGCGGCAGGTCCTCGCGGCCGAGGTCCCCGTCGTGGTGGAGGTCGGGCTCGGAGAGGACCAGGAGCGCGCCCTCGATGACCTCGCGGCGGCCGTCGACGACGACCACGACGTCACGGCGAAGTTCCGCACCGGCACGACGCCGACGTGGCGCTGGCCCGACGAGCGTGTGCTCGCAGGGTTCCTCGACGCCGTCGTCCTCCGGGCGCTGCCCTTCAAGCTGACAGGCGGCCTGCACCACGCGGTGCGTGGAAGGTACGACGGCGAGCCGATGCACGGTCTGCTCAATGTCGTCCTCGCCACCCACGAGGCCGTTCACGGCGCCGAGGCGGACGACCTCGCCGGCGAGCTGGCCCGCCAGGACGCCGAGGTGCTCGTCACGGCCGTGTCGGGCCTCGGCACCCTCGACGCAGAGCGCGTCCGCGAGAGCTTCACCGCCTACGGCTGCTGCGGTGTCCTCGACCCCCTGACCGAGCTCGGGGCCCTCGGCCTCATCCCGACGAAGGAGCACCAGCGTTGACGACCCGGAGCACGTGGCTCGACCTGCCCGCCGACCACCCGTTCGGCATCGCCAACCTCCCCTACGGCGTCTTCAGCACCGCCCACGGGCCCGAGCGACGTCGACTCGGTGTCCGCATCGGCGACCTGGCGCTCGACCTCGGTGCGGCCGTCGACGTGGGCGCCGGCATGGCCGAGTCCCCCGCGATCACGGAGGCGTTCCGCTCGCCCAGCCTCAATTCGCTTCTCGCCCTTGGTCGCCCGGCATGGTCATCCGCCCGGGACTGGGCCACCGAGGCTCTGACGGACGAGTCCCTCCGCTCTCGGGTCGAGCCACATCTCCACCACCTGGACGACGTCGTGCTGCACCTGCCGATCGAGGTCGCCGACTACGTCGACTTCTACGCGAGCGAGGACCATGCGAGCAACGTCGGGCAGATCTTCCGTCCCGACAACGCCGCCCTCCCCCCGAACTGGAAGCACCTGCCCATCGGCTACCACGGCCGATCCGGAACCGTCGTCGTGTCGGGCACCGACGTCGTGCGTCCGACGGGCCAGCGCAAGGGCCCCCAGGACCCCGCGCCGGTCTTCGGACCCAGCAGCCGCCTCGACATCGAGGCCGAGCTCGGCTACGTCGTGGGCGGGTCGACGAGCATCGGCTCGCGCGTGTCGGTCGACGAGGCCACCGACCACCTCTTCGGCGTCGTGCTGCTCAACGACTGGAGTGCCCGCGACATCCAGGCCTGGGAGTACGTGCCGCTCGGCCCCTTCCTCGGCAAGTCCTTCTCCACGTCGGTCTCGGCCTGGGTGACGCCCCTCGACGCGCTCGATGCAGCCCGGGTTCCCCTTCCGGGACAGTCGGACCCGCAGGTTCTGCCCTACCTCACGGGAGACGCCTTCGGCCTCGACGTGCACGTCGAGGTCCGCCTCAACGGCACCGTCGTCTCACGCCCGGAGCACGCGGGGATGTACTGGTCCCCCGCGCAGATGCTGGCCCACCTGACCGTCAACGGCGCCTCGATCCGCGACGGCGACCTCTTCGGCTCCGGCACCATCAGCGGTCCGAGCCGCGAGACGCGCGGGTCGCTCCTCGAGCTGACGTGGAACGGCACAGAGCCGCTCATCCTCGACGACGGCACGACACGCGGGTTCCTCGAGGACGGCGACACGGTGACGATGACGGCCTGGGCGCCCGGGCCCGACGGGGCGCGCATCGGCCTCGGTGAGTGCACGGGCACCATCCGCCCGGCGCTCTGACCGACCCTCTGACTGACCCTCCGACCGGCCCTCCGACCGGCCCTCCGGCCGACCCTCCGACCGGCCCTCCGGCCGACCCTCTGACCGGCCTCGAGCCTGGCGGCCGTTCCGGGCGCCGAACGTCCGGACCACGACTAGCCTCGGCCACATGACCGACTTCTCGGGACAGGACCTGCGCGACTCCCGCTTCCACCGCGTCGACCTCACGGGATCCGACTTCTCCTTCGCCGACCTCGCCCACGCCCGGTTCCGGGACACCGCGCTGCGCCACGTCGTCATGCGCGGCGTCGAGCTGGAGGACGTCGAGATCTCGGGTGAGCTGCTCAACGTGCGGATCAACGGCGTCGACGTGGCTCCCCTCGTCGAGGCCGAGCTCGACCGGCTCGACCCCGATCGGCCCAAGATGCGCCCCACCGAGCCCGACGGCTTCCGCGAAGCGTGGGATCTCGTCGAGCGGCTGTGGGCCGGCACCGTCGAGCGTGCCCGCCGGCTCGAGCGTGTCGACCCCGGACTGCTCCACGAGTCGGTCGGCGGCGAGTGGTCGTTCATCGAGACGCTGCGCCATCTCGCCTTCGCCACGGACGCGTGGGTGCGCCGCGGCGTCCAGGGCGACCCCACTCCCTGGCACCCCCTGGACCTGCCGTGGGACGGCATGAAGGACACGCCGGGTGTTCCGCGCGACCGGGAGGCGCGGCCGACCCTGGACGAGGCGCTCGAGCTGCGACACGACCGGATGGCGACGGTCCGGCGGGTCGTGGATCGCCTCACGGAGGACGAGCTCGACCGGGCCACGACA
The DNA here is from genome assembly GCF_042666095.1 of Terrabacter sp. GCM10028922. Lineage (NCBI taxonomy): Bacteria > Bacillati > Actinomycetota > Actinomycetes > Micrococcales > Intrasporangiaceae > Terrabacter > Terrabacter sp. GCM10028922. The sequence goes on along the minus strand of NZ_JBHTFG010000006.1, from coordinate 163,988 downwards.
CCCGTGGACGCAGCCGGCTGGCCGCCTCCCGGCGAGTCGTTCCCGGTGCGGGAGTGCCTGCTCGTCGTGCTCAACGAGGAGTGGTACCACCGGCTCTTCGCCGAGCGCGACCTCGATGTGCTCGAGGCACGCACGTCCGAGCCCGGCTGACGGGTCGAGGTGCTCCGCCGCGCGCGGACACGACGCGGCGGAACACCTCGTGCGGGCTCAGTGCAGGACGACCGGAGCCGCGGCCGGGTCGTCCTGGAGCAGTCGGGACTGCTCGTGGCGACGCGGCAGGAACCACGCCGCCACGAGGGTCGCGGCGCAGAGGACGGCGGCGATGAGGAACGTCCTGCCGTAGACGTCGGCGAGCTCCGCGACAGCTGCCGTCAGGCCCTGCTCGCCGAGCTTCTCCTTGATCGTCGGGTCGAACTGTGCGGCCAGCACCGCGCCCGCACGCTGGGAGGTGTTGAGGTAGTTCGTGAAGACGACCGAGATGACCGCGACGCCGATACTGCTCGCGATCTGCTGCGTGATGTTGAGCAGCGTCGAGCCACGGGCGACCTCGTGGTGGGTCAACGTCTTGAGCGCCGAGGTCATGATCGGCATCATCGTGCCGCCCATGCCGAGGCCCATGAGGAACAGCACCGGGATGAGGTAGCCCCAGTACGACGTGTCGGGCCCGACGTTGGTCAGCAGGAACATGCCGACGACGATCGCCGCGAGGCCGAAGGGCACGATGCGCCCGACGGGGATCCGGTCGGCGAGCGCGCCCGCGATCGGCATCGTCAGCATGGCGCCGACGCCCTGCGGGACCATGAGGTACGCCGCATGCATCGGGGTCTCGAACCGCACCTGCTGGAGGTACTGGGGCACGAGCAGCAGCCCGCCGAAGAACGCCGCCGCGAAGAGGAACATCGTGATGATCGCGACCGTGAGGCGGCGGTTGGAGAAGAGCCGCAGGTCGAGCAGAGGGTGCTTCGGCTTGAAGCTGTAGACGACGAAGACCGCGATCATGGCGACCCCGATGAGTCCGGGCACGATCACCTTGCTAGAGCCGACGGTGCGCTCCCCCGGGATCGAGCTGACGCCATAGAGGAAGAGCGCGAGACCCGGCGACATGAGCAGCATGCCGATGACGTCGAAGGACTCGGACGGCTCCGGGCGGTCGCCCGGCAGGGCCCAGAGGGCGTAGACGACGGCGAAGACACCGATCGGCACGTTGATGAGGAAGATCCAGTGCCACGAGTAGTTGTCGATGAGCCAGCCACCGAGGATCGGGCCGAAGATGGGGCCGAGGAGCATGGGGATGCCGAGCACGGCCATGAGCCGGCCCATGCGCTCGGGCCCGGCGGCGCGGGTCATGATCGTCATGCCGAGCGGCATGAGCATGCCGCCCCCGAGACCCTGGAGCACGCGGTAGGTGATGAGCACCTCGATGGACCCGGCCGTGGCGCAGAGCGCCGACCCCGCCGTGAAGAGGATGACGGCGAGGATGTAGAGCCGCTTGGTGCCGAAGCGGTCGGCCGCCCAGCCCGTCAGCGGGATGACGGTCGCGAGAGCAAGGGTGTAGGCCGTGACGGTCCACGCGACCGTGGAGTAGGCGAGCGGCTGCGACGGGTTGGTCGAGAACTCGGTCTGGAACTTCGTGAGCGCGATGTTGACGACGGTGATGTCGAGGATCGACATGATGGCCCCGAGCACGATGACGCCGGCGACCTTGAGAACGGCACCGTCGAGCTTGTCGGGATGCCCCGAACCGACAGGTGGTGCAGCAGAAGCAGACAAGGTGGACTCCGAGTTTCTCCAGAGTTGGGACGGCGTCGCCGCCGTGGCCCGCGGGGGTGCCCGGGGCAGCGTCCATTCTGGCGCCGACCCCTGACAGTGGCGCAACCGACTTCTGCCCGTGGCTGACGGCCACCGAGGGACGACGAGAGCCGGGCCGGTCGTCCGCGACGACCGACCCGGCATACGGACGGGGCGGCTCAGCCCTGGCTGCGGGGCTGCTTGCCCTCGACCACCTGGGTCTTCGCGACCTTGTCGTGCAGGGCCTGGCGCTTGTCGTCCCACAGGGGCCAGAGGCCGTCGAGGAGCGACAGGAACGGGACGACCTGGCTCGCCAGCGGCACGAGCCGGCGCAGCACGGCCGTGCCGAGCGGCAGCGGGCCCGGCTGGTCGGCGCGGCGCACACTGATCCCGAGGGCCATCTTGCCCGGCGTCTGACCGGTCGTGGTCCAGAAGATGAGGCAGTACGCGGACGTGACGAGCCACAGGACGATGGAGAACTGGACGGCGGGCCCGGTCATCTCGTTCTGGATCTCCACGAGCCGCGCCTGGTTGCCGGCCTGGGCGGCGGTCATCATCTCGTCGAAGAGCCCGCCGAGGCGAGGGGTGGCCATCCACCCGATGATGCCGCCGACGACGGCGAGGATGATCCCGTCGAGGATCCACGCACCGAACCGCTTGCCCCAGCTCGCGAGCGGCACGCCGTCGGCGGTCACGCGGATGTTGTGCATCCACTGGGCGCTCGCCGGTGCCTGCTGGTAGTACTGCTGCGGTGCCTGCGACTGGCTCTGCCAGCCGCTGCCCTGAGGCATCGGGGTCGTCGGCGTCGGGGCGCCCGCACCCGTGCGGTCGGGCGGTACCTGTCCCGGCTGGCTCTGCTGCGGCAGTCCGATCGTGCTCTGCGACGCCGTCGGCGACTTCCGCGGCGCGGTGTGGTTGGTCCACGTGACGCCGTCCCAGTAGCGGAGCATGTCGGGGTTGCTCGGGTCGTCGTACCACCCGGAGGGCTGCTGGCTCATGCCCCAACTCTCCCATGTGGCGGCGGCTCTTCGGCCGAGGCGTGGCGGCTCACGCGCTCAGAGGTTGCCGCGCTTGTCCTGCTCGCGCTCGATGGCCTCGAAGAGCGCCTTGAAGTTGCCCTTGCCGAAGCCGAGGGAGCCGTGCCGTTCGATGAGCTCGAAGAAGACGGTCGGGCGGTCGCCCAGCGGCTTGGTGAAGATCTGGAGCAGGTAGCCGTCCTCGTCGCGGTCGACGAGGATCTTGCGCCTCTGCAGCTCCTCGATCGGCACGCGCACGTTGCCGATGCGCTCGCGCAGCTCAGGGTCCTCGTAGTAGCTGTCGGGCGTCTCGAGGAACTCGACACCGTTGGCGCGCAGGGCATCCACCGACCCGAGGATGTCGTTCGTCGCGACGGCCAGGTGCTGGGCGCCGGCACCACGGTAGAACTCGAGGTACTCGTCGATCTGGCTCTTCCGCTTCGCGACGGCAGGCTCGTTGAGCGGGAACTTGACGCGGTGGTTGCCGTTGGCGACGACCTTGCTCATGAGGGCGGAGTAGTCGGTCGCGATGTCGTCGCCGATGAACTCGGCCATGTTCACGAAGCCCATGACGCGGTTGTAGAAGGCGACCCACTCGTCCATGTGGCCGAGCTCGACGTTGCCGACGATGTGGTCGAGCGCCTGGAAGAGGCGCTTGGGCTGGCCGTCGCGCCTCACCCACGCGGACGAGGTGGTCACGTAGCCGGGGAGGTACGGGCCGGCATACGTCTGGCCGCCGACGCTGCGCTGGACGAGGGTGTGGCGGGTCTCGCCGTACGTCGCGATCGCGGCCGTGCGCACGGTGCCGTGCTCGTCGGTGTGGTCGGCCGGCTCCTGCAGCACGGTCGCGCCCGCAGCCCGCGCCTGCGCGATGCACCTGTCGACGTCGGGCACCTCGAGGGCGATGTCGACGACACCGTCGCCGTGGCGGCGGTGGTGGTCGGCGAGCGGGCTGTCCGGGTCGACGGCGCCCTTGATGACGAAACGGATCGACCCGCTCTTGAGGACGAACGACTTGTGGTCGCGGTTGCCGTTCTCGGGGCCGGAGTAGGCGACGAGCTCCATCCCCCACGCGCTCTGGTAGTAGTGCGCGCTCTGCGTGGCGTTGCCGACGACGAAGACGATCGCGTCCCAGCCGGTCACAGGGAAGACGTCGGTGTTCTCGTCGTACTCGACGAGACCCACGAGCTGCTTGAGCTGCTCGAGGTCGAGGTCTGCCTCACGCTCCTGGTCGGTGAGGTCGGGGGTCTGAGACGGCATCGTGTCAGTCATGGAAGTGAGGGTGAACCACGCGACGCGGGTGTGCAACAGGGCCTCCCTTGGTTGAGCAGCATGCACAAAGTGCTGGCCGTATGCCCTTTCGTACTGGACACTTTGTCCATGAGCCTGCCCGTCTCGCCAGCAACCCGCGCGCCCGTCGACGCGCTCGACTGCCGCATCCTGCTCCTACTGCTCTCCGAGCCCGGCGTCGGCGTGCTCGGTGCGTCCCGTCGCCTCGGCGTGGCACGCGGCACCGTGCAGGCCCGGCTCGACCGGCTCCAGCGCACGGGCGTGCTCCGGTCGATGGCTCCCGACGTCGACCCGGCCGCCCTCGGCTACCCGGTGACGGCGTTCTGCACGCTCGAGATCCGGCAGGGCCGCGGAGGACACTCCCCCGTCGTCGAGCACCTCGCGGCGATTCCCGAGGTGCTCGAGGCCCACACGATCACCGGCTCGGGTGACGTGCTCATCCGGATCGTCGGGCGCGACAACGCCGACCTCCAGCGCGTCATCGACCAGGTCGTCGACGACGCGCACGTGACGCGGGCATCCACCGTGATCTCGCTCGCCACGCGGCTCGACCACCGCACCATCCCGCTCGTCGAGCACCTCCTCGACGCCTCCTCGTGACGTTGACACGCTCGACCCAGCCGCAACGGGCGCACTCGCCCACCGGACCCAGACACCCGAGCCCTCGACCCCGACCAGGAGCCGCCCGTGACCACCAGCCCGTACCTGCCGAGGCCCGAGATCGAGGTGACCCACCCCGAGTGGAGCCGCAGCGCGGCGATCTACCAGGTCAACCAGCGCCACTTCACGCCCGAGGGAACCTTCCGGGCGGCCGAGGCGCACCTGCCGAGGCTGCGCGACCTCGGCATCGACATCGTGTGGCTGATGCCGGTGCACCCGATCGGCGAGCGCAACCGCAAGGGCCGTCTCGGCAGCCCGTATGCCGTCAAGGACTACTACGCGGTCAACCCCGAGTTCGGGACGCTCGAGGACCTTCGCCACTTCGTGGCCACGGCGCACCACCTCGGCCTGCACGTCATCCTCGACTGGGTCGCGAACCACACGGCGTGGGACAACCCCCTCGTCGACGAGCATCCGGAGTGGTACGCCCGCGACTGGAAGGGCGACTTCCGCCCGACACCGTGGTGGGACTGGGACGACATCATCGACCTCGACTACTCAGAGCCGGGACTGCGCGAGTACATGACCGACGCCATGAAGTACTGGGTCCGAGAGGCCGACGTCGACGGGTTCCGTTGTGACGTGGCCGGATTCGTGCCCGTCGACTTCTGGGACAACGTCCGCCGGGAGCTCGACGAGATCAAGCCGGTCTTCATGCTCGGCGAGTGGGAGTCGCGCGACCTGCACGTGCGGGCCTTCGACATGACGTACGGCTGGAGCTGGAACGAGGCCCTGCACAAGATCGCGCAGGGCACGGCCGACGTCGAGGCGCTCAAGGTCTACTACGCCTGGAACGACCGCTTCTACCAGCGCGACGCCTACCGCATGCTCTTCGTCAGCAACCACGACAAGAACGCCTGGGAGGGCACCGAGTACGAGCAGTTCGGCGATGCGCTCGTGCCGGCCATCGTGCTGTCCGTCGTCAGCGAGGGCGTGCCCCTCATCTACAACGGGCAGGAGGCGGGCCAGGACCGCCGCCTTGCCTTCTTCGACAAGGACGACATCGAGTGGCGCGAGGACGAGCAGGGTGAGCTGTACCGCCGGCTGCTGAGGCTCAAGAAGCAGCACCCCGCCCTGTGGAACGGCGCCGCCGGCGGTCGGATGGTCCGGGTGCCGAACTCGGCCGAGGAGGCCGTCCTCGCCTTCGTGCGCGCCGTCGGCGACGACCGCGTCTTCGCCGCCTTCAACTTCTCGCCCGAGGAGCGCACGGTGGTGCTCGGCGAGGGACCTCAGGCCGGGACGTGGCGCGACGCCGTCACCGACGAGCCCGTCGAGCTCGCTCGGGGCCAGGAGTACACGCTCGCGGCGTGGGGGCACCAGGTGCTCGTCGGGGACTGACGGCGGGGACTGACGGCGCAGCCACACGGCGGGGACTGAGGCCGTGACGGCGGGGCCTCGGGCACCCCTCCACGAGCAACCCGAGGCCCCAGACGGCACTGAGGTCTGCTGCCGTCACCTGGTAGACGATCGAGGTCTCGAATCATGACGCATTCACGCCGAAAGGGGGGACGCGCCAGGCCCTGATCCGAGAAGATGGAGGTGCGTACCCGTCGGTGCTCCCCTGTCCCGGCGGGTACGCCTCTGCGCCGACGTCCCCACCCCGTCGGTCGGCTCGCCAGGAGCGTCCCGCTGTCCTCCCAACCGGCTGGACGCTCCTGCGCGGTGCCACTCGGCGCGGGCGAGGGCCCGGAGTCGTCGATATCCACTGGCGTCGGGCGCCCGTCTGCTGAAGGGTTCGGGACGTGACGTCGAGCCTGCACGACGACGAGGTGGCCCTGGCCGAGCGCGCCATCCGAGACCTGCTGCGCGACCAGTGTCCGCAGTGGGCGGAGCTGGAGCTGGCCCCGGCCGGGGCGGGCACGGACAACAGCCTGTACCGGCTCGGCGACGACCTGCTCCTCCGGCTCCCGCGCACGCCCGGGACGGCGGGTGCGGTGGCGAAGGAGCAACGCTGGCTTCCCCGGCTCGCGCCCCACCTGCCGGTGGCCGTACCCGAGCCGGTCCACCAGGGCCGTGCAGGTCCGGGCTACCCGCTCCCGTGGTCGGTCTACCGGTGGATCGAGGGAGACGAGGTGCGGGAGGACACGGTCGACGACTGGGACGCGCTGGGCCGCGACCTCGCGGGCTTCGTCGCGGCCCTGCAGTCGGTCGACCTCATGGGCGCGCAGCGGACCGGCGACCTGAGCTCGTACCGCGGCGGCGCCCCCGTCGACATCGACGACTTCGTGCGCCGGTCGCTGGACGGCTGCCGTGGCCTCGTGGAGCTCGAGGGCCTCGACCTCGACGTGAACAGGCTCGAGGAGCTGTGGCAGCACGCGCTCACGTTGCCGGCGCCTGCCTCGGACCACGTGTGGCTGCACAGCGACCTCAAGCCGACGAACCTGCTCGTGAGCGGGGGCCGGCTCGCGGCGGTCATCGACTTCGGCGGCCTCTCGGTCGGGCACCCGGACGCCGAGCACGCGCCCCTGTGGGACCTCCCGGCAACCGCCCGCGACGCCTACCGCGAGGCCCTCGAGCTCGACGATCTCACCTGGCAGCGTGCGCGGGCCTGGGCCCTCGCTGTCGGGGTCAGCGGCGTCCCGTACTACTGGGTCACCTACCCGGCGTTCGTCGACGAGTGCCTGCGCCGTCTGCAACAGGTCCTCGCCCACGCGCCGAGCTGAGGCGTGCGCGTCCGATCGCGCAGACACGGTTCGATCCGGCGAAAGGTCGCCGGATCGAACCGTGTGCACAGGTACGGGGCGCGGCCCCGGGTCGGCCAGTCAGCCCGTGACGGTGACCGGGCTACCGCCGCTGACGAGCTTCCAGTCGAGGCTCGTGAAGGCTGCCGGGTCGATGACCCTGTTGACCGTCGCCCAGTCGATGAGCATCTGGCGGATCTCGATCTGCCGGTTGTAGACCACCGGTGCCGAGCTCACGTGCGGGAAGCCGCCGCCACCGGACTGGCGGTAGTTGTTGATGGCGATGACGAACCGTGCATCCGGCGCGACCGGCGACCCGGCATACGACAGGCCGACGATGCGTGAGCCCGTCGGCTTGGCGATGTCGATGTCATAGGTCAGGTCGGCGTCGAGGCCGCCCATGATGTCGTAGTTGTAGTCGGGCGTGCCGTTGGCGTTGGTCACGTCGGCGGCCGCGAACGGCCCGGTGCCACTGACCTGCCTGAAGTAGCTCGCGCTCTTCTCGAGGTAGTCCTTGACCTGCGAACCCGTCAGGACGATGCCGAGCAGCGTGTTGTCGTAGATGTAGAGCCCCGCCACGTCGCGGATCGTCACGTCGCCCTGCGGGATCGCCGCGAGCGCGTTGAAGGGCGCGGCGATCGACAACACCGGGAGCGAGGCCTCGGGCGTCCCCGCGAGCGCGGCCTTGACGGCATCCGCCTGGACGTGGTTGATGAAGTCCATCGCCGGGGTGTCCTCGTAGCGTGAGGTCGCCGCCGACATCGCCTGGGTGCACGTGCCGATGACTCCGTTGACGTAGCCGAGCACCTTCTCGTGCGCGGCCTTCACCGCCGCGACGACGGCCGGGTCCTCGGGCGCCACGTTCGAGTTGTAGAGCAACGCCGAGGACGCCACGACCTTCCACTCGCCACGGACCTTCTGCACGTCGAGCGACATCTCGGTGACGCGCTTGCCCCAGAACAGCGGCTCGGAGAGGAGCACCTGCTGGCCGGTGACCGTGTTGGTGACCTTGCGCTCGGCGACCTCCACATGGGCGTGGCCCACGAGGATGGCGTCGATGCCGGGGACCTCCTCGGCGAGGATGACGCTCGCGTTCTCGACGTAGGGCAGCGCGTCGCCCCACGAGGACTGGCCGTTGGTGCCCGAGTGGCACGAGACGATGACGACGTCGGCGCCCGCGGCCTTGAGGCGCGGCACCATGACCTTCGCCTGCTCGACGATGCCCGGGAACCTCACCTTGCCCTCGACGTTGGCCTTGTCCCAGATCGCGACACCCGGCGTGACGAGGCCGAGGATGCCGACCTTGATCGCCTTGGTGTCGGGCAGCTTGACGGTCCGGATGACCCATGGCTTGAAGACCGGGGCGCCGGTGTTCCAGTCGACGGAGTTGGCCGACAGGAGCGGGAAGGTGCACTGCTTCTCGAACGCACGCAGGGTGTCCAGGCCGTAGTTGAACTCGTGGTTGCCGAGGGCGGCGGCGTCATAGCCGACCTCGTTCATGGCTGCCGCCATCGGGTGGGTCGAGCCGCCCGTGATCGGGTCGATCTTGGCGTAGTAGTACGCGAGCGGCGTGCCCTGGATCGTGTCGCCCGCGTCGAGGGTGATCGTCGTCGCGGCGCCGACCTCGGCCCGGCGGGCCTTGATGATCGAGCTCGCCTTGGCGACGCCGATGTCGTTGTTGCCGGAGTCGGTGAACTCGGCGTTCTTGAAGTAGTCCCAGTTGAAGACGTTGCCGTGCAGGTCGGTCGTGCCGAGCACGGTCAGGCGAACCACCTCAGCGTTGCTGCCGGGACCGGTGGCGGCCGGTGCGGCGAAGGCCGAGGTTGCGGTGCCGGCCGTGGCGAGGCCGGCACCGCCGACCGCGGCGAGGGCCAGCAGCTGGCGGCGCGTCGCGGCGGAGCCGAGAGGGTCTGGGGTGGAGTCAGTGCTCATGTCGTCCTTCGTCCGTCAGGTGCTCGATCGGAGCAGTCCCGTTCACAGCTGCGCGGCTCGCCCCCGAGGCGCAAGGCATGACCCTAACCCGACATCTCGGGGCGAATGGGGCCAGAGAGGGACGGGATCGTCAACCGTCAGCGACGGCCCACGAGCCACAGCCGGATCTTGTCGATGCGGTCGGAGACCTGGTCGGAGGACGCGGCTGCGAGGTCGGGCCCGCCGCAGACGCGACGCAGGTCCATGTGGACGTTGGCGTGCGGCAGACCCTTCTGCCGTGCGTACGTCGAGACGAGCTTGTTGAGCTCCTTGCGCTGTGCGGCGAGAGCCCGGTGGGCCGCGACCGGCATCGGCGCCTCGGCGCCCTTGGGTGCCTTCCTGACCTGACGGCTCTGCCGCTCGCGCAGGAGCGCTGAGACCTGGTCGGGCTCGAGCAGACCGGGCAGGCCGAGGTACTCCTCCTCGGCCTCGGAGCCGATCTGGGCGTGCATGCCCCACTGCTGCTTGTCGAACAGGACGTGGTCGAAGTGCGCGTCGGACTCGAGCGCCTCGAACGCGCCCTCGTCGAGCCCGGCCCCCGCCTTCGCGTCGCGGTTGGCCTCGTCGATGAGCGCCTGCTCCTCCGCCCACATCTGTCCGATGTCGTCGGGGTTGGGCTTGCGGTCGAGCGCGTGGTCGCGCTGCTCCTCGAGCCGCGACGCGTGGTCGAGCACGACGGGCACCGACGGGAGGAAGACCGAGGCCGTCTCCCCGCGCTTGCGGGCACGCACGAAACGCCCGACGGCCTGGGCGAAGAAGAGGGGCGTCGACGTCGACGTCGCGTAGACACCGACGCACAGGCGCGGCACGTCCACGCCCTCGGACACCATGCGCACGGCGACCATCCACCGCTCGTCGCTCGCGCCGAAGTCCTCGATGCGCTTGCTCGCCCCCAGGTCGTCGGAGAGCACCACGGTGGGAGCCTCGCCGGTCAGCTGACGCAGGATGGCGGCATACGCCCTCGCCTGGGTCTGGTTGGAGGCGATGACGAGCCCGCCCGCGTCCTCGACGTGGCGGCGGACCTCGGTGAGGCGCCGGTCGGCGGCGGCGAGAACGGCCGGGATCCACTCGCCCTTGGGGTCGAGCGCCGTGCGCCACGCATGCGCCACGAAGTCCTTCGTCATCGGCTCGCCGAGGCGCGCCTCGAGCTCGTCGCCGGCCTTGGTGCGCCACCGCATGCTGCCGCCGTACGCCATGAAGAGGACCGGGCGCACGACGCTGTCGCGCAGGGCCTCGGCATAGCCGTACGTGTAGTCGGACGAGCTGACGAGCGTGCCTTCGGCGTCGAGCTCGTACGTGACGAACGGGATGGGCGAGGTGTCCGAGCGGAACGGCGTACCCGTGAGGCTGAGACGGCGGGCGGCGGGCTCGAACGCCTCGCGGATGCCGTCGCCCCAGCTCTTGCTGTCGCCACCGTGATGGACCTCGTCGAGGATGACGAGCGTCGGGCGCGAGGTGGTCAGCTCGCGGTGGAGGGTCGGGCGGGAGGCGACCTGGGCATACGTCACGGCGACACCGTGGTAGTCCTCGCTGTGCCGGCCGACGCTGTTGCTGAACTTCGGGTCGAGGCTGATGCCGACGCGCGCGGCCGCGTCGGCCCACTGGGTCTTGAGGTGCTCGGTCGGGGCGACGACCGTGACGCGCTGCACGATGCCGGCCCCCAGCAGCTCGGTGGCCACCCGAAGGGCGTACGTCGTCTTGCCGGCGCCCGGCGTCGCGACGGCGAGGAAGTCGCGCGGCGACTTGGCCAGGTAGAGGTCGAGGGCCTCCTGCTGCCAGGCGCGCAGCTTGCTGGCGGTACCCCAGGCCGCCCGCTCCGGAAAGGCGGGTGGGAGGTGGAAGGCGGCCCCTGAACTCATAGGCCGCCCACGGTATCCGGTCGCCTCCGGCGACATGCCGAGGCCCCGCCAAGTTGGCGGGGCCCCGGTTCGTTTGGTATGGCTCCTCAGTTCGTATGCCGCAGAGCGGGATTCGCAGCCCGGTCAGCCGGGTGCGGGGTCAGCTGCCGGCGCGGTAGGCCGTCCACTGGGCCTGCATGCGCGTGACCTGCCCCGCGGTGAAGGTGTTCATGCACGAGTCGTAGGTGTAGTCCATGAAGTTCTTGATCGGGTCGAGGCCGGGGCTCGTGCACGTGTCGCGACCCGTCGGGCACTGGTAGGCGGGGCTGGCCTCGGCCGGGGTGTCGCTGACGTAGTCGCCGTTGCCCTTACAGCCCCCCTGGAAGGTGTGGTAGAGCCCCACCCAGTGGCCGACCTCGTGCGTCGCGGTGTCGCCCTGGTTGTAGTTCGCTGCGCTGCCGCCGGGGAGCGAAGCGGTGAGGACGACGACGCCGTCCATGACGTCGTAGCTGCTCTTGGGGAACGTCGCCCAGCCGAGCAGGCCCTGGCCGATATTGGCCGAGTAGAGGTTGAGGTCGGCCATCGTGCCCTTGCGCAGGGTCGACTTCATGCTGCGCTCCGCGGACGAGCCAGGAGTCACGGTGTACCACGAGGCGTTGCTCGTCGAGTCGGTGCCGGCGAGCGAGAAGCTGAGGCCGGTGCCCGCATACGCGTTGTTGAGGACGTTGACCTGGCTGCTGATCGTGCTGCTGCTGACGGCCCCCTGCGTCCCGTTCGTGATGGTGTGCCAGTAGACCTTGACCGTCGTGGGCACGAACGCCCCCGTGCCGGGCTTGCCCTTCGCGCCGTCCCTGACGACCTTGCCCGACGAGTCGCGCGTCAGGCCCTTGGCCGCGAGCGCCCGAGTGAGGGCTGCCTCCTGGGCGCGGACCTGCGCCTCGGTCAGCTCGTGCGGGTCCTTGGCCGTGCCGTGCGCACCGCGGGCACCGACGGCGCCCACCTCGTGCGGGTCGACGCACGGGGCGGAGCCGTGGTCGTCGCGCACGGGCGCGGCGTGGGCCGGCGCCGTGAGCGAGGCCGCAACGAGCGCGAGCGGCGCCGCGAGCATCAGGGAGCGAAGCTTCATGGGGTGACCTTTCTCGATCCACGCGACCCCCGATCGGGCGTCGACCCCAGCGACTGTAGGTACGCGAAGACCATGGCGGCGCCCAGCCGGGTAAAGAACCCGTCAGGAAAGACAGGTCGCGCGGCCACCGCCTCAGGAGTCCGTCAGGACCCCGCGCCACCACCACCGCTGCCGCCGCCGTTGTCGCCACCGCCGCCGTCCTGCGGCTCGCGGAGACCGTCGTAGATCTCCTTGCACACGGGGCACACGGGGAACTTCTGCGGGTCGCGGTTGGGGACCCAGATCTTGCCGCAGAGCGCGACGACCGGCTCACCCGACAGTGCGCTCTCGAGGATCTTCTCCTTGCGCACGTAGTGCGAGAAGCGCTCGTGGTCGCCCGGCTCCTGGAGCTCCTCGCGGACCTCTTCACGCTCGATCGTGGCCGTGCTCGTGCGACGCAGCGGCTGCGGCTCGGGCTCGAAAGGGTCGGGAGGCATCGTGCTCATGACGAGAGTGTATGCCGCCCTGCCGCGCTCCGAAGGAGCCGCTCGCCCGCCGGGAAGGCCCCCCACGAGGTAGGCAGAGGACCGGCTCTGCCGCTCATCAGGACCGCGTCGACGCCGGCCTCGGGCACCGACGGGTCGGGCTCGAGACCGATGCGTCGCAGCGTCTGGCGGGCCACCGCGACCGGTGAGTCGAACACGGTGACACCGTCGCCCAGGGCAGCGACGACCCGGTCGACGACGAGTCCGTAGTGGGTGCAGCCGAGCACCAGCGCACGCACTCCGGCGGGGGTGTGCGACGCGGCGTACGCGATGCAGTCGTCGATGGACCGGTCGTCGCCCGACTCGATGGCCTCTGCGAGGCCGAGGGCCGCGACCGGATACGTCTCGACGTCGGCAGCGAAGGCGTCCACGAGGCCACGCAGGTAGTCGCTCGACGTCGTGGCCGCGGTCGCCCAGACGGCGACGGGCCCACCGCCGGCGGCGGCCGGCCGGATGGCGGGCACGGTGCCGACGACGGGCACGCCGGGCTCGAGCTCGGCCCGCAGCGCGTCGAGCCCGTGCACCGAGGCGGTGTTGCAGGCGACGACGATGGCGTCGGGCCGGTAGGGCAAGGTCGCTCGGGCCGAGGCGAGGATGAGCCGTTGCACCTCGCCGGGCGTGCGCGGCCCGTAGGGCATGTTGTCGGGGTCGAGCGACAGGACCAGCCCGAGGTCCGGGCGCAGGGTGTGCAGGGCGTCGGCGTAGCCGAGGAGACCGAGACCGCTGTCGACGAAGGCAACTCGCCTGGTCGACTGCGAGGCCTCGGCCCTCGGCTCGTCAGCACCGCCCTCGCCGCGCGCGGCGTCCACGACGTCCACCTCAGTTCATCGACGGGTCGTCGGGGAAGTTCGCGACGTAGGCGAGGCTGTCGCGCTGGCGACGGAGCACCTGGTGCCACAGACGTTCGGGCTCGGGGGTGAACGCGTCACGCACCTCGGCGTCGACGACGTACCAGTCGCCGCGCAGGATCTCGTTCTCGAGCTGGCCGGACTCCCAGCCGGAGTAGCCGGCGAAGATCCGAAGTCCGGCGAGCTCTGCAGCCACGACGGGGGTCGGCACGTCGAGGTCCACGAGGCCGATCGATCCGAAGAGACGCTTGACTCCCAGAGGCTCGGGCTCGTCACCCGGCACGGTGACGATGCCGAGCGCGGACGACGTCGACACCGGCCCGCCCTGGAAGAGGACGTGCGGCGCGGTGACGACCCGCTGCCAGCCCGGCAGGACCGAGTCCACCTGCGCCGACAGGGGCTTGTTGAGCACGACACCCTGGGCACCACCGTCGTCGTGGTGGAGCAGCAGGACGACGGAGCGGTGGAACACGTCGCCCCCGACGGACGGGGTCGCCACGAGGAGGCGGCCGGTGTGGAACGTCGAGCTCACGGGCCCCAGCCTTCCACACCGGCATCGTCTCAGAAGCGAGCGCCCCGGCGTGCCCCACGGTCGTCGTCGCCCCACCGGGAGACGAGGCCGTCACCGCGGTCGTTGCGGTGTCCACGACGGTCATCGCGACGGTCGTCACGACCGCCGCCGTGGTGCGGCCGGAAACCGCCACGCGAACCCTGCCGCGGGCCACGCGCGCCGGCCGGGCCGCGACGGTGCTGCTTCGGGCCGGCGATGAGGCGCTGGAACTCGTCCTCGGCGATCGCGACGCCGCTGGGGGTCGAGGCACCGGTGGCCGCGATGGTCGCGTCGCCGGGCGTGGCCCGGACGGGCGAGATCTCGAGGCCGGCGTCCTTGAGCTGGCGCTCCATCGTGCGGCGCTGGTGCGGCAGCGCCAGGGTCACGACGGTGCCCTTGTCACCGGCGCGGGCCGTGCGGCCCGAACGGTGCAGGTAGTCCTTGTGGTCGGCCGGCGGGTCGACCTGCAGCACGACCGACACGTCGTCGACGTGGATGCCGCGGGCGGCGACGTCCGTGGCGACGAGGACCGGCAGCGTGCCGTCACGGAACGCGCCGAGGACGCGGTTGCGCGCACCCTGGTTGAGCCCGCCGTGGAGCGCGGCCGCCATGACGCCCTGCTCGCGCAGCTGCAGCGCGATGCGGTCGGCGCCGAGCTTGGTGCGGCAGAACACGACGGTGCGCCCGTCGCGGTTGGCGACCTCGGCCGTGATGACCTTCTTGTGCTGCGGGTCGATGAGGAGCACGTGGTGGTCCATCCCCTCGACCGACGCGGTCGCGTCGTTCGTTGAGTGGGTCACGGGGTCGGTGAGGTACTTCTCGACGAGGGCGTCGATGCCGCGGTCGAGCGTCGCGGAGAACAGCAGGCGCTGGCCGTCGGCGGGGATCCGGTCGAGGGTGGTCGTGATCTCGGCCATGAAGCCCATCTCGGCCATGTGGTCGGCCTCGTCGAGGACCGTGATCGCGATGTCGTCCATCTCGACGGCGCCGCGCTCGAGCAGGTCGTTGAGGCGGCCCGGCGTCGCGATGAGGATGTCGACGCCCTTGTTGAGAGCGTTGATCTGCGTCGTGTAGCTGAGGCCACCGGCGACGAGCTTGTGGCGGAGTCCGACGACGTGCACGAGCGGCTCGAGCGCATCGGAGATCTGCATCGCGAGCTCACGCGTCGGCGTGAGGATCAGCGCGTGCGGACGACGCGGGTTGCGCGGAGCCTGGGCCTCGAGCAGGCGCGTGATGACCGGCAGGCCGAACGCGAGCGTCTTGCCGGAGCCGGTCTGGCCGCGGCCGAGGACGTCCTTGCCCGCCAGTGCGTCGGGAATCGTCGCGGTCTGGATCGGGAAGGGCGAGGTGATGCCCTCCCGCGCCAGGCGCTCGACGATCCGCTCGGGCAGGCCGAGGGCCGCGAAGCCGTTGTCGGGCGCCACCTCGACCGGTCCGTCGGACACGTCGGCGCGGGTCGCCTTGGTCCAGTTGTCGGCGTCCATGCGCTCGGCCTCGGCGTCCTCGAAGCTGACGGGCGCCCGGTCCGCGAAGCGGTCGGCGTCGCGCTCGAAGCGCGGACGGTCGAAGGACGGGCGGTCGTCGCGGCGCTGGAAGCCACGGTCACCGCGGTCGTCACGGCGCTCGAACGACGGGCGGTCGTCGCGGCGCTGGAAGCCACGGTCGTCGCGGCGCTGGAAGCCACGGTCACCGCGGTCGTCACGACGGTCGGCCGAGGGACGGTCGAAGGAGCGACGCTCGCCCCGGTCGTCACGGCGCTCGAACGACGGGCGGTCGTCGCGGCGCTGGAAGCCACGGTCACCGCGGTCGTCACGACGGTCGGCCGAGGGACGGTCGAAGGAGCGACGCTCGCCCCGGTCGTCACGGCGCTCGAACGACGGGCGGTCCTCGCGGCGCTGGAAGCCCCGGTCGCCGCGGTCGTCACGACGGTCGGCCGAGGGACGGTCGAAGGAGCGACGCTCGCCCCGGTCGTCACGGCGCTCGAACGACGGGCGGTCGTCGCGGCGCTGGAAGCCCCGGTCGCCGCGGTCGTCGCGGCGCTGGTAGCCACCACGGTCGTCGCGACGGTCGTCACGGCGGTCGTCACGGCGGTCGGACGAGCGGTGCTCGTCACGCGGTCCGCGCCACTCGCGGCCGCCGACGTGCGTCGTGCTCGACGACGCGGGGCGGGAGCTCTTGCCGGCCGCGCCGGGCTTCTGGCCGCGGTGCGGCTTCTTGGCGGCCGCCGACTTCTTCTCGGTGGTCCAGCGGGCCTTCTTGGGCGCGCCGGAGGGGGTGTGCTTGGGCATACGTGTTCAACTCTCTTGACTCGAGCAGACTTCGCCTCGAGCCGTGAGTCACAAACACGACCATGCAGACGAGCCTCAGGCGCAGCTGTGTGCGCCCCATGTGTACCGGTGCCCGGCATCTGTGCCGTCCGGTGATCGGATCCGCTCCGCGTCGGTGCCGGGCCACGCCTTCTGGCACGGGCTTCCGGTGGGGTGTCACCTCGTCGGAGGAGCCTGCCCACCGGGCATCACCGGCGCCATCTCCCCCGTCGTGATCCGAGGAGACCTCGGAGTCGGATGACGAAAGTCTACCAGCGACGAAGGAGCGGCCCGACCACGAGGGCCGCTGCCCCGAGCGCCACACCCGTGAGGTCGACCACGACGTCCCATGCGTCGCCGGAGCGCCCGGGCAGCAGAAAATGCTGCGCGGCCTCGCTCAGCGGCGCGTGCAACGCGAAGACGAGGACGGCGGTCCGCACGGACCCGAGGGCGCGCGCCACGGCATACGTGGGCACGGCGAAGACGACGAGGTGGACGACCTTGTCGGTCCAGCTCACGGGCACGTCCACGGTGACGACGGGCCAGTAGAGGACGAGCAGCTGCACGACCACCGCGACGACGGCGAACCCGACGGGGCCGCCGACGGGGCGCTCTCGCAGGCTCGTCATGACACTGCAGTCTAGGTAGGTTGCGATGAGGCCCCGACGACGCGTCCCGGGCCATGACGAGAGGAACCCCATGGCCAAGCGCACCGTGACCGTCAACGGCAGTGGTCGGGCTTCGGTCTCCCCCGACGTCGTGCGGCTCGACCTGCGGGTCGGGCACGACGCCGACGACGTCGCCGCGGCCCTTGCCGGAGCCACCGAAGGCGTCACGAAGGTCGGGGCCGTCGTGCGCGACCACGGCGTCGCAGACGCCGACATCCGCACGCTCGACGCCGGCGTCAACCAACGCTGGGACAACACCGGCGTGGCCGTCGGCTTCACGGCGCAGCAGCGGCTCGCCGTGACGGTGCACCACCTGCAGCTGGTCGGCGAGATCCTCGCGGCCGCCGCCGGGGCTGTCGGCAACGCGCTGCTCGTCGACTCGGTGCGTCTCGACGTCTCCGACCGCTCGGACGGGCTGCGCCGGGCACGCGACTCGGCGTTCGCCGACGCCCGCGACAAGGCCCAGCAGTATGCCGCGCTGTCCGGAGCGGAGCTGGGTGCGGTGCTCGGGGTGGCCGAGGCCGGCGCGGTGCCGCTGCAGGGACGCGGGATGAGGCAGATGGCGATGGCCGCGGACTCCGCCGGCGGCATGCCGGTCGAGGGTGGCGACCTCGATCTCGGCGCGAACGTCACGGTGACCTGGCAGCTGCTCTGAGCGGCGCGCGCCGTGCCGGCCGTGACCGGGCACGCACGCCCGGACCGGAATAGCTGCCGCACCCGAACCGTTGGGAGAGACATGGCTACCACTGACCTGACCGCGCAGTCCTTCGAGAAGACCGTTCTCGACAACGACATCGTCCTGGTCGACTTCTGGGCCTCCTGGTGCGGCCCGTGTCGCCAGTTCGCCCCGGTCTACGACGCCGCATCGAGCAAGGGCGAGAACGACGGCATCGTGTTCGGCAAGGTCGACACGGAGGCGGAGCAGGCGCTCGCCTCGGCCGCCAACATCACCTCGATCCCGACGCTCATGGCGTTCAAGGAGGGCGTGCTCGTCTTCGCCCAGCCCGGCGCCCTCCCGCAGTCGGCCCTGCAGGACGTCATCGAGCAGGTCAAGGCGCTCGACATGGCTCCGATCAAGGAGCAGATGGCCGCGGAGGCCGCTGGTGCCGGCTCCGCCTCGGCCGAGCAGGCCTGACCCTCCGCGCACCACGCAGCACCTGCCCTCTCACACGGGCAGGTGCTTCGTCATCTCCACCGACGTCGGCCGCGTGTAGCCCTCGTGGCTGTTGACCGCCGTCCGCACGAACCCCCACGCCGCGAACGTCGCATGGTTGCCGACGAGCTCGACCCGGGTCTCGAGGCGCAACCGGCTCACGCCGAGCTCGCGGGCCCGCTCCTCGACGACCGCGAGCAGGGCGCGGCCGACGCCGCGACCGCGGGCTGCCTCGTCGACCGCGAGCTTGCCGAGGTAGAGGGCTTCGCTCTCGCGGCGCACGAAGCAGCAGCCGACGAGCCGCCCGCCGTCGAGGGCGAGCAGGCACGTCTCGACGCGGGCCTTGTCGGCCAGCGACTCCGCGGTGAGGCGGTGCGCCGACGACGGCGGGTCGATGACACCGTCCATCGAGGCGAAGGCGCCCCGGATGAGCCCCAGCACCGCGGGCCACGCCTCGAACTCGGCGCCGGCCTCGACCACTCGAACCGTCGGTGTCACGCGCCGAACCTAGCGCGACGCGCCGGGTCGGCGACACGCACGTCCGCGGCCCGGGAGCACACGGCATACGCCAGGAGGGCGCCCCGCGAACGGGACGCCCTCCTGCTGACGACGACAGCGTGACGTGGCCACCACGAAGTGGTGGAGGTGGCGGGAATTGAACCCGCGTCCGATGACGAGAAACCAGGGCTTCTCCGGGTGCAGTGCGCTACGGCTTTTCTCGGCCCCAGGGCTCGCACGCACACGTCCCCTGACAGGCCCAGTTGAGTAAGAGTCCCGCGCAGCCCCTCAACATGACTGCGCAGCAAGTCCCCTAGCTGACGCCAGGCACTGAGTCGGGAACTAGCTCAGGCTGACGGACTTCGAGGCTCGCTCAGGCGGCGAGGGCGAAGTCGGTGCGCTTGGAGTTGGCACCTATTGTTTTGCAAGGAGCGTTTACGAGATAACCCTGCATCCTCGACCCGCTTCCCCTGGTGTGTCGACCACCGTCGAAACCGATCACCCCCATGGGGGTGTCCACGTCACGCTGTTGAGTTGTCATCCTGCGGTCCACCGAGGTGGAGCCATCAGTATGCAGGAGGAACGCTCGGACGGTCCAAGCCATTCCCGTCGCGCTCCACGTCGCGATGCCCCGTCGCGTTGCCCGCCGCGCGGCCGGCACGCGGTCGGCACGCGGCCGTCGAGCGCCGTCCCGCGATCGGGACACGGAACCGGGCTGCGTGAGGCCGCCACTAGGCTGCCCACCGTGGTCGACGCCGACCACGACCGCGCACGCAGTCGCCCCCACACCCTGGAGGTCCGATGTTCCGCAAGGTTCTCGTCGCCAACCGAGGCGAGATCGCCGTCCGCGCCTTCCGGGCCGCGACCGAGCTCGGAGCCCGCACGGTCGCCGTGTTCCCGTACGAGGACCGCAAGAGCGAGCACCGCCTCAAGGCCGACGAGGCGTACCAGATCGGCGAGCCGGGCCACCCCGTCCGCGCCTACCTCGACCACGAGGCGATCGTCGCGCAGGCCGTCGCCGCGGGCGCCGACGCCGTCTACCCCGGCTACGGCTTCCTCTCGGAGAACCCGCTCCTCGCCGAGGCGTGCGACGCCGCCGGCATCACGTTCGTCGGCCCGCCGGCCTCCGTGCTCCACCTCACCGGCAACAAGGCGCGCGCCATCGCGGCCGCGCGCGACGCGGGGCTGCCGACGCTGCGCGGCTCCGAGCCCGGCACCGACCTCGACGCACTCCAGGCCGCGGCAGACGACATCGGCTTCCCCGTCTTCGTCAAGGCGGTCAGCGGTGGCGGCGGCCGCGGCATGCGCCGCGTCGAGACGAAGGAGGCCCTGCGCGAGGCCCTCGAGGCCGCACAGCGCGAGGCCGAGTCAGCCTTCGGCGACCCGACGCTCTACCTCGAGGAGGCCGTGGTCAACCCGCGGCACATCGAGGTCCAGGTGCTCGCCGACCGCACCGGCGAGGTGCTTCACCTCTTCGAGCGTGACTGCTCGCTCCAGCGCCGCCACCAGAAGGTCGTCGAGATCGCGCCGGCGCCCAACCTCGACGCCGGGATCCGAGACCGGATGTGCGCCGACGCCGTCGCGTTCGCCCGGTCGATCGGCTACGTCAACGCCGGGACCGTCGAGTTCCTCCTCGGCGAGGACGGCCGCTACGTCTTCATCGAGATGAACCCGCGCATCCAGGTGGAGCACACGGTGACCGAGGAGGTCACCGACATCGACCTCGTCGTCACGCAGATGCAGATCGCGTCGGGCGAGACGTTCGCGTCGATGGGCCTGCGGCAGGAGGACATCCGCACCAAGGGCTTCGCCATGCAGTGCCGGATCACCACGGAGGACCCCGCCAACGGGTTCCGTCCGGACGCCGGCACGATCACCGTCTACCGCTCGGCGGGCGGCAGCGGCGTGCGGCTCGACGGCGGCACGGTCTTCGTCGGCGCCGAGATCAGCGCCCACTTCGACTCGATGCTCGTCAAGCTCACCTGCCGGGGCATGACCTTCCCGATCGCGGTGCGTCGAGCCCAGCGAGCGCTGGCGGAGTTCCGCATCCGTGGTGTCTCGACCAACATCCCCTTCCTCGAGGCGGTGCTCGCCGACCCGGTCTTCCAGCAGGGGCTCGCCACGACGTCGTTCATCGACGAGCGACCCGAGCTGCTCTCGGCCAGGGTCAGTGCGGACCGTGCGACGAAGCTGCTCACCTACCTCGCCGACCTGACCGTCAACCAGCCGAACGGGCCGGTCACGACCCGCGTCCGACCCCGTTCCAAGCTGCCAGCCCTGCCGAACGCCGCCGTACCCGAGGGCGCCCGCGACCGTCTCCTCGCGCAGGGACCGGCCGGGTTCGCCCGCGCACTGCGGGCGCAGAACGACGTCGCGGTCACCGACACGACGTTCCGCGACGCGCACCAGTCGCTCCTCGCGACGCGCATGCGCACGCGCGACCTGCTTCACGTCGCCAGGCACGTGTCGTACCTGACTCCGCAGCTGCTGTCCATGGAGGCCTGGGGCGGGGCGACCTACGACGTCGCTCTGCGCTTCCTCGCCGAGGACCCCTGGGAGCGCCTTGCCGCTCTGCGCGAGGCGATGCCGAACATCCCGCTCCAGATGCTGCTGCGCGGTCGCAACACCGTCGGCTACACGCCGTACCCGACGGCCGTGACCGACGCCTTCGTGCGCGAGGCCGCCGAGACCGGGCTCGACATCTTCCGCATCTTCGACTCGCTCAACGACGTGTCCCAGATGCGCCCGGCGGTCGAGGCGGTGCTGGGGACCAACACCAAGGTCGCCGAGGTCGCGCTCTGCTACACGGGCAACCTCATGTCGCCCAGCGAGAAGCTGTACACGCTCGACTACTACCTGCGCCTCGCCGAGCAGATCGTCGGCACCGGCGCGCACGTCCTCGCGATCAAGGACATGGCCGGGCTGCTCCGGGCGCCTGCCGCCGCGCGCCTCGTCACGGCCCTGCGCGAGCGTTTCGACCTGCCGGTGCACCTGCACACCCACGACACCGCAGGGGGTCAGATCGGCACCCTGCTCGCCGCCATCGGCGCAGGTGTCGACGCCGTCGACGCCGCGACGGCGACGATGGCCGGCACGACGAGCCAGCCCTCGCTCTCGGCGCTCGTCGCCGCGACCGACGACACCGAGCGACCGACCGGGCTGGACATCGGCAACGTGTTCGCGCTCGAGCCCTACTGGGAGGCCGTGCGCCACCTCTACAAGCCGTTCGAGTCGGGACTCGACTCGCCCACGGGCCGGGTGTACTTCCACGAGATCCCCGGTGGCCAGCTGAGCAACCTGCGCCAGCAGGCCATCGCGCTCGGTCTCGGTGACCGCTTCGAGGCGATCGAGGACATGTACGCCGCGGCCAACCGGATCCTCGGCAACGTCGTCAAGGTGACGCCGAGCTCGAAGGTCGTCGGCGACCTCGCCCTCGCGCTCGTCGGCGCCGGCGCCGACCCCGACGACTTCGAGCACGACCCGCAGAAGTACGACATCCCCGACTCGGTCATCGGCTTCCTCAACGGCGAGCTCGGCGACCCGCCCGGTGGCTGGCCCGAGCCGTTCCGCACCAAGGCCCTCGCCGGCCGCCAGTCCAGGCCACGCCTCACCGAGCTGACGGCCGAGCAGGAGCAGGCTCTCGTCGAGCAGCCGCGCCGCACCCTCAACCAGCTGCTCTTCCCCGGCCCGACGAAGGAGTTCGAGAGCTCGCGCGAGTCCTACGGCGACCTGTCGGTTCTCGGCACGGTCGAGTTCCTCCACGGCCTCGAGCAGGGCGAGGAGTACGAGGTCGAGATCGAGCAGGGCAAGCGGCTGCTCATCGGTGTCCAGTCGGTCGGTGAAGCCGACTCCAAGGGCATGCGAACCGTCATGTGCACGCTCAACGGACAGTTCCGTCCGATCCAGGTGCGGGACCGCTCCGTCGAGGCCGACGTGAAGTCCGCCGAGAAGGCCGACCCTGGCGCGGCCGGTCACGTCGCCGCCCCGTTCGCAGGCGTCGTGACCCTCGCCGTGGCCGAGGGCGACACGGTCGAGGCCGGCGGCGTGGTCGCGACGATCGAGGCCATGAAGATGGAGGCCAACATCACGAGCCCGACGGGCGGCACCGTCTCGCGCGTCGCCATCGGCACGCACCAGCAGGTCGAGGGCGGTGACCTGCTCGTCGTCATCAGCTGACCGACGACACCCGGGGCACGTATGCCGTCCGGGGTCGGGCGGCACATGCCCCGTTCTCCTGTGGCGCCCACCCCGGCCTCGCTAGGCTCTCTGTCCTCGGGCAGTCAGAGCGGGTGCCTCATGGGCGATCTCGAAGAGCCGGCCGGACCGTCGGCGACGAAGGCCCGTGGCGGGCTCAGCGTGACGGGTTGGGCGGCCGTCACGGCACTCGGCGCTGCCGGGATCACCGCGGCCGCCACCCTCGTGACGCACTTCGTCCCGCCCGCGGGCTCGCCCCAGCAGGCGGTCGGCGCGTCGTCGCTGACCGGGTCCGGCGCCGGCCCGACGCCTGCCCCTGCCCCGGTGCCCGCACCACGGTCGACACTGCTCGAGCAGCTCACCGGCACGTGGACCGGCCCCGCACGTGCTGGTTCGAGGCCGTTCACCCTGACGCTCGTCGTCACGAGCACCTGCGCGGAAGGCGAGGCGTGCGGCACACTCACGAGCGACCTGCTCCCGTGCGTCGGCAACATCAGCCTCGTCCGCGTCGGCGACGGACCGTCCTTCGAGTTCGCGACCGGCTCGTTCGGCGACGGCAGCTCGGCGTCGTGCGAGCTGCGGCCCGGCGGGGACTACTTCGTCCTCGGCGACGACGTGCTCGCCTACCGCACCGGTTACGACGGCAGCCTCAGCGGCACGCTGCGACGCGCGCGCTAGGTGCCGGTCACCTGCCGGGTGCGAGCTCGCGCACGAGCCGGAGGGCGTCCTCGACGGAGCCCGTGACGTCGGGGATCGGGAAGAGCGTGGCCCGCACGACCCGGTCACGGTCGACGACGAGCGTCTGCCGCTTGAGCCGCGTCGTGCCGCCCACCCGGAACGTCGGCAGGCGCAGCGCGGTCGCCAGTTCGAGGTCGGCGTCGGAGACGAGCGGGAAGCGGATGCCGTTCGCCTCGGCGAAGACCCTCTGCTCCTTTGGGCGCTGGGTCGAGACCCCGACGACGGCCGCCCCGAGGTCCGCGAACTCGCCGAGCCGGTCGCGGTAGGTGCACGACTCGAGGGTGCAGCCGACACCGCCGGGGATCTCCTCGGCTCCCGGGAACGCGTTGCCCGGGTAGCAGTAGACGACAGTGAGCGGGCGGTCGGCGACGGGATCGAGACCATGCAGCTGCGGGACGGCTTCTCCGACAAGCGCTCTCACGCGTGCCACCTCGTTCGAGCCGGCGTCGGCATCCGCCCTGGGCAGGCCGTCGCCGAGCAGCCAGGTGTCGCCGAACTCCTGGAGGGCGCTGAGCACCGGCAGCGCTCCGCGACCGAGCTCGGTGAGGACGTACTCGTGCCGCGGCGGCCGCTCGGAGTAGGCGCGCCGCTCGAGCAGTCGGTCGACCAACAGGGCATCGAGCCGTTGGCTGAGGACCTTGCGCGAGATGCCGGTCTCGGCCACGAGCTGGTCGAACCGGGTGCGGCCTCCCGCGACGTCCCTCAGCACGAGCAGGCTCCACGGGTCGCCGAGGACCCCGACGGCCTGCGCGATGCCGCAGGGGTCGTCGGGACGGGCCGGTCGCCTCGTCATGGGCTCATCGTAACTGAGTTTCCAAAAGAGACTCACTGTGGTGTGATGACCGTGTGCGAGATCTGCGAGCCCTGCCGCGAGTCGTCTGGGTGCTGGCTGCAGGTCGGTTCGTCAGCTCGGCCAGCTCCTTCCTCATGCTGTTCCTCGTCCTGTACCTGACGGGTCCGCGCGGGCTCGGCGTCGTGCCCGCCGGCGTGGTCGCCGGGTCGAACGGCGTGGGCGCACTGCTCGGCAACGTCACCGGGGGGCGCTTCGGCGACCGGTACGGCCACCGGCGCGTTCTCCTCCTCACCGCGAGCGCCGTCGGCGTCGTCACGATGCTCATCCCCTGGCAGCCGGTCTGGTTGCTGGCGGTGACCATGCCCCTGACGGGCTACCTCGGCGCCGTGGCCTCGCTCAGCCAGGGCGCCCTCGCGGCTCTCGCCGTGCCGTCGGGCTCGCGACGGTCCTCGGTCGCGGTGAGCCGTGCCGCCTCGAACGCCGGCTTCGTCATCGGGCCGCCGATCGGGGCCCTGCTCGCGGCGCGCGGCTACGACACGCTCTTCGTCGTCGACGGCGTCCTCACGCTGGTGCTGCGCCACGTCACGTCGCGCTTTCTGCCCGACGAGGCCCCGGTCACCCGGGAGCCCGATGCCCCGGCCGGCCTGTGGCGTGCCGTCCGGGCGGACCGGTCGCTGTGGCTGCTCCTGCCCGGGGTCGTCCTCGTCGACCTCGTCTACCGGCAGCTCTACTCGACCCTGCCGCTCCACCTGCGCGACCACGGCCAGCCGCTCGCCCTCTACACGGCACTGATCGCGATCGGCTCCGGCCTGATCCTCGCGCTCGAGATCCCGGTTGCCCTGTGGTTGCGCCACGGACCGGCCATCCCGATCATCGCGTCCGGATACGCCTTGGTGGCAGTCGGGTTCGTCGTCTTCGGCCTGACGTGGCTCGGCGTCGCAGTCACCGCCGTCGTGGCCATGGTCGTCCTCACCGCCGGCGAAATCCTCTACAAGACGACGGCGACGGCATACGTCCTCGACGCCGCCCCGGCCCACCTCCTCGGGCAGTACCAAGGGCTCTACACCGGTGCCGCGACGAGCGGCACGATGCTGTCGGCTCCGCTGGGCGGCATCGTGTATGCCGCCCAGCCGGGTCTGCTCTGGCCGCTCTGTGGCGTCGTGGCCGGCGTCGGAGCCGTGCTCGCGCTCGCGTCCGCGCGGGTCGCCTCGCCAGCGAGCGATCGCGTCGGCGCCACGCTGCGGCGGTAGCCGACGCGACCCGGGCGTCGCTCACGTGACGCGTGGCAGGACCTGGTCGTGCGCGAGCACCCCACGGAACACGTCGCCTCGCTCCTCGAGTCGCTCGAGCACAGTCCGGATCGTGTACCGGTCAGGGCGTAGGTCAGGATCGTCGAGCTCTTCCCACGTGATGGGCGCCGAGACCGGCGCCCCGGGAGCCGGGCGCGGACTGTACGGGGCCACGAGCGTCTTGTTCACGGCGTTCTGGGTGTAGTCCAGACGAGCGCGACCGCCGCGCTGGCTCTTCTGCCACTTCCAGCTCACGAGCTCCGGAAGGACCGCTCCGACGGTTCTCGACACACGCTCCACCCACTCGCGCGTCTCGTCGAAGCCAGGGCCCGAGCTGATCGGGACCCACACCTGCAGCCTCCGGCGGCCCGTCAGCTTGGGGTAGGCCCTGATCCCAAGGTGCTCGAAGGCGGTGCGGTGCAGCCGCGCGAGCTCCAGGACCTCGGGCCACGACGTCTGCTGCCCGGGGTCGATATCGAAGAGGGCGTAGTCGGGGCACTGCGGTGCGCGCGTGGGCGACGTCCAGGGATGCCACTCGAGCGCGCCGAACCCGGCCGCCCAGACGAGCGCGGCGGGCTCGTCCACCACGAGGTACGTCCGCGTCTCCCCGGGGTCAGCGTCCGGGTTGTCCCAGCGGGGCAGCCACGCCGGGGCACGTTCGGGAACCTCTTTGTGCCAGAACCCCTTCGCATCGGCTCCGTCCGGGTACCGATGGAGGTTGAGAGCTCTGCCGCGCAGGTACGGCAGCAGCACCGGCGCGATCCGCGCCGTGTACGCGAGGAGCTCGCGCTTGGTCACAGCGCGCTCTCCGCTCCGACCGGGGAAGAGCACCTTGTCGAGGTTCGTGACGCGCAGCGTCCGGCCGAAGACGCTCCAGCGGCCTTCCGCGCCCAGTCCCGCGAGCTCGTCGAGCTCCTCGTCCGACAGCGGCCGCCCCGTCGCCCCCTGCACCGGGTGCGCGGCCTCGGACGGTGGCTCGTCGGAGTGCCACACGGCGTCCGGCGCCGCCTTGACCTCATCGTTCGTCCGACCGCTCATGACCGAGGTGTCGAGCGACTCGGGGTCCCACCCCTTCTTCGCATACCTGTCGTGCTTGTGCACGAGCAGCCACTGCTCCTTGGCCGAGCTCGATGCCGACTGGCCGCTTCGCACGAGCGCGAAGCGCCCGAGCAGCCGCTCGCCCGTCAGGTCGAAATGGAGCTCGCCGTCCCGGACGGCGCGGCCGGGATCGTCCGTGCCGTGCGGCTCCCACGTGCCGCGGTCCCACACGATGACGTCCCCGCCGCCGTACTCCCCGGAGGGGATGATCCCCTCGAACCACTCGTACTCGAGCGGGTGGTCCTCGACGTGCACGGCGAGCCGTCGCACGTCCGGGTCGAGGGTCGGGCCCTTCGGCACCGCCCAGCTGACGAGGACACCGTCGATCTCGAGTCGGAAGTCATAGTGCAACCGCCGTGCACGATGTCGTTGCACGACGAAGCGGCGCCGCCCGTCGGCCTCCGTGACCGGGACGCGGCCCACCGGCTCGGCCGTGCGCGAGAAGTCACGCTTCTGCCGGTAGGGCTCGAGCGGGTCGGACGTCTTGGCCTTCGCCATGTCCAGCGCATACCCGGTCCGCCGGCCGGCGCTCGTGCGGCGCCTGCCGCGGCAGCGCGTGACTGGACCCGTCGTGCGCGATCCCCAGCGTCACCAGGAGCCGGACGACGACCCGCCACCACCTCCACCGGAGAAGCCGCCACCACCGGAGAAGCCCGACGAGCCGGACGACCCAGGGGTCGAGGTGAAGGTGCCGGTCGAGGTCGTCGAGAAGGAGTCCACGCCGTCGGCGATGCTGGTGAAGTCGGGGAACGTGCTGCCGCTCCAGACGTACCAGGTCGGCATCGCGAGCGGGTGGTTCGCGGCCTCGGCCGCCTTCGCGACCTCGGCGAACGTCGTGGCCCACCTGTCCGCGACACCGAAGACGACGGCATACGGAAGGTAGCGGCTGAAGATGTTGCTCGCTTCCTCGAACTCGATCTGCCCCGCCTCAGCGGTCGTGAGGTACTCCTTGAAGCCGAGGGACTGGGCGAGCACGGCGGAGCCCTCAGCCGTCTTGGCCGCCATCCGGCCGCCGAGGAACCACACGATGAGGCCCGCCACGACGAGTCCGACGCCGAGCGCCACTCCCCCGCCGAAGCCGCCACGCAGGATGGCACTCACGGCGGGCCGGCCGTAGAAGAGCACGAGGCCGCCGAGGACGGCGATGACGAGGCCCAGGCCCTGCCAGACGCCGCGCTGGGTCTGGGGCGAGGAGCGGAACCAGCCGCGTTGCACGACCTCGGCGTACATCGAGGACTGGACGCGCTTGAGCGTGCTCGCGAAGGTGTTCTTCAGCTCCGAGAGACGCACGACGTCGCCCCGGCTGGAGAAGATCCGGTCGAGCAGCAGGCTCTCGTAGGGCAGCAGGTGCTCGGTCGGCGGCGGTGGGAGCCTCGTCAGGGTCCAGTCGGTGCGGCTGAACATGCCGCCGGCGTCGTTCTCCTCGATGCGCAGGAAGCCGCGCACCGCGAGGTCGATCACCGTGGCCGACACGTCGATGGGGTTGGCCGTCTCGTCGAGGATCGTGCCGACCATGCCTGGCGCAACGCCCTGTGGCGGCGCGAACTGCACGGCGACCGTCGTCCTGCCGCCGCGGGTCGTGACCGCCCCTGGGGTGCCGTCGCCGACGGCCCCCGTGCCGAACGACGGCGTGAGCCCTGGTGTGAGGTCGGCGTAGCGCTCGTCGCGCCCGCGCGTCCACACGAGCGTGCCCATGACTGCAAGGGCCAGCACGGGGGCGCCGATGCCTCCCACCCAGGCGGCTGCGTTCGCGGCGGGCGCGGCGTCGGAACCGATGGAGGACTCGGAGTCGCCCTGTCGCACGTCCGGCCGAACGTCTCCGAAGGCCGAGGCGGGGTACGAGGCGATGACCGTCATCGCCTCGCCCGAGCCGAGGCCCGACGCCGAGAAGCGGGACGGGTTGCCCGGTGAACCCTGGCACGCCGTGTCGGACCCCTGCTCGCCCTCGAAGCACAGGACCTTGGTCGCAGCCGCCGGCGCGTTGACCGTGACAGAGACGCGGTCGCGCTCGGTGAACTCGTTGGTCCCGAAGACGTTGTAGTTGAGCTCGACGGTGTCGGCCGCCGCCGTGCCCGTCGCGGGCGTGCCGTCGGCGGTGATCGGGTTGAGCACGTCGTGGAGGGTGTAGCTCACGCGGTAGACCTGCGTGCCGCTCGTGTACTGGTCAGGGTCGCCGATGCGGATCTCCTTGGCGGCCCCGTTGTCGCTGACCCGGAACGCGTCCGGGGCACCGCTCGGGCTCGTCACGGCGACATCGGTCAGCTCGTAGTAGCGGTACCGGTCGGCCTCGTCGTTGTAACCCATCCGCACGACGATGTTGCGAAAGATCCCGCGCCGCTGCTCACCGTTCGGGAACCGCCACGTGATGGTCTCAGTGACCTTCATGCTGCCGTCGGGCTGGACGTCGTAGACGGCGACGTAGGAGTCCATGCCCTCGTCGCCCGCCGCGTGCGCCGCACCCGCCGGGACGACGACCCCGGCGAGGAGCAGCAGGCCCCCGAGCAGGACCCCCAGCACCCCCAGGCGCCGGGCGCGCGTCGCGCTCGATCCGATCGATCCGCCCATCGGGGTCCCTCCACGTCGTTGGTCCCTTGCATCCTGACACCGGACGCGGCGGGTGCGCGTCCGGTTCCGGGCCGCCGCACGTCGTGTCGGGGATGTCAGGGCGGTCAGCGCCGACGGTTGGCGGCGCTCAAGGCCCGGTCGGCCTCGCGCCGGTCCTGCCGCTCGCGCAGCGCGTGGCGCTTGTCGTACGCCTTCTTGCCGGTGGCCAGGGCGATCTCGACCTTCGCACGGCCGTCCTTGAAGTAGAGCGAGAGCGGCACGATGGTGCGCCCGCTCTCGCGGGTCTTGTGCGCGATCTTCTCGAGCTCGGCACGGTGGAGCAGCAGCTTGCGCTTGCGCCGCGGCGCGTGGTTGTTCCACGTGCCGTTGAGGTACTCGGGGATGTGGACGTTCTCGAGGTACAGCTCGTCGCCGGTGAACATCGCGA
Organism: Terrabacter sp. GCM10028922; assembly: GCF_042666095.1. Taxonomy (NCBI): domain Bacteria; kingdom Bacillati; phylum Actinomycetota; class Actinomycetes; order Micrococcales; family Intrasporangiaceae; genus Terrabacter; species Terrabacter sp. GCM10028922. The sequence goes on along the minus strand of NZ_JBHTFG010000006.1, from coordinate 133,967 downwards.
AGCCGTCGACGAGCGAGGCCCGTCCCATCCGCAGCGCCTTGACCTCGGTGCCGGAGAGGACGATGCCCGCCTCGAAGGTGTCCTCGATGAGGTAGTCGTGCCGGGCCTTGCGGTTGCTCGCGATGAGCGACCGCCCCTTCTCCTTGGGCACCTGACCGTCCTTCCGACTCGGTGTACGCGCGACTGCTCGCGCCTGCGCGACCGCACCGTGCGGTCAGCGCACCAACGCTACCCCGAAGGTAGCCACGACTCGGAGTCGGTTTTGCGCGGACGCAGTGCACGACGCATTGCACGACGGCGTGCGCGTCGGCGCCCGCGGGGTCAGAGCCAGTTGCGCGGGTTGACCGGCGTGCCGTCCTCGTAGGTGCCGAAGTGCAGGTGGCAGCCCGTCGAGTAGCCCGTCGTGCCCGAGTAGCCGATGAGCTGGCCACGCCTCACCGAGCCGCCCCACTTCACGATGCTCGACAGGTGGTTGTAGCTCGTCACGAGGTCGATGCCGCGGTGGATGCCGTGGTCGATGAGCACCTGGTTGCCCCAACCGCTCGCGCGCCAACCGGCGCGGATGACCTCACCCGGCGCGGCGGCATACACCGGCGTGCCGCAGGCGATGCCCCAGTCGAGGCCGTCGTGGAGCATCCACTTCTGCAGCACCGGGTGCCAGCGCATGCCGAAGCCCGACGTCGTCGGGCCGATGGCCGGGTAGCTGAGGTAGTTCGACGGCGTCGAGTCGCCCTGCACCGGCGGAGGCGTCTTCGGGATGTAGACCTGGCCACGCTTCTTCGCGGCGGCGGCCTTGGCCCGCTCGGCGCGGATCTTCGCCGCGCGCTCGGCGCGAAGCTTGGCGAGGCGCTTCTGCTCGGCGATCCGGGCCAGACGGGCCCGCTCGGCGAGGATCGCCTGGAGGCGAGAGGACTCGGCGCGGGCCGAGCTGAGCGCCGCGGCTTCGCTCTTGCGCTGGACGGCGAGGTCGGCGGCAAAGGCGGACTGCTTCGACCTCAGCTGGTCCAGCTGCGCCTTGGCCGCGGCGGCGTTCTGCGCGGCGATGACCGCGTTGTTCTTGGCGATGATGGCCTGGTTCTTGGCCTGGGTCGCTGCGGCAGCTGCAGCCTCGGCCGCCCTGAGCGCGGCCTCGGCCTGACGCTTCAGCTCGGCGATCTCGCCGCGCACCGATGTGAGATACGCGCGGGTCGAGGTGTTGTCGGCCGTCATCGCCGCGAGCTTGTCGATGGTGTCGCTGGCGACGGCGCTCGCGGTGTCGGCCATGAGGAGACGGTTGGCGAAGTCCTCGGGTGAGGTCGAGCCGAAGACCATGCCGAGCTGGGACTCCTGGCCCGAGCCCTGGAAGACCTCGGCGGCGTACGAGTCGAGGGCATCCTGGCTCGTGACGAGCTCGGCCCCGCTCTTGGCGAGCTGCTCCTTGGCGCGCTGCTCGTTGGCCAGGGCGACCGCGAGCTTCTGCGCGACGGCCTCGTTGTGGGCGCGGGCCTTGCCCTCGGCGGCGATGGCGCGGGCCTCGGTGGCCTCGGCGGCGGCCTGCGCGGCCTCGGCACGGGCCTGCGCCCCCTGCGCCGCGACGACGCGCTGCTGTGCGAGCGGCATCGCGGCGTTGGTGCGCTCGAGGTTGACGTAGGCGCGGGCGAGCGAAGCCTTCGTGCCCTCGAGCTGCTGGCCGAGCTGCGCGATCTTCTTGTCGTTCTTCTTCTTCTGGTCAGAGACCGAGTCGGCGCGCGCGACGAGCGCCGTGCCCACGGAGACGGAGCATGCGAGGACAAGCCCAGCGGCCGTCAGCTTGGTCGCGGGCTTGCCCCTCTCAGAACGCCTCATGAGCCACATATGTTCCATTGGTACCACACGTCACTGAGGTTGTGCAGATATCAGCGCAAACATGACTTTCTGCCCCCTTGAGTAGTGGATGCTCGGCGAGCCCCCAAGGGGCGCCGAGCACGACCGGACCAGAATGCGCCGTGACCGCCTCGGAGTCTTGGGATTAGGGAAATCTTGCGTAAACCGGGCGTTCAGACGCGCAGGTAGCGGCGCAGCGTGACCCACGACGTGAGGCTCGACAGCACGACCACCCCGACGACGATGAACGGCGCGACGTAGTACACGTCAGGCACCCCGATGAAGGCCGTGTCGGTGAGGGTCTGGCTGAGGAAGCCCACGACGCCGTAGCGGACGGTGGCCCACAGCATGCCCATCGCGAGCACCGCCCCGAAGACGCTCGCAAGGACCGTCTCCATGACGAACGGGAACCGGATGGTGAAGTTCGAGGCGCCGACCAGACGCATGATGCCCGTCTCGCGCCGGCGGCTGAAGGCGGTCTGGCGGATCGTCGTCGAGATGAGCATGACCGCGGCGAGGACCATGAGCGAGGACAGCGCGATCGCGGCCCACGAGACGGTGTTCATGAAGGTGAAGAACTTCTCGAGGAGCTTCTTCTGGTCCTGGACGTCGGCTACTCCCGGCATGCCCTTGATCGAGCTCGCCACGACGTCGAACTTGTTGGCGTCATTGAGGTTCACGCGGTACGAGTCTGCGAAGTACGACTCACCCGCACGGGCCAGCGGAGAGTTCTTGTAGGTCTGCTTGAACCGCTCGTACGCCTCGTCGCGCGACTCGTAGTAGACCTCCTTGACCGTCGGCTTGAGCGCCTCGAGCTCGGCCTTGATCGCCGTGCGCTGTGCTTCGGTCGTGGGCTCGCCTGCGCAGTTGGTGAACCGGGTCTTCTCGGCGCAGAGCATGACCGTGACCTGGACGCGGTCGTACCAGTAGTCCTTCATCGTGTCGACCTGTCGCTGGCCCATGAGGCCGAGGCCGAGGAGGTACATCGAGATCATCGTGACGATGACGACCGACACCGCCATCGACAGGTTGCGCCGCAGGCCGTTGCCGATCTCGCCGAGCAGGAACTGGAATCGCATGTCGTGTCTCGCTCCGTCTCGCGCTCAGCGGTCACTCGTCTGGATGGCCTTGCGCCGACGGAAGATTCCGCCCTTCGGGCGCGGCGCATCGGCGTCCCGACCGATGGGCGGCAGCGCGTCGGGGTCGTCGTCCTCGTCACCGTCGTCGTAGGCCGTCGGGTCGGCGTCGTCGAAACCGTCGGCCACCTCGGGCTCGTCGGCGCGGCGCGGTGCGCCGGTCTCCTCGTCGAGACGGATGCGCGGGATGCTGCCCGTCGTGTAGTCGCCGGCCTCCATGTCGCTGACGAGCACGCCACGGTCGAGGCGGATGACACGCTTGCGCATGGCGTTGACGGTGACGGTGTCGTGGGTCGCCATGACGACGGTCGTGCCGGTGCGGTTGATCCGGTCGAGCAGCTGCACGATGCCGAGGCTCGTGTCCGGGTCGAGGTTGCCCGTGGGCTCGTCGGCCAGCAGGATCGGCGGGCGGTTGACGAAGGCCCGTGCGATCGCGACGCGCTGCTGCTCACCACCGGACAGCTGGTGCGGCATGCGCTTCTCCATGCCTGCGAGGCCCACGAGCTCGAGGGTCTCGGGCACCGTCTGGCGGATGCGGGCGCGGCTGCTGCCGAGGACCTGCAGCGCATAGGCGACGTTCTGGAAGACGGTCTTGTTGGGCAGCAGGCGGAAGTCCTGGAAGACGCAGCCGATCTCGCGGCGCAGGGCCGGCACCTTGCGCTCGGGCAGTCGGTCGAGCTCGCGGCCCGCGACGAGGATGCGGCCGCGGGTGACGTCCTGCTCCTTCATGACGAGCTGCATCATCGTCGACTTGCCGGAGCCCGAGGTGCCGACGACGAAGGCGAACTCGCCGCGCGGGATCTCGAGGCTGACGTCGTCGAGCGCCGGACGGGTCGTCCGCGGGTAGGTCTTCGTGACGTTCTCGAAGAGGATCATGCGTCGGGCCTCGACTCGTACTCGGCATCAGCAGGACTGCGGCTGGGCTGGGTCCGCGCGTGCCGGCATACGTCGGCACTCAGGGACCGCCTACGAGGCTACGTCCGGCAGGGGTCAAACCACCGGAAAACGGCAGGTCCGGGCGTGGCGACCCGCCCCTTCCAGCCGGCTCAGCAGACGAGCGTCGTCAGGCCCGGCGCCGACTCCGCCCCCGAGCGGTAGAGCTTGCCCCAGCCCTGCGTGCACAGGGCCGTCGTGCGGACCGGGGTCGAGTAGCTCAGCTGCTGGCGGGTGGCGCTCGCGGTGAAGCCCCGGGTCTCGGGCTCCCCGCGGACCGCGATGCCGGCGTACGAGCGGTAGGCGAAGCCGCGGTCGTGGTACTGGTCCCAGACGTAGACGGACGCGAAGTTCATCCACGCGGAGCCGCTCGCGTCACTGCACCAACCGATGAGCTGGCGCACCGTGAAGGCCGACATGCCGAGGTCCGAGACGACTTTCCTGTCGCCGATCTGCCGCACGCTGCTGCACGGTACGGACGTCGAGCTGACAGCAGCGACCGCGGCGGCGACCACACCCCTGGCGGCGACGCCCGTGGCGGCGCCCCCGGCAGGGACGACGGACGGAGCGGTGGAGGCGTTGGACGTGGAGGATGTCGTGGACGTGGCGGACGCCCAGGCGGAGGCGGTAGGGGCGAAGGTCACGAGCACGGGGGCGACAGCGGCGGCCAGCGCCGTGAGGATGCGGTGGAGGGCGGGCATGGAGGAACCTCTCGGGCAGGCGTGAGTTGCGCCGACCCGCCCTGGGCGGAGCTCACCGGGAGGTCAGTCCAAGCCGCGGACCACCGTCGGGTGGAGCCGACGACGCGACCCTACGAGCGCTGAGCCCGCTTCGCCCGTCGAAAACCGGAGATCGTCCGGATGTCAGACCTCGGCGCGCTTCTGCCCGATCTGCCAGCGGATGCCCGCCTCGATGAAACCGTCGATGTCGCCGTCGAAGACGGCGGTCGGGTTGCCGGTCTCGTACTCGGTGCGCAGGTCCTTGACCATCTGGTACGGGTTGAGCACGTACGAGCGCATCTGGTCGCCCCAGCTCGCCTTGACGTCGCCCGCCATCTCCTTCTTGACCGCGGCCTCCTCCGCCTTGCGCTGCAGGAGCAGGCGCGACTGGAGGACGCGCAGGGCGGCGGCGCGGTTCTGGATCTGCGACTTCTCGTTCTGCATCGAGACGACGATGCCCGTCGGCAGGTGCGTCATGCGCACGGCCGAGTCGGTCGTGTTGACACTCTGGCCGCCCGGGCCGCTGGAGCGGAAGACGTCGATCTTCAGCTCGTTCTCCGGGATCTCGATCGAGTCGTCGCTCTCGATGAGCGGGATGACCTCGACCGCGGCGAAGCTCGTCTGGCGGCGGCCCTGGTTGTCGAACGGGCTGATCCGCACAAGACGGTGCGTGCCGCCCTCGACGGAGAGGTGGCCGAACGCGTACGGCACGTTGACCTCGAAGGTGGCGGACTTCAGGCCGGCCTCCTCGGCGTACGAGGTATCCATGACCTTGGTGGGGTAGCCGTGACGCTCGGCCCAGCGCAGGTACATGCGCATGAGCATCTCGGCGAAGTCGGCGGCGTCGACGCCACCGGCGCCGGAGCGGATCGTGACGACGGCCTCGCGCTCGTCGTACTCACCCGACAGCAGGGTGCGCACCTCGAGCTCGCCGATGTCCTTCTTCAGCTTGGCGAGGTCGCGCTCGGCCTCCTCGAGCGTGGCGGCGTCGTTCTCCTCCTGGCCCATCTCGACGAGGGTCTCGAGGTCCTCGATGCGCTGGTCCATCTCGACGACCCGGTCACGCTCGGAGTTGGCGCGGCTGAGCGCGCTCGTCACCTGCTGGGCCTTGTCGGGGTCGTCCCACAGATCCGGGGCGGAGGCCTGCTGCTCGAGGTCGTCGATGGTCTTGGCGAGCACGTCGAGGTCGGTGACCCCGCGCACGGAGTCCATCGTCGCGCGCAGGTCCTTGATCTCTTGCGTGAAGTCAACAGCCACGATGGGTCAGCCTACGGCAGCGGGCAGGCCCCGGCGTACGCGTGGGGTCGGCCGGGCAGCGCTTCCCATCGACGGCGTCAAGCGGTCGGGTGAGGATGCGGGAACCGGCCCCTTTCCGGACTCGAGGGAATCCAGGGAAGGCCCTGCGTGGGGCTCCGACCACTACAAGGACGGCACGATGCGGCAGTTCCCTTCCGGCACGCGTACCTCACGGCGCTCACACCATGACGACGGCTTGCTGAGCGTCGGTTCCTCGGCCGGGAGGCATGGGGCGCGGGATCGGGGCATGGCATCGGGGCCACGGCATCAGCCGTGGCCCCGATGTGGTTGCGGTGCAAGCTCCCCCGAGCAGATGCTGCGCTGGATCAGTAGTTGCCGGCCATCCAGCGGATGTCCGCGGCGCTGGGACGCGTGAGGGCGGTGTTGGAGTTGGCCGACGGGTACATGACGCTCTTCGTCGACGTCGAGTGCGGCAGGCCGCCGCAGTGGCCGAGCTCGTGGATCGCGAGGTGCTCACCGACATTGAGTGTCATGAAGAGCGGGTCGAGCTTGACGGTGCACGCAGTGATGACGCCACCGCTCGAGACGACGCTCGCGTCGCCGACGGCGCCGTCGATCGTCGACATCGCGGCGGAGACCTTGATGTTGGCCTTGGCCGAGTCGCTCGTCATGGATACGTTCCACCCGGACTTGCGCCACTCGGACACGGCCTCGGACACCTTGTAGGAGTTGTTGCCGCCGGTGCCGTCGTAGACGAGGGCCGGGGACACCCAGTGGCCCCAGTACGCCGCGACTGCCGCGGTCGGGGCCGGCTTGGCGGCCTGGGTCGGGGCGGCCACCGCGAGGGCGAGGCCGACTGCTGCGAGTACGACGAAGATGATCCGCTTCATGTGCCTTCTCCTGCTGTGGGGGTTCTGCTGGGGGCTCAGCTCTGATGTGGCTCCATGCGGTTTTGTCGGACAGACGCCGAGACCACCCGTACGGGGAAGTGGTCTCGAGGGGTATTGGCGCTGTTTGTCCAAATTATCGGACTTATGCATTGTTGAGGCTTTTTTGACGGTTTCTTGACCTCGACTGGGAGTTTCTTGGTTTTTCCTCACAGGTCCGTCCCGGGGCTGAAACGGCCGATGGCCCGCCCCCCGGGTGACTGGGGCGGGCCATCGACGGTCGGTGCGTGCCGCACGAGCGGCAGCGTGCTCAGCAGTACGTATAGGTGCCTGACCGCGACCAGGAGCACGTGTCGACGGTCGTGCCGTAGGCGTTGCGGAGGTATGCCGTGTCGCCCGTGTTGTTCCAGACGTACCAGCTCCGGTTGTAGTAGCGGTGCGTCGAGCTCGCCGTTCCGCGTCCGGTGTGAATGGTGACGACGGCCCCGGCCTTCAGCGTGAAGGAGGGGAACTTGTACGTGTAACCGGTCTTGTCGCGCAGAGTCCATCCCGTGAGGACACGATTGCTGCGGGTGGTGTTCTTGATGACGACGAACTCGGCGTTGAGGCTCGTGTTGCTACCGGTATCGGAGCCGGGTGAGTCGTACTGGACCTTGTAGATCAAGATCGCGGGCAATGCCTGCGCCGAGGTCGCGGTGGCGATCGGCGCCGCCACGGCCAGGGCGGCGGCGGTGGCAGCGACCAGGGTCCTGGTGGCCGCCCTGCTGGCTCCCTTGGTGGCTGCCTTGGCGGCTGGGCTGTTGGCTTCCCCGATGGTGAACGTGCGCACGGTGTGTCCCTGTCTGTCGCGGCAATGCGGGTGGCGCCGCCCGAAGGACGGCGCCACCGCTCCCTGTCTGAGACGCGGGCGCGCCACCGGCATTGGACGTGCTGAGGCGGCGCGGGCGTCGTGGACGGACGGTAGTGCGCAAACGGCGCGGGCGTGACCGTTTTGCCAGATTTGCACGCCTGCTGGTGGGAGTGTCAGCCGAGCGGTGCGCGGGCCCGCGACGTGACGGTGATCGTGACGTTGCCGCCGAGGGAGTCGAGCACCCAACCGCTCATGGGAAGGGTCGCGGTGGCCTGGACCGTGACCACGGCCGTCGACCCGTCCGCGACGCCGGTGTCCGGCACGACAGACCAGGCCGTGATGCCGGGTGGCATCGGCGTCCGGGCGAGGTGGGCTGCGGCCGCCTCGGCCACGGACACGTCAGTGAGCGCGAGCCGGTCGACGACGCCGTGCTCGTACGCGGAACGCTCGTCGAGGGCGTCCGCGGCATCGAGGGCGGCTGAGTCGGCGGCGTCGAGCAGACGCATCCGCGCGAGCTGCGCTGCAGTGACGTCGATGGCTCCGAGGACCAGAAGTGAGACCAGCACGAACAGACCGAGGACCAGGATGCCGATCTGCCCTGCTTCGCTCCGGCGATCGACACCGAGGCGGCAGCCGACGTGGCGGACCCTCCCGGCGAGCCCCACGGCATACCTGCTCATCGAGCCACGAACCGGTCGACGGTGGCGACGTGTGTCGACGAGACGGTGACCGACGCGGGGACGTGGTTCGCGATGAAGTCGGGCACGAGCGGCAGCTGGACCTCGATGGTTGCCGTGGAGGTCACGGAGCCGTCGGGCCTCAGACAGGGTGTGCCGTCGCACGCGACGTCGACCGAAGCTCCCGTGTCGAAGGAGAAGTCGTCGAACGCGAGGGAGCCCGCCGCCCGGGCGCGAGCGAAGGCCACGTCGTCGTTCGGTGCCGTGACGAATGCACGGCCGGCTTCGCGGCCGGCGAGGGACGCGGAGAAGGAGGCAGCCTGGATGCGTGCGGCGGTCAGGACGAGGTACGTGAGCGGCAGCAGGAGAAGGACCCCGAGGAAGATGAACTCGAGGATCGCGCGGCCCTCGTCTGCCGAGGCGGAGCTGGTCCGCTGCCCGCGCGAGACGCGCCTGACCAGGAGCTCGACTCGCATCACGGCTGATCCCCAGCGACGACCTGCTCCTCGCTGAAGGCCCGGCCGGACACCGTGAGAGAGCCGGACGGTCCGATCGGACCGATCACCGGAAGTGGCGCCGAGACCCTCACCTCTACGACGCGGACCCCGGAGGCAGTGACTGAGCGCGAGGCGCTGACGTCCTGGGCGAAGGACGCGCCCAGGGCATTGGTGATGAGCGACTCAGCGCGCGCGATCCCGTCGGCGGGTTGGGCGTCTGCCCGCGACCCGAAGCGCGCGCCCTCCGAAGCCGCGGAGATCAGCGTGTTGCGCACGTAGAGAGCAAGTCCGAGCTGGAACACGCCCATGGCGACGAACAGCAGCAGGGCCGCCACCATGACGAACTCCGCTACGGCAGAACCGCGTTCGCGCGGGTGCGTCGCGGCGGCGGTGCGACTGGCAGGTGGCCCGTGGCCGCGGCGCGGCGTGCCGGCCGCCCAGCGCTCGAGGCTCAGCAGCGAATGGACGTGCCATCGTGCTGGGACAGACCCCCCGCCGTGGCCTCGCGGTCTCACGGTCCCTTGACGTCCGAGATGGCCTCGCTGAACAGGTCGCCGAGCTGCGGACCGGCGATCGCCCAGAGCGCTGTGACGAGCCCGGCCGTCATGATCGTGACGAGGACCCAGCCCGGGACGTCGCCACGGTCTCGTGGGCCGGCGATCCGGCCGGCGACGGCGTCCCGGAGTGCGGCGCGGGCCTGGACCTGAGCGGTGATGATGCGGTTCATCTCTTCTGTCTCCCTGTCGTGGACGTGCGGGTGTCGTGTGGGCCGGTCGCCGGTCTCACAGCCTGAACCGGAGGAAGCTGAGCCCTGGGTAGAGCGCGAACAGGACGGTGACCGGGAGGGTCAGGAAGACGATCGGGACCATCATGTAGATCTCCTTGCGTCCCCCTTCCTCCATCAGGGCGCGGCGCCCGTCCTCGCGCACGTCCTGAGCCTGGGCTCGAAGCACCTCGGCGAGCGGCGTGCCGCGCTCCACCGCCACGACGATCCCGTCGACGAAGCGCGTCAGGCTCATGAGGCCGGTTCGGTCGGCAAGACCCTGGAGGGCCGTCGGCAGGTTGGCGCCGGCGCGGGCGTCGGCAAGACATCGCCGCAGCTCGTCGGACAGCTCCCCGTGCGAGAGGCGACAGACGCGTTCGAGCGCCCCGACCGCCCCCTCCCCCGCACTCACGGCGAGCGCAAGCAGCTCGGCGACCGTGGGGAACTCGGTGAGCATGCGAGCCTCCCGACGCGCGGCCGCCCGGCTGAGCGCGTAGTCGCGCGCCGCGACGCCCCCGAGGACGCCGACGAGGACCATCGCCACCAGGACGGGCACCGGGAAGCGCCGCTGGGCCACGGCAACCACCGCCGTGAAGACCATGCCGCCGAGACCGCCGAGTGCCCCGAACAGGACCTGCTCGGCCCGGAAGCGGTCCACGTCCGCAGGGAGTCCGGCCCGGAGCTGACGGCGCGCCACCGAGGGTGCGCCGCCGAGGACCGCGTCGACCCGGGCGCCGAGACGGCCCACGTACGGCGCGAACAGCTCACCGAAACCGAACGGTCCGCGAGCCGGCGCGGGCCGCGTCAGCAGGCTCGACGGACGCGGCGTGTCACGCAGGTAGGGCTCGAGGCGGTCGTCGAGCGTCGGACGCCGGCTCGCCGGAAGGCCGGCAACGACCAGGGCGAGCCCGGCCAGCATGAGCAGGCCCGCCGTCGCACCCACCCAGGACCAGCCGTCGCCGAGGAGTGCCACGACCTGGTCCGCGGCGGCGTTCATCGCAGCACCCGTTCTTCCTCGGGCAGACGGCCGATCCAGATCATCGCCCGGTAGGCCACGACGCACAGTCCGGCGCCGACGGCGAGGACCACCCATCCCGTGGGCGAGGAGTACGCCGCCAGTGAGCCCCCGTTGAGGGCGAGCAGGCCCAGGATGACCCACGGCGCGCCCGCCGCCAGCCGGGCGGCGTTCACCGTCCAGCTCTGTCGCGTCTCGAGCTCGGCCCGCGTGCGCGCGTCCTCGCGCAGGAACGACGACAGGGTTCGCAACAGCTTGCCGAGATCGCTTCCTCCGACCTCGCGCGCGATGCGGAGCGACTCGACGATGCGGTCGCCGACGGGGTCGCTGAGCCTGTCCTTGAGCCGGTCGAGACAGTCGTGGAAACGGCCCGTCGTGCGGTAGTCCTCGGCGAACGCCGCGAAAGCCGGCCGCAGCTCGGCAGGGCCACGTGCAGCGAGCTGCGACAGCGCCTCCGGCAGTGCAAGGCCAGCACGGACGCCGGACGTCATGTTGTCCACGACGTCGGGCCAGAGGTCACGAAGCTTGCTGCGGCGCTTGCGTGCCCGCCCGCGGACGAGTGTGAGGGGCACACCGCCGGCCATCACGGCGAAGCACAGTGCGATGGGGACGACGCGCACGACAGCCAGGACAAGCACGAACGCGACCGCGAAGAGCACGACGGACCCGACGACGACGTTGCCCGGCGTCAACGAGGTGTAGCCAGCCTGCGTGAGGTGGTCGCGCAGCTCCACCATGAAGCCGCCGCGGTCGGTCTTCTCCCGTGTCTGCTCCAGCGGCCAGAACGACCAGTAGACGAAGAAGACGCCGACCCCGAGAAGGAGACCGATCGCAAGCGGGGACATCATGAGTCCGTCTGGGCCAGGAGTGCGGCCACGTCGTAGCCGGCCCGCTCGAACGCCTCGCGGTGTGGCGGAAAGCCGTCGGCACGGCGAAGGGCGCCGGCTCTCGTGACGAAGAGGTCGGCGACCTCGATCACGTCGCCTTCGGCTCGACCCGGCACCGCGACGATCTCACGCACGCGTCGGACCCCGTCGCGCTCGAGGGCGACGTGGACGACGACATCGACCGCTGCTGCGACCGTCGGCACGACGAAGCGGCTCGACACGTTCTCGCCGGCGAGCAACGGCAAGGTACACATCTTCGTCACGGCCTCGCGGGCGCTGTTCGCGTGCACGGTGCACATCCCGGGCACCCCGCTGTTGAGGGCGATGAGCAGGTCAAGACTCTCCTCCTGCCGCACCTCACCGACGATGATGCGCGACGGGCGCATCCGCAGCGCCTCCTTGACGAGGCGTCGGAGCGGCACCTCGCCGGTGCCCTCGAGGCTGGGCTGCCGGCACTGCATCGCGGCCACATCGCGCTGCGGGATCTTCAGCTCGAAGACCTCCTCGCACGTGACGATGCGCTCGCGCGGTGGGATCGCGGCCGCAAGGCAGTTGAGCAGCGTCGTCTTGCCCGCCTGCGTGCCACCGGCCACGAGGACGTTGAGCCCACTGGCCACCGCCGCCTCGAGGAAGGTCGCCGCCTGGCGGGGCATGGTGCCGAGCCGGACGAGGTCATCGAGGTGATCGGCCTTGACGACGAACTTGCGGACGTTGACCTGCCAGTGGGTGCGGCTGATGTCGGGGATGACGACGTGCAGTCGGGATCCGTCCGGGAGCGTCGCGTCGACGAACGGGCTGCTGAGGTCGACGCGACGCCCGCTGCTCTTGAGCATGCGCTCGACGAGGTCGCGGACGTCGTCGGTGGTCAGGATCGTCGGTGTCAGCTCCGCCACACCTCCGCGCGCCACGAAGACCTTGCTGGGCTCGTTGATCCAGATCTCCTCGACCGCCGGGTCGTCGAAGTACTGCTGGAGAGGCCCGTAACCCGCCACGACAGCGAGGATCGAGTGCACGGCCAGTCTTTGGTCACCGAGCGACGGCAGCCCACCGTGGAGGGAGCGCTCGTCGTAGTCCTGCACCGCGTCCTGGACGAGCCGACGCACGGCCTTGGTGTCGCTCGCCGGGTCGAGTCCGGAGCGGCGGATCAGCTCGCGCACCTCACCCTCGACGTGGCGCACGGCTTCCTGTGTCGACATGCTTCCCCTGACCCCTGTAGTTCCTTCGCAGGACATCCTGCCGGGAGTGTCCCGATCTGGCCTGTTCAAGCTAGACCGAGCGCCAGACGTCCCGTGCGCGTCATCCACAGGATCGCGCGTGCCGCGCGATGCGAGCGTCCCGCGCCCCCCGGTGCATTCAGCCGCGATGAACCGGGCACTTTAGCCGCCGGCGGGCCCGGCGGCCGGTGTCCTCCACAGCTGTGCACACAGCCCGCCGGGTATCGCTCCTCTGCGCTCTGATGGCACCTCGCAAGAAGGGAGCGCCGTGCGTCTCACCATGTCCGTGGTCGTCCTCACCCAGGCCGGAGGGCAGCGCCGTCACGTCACCATCGAGGCGCCCTCCGGCACCCCGTTCAGCATGGTCCGCGCCGACCTGGCGGCCGCCTTGGGCGGTGGTGACCAGGTGCTCTCCTTCGCCGTCGACGGACAACCGGTCGACGACGCGACGCTCGGACGACCGCCGCTGCTCCAAGGGGCCCTGCTCACCGCGGGGGCGCCCGGGACGGCCGTGCCTGTCCGTGAGACGAGTGGCGTGGTCGAGATGAGGGTCGCGGGCGGATCGGGTGCAGGTCGGGTCTGGAGCGTCGGGCGCGGACAGCACGTCATCGGTCGGGCGGCGTCGTCGTCGATTCGCCTCGACGATCCCGGCATCTCGCGCGCCCACGCGGTCATCGACGTCCGCTCGGACGGCGTCCGCGTCCGGGACCTCGAACCGACGAACCCGTCGCTGCTCGACGACACACCCCTGTCCGCGCCAGGCGCCCCGCTCCGCGATGGTCAACGCCTGCGCATCGGTTCCACCACGCTCGTGCTCGGCCCGTCGCCCGTCCGCAGCGGCCGTCACGACGTGTCCGACGGTCGCGTCCTCGTCCACCGTCAGCCGAGGCTGCGCGACTCCCGAGCACCGACCACAGTCGCCTTCCCCGAGAGTCCTCGCCGCCCGGAGCACGGCCGCATGCCCCTGCTCACCTCTCTCGCCCCGCTCGTCCTCTCCGGCGTGCTCGCGCTCGCACTGTCTTCGCCTGCCCTGCTTCTCTTCGCGCTCATGTCGCCGGTGCTCCTGCTCGGTCAGTGGTGGAGCGACCGGCGCGCGGGGCGTTCGTCCCACCGACGGCAGCTCCGCCAGCACGCCGCTGAGCTGGCAGTGGCCCGCGAGCAGCTCGCGGAGGCCGCCCTGGCGTATGCCGTCCGCCTCCGTCACGAGCACCCTGACCTGGCCGAGGTGGCTGCGGTCGCCACGAGGCGAGGCACCCGACTCTGGGAGCGGCGCCCCGGGGACGGCGACCATCTCGTGGTGCGCGTCGGCACGGCACGGCAACGAGCGGCGCTCGACTGCGTCGGTGCGTCGGCCGAGCCCGCACCGGACGTCGACGACCTACCTGCGGTGCTCGACCTCGGGCGGCTCGGCGTCACCGGCGTCGCCGGGCCACGCCCGCACCTGCTCTCGCTGGCGGGCTCGATCGCCGTCCAGGTCGCGACGTGGCACACGCCGAGACACGTGAGCCTCCACATCCTCGTGAGCACGGTGCAGCGCGCCACCGACTGGGAGTGGGTCGGCCACCTCCCCCACGTGGCCGACCTCGACATGGCGCCGCGGGTCGCCTCTGGTCGCGACGCCGTCGCCACGCTCGTATCCGCGCTCGTCGGACTCGTCGAAGAACGCCGCGCCGCCCACGTCACCCCGTGGGCGGGCACGGCTGCGACACCGGCGGACGTAGTCGTGGTCGTCGACGGTGCCGGAGACCTTCGATCCGTGGCCGGCCTGGCGGACCTGTTCCGCGACGGCCCCGCCGTCGGAGTGGTGTTCCTGTGTCTCGACGAGACCTTGGCGTCACTGCCGGCCGAGACGCGGATGACGGTCGAGATCGACACGACCGGCGCGTCGGCGTCCATGCGCGAGGACGGGCGCACCCTAGACCGGGTCGTGCCGGACCTTCCGACCACCGGCTGGCTGGAACGGGTCAGTCGCGCCCTGGCTCCCCTTGTGGACGCGACGCCGGAGGCGGGAGCGGCGTCGCTGCCGCGCGAGGTGTCGTTCGCCGCGCTTCACCGCGCCGCCGGCGTCGATCCCCTGACACCGGAAGGGATCTCGACGTCGTGGTCGCGGAGCGTCGGCCGGCCACGAGCGTTCCTGGGACAGACGCCGGACGGGCCGCTCGCGATCGATCTCGCCGTCGACGGCCCGCATGTCCTCGTCGGCGGCACGACGGGCTCCGGCAAGTCCGAGCTGCTGCAGGCCCTCGTCGCCGGGCTCGCAGTGACGAACCGACCTGACGAGCTCGCGTTCGTCCTCGTCGACTACAAGGGCGGCTCCGCATTCAGCGAATGCGCACGCCTCCCCCACACCTCCGGGCTCGTCACCGACCTCGACGGCCACCTGACGACGCGTGCCCTGACGTCGCTCGAGGCCGAGATGAAGCGACGCGAGCGCCTCCTCGGCGAAGCGGGCGCGAAGGACCTCGACGAGTACCGCCGTGAGGCCCGCGTATGCCCTGGGCTCCCTCCCCTCGCACGGCTCGTCATCGTCGTCGACGAGTTCAAGGCGCTCGCGGACGAGTACCCCGACTTCGTCGCCGGGCTCGTACGCATCGCGGCACTCGGCCGGTCGCTCGGACTGCATCTCGTGCTGGCCACCCAACGCCCGGCCGGCATCGTGTCGGCCGACATGCGGGCCAACATCGCGCTCCGGATCGCGCTCCGCGTGCGGGACCGGACCGACAGCGACGACGTCATCGACTCGCCCACCGCCGCAACCCTCGACCCGCGCGCGCCGGGTCGAGCCTGCCTCCGGACCGGTGACCGCGGGCTGGTGACGGTTCAGACGGCCTACCTGGGACGCCCGGCCGCCAGCGCAACGGCTCCGGCGGCCCCGGTGCGCCTCGTCCTCCACGACGGGCCGTTCGCGCAGGCGGCCGCACACGGCGGCGACCTCGAGAGCCCTGACAGCCCGACCGAGCTCGCGATGCTCGTCGAGTCCACCCGCGTCACAGCGGCCCGGCTCGGGATCAGGTCGGCGCCTCCGCCATGGCTTCCCCCTCTGCCCGACGTCGTCGGTCTCGCCGACGTTCTTGTGCAGCAGACCGGCCCGAGCGATCCAGCCACGGCCGTCCCGCTGGGGCTCGCGGACGTCCCGGAGGAGCAACGACGTGAGGTCCTGTGGTGGCGGGTCGGCGAGGACGGACACCTCGGCATCGCTGGCGGACCCCGCTCCGGTCGGTCGAGCGCTCTCGTCGCCATCGCCCTGCGCGTGGCGTCCACGACCCACCCGTCCGACGTCCACGTCCACGTGATCCAGGGAACGAGTGGGCCGTGCGCCGCTCTCGACCGGCTCGCCTGCGTCGGCACGGTCACCACGACGACCGACCCCACGACCGCCCGACGACTGGTGTCGCGTCTACTCGGCGCGGTGGACGGTTCCGAGCACCGTCCGCGACACACGGTGGTCCTGGTCGACGGCTGGGAGACCGTCGAGGAACGCCTCGCGAGCGTGGACCACGGGGCGACCGTGGACGACCTCCACCGGTTGCTGCGCGACGGTCCGGCCGCCGGCGTGCAGTTCGTCATCAGTGGCGGTCGGGCCGTCCTCTCCGGCCGGCTGCCCGGGGTGCTCGACCGTCGTCTCGTGCTGCAGATGCCGGACCCTCTCGACCTGACGCTCGCGGGCATCGCGCCCGAGCCGGCGGGAGTCACGCGCCCGCCGGGCCGGGCCGTCGACGTGCAGACCGGCCGACAGGTCCAGCTCGCGCTGCCCGGTCCCGACCCGTCGACCGCGTCCACCATGGCCGCCGTCGACGACGTCACTCACCTGTCCGCCCGAGATGCCGCGAGCACCTCCGGAGCCAACGCCGACGGCCTGCCGTGGAGGTTGGTTGCCCTCCCCGATCGGGTCGGGCTCGCCGACGTCTCGGCCCCTCCGGACGGCGCCGATGCCCTGGTCCTCGGAGTCGGCGGCGACACCGCGACAGCCCTCCCGGTCGACGTGTCGGTCCACCGGAGATGGCTCGTGGCCGGCACGCCGCGGTCCGGGCGTTCCAGCGCCTTGGCCACGCTGGGCGAACAGCTGGTCGCCAACGGCCGATCCGTCGTGGCCGTCTGCCCTCGACGTTCGCCCCTGTGGGTGTGGGCGCAGACCCGCGCCTGCAGAGTGCTCGCGCCGGGCGATGGCGACGTCCTCGTTGCCGCTCGCCGCCGCGACCCGGACCTGTGCATCCTCGTCGATGACGTCGAGCTCGTCGAGCGCACCGCCGTCGAAGAGGCACTGCTGCAGACCGCACGTCTGGTCGACGACACCGACGGCCTCGTCGCCGTGGCCGCGGACCTGGCCCGCGCCGGCACCGCGTTCCGTGGTCTCGTCCCCGAGATCGCGCGCGACGGGTGCGGCCTCATCCTCTCGCCCTCGGCACCGTCAGACGGAGACGTGCTCGGCGTGCGACTCGACGACACGGGCCGGCATCGAGCCGGGCGCGGCTTCCTCGTCACGGACGGGCAGGCGCACCGCTTCCAGGTCGCGCTGGCCGACCTGACCGAGCTTCCTGCGGTAGGTTGCGCCGTAAGCGCTCGTCGCACTGGGAGCCCGCTCATGACTGATCGACTGCTTGAGACCTTTTCGAAGGGACTGAAGGTTCCTGCGTCGCAGCTGAGCGACGAGACCAGCCCCTCGAACACTCCTGCCTGGGACTCCCTCGCGGCGATGGAGATGGTCGTCCTCATCGAGGACACGTTCGACGTGCGGCTCAAGACGTCCGAGATCATGAGGATGCGCTCGATCGGTCTCGCGCGAACCGTCCTGCGGGGCAAGGGCGTCGAGGACATCTGAGTCTGCGATGAACGAGCGCGGGAGCAGCGTCGTGGGCGTCACTGCCAGCTTCACCCCGCACCCGCTCGTCGAGCCGATGCTCGCCGCCGCCCCTCCCGGCACCGAGGTCGTCATCGCGGACTACAACCAGGTCCACCAGACCCTGCTCGACGTGACGACGAGCTTCGACCGCCCGCCCGACCGACTGGTCGTCCTCTGGCGGATCGAGGACGTCTTCGGACCGGCGATCACCGAATGGGTCGTCGAGGACGGCGACCCGAGTGGTCTACGCGAGGACGTGCGCCAGCTCGGGACGCTCGTGGGGCAGGCGGCCGCGGCACACGGCATACCGCTGGTGGTCTCGACGCCACCGGTGCCGACGTTCGTGTGGCTCGACCCGCTCGACGCACGCAGCAGCGTCCGGCTCGCCGTGCTCCACGGACGGCTCGTCGAGGCTTTCGTCGACGGGATCGGCGAGGCTCCCGTGACCGTCGTCGACCTTGCCGCCCTCGTGCGCCTGCACGGCACGACCATCGCGTACGACACGCGCAACGACCTGATGTACCACCAGCCGTTCACCAGCCGGTTCGCGCAGGCGTTGGGGACCCTCGTCGGCGAGGCGCTCAGCGCTCTCGGCCGGCCCACCCCCAAGGTTCTTGCCGTCGACGCCGACAACACGCTGTGGGGTGGGATCGTCGGCGAGGACGGCCCCGAGGGCATCGTCATCGGGGACAGCTTCCCCGGCAACGGCTACCGCGCCCTCCAGCAGGGACTCGTCTACCAGGCGGCGCACGGCGCCCTCATCGCGCTCCTCAGCAAGAACAACGGCCCCGACGTCGACGAGGTCTTCGCCCGCCGGGCCGGCGATCTCGTCCTGTCCCCCGAGCACCTCGCCGCTCGGCGCGTCGACTGGAACGCCAAGGTCGACAACCTCCGAGAGGTCGCCGACGAGCTCAACCTCGGCACTGACGGTTTCATCCTGCTGGACGACAACGACGTCGAGCTCGACGAGGTGCGCCAGCGGCTCCCCGGCGTCCAGGTCGTCAAGGTCGGCGACGAGCCCGAGGACGTGGCCGAGACCACGGCACAGCTGACCTCGTTCCGGTTCGCGCGGGTCTCGGCCGAGGACCGCGGCCGCACGGCGATGATGCGGGTCGAGACCGGCCGTCGCGACGCCGCCGCGCAGGCGCCCTCCCACGAGGACTTCCTCCGGTCGCTCGGGCTGGTCGTCCGGGTCTTCGCGCCGGGGCCGTCCCACGTGGCCCGAGTCGCGCAGCTGGTCAACAAGACGAACCAGTTCAACCTCACGACGATCCGCCGCGACGACGCCCAGGTCGCTGCCCTCGTCGCCTCCGCCGACCACCGGGTGTACGCCGCCGAGGTGTCCGACCGCTTCGGCGGCTACGGGCTCGTCGCGGTGGCCGTGGTCGAGTGCAATGACGACGCTTGGGACGTCGAGACCTTCCTCATGAGCTGCCGCGTGCTGCGCCGCGGGGTCGAGGACGCGATCCTCCAGTGCGTCGCCGACGACGCCGTGGCCGCCGGCGCGACCAGGCTGCGCGGCTCCTACCGGCCGACCGCGAAGAACAGCCAGGTCTCGACGTTCTACCCCGACCGCGGCTTCACCACGATCGCGGAGGGGCGGTTCGAGGCGCCCCTGCCCCTGGCGTTGGTGCCCGACCACGTCACGGTGCGTCGCGATGCTTGACGGTGACCCGTTCCTCTACTTCTCCGACCTGCTCGTCCTCACGGTCGTCCTCGTCCCGCTCTACTTCCTGGCCCCCTGGGCACCGGCCCGCCTGCTGCTCCTCGGCCTCTCCGGCGCCTACCTGCTCTTCCTCATCGCGCCCAGGCTTCTGGCGCTCTACATCCTCTTCTGGGTCGGCGTCTACCTCCTCCAGCTCGCCGCGACCGCGTGGCGAGACAGGCCCACGAGCTGGGTGCTGACCACCGTGCTCGTGCTCGTCGCCCTGGCGCCGCTCGTCGTCTGGAAGATCCGGCCCGAATGGTCGGTCACCGGCTTCAACATCGGGATGAACGGCGTCGTCGACCGGCTGAGCCCGTGGACGGGTGCCATCGACCGCGTCCGCAACCTCATCCTGCCGATCGGCCTCAGCTTCGCGACGTTCCGTGCCGTCGACCAGATCGTCAAGGTGCGGCTCGAGATCGTGCCGCCGCTGTCCCCGCTCCAGCAGTTCGCCTACGGTTTCTTCCCGACCGTGCTCGTCATCGGCCCGGTCATCGAGTACACCGAGATCGAGGCCACGGCCGACCGACGCGTGCGCTGGGACCCGCACGACACGCTGAGCGGTGTCCTCACCATCGCGATCGGCGCGTTCAAGGTCTTCGTCGTCGCCTACCTGCTCCGCGGCAGCCAGGACGTCTTCGCGCTCTCCACGCGAGCCGGCTCCCCCCTCGACCACTGGCTCGAGCTGACGATGTTCGCCTTCTACTTCTACTTCAACTTCTCCGGGTTCTCCGACATGGCCATCGGGGCGGCACGCACCCTCGGTTTCAGCCTGGCCCCCAACTTCAACAACCCCTACCTCAAGACCAACCCGCAGGCCTTCTGGAACAGCTGGCACATGAGCCTGACCCGGTTCGCCCAGCGCAACGTCTTCGTCCCGCTCGGCGGCATGCGGGCGAAGACCCAGTACGTCGCCATCGCCGCGACGATGATGGTCATCGCGCTGTGGCACGACCTGACGCTGCCCCTCGTGATCTTCGGGCTCTACCACTGCGTCGGTCTCATCGGTCATCGGTGGTGGGTGGCCCGGCACCCGGTGCCGGTGCCGCGACCGCTCACGCGACGGGTCGGCGCGAACGTGCTCCTCTTCGTCTTCGTCGTGCTCAGCCTGCCGCTCCTGCTGCTCGACCTGTCGGAGCTGCCCGAGTTCTACGGGAGGTTGATCTGATGCTCGCCGACCGCTTCCTCGCCTTTCTCCATGACCGTGTCGGCTTCGTCGTGACCCGCTGGTCGGTCCTGCGCATCGCCGTCGTCGCCGCTGCGGCACTCGTCGCGGGCGCCGTCGCGGTCCCCGCTCAGCCCGGCGACCGGGACGACTCGCCCTACAACAACGTCCTCGCCACGTCCCGGGTCCGCAACGTCGCCCTCCCTCTCGGTGATCCCCGCGGCTTCGACGCGACGGCGTCCAAGGGCGACTTCCGCGTCGCGTGGATCGGCGGCTCCGAGACCATGGCCGTCGGAGCCAAGACACGCGCCTTCATCCCGGGTCTCGTCAGCGAGCGCATCGGCACGGTGGATGGCAAGGAGCTGTCGACGGACCTCTACTACCTCAACGCGATCCGCCTCGCCGACGAGCTCTCGGCACTCTCGACGGCCCTGTCCAGCAGGCCCGACCTCGTCGTCATCAGCCTCAACCCCGTCTGGGTCCTCAACGACCTCGCCGTCCAGCAGTGGAGCTACCTGGACGGCAACCTCGCTCGTGGCAGCCTCTGGCCGCCGTCCCGCTGGCCGGTCGCGGCCTCCCTCGTCTCCCCCGGCGACGTCGGTTGGCGCGCGCTGTCGACCGTCAGCCCCTCGCTCGTGGGCGACCGCTTCGAATGGGGCGTCGACATCGCCGCTCAGACGGCGCCGTGGACCTTCCTCGATGTCGTGAAGCCGAAGAGGACACCCGCCCCGACCGGCCTGGCCAAGCTCGCCACCCGCCGACCGGTCGACTTCTGGTTCTCCTACTTCGAGCCCACGAACCCCGGCACCAGCCTCACGGTCAGGCAGCTGGGGATCATGGAACGCGAGATCGCCTCGCGGTCCTCGATCAACCGTGCCGTGCTGCGACAGATGTTCGAGATGGTGCGCTCTGCCGGGGTCGATGCGTACTTCTACGTCCACCCCATCGACCCGAAGGTGTACGCCGAGCCCGACGCGAGGCGCTACGTCGCGAGCCTGCGAGCCGCGCTGACCGAGGCGGCCGCGGGCCAGACGACCGAGCGTCTCGTCTTCGACCCGCAGGGCCTGCAGGACCGCGTGGCCCCCTCGGCCTACCGCGACATCGCGCACGTCCTCGACGGCACCAACGAGGCCGAGGTCCTCGCCCGGGACCTGTGCGCCCTCCTCGTCACCACCGGCCGACAACCACTGTGTGAGGCACCATGAGCGACCACTCCGTCATCCGACACGGCGACGTCCCCGCCGACACCACCTCGGGCACCGCCCGACGGACGACCGGACAGGTCGTCGCACAGCTCGCGATCGAGGTCGGCATCGGGCTCGGGATCGCTGCCCTGGTCGTCGCCGTCGCCTGGGCGTCGAGCAACGCGATCCGGTTCGTCTACGGGGGCTACTGATGGCGCCCGACCCGTCGCGGGGACTCGACACCGCGCCCCGGCTGCACCACGTCGGCTATGTCGTCGCGAACATGGGAGGCGGCATACGCCGGTTCGAGGACAGCGGCGGCGCGCTCGTCGTCGGCCCCACCGACGACGAGCTGCTCGGCGTGGTCTGCGCGCTCCTCCGGCTGCCGGAGGGGGTCGACGTCGAGCTCGTGGGACCCCTCGAGGGCGCGGACTCCCCCGTCACCGCGCGCCTCGCCCGGGGCGGTGGTCTCGACCACCTGTGCTTCTGGGTGGACGACCTGGAGGCCTCGCTCCGGCAGGAGCTCGACCACGACGCGCTCCTGCTCGCCCAGCCGACGTATGCCGTCACCTTCGACTCGACGATCGCCTTCGTCCAGCGCCGCAGCGGTCTCGTCGTCGAGCTGATGGGCGCGAAGCGGTGACGGTCCCGGTGCCCGGCTGCTGCCGCGCCGTCAGTCCGGCGCGAGGACGTACGCGACGTTGATCGGCAGCGCCTCGGCCCGTGACTCCTCCAGCGACCTGCCCTCGTAAGGGAGCCGGAGCGGCTCGACGATCGACAGACCGCTGCCGGCGATCATGGCCTCCAGCTCGTCGGTGGTCCGCCACAGGTAGATGTGGTCGACCGCGGGCGCGTTGACGCACGTCGTGACGAAGACGAAGGCGTCCGGCTTCGCCAGCTCGGCGATCCGGCGCAGGAAGACCTCGGGATGCTCGACGTGCTCCAGCACCTCGCCCATGACCACGGCGTCGAACGAGCCGGGCTGCAGGTCGTCCGCGGTGAGGAAGTCGCGCTGCTCGACCCGCGCCGGGGCGTCCGGGTGGAAGTGCTCGACGATGGTCCTGGTCTGCTCGACGCTGGCGGCCGACAGGTCGACGGCCAGGTAGTCGTCGAACGCCCCGACCTCCACGGCGGTCAGCAGCAGGAAGCCATGGCCGGGACCGACCTCGAGATAGCGACCGCGCTTCTCCTTGGGCAGCGACCGGCGCAGGAAGCGCGACATCTCGACGTGGTTCGGCCAGAGGAAGGTCGAGATCGCCAGGCCGTACATGTACCGGTCCATGTAGTCGCGGTCGTGGTAGACCGACTCGGCGACGTCCGCGAAGCTCGAGTGGCGGTAGTGGTCGTGCTCCCGGAAGTAGAGCTGCTCGTCGAGCGTGTCCCCGAGGATCGTGAGGTAGCTCTCGGCGAGGTAGTCGGGGGTGAGGCCCTTGCCGATGCAGAAGTCGAGGTAGCGCCCCAGCCGGTCGAGC
The DNA here is from genome assembly GCF_042666095.1 of Terrabacter sp. GCM10028922. Lineage (NCBI taxonomy): Bacteria > Bacillati > Actinomycetota > Actinomycetes > Micrococcales > Intrasporangiaceae > Terrabacter > Terrabacter sp. GCM10028922. The sequence continues at coordinate 110,924 of NZ_JBHTFG010000006.1, read as the reverse complement.
TCCTCCGCGGTGGCCCCGTCGAGGGCCTGCTCGAGGAACCCACGGTGGACGGGGAACTGGTCGAGGATGCTCGCGACGAGCCGGTCGACCGTCGGCGGCAGGTCCCTCATGCCCGTTCACGCTATCCGTTGATCCCACCCGGAGGTGGACTCCCACGGCGCGTTCCCGGCGGGTCTGCCACTCTCGTCCCAGCACCGCTGCCTGACCTGCCCACCGTCCCGAGGAGGACGAGATGCCGCGTGGAGCCCGAGAGATCACCCTCCGCTTCCTCGCCGCGCCCACCGACGCCGGCTACTCCGGCACCGTGGGCGGCGGCCGGGTGCTCGAGTGGATCGACAAGGCGGGCTACGCGGCGGCCGCGGGGTGGAGCGGGACGTACAGCGTCACGGCATACGTCGGCAACGTGCGCTTTGCCAGGCCCGTCGACGTGGGCGACCTCGTCGAGGCCACAGCGCGCGTCATCCACACGGGCACGACGAGCATGCACATCCTCGTCACCGTCTCCGCCGGCAACCCCAAGGACAGCGACCTGACAAAGACCACGGACTGCATCATGGTCTTCGTCGCCGTGGGCGAGAACGGCAGACCGACGCCCGTCCCGCAGCTCGTGCCCGAGACCGAGTCGGACCGCGAGTGGCAGGAGAGCGCCGTCACGCGGATCGGGCTGCGGGGCGAGATCGCCGCAGCCATGGCGGCACAGACGTACAGCGACGCCGGCACCGCGCCCCGCGCCGTCCTGCGCTTCCTGGCCGCCCCGACCGATGTCAACTGGGGCGGCAAGGTGCACGGCGGCATCGTCATGCGCTGGATCGACGAGGCCGCCCACGTGCTCGCCACCGAGTGGACCGGCTCGGCCTCGAACGTCGCGGTCTACGCCGGCGGCGTCCGCTTCTACCGTCCGCTCCGAATCGGCCACCTCGTCGAGGTCGAGGCGCGCCTGCTCCTCACGGGGACGTCGAGCATGCACATCAGCGTCCACGTGCGCTCCGGCGACCCGGCAACGGGCGACCTCGACCTGACGACGCACTCGCTCATCGTCTTCGTGCCGCTCGACAGCGACGGCCACGCGATCCGGGCACGCCCGTGGACACCCGTCAGCGACGAGGACATCGCCCTGCGCGACCACGCCGAGGCGCTCGTCGAGATGCGCAACCGTGTCGACGCCGAACGCCACATCCCCTGAGGTACCCCACCCCTGCGGTGGAAAGTGCCCACTCGACCAGGGGCGAGCCCCGGCGCGGTGCGAGGTGCCCACTCGACCAGGGGCGAGCCCCGGCGCGGTGCGAAGTGCCCACTCGACTTCTCGCGTCGAGTCGGCACTTTCACCCGCCGGCGAGGCCCTCGATGAGACCCACGATCTCGGAAACGTCTGGCAGAGAGGCGGCCTCGTCGGCCAACCGCTGCGCAGCCGAGCGGATGGTGTCGTCGGACAGCACCCGCTCGACGGCAGCGCCGAGCTGCGCCGTCGCCTCCATCCGACCCTCCAGCCGTATGCCGGCACCGACCTCCTCGACGCGAGCGGCGTTGACGAACTGGTCACCGGCGAAGAGCGGGATGACGACCTGCGGAACTCCGGCGACGACCGCTGCCATGGTCGTGCCGAACCCGCCGTGCCCGACCATCGCGGCGGCGAGCGGCATGACGTCGTCCTGTGGCCACCACTGCTCGACGTGCGCATTCGCGGGCCAGGGACGCAGCGCCTCCGGCTCACCGGCGTGTCCTGTCGTGAGCAGGACGCGGACGGGCAGCTCAGCGAGTGCGTCGAGCGACCCACGGAACACCGCACTGAGGTCGTCGAAGCCCGCCGTGACCGAGCCGAACGTCACGTAGACGAGCGGATGAGCAGGATCTCCCCAGCTCGCCGGGAGCGTCCCTGCCCGGTCCCGCGCGGACGCGTCGCGAAAGCGCACGACCAGCGGACTCGCCTGCCCCGCATCGTCGCCCGCGTCGACGACACCGTCCAGTCCGGCCGGCACCGACGTGAGCACCGGTGCCGATGCCAGGCCCGACAGGCAGGAACCCGCCCCGAGTCCGGCGAGCTCGTCGAGCTCGAGCAACGGCTCGACGAGGGCATCGCCCACCCAGTCGCGAATCCGGCCGAGGCCGATCGCAACCTCGGCCTGGGGCACGCCGGCGCCCAGCGCCGCAGCGAGAGAGCCGAGCTCGCACGGTTCGCGCAGCACGACGTCCGGCCGCCACGTGTCGATGGTGTCGCGAACTCGCGGCCAGGCCGCCTGGGCGTCGAGCCGGCCGAAGACGTCACGGACGACGACACGGTTGGCATCCTCTGGCGACAACGACGGCAGCCGGGCGAAGACGGCCCCCATGACGTCAGGCGGCACATCGTCGAACGGTGCGTGCTCCAGGCCCGCCCGCTCGACGTGGCTCGCGAAGGAGTCCGGAGCGGCGACCCGGACCTCGTGCCCGGCCGACGCGCACGCGCGCGCGACCGGGATCATCGGTGTGAAGTGCCCCGTGCCGGCTGTCGTCGAGAAGAGGAGGCGCATGCCGCTCAGGCTCCCACCCGTCCGCCGCCCGCGGAGCGTTTCCTGCGACGGACGCGTCGCACGGCACTCAGAGGGACCTGCCTTCGAGGACACGGGCTGCGTTTCGGGGCGCGCACGGCGGGGTCCCGAGACGCACGTGGGCCCAGCCGCAGCACGTGGGCGTCGACCGCGCGCGGCTGCTCGCCACCTCGACCGAGGCGCACGGCACACGGCCCCGGAAGTGAGGAGCGGGAGCGGACACGGGGAGTTCACCGGATGGCCCCGCAGCAGCACCCGGGTGCTCGCCCAGCGCTCATAGCGTCACAGGCGGTCCCACGCCGCGCCGTACGTGCGCGGCCGACTCACCTCGCTGAAGGAGCACCGCGTTGACCCCCAGGCTTCTCCCGCTGATCGCGACGCCGCGCCACGGCTCGCGCAGCCGCATGACGTGTCGCTACCGCTGCAACGACGCGTGCGACGCGCCCGTGCCCAACACCTCGTCGAACCCCGCGATGCGCGACCTGGTCGAGGGGGCTCTGGCCCGCCGATCGGTGCTCAAGGGCGGGGCCCTCGGCGCCGGCGCCCTCGTCGGCGCCTTCGCCACATCCGCCACGACCCCGGCCGCCGCAGCCCCGGCCACCTCGGCGACGACCGCCGCCGCGGCCCGGCGCACGGGTGACGTCGGCCGCGCGGCCTTCAGCCCCGTCGGACCGAACCGCGCCGACGCCGTGACGAATGCGCCCGGGTTCACGCACAACGTCGTCATCCGCTGGGGCGACCCCGTCGAGGCGGGGGCTCCACGCTTCGACGTCCACGCCCAGACGCCCGAGGCGCAGGCCCAGCAGTTCGGCTACAACAACGACTACGTCGGCGTCCTGCCGCTCGGTGCCCGCACCGCGCTCCTCGTGACGAACCACGAGTACACCGACGAGAACCTCATGTTCCCGACGGGCGAGTACGACGACGCGACGACCAAGAAGATCGCGATGGCCGCGCACGGCATGGCCGTCGTCACGATCGAGCGCGGCCGCGCTCATGGCTCGTGGATCCGGTCCGACCACCGCCGCGCACGGCACAACCGTCGCATCACGGTGCACACGGAGTTCGAGCTCCACGGCCCCGCCGCCGGCCACGACCTGCTCCGCACGGCCGCGGACCCCACCGGCACGCGGGCCCACGGCACGTTCGGCAACTGCGCGGGCGGCACGACCCCCTGGGGCACGGTGCTCTCGGGCGAGGAGAACTTCAACGGCTACTTCGACGCGTCCGGCGCCGTCGACCCGGCGAACGCGACGTCGTTCAAGCGCTACGGACTCGCCACCTCGGCCGTCACCAACCGCGGCTGGTCCACCGTCGACGAGCGCTTCGACCTCGCGAAGCACCCGCACGAGGCGTACCGCTTCGGCTGGGTCGTCGAGATCGACCCGTACGAGCCCGACTCGACCCCGGTCAAGCAGACGATGCTCGGGCGGTTCAAGCACGAGGGTGCCAACGTCACGATCTCCGACTCGGGGCACGCCGTCGCATACATGGGAGACGACGAACGCGGCGACTACCTCTACAAGTTCGTCTCGGCAGACCGCTTCCGCACCGGCGACACGCGCTCCGCCCGCGCGCACAACAAGACGCTCCTCACGCGCGGCACGCTCTACGTCGCGAAGTTCGCGGGTGACGGCTCCGGCGACGGGGAGTTCGACGGCGCGGGCACCTGGGTGGCACTCACCTCCGACACGACCTCCCACGTCCCGGGCATGAGCGTCGCCGAGGTGCTCATCAACACGCGGCTCGCGGCCGACACCGTGGGCCCGACGAAGATGGACCGCCCCGAGGACGTCGAGCCCAACCCCGTCAACGGCAAGATCTACGCAGCCCTGACGAACAACTCCGACCGTGGCGTCAAGTACCCCACCGACGAGACGAACCCGCTCGCCTCGAGCATGGTCCGCGCCGAGCTCGGCGCCCCGCTGACGAGCAAGTCTGGCAACCGCAACGGCTACGTCCTCGAGCTCACCGAGCTCGGGAACGACCACACCGCAACGCAGTTCACCTGGGACCTCTTCCTCGTCTGCGGCGACCCCGAGGCACCCGAGACGTACTTCGCCGGTTACGACAAGTCCAAGGTCAGCCCGATCAGCTGCCCTGACAACGTCGCGTTCGACGGCGTCGGCAACCTCTGGATCTCCACGGACGGCAACGTCCTCGGCTCCAACGACGGGCTCTTCCGGGTCCCGGTCGCGGGGCCTGAGCGTGGCAGCGTCGAGCAGTTCCTCACCGTGCCGTTCGGCGCCGAGACGTGCGGTCCGCTCATCACCGACGACCAGCGGTCGGTCTTCATCGCCGTGCAGCACCCCGGCGAGACCGACGGCGCGACGTTCGAGACGCCGTCGAGCACCTGGCCGCACACGGACGGCTTTCCCCGCCCGAGCGTCGTGGTCTCCTACCGCAGGTGACGCGGTCGCGCCGGCGGCCGTGAGGTCGCCGGCGCCATCGCCGACCACGAAGGCCCGGCCCCGTCAGGGGGCGCCGGGCCTTCGTCAGGTCGGTGAACGTATGCCGTCCGGCGCGGCCCGCAGGTCTCCCCGCGGCCCGCGCCGGTGGCGTACAGCAGCGATCAGGAGGTCAGCGTGAAGCCGCCCCAGCCGAAGCCCTCGGTGTAGACGTCGCCGGGCGAGAAGGCGCCGTCACCGGTCAGCTCGAAGCTGACGAGCTCGCCCTGGGCCGTGCGCACCCAGATGAGGGGACGGTACGAGGTGATCTCGGTGGCCGTGATCGCGTTGAACGACCCGAAGCCCGAGCCGATCTGGCGACGCGCGAGGAAACCGCCCGTGCCGTTGCCCGGGTAGATCCACACCCGGCCGGCCGAGTCACGCGTCATGAGGTCGGCGCGGTTGTCGAAGTCGATGTCGCCGGGGCCCACGATCTTCAGGCCGGACCAGCCGGTACCGAGCTTGACGCGCGCTGCGAGCGTGCCGCGGCCGGTGCCGGGGTACAGCCACAGGTTGCCGTAGCCGTCGCGGGCGACGATGTCGGCGCGGCTGTCGCCGTTGAAGTCTCCCGGCGCGACGAGCGAGTAGGCGTTCCAGCCGGTCCCCACCGACGTGCGTGCCGCGAAGCCACCAGCGGCCTTGCCGCGGTAGAGCCAGAGCTGGCCGTTGGCGTCGCGGCCGATGAGGTCGGACTGGTCGTCACCGGTCAGGTCGCCCGCGGCGAGGATGGCGTTGAAGCCCTTCCAGCCCGAGCCGATCTGCGTGCGGCCCGACAGGTCGAATCCGGTGCCGCGGTAGGCGAAGAGGTTGCCGCTGCCGTCACGCGCCACGACGTCGTGGTTCGCATCGCCCGCGAAGTCCGAGCTGCCCTTGCTCTGTGGCTGGCGGACGTCCCAGCCGTTGATCAGGGTGTCCTCGACCTCCCAGCCGATGGAGGTGATCTCGTCGGCCGACGGGTCAGAGGGCTCGATCCAGTGGACGGCCATGACGTAGGAGCCCGGGTCACCCGCGTCGGGGGTGTCGCGCTCGACGAGGAGCGAGCCGTCCTCCGTGAACCGCGGCCAGATGAACACGTCGCCCGAGACAGCGCGGACGTCCGTGACCGTCCCGCTCGCGACCCGGTGACGTAGCGCGCTCGACGAGAGGTCGGCGTTGGCCCAGGCGAACCAGATCGAGCCGTCGGCCGCGACCTCGGGGGTGTAGCCGCCCGCCGTGCCGCTGATCGGGCTGACGGCGCCGGTCGCCTTCGTGACGAGGGCGAGGCCCGGCGTCGCGACCCCGAAGGTCGATACGACGAGCGTGGTGCCGTCGGGCCGCCACGACGGCTCACCGATGCGCGTCGTCGTGTTGAGCGTCGTCTTGGTGTGTGAGCCGAAGACGTCGACGAAACCGAGGCCGAGGGCCTTGCCCGTCGCGGCCTCGTAGCGCGTGTAGGCGATCGTCTGGCCGTCCGGTGAGAAGTCCGGGTCGGCGGGGAACTGGGCCGTGCCGAGGTCGACCGTGAAGACGAGCGCCGAGTTCTTCGCGCGGCGGACCTCCATCACACCGCGACCGGTGCCGCTGTCGATGACCTTCGTGGCGGCATACAGCCGTCCGTCGGTCGAGTAGCGCGGGCTCATCCACTCCGACGAGATGGCGCGGCTGCCCTGGGCCCGGAGGTTCTGCTGGAAGATGCCCGTGGTCCCGGCGACGAGCGCGTCGGGTTCGCCCCAGCCGTCGTCGGTCCACATGCCGTACATGTACTGCGTCCAGCAGTCGAAATCGGGGTCGGTCCCGTTCTTCGCGATGAGGCGGTACTGGTACGACACGTTCTCGTTGATCGTTGTGTCGTTGACCTTCATCGTCGTGCCGGAACCCGTGGCGATGGTGCGCCACGACCCGTACTCGCGCAGCCGCTGCAGGGTGAGGCCACCGCTGAGCGGCGACGTCACGCGCACGATGGTGCGGTCTGCCATCGGGTTGACCTCGATGACGCCATCCGCACACGTGCCCGCAGCCGGGAGCGCCTCCGACTGAGCCGACACAGACGGGGACGGCCCGTACGCGGAGGCTCCCGCGAGGGACGGCGATGCGAGCTTGCCCGCCGCGACGCGGCCGGATGCCGTCGACGACGTGGCGCTGTGGCGGAGGGCCGACGGGCCCGCAGCCTTCTTCACGGCGGCCGACACGTCACCCGCCGGGGCGGTGCGCCCCTCGGTGAGCACCCGGCCGGCGCGGCCGCGGAGCTGGTCGAGGTCGTGCGACCCCTCGGTCTGGCCCGCGCCCGCCGGAAGGGCGAGGGCGATGGGGGCGAGCAGCGCTGCTGCTGCGACCCCGACGGTGAGGGCACGTGCCCCCAGTTGCTGACGAACCACGTGGTCGCCTTTCTCAAACGTATGGGTGGCCTGCTCCCTGCGGGCCGTGGCGGAGCCTAGGCCACGGCGCCGACGTCCGGGGGCGTTTCACCACAGATCTGGACTTTCGCGCGCCTGTCGGACATGACTCGGTGGCGCCACGCCTGGAGGTATGCCGTGTCCTGAGCCGGTGCCCTCAGCGGGTGCGGGTCGGCAGGTGCGTGCGTGGCGCCATCCGTGGACCGCGGCGGGGCCGGTGGTGCCCGGCCATCCCGAGCAGCTGCTGCACGCGGTAGCGGTGGCCTCGGTAGGGCTCGAGGAGGTCGGCCAGGCCGTCGTCGTCGACCGGTGTGCCGGTGAGGGCCCATCCGATGTCCTTCGCCACGTGGTAGTCGCCGAACGACACGGCGTCGGGATCGCCGAGCGCCCGTTGGGCCACCTCGGCGGCGGTCCAGACCCCGACGCCGGGCAAGGCCCGTAGGCGCCGGTTCGCCTCCGCGACCGACACCGCTGCGCCCTGCTCGAGCCGGCCGGCATACCCGGCTGCCCGCACGACGGTGCGCGACCGCGCCCCGTCGACGGACGCCTGCAGCCACGCCCACGACGGGATCGCGGCCCAACCCGCCGCGGTCGGGGGGGCCATGAGACCCGGGACGGGACCAGGCGCCGGCTCGCCGAACCGGCGCACGAGCGCGCGGTAGCCGCCGAACGCCTCCTGGCCCGTCACCTTCTGCTCGATGACGGCCGGTGCGAGCGCGTCGAGGACGAGCCCCGACCGCGGCACGCGCCAGTGCGGGAACCGCCGCCACGCCTCGGCGACGCGGTCGTGGTGCGGCACGAAGCCGGATGGGTCGTCGTCCTCGCCGAGGAGCGCCGGCACCGAGTCGAGCAGCCACTGCGCGCCCGGACCCCACGCCTGGGCCAGCACCTCGGACCCACCCGCTCGGCACACGAGGTGGAGAGTGCCGACGCCTGCCGGGGTCTGCGCCGCGCGGGCCACCGTGCCGTCGCGACCGAAGCGCGACGTGGGGTCGCCGGCACCACGACGGAACACGCCCAGCTGGGCACGCAGTGCGATCTCGCGCTCGCTGCGCCAGACACGCGACAGGGGTTCGGCCACCACAACATCCTCGCTTACACTCGGCACGGTCGTTGAACCGGAGCAGATCGAGCGGGCCCGTGGCCGCCGCCCCCGGTGCCGACGACAGCGACTCACACCCGCACCCGGCCCGCGCCGGCAGCCCGACCGCCCGACAGCCCACAGGAACGAGGAACGATGGCCCGCGAGACGAGCCGAGACCGCCGCGAGCGCGTGGCCCAGATGCAGGCCGCGCAGAAGAGGGCCGAGCGCCGTCGGCTCCTCGTCGTCATCGTGGCGTGCGTGGCCGTCATCGCCATCATCGGCGCAGCGGTCGCGTGGGCGGTCATCGGCGAGCAGAACAAGAAGAACGAGGCCTTGCAGAGCATCAGCGGCGACGTCGCGGCCGCCTCGTGCGACCCGGTCACCGACGACCCGGCCAGCGGCTCGAGCGAGCACGTCGGACCCGGCACCAACCAGGCCGACGTCACGAAGATCGAGTACTCCACCGTCCCGCCGTCGAGCGGCAAGCACTTCGCCGTGCCGGCCGTCGACAAGCGCCGCGTCTACACCGTCGCGGACGCCCCCAAGATCGAGACGCTCGTGCACAACCTCGAGCACGGCTACACCATCCTCTGGTACGACCGCTCGCTCGAGAAGGAGCAGGCCGCGACGTTCGAGGCCCTGGCTACCAAGATCAACGCGATGAAGGAGTCGGCCAACAAGTTCCTCGTCAGCCCCTGGGACCCCGCCTACGGCGCCTTCCCCGCCGGCAAGAAGTACGCCCTCTCGCACTGGTCGGCGGACGTCGACCAGGCGTCCGGCAAGGTGTCGAACCAGCTGGGCCACCGCCAGCTCTGTGGTGGCCTCAACACCACCGTCGTCGAGGACTTCGTCAAGAAGTACCCGTGGAGCTCGGCCCCGGAGCCCGGCGCCGCCTGAGCGGGTGACGTCGGGTTAGTCTCGGCGCATGGCTATCACCGGCGAGTACCTCCCGAGCCCGAGCGACTGGGTGCGCAGGCAGGTCGAGGAGATCGAGCGCACCGGCACGACGGACTCCGTGCACATCATGAACCGGCCGGTCGTCCTGCTGACCATGCGCGGTGCCCGCACGGGTGCCGTGCGCAAGGTGCCGCTCATGCGCGTCGAGCACGAGGGCGCCTTCGCGGCGGTGGCGAGCAAGGGCGGCGCGCCGGAGCACCCCCAGTGGTACCGCAACATGCTCGCCCACCCCGACATCGAGGTGCAGGCCGGCACCGAGACGTTCCCGGCCCGCGCGCGCGAGCTGTCGGGCGAGGAGCGGGAGCAGTGGTGGGAGCGGTGCGTCGCCGCCTATCCGCCCTACGCCGAGTACCAGACGAAGACCGACCGCCTCATCCCTGTGTTCGTGCTCGAACCGGCCTGAGCGGCAAGCGGCCCCGGGTCGCGTCACACGCTGACGTCGCGAGCCCCGGTCTCGTCGGCGGCATGACGCTCGGTGATGAGGTGGTGCGAGCGGGCGTAGAGCCACCCGCCGAGAGCGGCGACGACGTCGACGATGGTCACGATGAAGCGCGACACGATGGCGACGGCCGCGGCCGCCGGCGTCGGGATCGCGGTCGACAGGATGAGCGTCAGCAACCCCTCCCGGGCACCGAGACCGGCCGGGAGGATGACGGTCAGCATGCCGAGCGAGACCGACAGGGCGTAGCCCGTCATCGCAGCGGTCGTCAGGTCGGGGTTGGGCGAGCCGTCGCCCGCCACGGCCCGAGCGAGCAGCAGCGTGTGCACGCCGAAGAAGACCCACACGAGCAGGAAGAGGAGCACCGAGCGGAGCACCGCGCCGCCCGACAGCTCGTGCTCGAGCGGCTCGCGCCGGATCACCCGCAGCATCCGCGCGATGATGGCGTTGAGCAGCTGTGGCACGCAGAGCACGACGAGCAGCGGGATGCCGAGCAGCAGCCACCAGTCGAAGCCCGACGAGGTGCGGCTGATGAGGTACGACGCCGCCGGCAGGCCGACGAGGAAGCCGGTGGCGAGGGCGAGCCCCAGCGCGAGCAGGCCGGTCACTGCCGTGCGCCGGCGCGGGACCTTCAGATGGCTCGCGATGTCGGCCTGCACGAGCACCGACCACAGGGAGCCCGGGAGGTACTTCCCGAGCTGGCCGACGAAGTAGACACCCGACGCCGGAGCGAGGTGCAGGTCGGAGCCGAGGTCGCGCAGCAGCGTCTTCCAGCCGATCATCGTCAGCCAGGTGCCCGCCGCCGCAGCGAGCGTCGACCAGAGGAACGTCGACCACGAGATCTTGCCGAGGTGCACCGAGACGTCGGCCCAGTTGCGCGCGACGGCGTAGACGACGGCGGCCAGGGTGATGAGCGCGATGCCGACACGCAGCACGGTGAGGATTCTCTGTCGGGTCATGTCCGCACCATCATCGCAGCGTCATCGGTGCCCGGTGTCCGCAGGGGCTCAGCGCCGGCACAGCGTCGGTTCAGCGTCGGTTCAGCGTCGGTTCAGCGTCGGCGCAGCGTCAGCCGCACGAGGCCGTATGCCGCGTCGTCGGCGCGGGCGCGCGAGGCCGCCTCGCGCATGCGCGCGTTGACGTCGCCGTCGAGGTCGCCGACGAGGACGAAGCCGAGGTCGTGGGCGCGCGCCAGGATGCCGCGCACGTCGGCGGGTCCGACGGCACCCTCGGCGGCGCGCGGCCCGATCGGGACCGTCACGACGAGCAGACCACCCGAGCGCAGCGCCCACGACGCCTGCTCGAGGACATGGTCGACATCGTCGCCGTCGCAGCCGTGGGGATGGATGCGCACGATGACGTCGAGCGACCCGGTGTCGACGTCGAGGGCAGCGACACTGGGGTGCGCGCCTGTGAAGTCGATCTCGACGGGCGCGAAGCCGACGGCCCTGGCCCACCGCGACAGCAGTGACCGGGTGCCGCCCTCGTCGACGATGACGGCGCTCCTGCGGCCGTCGTCGCGGACCCGCAGGATCGCGGCGAGCGTGCCCAGCGCAGCCCACGCGGACACGCCGTCGAGCGAACGCGGCAGCCCGAGTATGCGTGCGAGGCGGCGCGCGTCGTCGGCCTCGGCGGGCTCGCCCAGGACGTCGGTCGCCAGCACCCAGGCAGGGAGGTCGTCGGGACGCAGGGACACGAGGGGTCGCCCCGAGGTCATGGCCCGCGCGGCACGGCGCCGAACCCTCCCGGCGAGACGCACCGCCCCTGACGTGACGCGTCGGCGCATGCGCCCCAGCGGGGTCGGGTCGTCGCCGTCGTCCGGACCGACGACGCCGTCGTCGTCGAGGCCGCCGTCGTCACCATGGCCTGCGGCGCCGGTCGCGCCACGGTCATCGACGCCCTGACCGGGGGCCACGGCATACGGCTCGTCGGGGTCGCGGAGCAACGTCTCGTCGACCGACAGCGCCTCGATCGTGCCGAGGTAGTGCGCCCACGGGCCGGACAGGTCGGGCGTCTGGACCCCTTCGGCGAGCCGGCGACGCACGTCGGGGTCGCCGAGCCGTCGAAGGGCGCCCGCGAGCGCCCGCTCGTCCTCGGGCGGCACGAGCAGGCCGTTGACGCCGTCGGCGACCTGCTGCGAGAAGGGCGCGATGTCGGAGGCGAGGACCGGCAGCCCGTGGGCGTGGCCGAGGATGACGTTCTGCGACGCCGTGGCCGACCGGTAGGGCAGGGCGAGGACGTCGTGGTCGGCGAGCAGCGCGGCGAGGGCGTCGGCAGGCACGTAGCCGTCGCGGATCTCGACGCGGCCGGCGAGCGCCGGGTCGGCGGCGAGCCGCCCGATGACGGTGCGGTTGGCGCCCCAGATCTCGCCGGCGATCGTCAGCGTCACCTCCGGCACGGAGCGCATCGCGCGCAGCAGCACGTCGATGCCCTTGTACTCGCGGATGAGCCCGAGTGCGAGCAGGCGCGTCGGTCCCGGCCGTGGGCCGCGCGAGATCGGGTCGCCACCGGGCAGGTGGGGTGGCAGGTCGGCGACCGAGACGCGACGCGCACCCAGGTCGTGCGCGACGCGAGCCTGGTCCGCGCCGTGGACGAGCACCGAGTCGACCCGCGAGAACAGCACCGACATGAGGCCGGCATCGCCCGGATGCGCCTCGTGCGGCAGGACGTTGTGGCACACGACGATCGACTGCGGGCGAGGCCCTTCCCCACCCGGCACGGCACCGGCGGCGCGCAGGAGCGCCAGGTGGGCCGGCACCACCGGGGGCATGACGTGCACGACGAGGATGGCGTCCACGTCGCGCAGCCTGCGGCCGGCCCGCACCCACGTGTCGGGACGGGCCCAGCTCAGCGCGCGGATCGTCCGCGGGTACGGCGGCACCTCGGGCACGCCGTCGGGGACCGTCGCGTCGGCGTGGTGCAGCCTCGACGGGTAGAGGTGCGCCCACGACACGAGCGTCACGTCGTGGCCGGCGTCGGCGAGGTGGTGCGCCAGCATCGTCGTGTGCGCGGCGACACCGCCCTTGTGCGGGTGGGTCGGGCCGACGATCGCGATGCGGAGCGCAGCCGATCCCGACGGGGTGAACGGCTCTACCGTCTCCTCGTGCATCGGTCCGGCGGCGGGTCCGCGCCGGTCCTCGTGCGGGTGGTGGGCCCCGGACCGGGAGCCCTGCGACAACGCGTCCGTCATGGTCCTCCGACTCTAGGCCCAGCGCCCTGCCGTCGCGCTCGCTCCCGCCGGCGCCTCGCGTGTCGGGGCTAGCGTCCCGCGGCTCGGTGCCGGGCGGGAGCCGCCCCGCGACCGCTCTACGCTGGTCGCATGCAGAACGAGGACGTGTGGCTGGTGGTGCCGCTCTACGACGAGGCCGCCGTCATCGCCGACGTCGTGGGCGAGGCCCGCTCCGTCTTCCCCAAGATCGTGTGCGTGGACGACGGGTCGCGCGACGGCTCCGCCGAGCGGGCCGAGCAGGCGGGCGCCGCCGTCGTCCGCCACCCCGTCAACCTCGGTCAGGGAGCGGCCCTGCAGACCGGCTTCGACTACGCGCTCGGCGACCCCTCCATGCGCTACGTCGTCACCTACGACGCCGACGGGCAGCACCAGATCCACGACGTCGAGGTCATGCTCGAGCGCATCCGGCAGGGCGACGTCCGCGTCGTCTTCGGCTCGCGCTTCCTCGACGAGCGCACCGAGGCCGGCACCATGAAGAGACTCGTCCTGCGGGCCGCCATCGCCTACACCAACCTCACGACGGGGACCCGGCTCACCGACGCCCACAACGGGCTCCGAGTGCTGCACCGCGACGTCGTCGAGCGTCTCGACATCACCCAGAACCGGATGGCCCACGCGTCCGAGATCGTGTCGCAGATCGGGGCGATGCGCTTCGAGGACAAGCAGGTCACCTACGCGGAGGAGCCCGTGCACATCCTCTACACCGACTACAGCAAGGCCAAGGGCCAGTCGCTGTGGAACGCCGTCAACATCCTCGCGGAGCTGATCTGGCGATGAGTCGACAGAGCGTCATCCAGCTCCTGCTCATCGTGGCCACCCTCGCCGTGGCGTGGCGCCTCCTGCTCGGGTCGGGACAGCGCACCCAGGCCGTGCGCCGCATCGGCCTGCTCGTACTGGCCGCCCTCGCGGTGTACTCGATCATCGACCCCAGCGGCACGTGGACCAGGGTGGCCAGGTGGCTCGGCATCGGTCGTGGCGCTGACCTCATCCTCTACGGCCTCGTCGTCGCCTTCCTCGGCTTCGTCGTGACCACCTACCAGCGGTTCCGCGCCATGGAGACCCGCTACACCCGGCTCGCCCGGCGCATCGCCCTCGACGAGGCGACGCCGCCATCCGAGCACGGACGTCCGACAGCCGCACCTGACACACTGTCGGGCAACGTGCCCCCGTCCCCGAGCGTGAAGGCCGCCGATGCCGACTGACCCGAGCTCTCCCCGCCGCGGCGCCGACGACGCGTACGTCGTCGACACGAGACGCCGTGCCAAGCGTTCCGCGGGCGGCGCGATCGCCCCGCCACGCTCGCGCCGCGCAGGGGTAGGGGAGACACGGCAGACACGAGACGAGCGTGATGCGGCCCCCGACGTGTACGACGGCGACCTCGTCGACACCCGCGGTCGCTCCGGCGGCTCGGGCGGGCACGCCACCGCGCCGCCCCGGGATCGGCGCCGTCGCAAGGGTCGCAACACCCTGCTCGTCATCGCGATCCTGCTCATCGCGTGGATCGGCTTCATGGTCTGGGTCCCGATGCAGGCGTGGGCTGCCGTCAACAAGGTCGACAACATCCCCGAGGGTGAGCGGCCCACCGACACCTCGGGCTACAACTACCTGCTGGTCGGGTCCGACAGCCGCGAGGGCCTCACCAAGGAACAGCGCAAGAAGTACGCGACCGGCAACGCGGCCGGCAACCGGACCGACACGATCATGCTCGTGCACGTCTCCGAGAGCGGCGGCAAGCCGGTCATGGTCTCTCTCCCCCGCGACTCGTACGTCCCGATCCCGGGCCACGGGTCCAACAAGATCAACGCCGCCTACTCGATCGGCGGGCCGAAGCTGCTCACCAACACCGTCGAGCAGGTGACCGGCATCCACGTCGACGGCTACATCGAGATCGGCCTCGGCGGCTTCGCGGCCGTCGTCGACAGCGTGGACGGCGTCGACCTCTGCGTGCCTCGCGACATGAAGGACAAGAAGGCCGGCATCGACCTCAAGAAGGGCTGCCAGACCCTCGACGGCGGCAACGCCCTCGGCTACGTGCGCTCGCGCTACGAGGACCCACTCGGCGACATCGGTCGCGCCGCCCGCCAGCGCCAGTTCCTCGGCGCGCTCATGAAGAAGGCTGCGACGCCCTCGACCGTGCTCATCCCGTGGCGCTACAAGAGCTTCGCCGACGCCTCCGCGGCCGGCCTCGCCGTGGGGCAGGAGACCGGCATCATGGACGCGGTCCGCGTGCTGCAGGCGATGCGCGCCGTGAGCAACGACGAGGGCCTGTCGCTCTCCGTGCCGACCTCCGACCTCGCCTACCGCACCGACGCCGGCGCTCTCGCGGTCAAGTGGGACACCGAGCGAGCGAAGTCACTCTTCCGCGCCCTCAAGGAGGACGAGCCGCTCACGGAGCCGCCGCCCGGCACCACGGTCGAGGAAGGGTCGAACAGCTGATGGCGGTCCGCGCCGGATGACCAGTCCCCTGCTGCCCGCCGACGTGCTCGCGCGGATGGTGGCCGCCGACCCTGGCCGGCCACGCCTCACGTGGTACGACGACGAGCCCGGCCCGACGCTGGGCGAACGCATCGAGCTGAGCGCCCGCGTGCTCGTCAACTGGGTCTCCAAGGCCGCGAACCTCCTGCAGGACGACGCAGCGGCGGGTCCCGGCACGACGGTCGGCCTCGACCTACCGGCGCACTGGCGGTCGCTCTACTGGGCTCTCGCCGCATGGTCGGTCGGAGCCACCGTCGTCGTCGGCGAGGAGGCTTCTGGCGCAGACGTGCTCGTCACCGAGTCCCCCGCCGCCGCGGCCGGGCACGGTGGCGACACGGTGCTCGTGGCGTTACCGGCCCTGGCCCGCAGCCACCCGGAGGCAAGCATCGCGCCAGGCGCCGTCGACGAGGCCCGCGAGCTCTCGACCCACGGCGACCTCTTCTCACCGATGTCCGACCCCGAGACGGCCGACGTCGCCCTCGCCGGTGATGGCGGTGACACGGCGTACGGCGATGTCGTCGTGCCGGAGGCCGACTGGGGCGAGGCCCCGCGCGTCGTGCTCGGCGGGTCGCTCGAGCAGGTGCTGCGGCACAGTCTCGCCGCCTGGGCGGCCGATGGCTCGGTCGTGCTCGTGCGCGGGTCGCGTGACGACCTCACGGACCGGTTCACGTCGGAGGGCGTCACCACGGACGCCCGTGGAGACGCCTGAGCCGCAAGGCGTTACGCCGAGAGCCGGTCGAACAGCGACCAGGTGCGGCACGCGACGACGCCGGTGCTCGCGAGGCCGGCGCGCGCCTGTGCGTCCTTGACCGCCTCACGCGTCGCCACGTCGAAGACACCGGTCTGGACCACGCCGAGCAGACGCTGCACGGCGACGACCTGGGGTCCGGTGTCTCCCGCACGCAGCACCGTCGAACGGTCGCCGACGAACGGGAAGTCGCGCGCCTCGAGCACGTCCCAGAGCTCCTCCGTGACGACCCCGGTCTGCGCCAAAGCGAGCGAGCGCTGCAGAGCGACGACCTTGTCGCGCGTGACCGAGCCGAAGACACCGTCGACGGCGACCCCGCCGAGGGCCCGCTGCAGCACGCGCACGGCTGCCCCGCGGGAACCCATGGCGATCGTCAGGCTCTTGTAGGCCGTGTAGCTCGTGGCGACGTCGACACTCGCGATCGCCGGGCTGCGACGCGACGACGTGCTGGCGTAGGTGGTCATGAAGGTCCTTCCCCCGCGGGGCTTTACTTCTGCACCATTTATGCACTTTCGTCACACCGATCACAAGTTCGCGAGTTGAATTACACGACTGTTCTTTTGCTCCTTGGAAAATGACATTCGTGTGATTTGCTGTTCGGCCTGAACCGCAATCACGGGGCCCTGCGCCACCTGCCCGTCGTCTTGTTGGCTGCGGCGCCCGCCGGACGGCACACGTGCCCGGCGACCACAGGATCTGCCGACCGTGTGGGGCGACCCCACGGCATCGCAGCCCTCAGGCGCGGATAGAGTCCGCACCATGGACAAAGTCGTCTCCACACCCCAGGAGGCCATCGCCGGGATCAGCGACGGAATGTCGCTCTCGGTCGGCGGCTTCGGCCTCTGCGGCATCCCCTCGGTCCTCATCGCAGCGATCCACGACGCCGGCCTGACCGATCTCGAGGCCGTCTCGAACAACTGCGGCGTCGATGACTGGGGGCTCGGGCTCCTGCTGCGCGACAAGCGGATCCGCCGCATGGTCAGCTCCTACGTCGGCGAGAACAAGGAGTTCGAGCGGCAGTACCTCTCCGGCGAGCTCGAGGTGGAGCTGACACCGCAGGGCACGCTCGCCGAGCGGCTGCGCGCCGGCGGCTCCGGCATCGCGGCCTTCTTCACGATGACCGGAGTGGGCACGCAGATCGCCGAGGGTGGCCTGCCCTGGCGCTACGACTCCGACGGCGCCGTCGCGGTCGCGTCGCCGCCGAAGCAGACGCAGGAGTTCGAGTGGATGGGCGAGACGAAGACCTTCGTGCTCGAGAAGGCCATCACGACCGACTTCGGCCTCGTGCGCGCCGCCAAGGGCGACCGCCACGGCAACCTCGTGTTCAACCTGTCGGCCCGCAACTTCAACCCGCTGTGCGCGATGGCCGGCCGCGTGACCGTCGCCGAGGTGGAGGAGCTCGTCGAACCGGGCGACCTCGACCCTGACGAGATCCACCTGCCCGGCATCTTCGTCCAGCGCGTGCTGCCGCTGACTCCCGAGCAGGCCGCCGAGAAGCGCATCGAGCGCCGGACCGTGCGCGTCCGGACCGAGGTCGGCCCGAACGGCGGCTCGGACAAGCCGTCCGAGCCGGGTTCCGGCGCCGGCAGCGAAACCCCCGCGACCGACAGCAAGGAGTCCTGAGCCATGGCCCTGACCCGTGAGCAGATGGCCGCCCGTGCCGCGGCCGAGCTGTCCGACGGCGCATACGTCAACCTGGGGATCGGGCTGCCGACCCTCGTGCCCAACTACATCCCGGACGACGTCGAGATCGTGCTCCAGTCGGAGAACGGCATCCTCGGCGTCGGCGCCTACCCGATCGACGGCGAGGAGGACCCCGACCTCATCAACGCCGGCAAGGAGACCGTCACCCTGCGCAAGGGCGCGGCGTTCTTCGACTCGGCGACGAGCTTCGGGATGATCCGTGGCGGCAAGGTCGATGCGGCCATCCTCGGCGCCATGCAGGTGTCGGCCGGCGGAGACATCGCCAACTGGATGATCCCCGGCAAGATGGTCAAGGGCATGGGCGGTGCGATGGACCTCGTCCACGGCGCCAAGAAGGTCATCGTGCTCATGGAGCACAACGCCAGGGACGGCTCCTACAAGATCGTCCAGGAGTGCTCGCTGCCGTACACGGGGCGCGGCGTCGTCCAGCGGATCATCACCGACCTCTGCGTGCTCGACGTCACCGACTCGGGCCTGGTCCTGCGCGAGCTGGCGCCCGGTGTCGCCGAGGACGAGGTGCGCGAGAAGACCGAGCCCGAGCTCACCGTGGACCTGCAGCCTGCCCCGACCCACGGCTGACTGCTACGCGCGCGACGGCGCGGCCCTGCCGAGAGCGGGGCTGCGCCGTCGCGGCATTCGAGCAGGGATTTTTACCGACGTCAGTCATTCCACGAACCGGAGACTGACGCATTTGCTGTGAATTCGGCCCGGAGTGGCACGAATTCCGCGAACTGCCTTTGCGATGGGTGGGAGTAATGGGACATTTGGGGCTGAAGTAACCACCCGACCCAGGAGACGCCGTGCGCCTCATCCCCACCTCCATCGCCGTCGTCGCGCTCACCGCCGCGTTCGTCGTGACACCCACGGTGACCTCAGGCGCCACCCCGCGCCCCGTCTCCCCCTCGGTTCGCGAGGTCTCGATCCCGGCAGTCGCCGGGGTCAACGCGGGCAACAAGGACCGCACGGCAGCGCCGTCAACCCCCGGCGCGACGGCCTCGGGCACCGACCGGCACGGAGCCGGCGACCCTGTCGTCGCCTCGACGCAGGTGCGCGACGTCGACTTCGACCTCGCCGGCGTGACCTTCGACCGGACGCCGCCGGCGGGGACGCACATCGAGGTGCGCACCCACGGTGACGCCGGCTGGTCGGAGTGGACCGACCTCGAGCTGGACGGCGACGGCCCCGACCCGGGCTCCGCCGACGCGCGTCACGCCCGTCCGGGCACCGATGCCGTCGCGGCGGCCGGGTCGGACGCCGTCGACATCCGGGTCACGACTCCCGACGGCTCGGTGCCGTCGGGCATGCGCGCCAGCCTCGTCGACGGTGGCGAGTCACCAGCGGACGACAACGTCGGCACCCCGGGCGGCTCGGCCGTCGCCGCCGTCACGCGACCGACCATCATCAGCCGCGCCGAGTGGGGCGCCGACGAGAGCCTGCGCACGTGCGACGCCGAACAGCTCCCGGGCTTCAAGGCCGTCGTCATCCACCACACCGTCAACTCCAACACCTACAGCGCCGACCAGGCCGCCTCGATCATCCGCTCGATCTACGCGTACCACACGAAGAGCCAGGGCTGGTGCGACCTCGGCTACCAGATCCTCGTTGACCGCTTCGGACGCGCCTACGAGGGCCGCAAGGGCAGCACGACCGGCTTCGTGCAGGGCGCCCAGGCCGGCGGGTTCAACGCCGAGACGACCGGTATCTCGGTCATCGGCGACTTCACGTCGGTCCCGTTCTCGTCCGCGACGCAGAGCACCGTGACGAAGCTCGTCGCGTGGGAGGCCGACCGCTCGCTCATCGACCCGACGTCGACCGTGACCCTGACGTCCGCGGGCAACTCGAAGTTCGACCCCGGCGAGCAGGTGACCCTGCCCCGCACGATCGGGCACCGCGACCTCAGCCTGACCGGCTGCCCCGGCGACACGGCATACGGCACGCAGCTTCCGACGATTCGCACCAATGCCGGCACCATCTGGCGCGACGGGCAGTGGGACCCGCTGCCCGCCGACCCGGCCGCGGAGACGTACACCCGCCCCGCGTCGTCGACGTTCGACATGGCGGGCCGCGGCTTCGGGCACGGCATCGGCATGTCGCAGTGGGGTGCCTACGGCGCCGCCACGAAGTCGCTGACCTGGCAGCAGATCCTCGGCTTCTACTACCCCGGCACGACGCGTGCGAGCCAGGGCGACCCGACGCTGCGCGTCTGGCTCTCGGCGGTCGGCACGACAGGCACACAGTTCTCGAAGCTGAGCGGGCTCGTCGTCAGCGACGGGAAGCGCACGTCGAACCTGTCGAGCACCTACCGCTGGCGGGTCGTGCCCGAGGGCAGCACCGTGACCCTGCAGGCGAACTCGGGTGCCGGATGGTTCCCCGCGACCAACTGGCGTGCCTCGACGCTGCCGCTCACCGTGAGCCGCCCGTCG
This sequence comes from Terrabacter sp. GCM10028922, assembly GCF_042666095.1. Classification (NCBI taxonomy): domain Bacteria; kingdom Bacillati; phylum Actinomycetota; class Actinomycetes; order Micrococcales; family Intrasporangiaceae; genus Terrabacter; species Terrabacter sp. GCM10028922. The sequence continues at coordinate 90,521 of NZ_JBHTFG010000006.1, read as the reverse complement.
ACGTCCGCCGTGCGGGTCCTGCTCCCGAGCGGCGCCCAGCGCGAGTACTCCGGCTCGGTCCGCGTCGTCAACGTCTCGGGCCGGGCGTATGCCGTCAACGTCCTCGGCTTCGAGCGGTACACCCGCGCCGTGGCGCCGGTGGAGATGCCGGCGAGCTGGCCGGCCGCCGCCCTGTCTTCGCAGGCCGTCGCGGTCCGCACGTACGCGGCGAACTCCCGGGCATCTGCCGGGACGCGCGTCTACGACGTGTGCGACGTCGCGTGCCAGGCCTACAAGGGCGTTGCCGACTACAGCGCGTCCGGCACGTTGATCCGACGCTACGAGGACACCCGCTCGACGAACGCCACGGCGGCGACCACGGGCACGATCCTCACCTACAGCGGCAAGCCCGCCTTCACGCAGTACTCCTCGTCGAACGGCGGGCGCAGCGTCCAGGGCTCGACCGCGTACCTGCCGGCCAAGGACGACCCCTACGACGGAGCCGTGCAGTCGGCGTCCAACCCGCACTCGTGGACGCGGACCCTCGAGGCGTCGGCGGTCGAGAGGGCGTACCCGTCGGTCGGCACGCTGCGCTCGATCGGCATCGGCTCGCGCACCGGGGGCGGCGGCACGGGCACGTGGGGCGGCCGGGTCGTCTCCGTCATCGTGACCGGTTCGGCGGGCACGACGACGGTCAGCGGTGACGCGTTCCGCACGAAGCTCGGCCTGCGCAGCACGTGGTGGACCATCACGTCGGCACCGGTCCGGTCGGCGTCGTTCTCGCCGAGGGACGTGACGGGCGAGACGCTGCCCGACGTGATCCTCCCGGCCGGCTCGGCGCTCAAGACGGTGTCGTACACCGGCACGATGGGCTTCACGACGAAGCAGATCCTCGGGGGCGGCTTCTCCGGCATGCGCGCTGCCGCCGGGGTCGGTCCCTGGAGCCAGGACAGCCTCGGCGACGTCGTCGCCATAGACGGGAGCGGCACCGCCTGGTACTACCCGGGCCTCGGTGCGAGCGGCCTCAACGCCGGTCGCTACCGGCTCGCGACGGGCTGGGGCTCGGTCAACCTCGTCGTACCCGTCGGCGACTGGGACCGCGACGGTAAGACCGACATCGCGACCCGGCTCACCGACGGCCGCCTCGTCCTGCACCGGGGCGACGGCACCGGACGCATCGTGTCGAGCGCCCAGTTCGGCAGCGGGTGGGGCGGCATGCGCCAGGTGACGTCGGGCGAGTTCAACGGCGACGGCATCCGCGACCTGGTCGCCGTGCGCGCCTCGGACGGCGCCCTCGTCCTCTACCCGGGCAACGGCACGGGTGGCTTCCGACCGGCCGTCGTGATCGGCTCGTCCGGCTGGAGCTCGATGAGCGCCGTTCGCGGCATCGGTGACGTCACCGGTGACGGGCGTGACGACCTGGTGACCCGCCGCGCGAGCGACGGGGCGCTGCTCGTGTACCGCGTCCAGGGCGCCGCACGGCTCACCGCCCCGCTCCGGGCGGGCACCTATGCGTCGACGGCGGCCTGGGGGCAGTAGGCCGACATCGGCAGTCCTGCTAACGTCCCAGTGATCGTGACCTACCAGCAGGAGGTGAGACCCGTGAACGCAGTTTCCACACTGGGTGCTCCCCTGAAGCCCACGGTTCCGCGACTGACGTAGTCGCCCCCGGGAGCGCCCGACCGGCACTTCGCGAAAGGCGACTCCCATGAACGCAACACCTTCTTCACCAGAGCGAGCCCTGGTTCTCGCGGGCGCCGGAGCGGCCGGCAACGCGTGGGAGCTCGGTCTCATCGCCGGCCTGTCCGATGCCGGCGTCGACCTCACCGCGGCCGACCTGATCGTCGGGACGTCGGCAGGATCGACGGTGGCTGCCCAGATCACCAGCGGGACACGGCCGGCGGAGCTGTATGCCGCCATCCTCGCCGAGGTGCCTGCGCGACACGCCGGAGACGCCGGACCGGGCAGGGGACGCGGTCCGAGTGTGTCGGGGCCGAGCTACCTGGAGTGGTCGAACACGCTCATCGGTGCCGCCGAGGATGCGTCCGACATGCGCCGCAGGATGGGCGCCGCGGCACTCGAGATGGATGCGTCCGACGGCTCGGGTCAGACGCGCTGGCGCGAGATCGTCGCGGCCCGGCTCCCCAGGCACGACTGGCCGCCCCAGCCTCTGCTCATCGCGGCGGTCGACGCGCACACGGGTGAACCTGTGGTGTTCGACCGCCACAGCGGGGTCGAGCTGGTCGACGCCGTCGCGGCCAGCACCAGCAACGGATTCGCAGGAACGTACAGGATCGGCGAGAACCGGTACATCAACGGCGGCTACCGACGCAGCGAGAACGCAGACCTGGCGGCTGGATACGGGCGGGTCGTGGTGCTCTCGCCATTCGGCGGCAGGTCGCGGATGCCGCGGGAGTGGGGCATGGATCTCGCGACCCAGGTCTCCGAGCTGCGTGCCGGGGGCAGCAGGGTGGAGACCGTCTTCCCGGACGCCGGCGCGGGTGACGTGTTCAACGCCAAGGCGTCGGATCCGGCAACGCGACCGCAGGCCGCGCGAGGTGGCTACGACCAGGGCCGAGCCCTGGCCGAGCGGCTCGCCGAGACCTGGCGCTGACGCCGGTCCGGTCAGCCGAGGCTGGCGATGTGCTCGATGAGGCCGGTCGTCGACACTGACGGGGTGCGCGGCAGGTAGACGACCTCGCAGACGTCGCCGACCCAGTCGAACTTGCCGGCCCAGTCGTCGCCCATGACGAGGACGTCGGCACCGTGCTCGAGGATGTAGTCGCGCTTCAGCTCGAGGGACTCCTCCACGAAGACCTCGTCGACGACCTTGAGCGCAGCGATGATCTCTAGGCGCTCGTCCTGGTTGAAGACCGGCGGCCGGCCCTTCTTCGCGACGTTGAGGGCGTCGGCCGACACTCCCACGACGAGACGGTCGCCGAGCGCGGCGGCGCGCTGGAGCACACGGACGTGGCCGACGTGGAACACGTCGAAGGTCCCGAAGGTGATGACGGTCCGGTTGCTCACTGTTCTCCTAGGGCAGGCAGGACGGGGTGGGAGACCCACCTCGTCGTTCAGCGAGGGTACCGGTCGGCGTGCTCAGCCACGAGCCAGCGACGCCTCGGCGGCCCGCACGGCCTGGGCCAGCGTGGTCTGCGCGAGGCCGCTGCCGTCGCTCACGGGCCCTCCGTCGAGGACCGCTGCGGCGATGGCCTCGGCGTCGAGCGGCGCGATGACGACACCCGCCGGTCGCGGCGCCGAGTCGCTCGCGACGACGGTCGCGCCCGCTGCCTGGGCCTCGCGGACGATGACGGAGTCGCCGTCCCAGCTCGTCGGGCGCAGGAAGGTGCCGACCCGCGCAAGGACGGTCGAGACCTCGTCGGGGCTCGAGTCGAAGGCGACCGTGAGCCACGGCTCGGCCTCGGCCAGCCGTCGCAGGGCCTCGACCGCTGGGGTGTCGTTGCCGTAGGCGAGGACCGTCAGGGTCGCGTCGAGCCACCGCTCGCGCACGAGCCGGGTCACCTCGACGCCGAGGTCGGCGTTGTAGTGCGGCAGGCCGGCGTTCGTCGACAGGGCGAGGGCGTGCGGCTCGCGCTCCACGGAGCTCGGCACCGGCGCGGCGGACGGGTCGAAGGGCGTGACGACCGTGACCCGCGAGCGCAGGGCCTCGGGCAGGATCGTGCCGATCTCGTCGTTGACCGCCCAGATCTCGTCGTATGCGTAGAGCGCCAGCACGAGCGCCCTGCGTCGCCACCACGGCATCCGGGCGACCTGACCGCCGGTCGAACCGGAGTGCAGGACGAGAACCGTGCGCCCCCGCAGGAGCGCGAAGGCCGGGGCGAGCAGCATCGCGCGCCACAGACGCGTCAGGTGGAGCAGGTGCACCGCGCGGTGGGCCAGCCGGGGCAGCATCGCCGCCGCGCGCCGCGCCGAACCGGTGTCGACGTAGTCGACGGTCAGGCCCTCGGCGCGCAGGACCGACGTGAGCTGGTGGTGGCTGGTGCGCACGCCGCCGACCTCACCGTGCTCCTGGGCCCACTGGAGCACCGGGAGCGGCTCTGGCGAGGGCGCGGAGGCGGCGCGTTCGGCCATCAGTCGAGCCTCGAGCTGGCCAGCACGCCCAGCAGGTGCCCTCCGGCGGTGATGACGATGAGCGGCACCATGGCGACGACGAGCACCTGCGTGCCGAGCAGGTCGCCGTGCACCGCGTCGACGACCGCCGCGACGAGTGCGAGCAGCGAGGCCTCGACGGCGACGAACGCGCGGAAGATCGGCAGGTAGTCGAAGGCCCGGCGCAGGGCCGCGACGCCCGACGCCTTGGGGCGGGCCGTGCCCTCGACGTCCTCCAGCGGCGGCCGGCCGGTCTTGGCGCGGGCCACGTGGACGAGGTCGGTGAAGGCCTTGTTGAGCAGGACGCCGACGGCGACGAGCAGGCCGAGGACGGTCCAGCCGCCGACCTCGCCGGGAGCGGACAGGCTCCAGCCGTCGGCCCGCAGGCCGAGCGCGACCGGGATGGCCCCCTCCGTGACGTAGTGGCCGATGCGGTCGAGGTAGATGCCGGCGGGCGAGAAGCGCTGCCTCCAGCGGGCGACCTCGCCGTCGGAGCAGTCGAGCAGGATCTGCAGCTGCATGGCGATGACGGCGACGACCGGTCCGACGAGTCCCCCGAACGGGATCGCGAGCGCCCCGAGGAGACCGGTGAGGATCATCAACCAGGTGACGCCGTTGGGCGTGATGTGCGTCGGCAGCAGGGCACGGGTCGCGTAGATCGACAGGTGACGGATGTAGAGCGCCCCTGACCAGTGCTCCGCGTTGTAGCGGGCGATGTGCTCGGGCGGCTGCGCGACGTCACGCAGCTCGGCAAGGCTTGGACGGTCGTTCGTCGGATCATGCGTCACGAGGGCCCATCCTGCCGCGTCGGGTCGTCGGTCACGGCATCGGTGCCCGCGCGTCGCACGCTCGGCCCCGGTCGGAGCACGGCACGCCAGGCGCGGGCGGACTCGGCGGCATACACGATGAGGAGCAGGACCGCGCCGACGAGGAGCGGTACGGCGGGCCGGTCGGTGAAGCCGCCGATGACGGCGAGCAGGACGACTCGGCCCTCGACGCCGAGCGTCGCCCGGACGAGCCGGAGCGGTGCCCCGCGGCCGGTCTCGCGCAGCCGGTAGACGTTGTCGTAGACGTGCCAGCACACGGCAGCCAGCCAGGCGAAGGCCGCCGCGCCCGCCGCGGGGTCGCCGCCTGCGGCGAGGAGCAGCGCCGCCGCCTCGACCGCGATCAGAACGCCGGGCACCTGCCAGGCCAACCGGCCACGGCCGGTCGGGCGCGGCACGACGGCGAGGTCGACGAGATGCTCCAGCGTGGGGTCGGGCCGGTCGGCGCGGAAGCCGTCACGCGAGGCGACGGCCTTGGCGAGGCGTCCGACCTGGGTCCACGCCAGGGCGATGGCTGAGGCGACCCCGAGCGCCCACAGCAGGAAGGCGGGGCTGAAAGTCAGCAAGCCCACCGACATGACGAGGTACCGCTCGGCGATCGGCAGGTGGAGCACCTGCTTGACGTCGCGCACGAGTCGTGCGCGCGCGGCGGGGGCGACCGGCACCGTCGTGCGCGCACCCGACGGCCCGCCGTCGCCGGGCACGTCCAGCGGCAGGGCCGTGAGGGGCCGCTTGGCGCCGGCGTGCTGGCGCATCGCGTAGGCGAAGTCCTCGGCGTGCCGCACGGCGAGGAGCGCCAGCACGACGATGGCGAGCCACCACAGGTCGCCGCCGCGCCGGACCGAGACCCAGGCGACGGCCGCAACCATCGTGAACTCCTTGACCCGGTCGCTCACCGCGTCGAGCCAGCCTCCGAGCGCGCTGTAGCGGCGGGTGAACCGGGCGATCTCGCCGTCCACGCAGTCGACGACGAGAGAGGCCTGGAGGAGGACGGCCGCGAGCACCCACGTCCACCGCGCGTCGACGGCTGCGAGCCCGCAGGCGGCGAGCCCGAGGAGCAGGCTGACGAACGTGACGGCGTTGGGGCTCCAGCCCCGCCCGAGCCCGTAGGCCGTGAGGCGGCGCGAGAGCGGACGGATCGCGTGGGTCGAGAAGACCCCGTCGTTGCCGCGCGACGCCGCGCGCAGCCGTTGCTGCCACCCCGAGCCGGTCGCACCGGGGCGCTGCTCGTGGCCCCGCTCGACGGTGACGTGCGGCAGGGACACCGCCGACACGCGGACCGTCGCGTCGCGGACGATGGCGAGGAGTGCGAGGTCGAAGGCCTGCATGCCGGGCTCGCGTGCCGACTCGCTCGCTGCGGCCGCACGGAGCAGCCCCGCGACGTGGGCGCGGTCGCGGCCGGCGACGCGCAGCACCCCCACGGCATACGCCGTCGGGCTGCTGACGACGTGGCGGACGGTGCCGACGGACGCGACCCGCCGGGGCGCCCCGTCCACGCGGACGGGCGCGAGCCCACCCTCGGCGGGTTCGGCCTCGTCGCCGCGCAGGTCGCGGACCCGGCCGTCGACGACGGCGGCGTGGGTGAGGTCGCGTGGTGCGTCGAGGACGTCGAGGAGCGCGACGGGACTGATCCGCACGTCGTGGCTCACGAGGACGAGGGGGCCCGAGGCATTGGGCGCGCCCGCCGTGTCGGCCGCGGCCAGCAGCGCGCTCGGGACGTCGGGCGTCTCGCCGGCGTCGTTCGCCCGCCTGAGGCCGAACGGCTCCAAGGACTCCAGCAGGTCGGTGGCCGGGTGGCCGCCCAGGACGACGAGGTCACCACCGGCGGACCCGCCGTGCAGGGCGCGGGCACGAGCGTCGCCGACCAGCGGGCGCTCGTCGAGCCTCACGAAGCGGCGTCCGCGTCGGCGTCGGCGTTGTACTGGGCGATCACCTCGCCGATGGGCCCGTCACCCTTGAGCTCGCCCGAGCGCAGGTAGAGGCCGCGCTCGGAGAAGCGCCGCAAGTCCGGCTCGCTGTGCGACACGAGGAAGAGCGTCTTGCCGCCCGAGAGCATCGACTCCATGCGGGTGTAGCACTTCTCGCGGAAGGTGCGGTCACCGACGGCGAGCACCTCGTCGACGAGGACGACGGGTTGGTCGAGCGTCGTGATGAGGGCGAACGCGATGCGGACCTGCATACCGGAGGAGAAGTGCCGGAAGGGCATGTCCATGCCCGCCTGCACCTGCGGGCCGGCGAAGTCGACGATCTCGTCGTAGCGCTCGTCGATCTGTCGCTTCGTCAGGCCGTGCAGGCCCGCCGCGAGGTAGACGTTCTCCCGGGCCGTGAGCTCACCGAGGAACCCGCCGGTCAGCTCGATGAGCGGGGCGACGCCGCCACGCACCCTGGCGTAGCCGGAGTCGGGCAGCATGACGCCCGCGATCATCTTGAGGAGCGTGCTCTTGCCGCTGCCGTTGCCGCCGACGAGACCGACGGCCTCACCGCGCCCCACGTCGAACGAGATGTCACGCAGGGCCCAGAAGGTCTCGGTCGTCGCCCCGCTCTGGCCCTTGAAGACCATCTCGCGCAACGACATCCGCCGACGCCGCGAGCGGTAGAACTCGATCCCGAGGTCCCGGACCTCGATCACCGGCTTGGCCATCAGATCTCCTTGAGCACGGCCGGCTCGAGCCGCTTGAAGACGAACGCCCCGATGAGGAGCAGAAGCACGGTGAGGATGCACGCCGACGCCACCGACAGCAGGTTCATCTCGCCCCGGAAGAAGCCTGAACGGAACAGCTCGAGGATGCCGCTCATCGGGTTGAGGGCGAGGACCGTCTGGAGCGTGCCCGGCGCCATGTCGGCGCTGTACAGCACGGGCGTGGCGTAGAAGCCGAGGCGCAGCGCGATGCGCACGACGCGAGCCATGTCGGTGACGAGCACCGTGATCGGCGCGAGGATCATCCCGATGCCGACCGAGAGCAGGAAGGTCAGCGCGAGCGCCACGGGGATGAGTACGAGCGTCCAGTGCAACCTCGTCTCGCCGGTGATGAGGTAGTACAACGTGAAGGCGATGATCACCGGCAGCGTCAGGACGAACTCGATGCCCTTGGCGAGCACGACGCGCACGACCCAGAGCTCGCGGGGCAGGTTGGCCGATCGCACGAGACGCGACTCCGACAGCAGGGCCCGCGAGGTCTCCGCCATGTTGGAGGCGAACCACTGCCAGAGGAACAGGCCGGTCACGAGATGCAGGAAGTAGGGCTGGTTGCCCGTCTGGCGCGCCTGGAAGATGAGCGTGAAGACGATGAAGTAGACGAGCGCCATGAGCAGCGGGTCGAGCACCGTCCAGACGTAGCCGAGCACGCTGCCGGCGTAGCGGACCCTGAGGTCACGCTCCACCAGGGTGCGCAGCACCTGACGTTTGGCCATCAGGCCACGGAACTGGGACACGCCGATCATGCGGGCAGACCACCTTCTCCTTCGTGCTCTCAAGGCCTCTGCGGTCGAGGGCCGGTTGGGCGCTCCCCTGCCCGGTCCGAGCCGAAGTCTAGGGGTGCGCGCCGAGTGCCGCGTCCAGGCTCACGTGCCACGCACGCCACGCGAGGCGGCCGGGACGGGGGCTGGCGGGGTCAGGCCTGGTGCATCGCCCGCTCCACCCGGGCCTCGATGAGGTCGGTCGAGGCCTTCACGAAACGGGCCGTCGCGGCCCCTGGTGTCGTGTCCCCGAAGTAGTGGCGCACGACCTCGGCGCGAGCGTCCTCGGACGCCGACATCGCACCGTCGAGGACGCCGACGATGTCGGGCGCCTGTGACGCGGTGACCATCGGCACGCTCGTGTTGAGGCGCGTCGGCTCGACGTCGGCGTACGGGCTCGCGGGCTGGGTCAGCACGAGCGGCTTGCCCGTCGCGAGCCAGTCGAGCGCGACCGCCGAGATGTCGGTGACGCACGCGTCGAGACGGGCGAGGTGCCAGCCGAACGCCGTCTCCGTGTCGACGAGGTGACCGGCCGACGGGTCGGCGTGGTTGGCCTCGGCCACGAGGCGCGTCAGGTGTGCCGACGCCGAGCCGTATGCCGGGTCGAACGTCCCCGAGCGCGGGTGCGGCCGGTAGACCACACGGAACCGGCGGTCGGCGAGCAGGCCCGTCAGCAGCGCCGCGCCGTGGGTCGCGATCGAGCCGTAGGCCATGCTGCGGCGGTCGCCCTCCCAGGTGGGGGCGTAGAGGACCGTCGTGCGACCGTCGTCGGGCAGCGAGGGAGCGTCATACGTGACGTCGGCCTGCGGCCGGCCGATCTCGACGGCGCGCGTCGCGACGTCGAAGTCGACGAGTGCTCCCTCGAGCCGCTCGGCGGCCGCCTGGCCGGCGATGAACACGCGGTCGTACGCCTTGAGCTGGTTGGAGGCCATGTACGACTTGTCGCTCTCGCCGTGGCTGACGAAGACATGGGCCGGCTCGGCGAAGCGCAGCATCTGGAAGTTGCGGACGTTCTGGTTGACGTAGAGCACGAGGCCGATCTCGTGGTCTGCCATGAACCCCTCGATGTCGGTGACACGTGGGCCGTGGAAGACCGGCAGCGGGCACTCGTCGAGCAGGATGTTCGTCGTCTCGGGCATCCGGGAGATGACGACGACGGGCTGCGTCTTCGCGAGCTCCTGCAGCGGGGCGTACCACTGTCGGATCTGGTAGAGGTTGACCGGCTCGTCGGAGAAGTAGACGGCGCACCGGAACGGCGCGTCGGTGCCCGGCTCGAGGCCGGTGCGCGCGAGGCGTTCGGTCAGCCTGCGCTTGGCCACCTGCCGCCGGACCCACTGCCGGGCCAACTGGCCGACCACCTTCGCGTTGTTGAGCACCGTTCGCCGTACCTTTCCCGTGCGCGCCGACGTCGCGTCGTCGCGGTTGTCCGTCCGGGCCGCCCGATGGGCTGTCCCGCTGGGCGGCTCCAACGCCGCACCCGCGCGTTCAGCGCTTGAGCCGGCCCGGGCTCGTCAGGAACCCTATGCCCCACGACCAGTGCATCGTCGCGAGAACGAGCGGGGTGGCCGCCTTGGTGGCCGCTGCCTCGCCACGGCTGATCGCGAGCCCACCGGCCGTCACGCCGGCGGCATACGCGGCGGGGACGACCCACGCCGGGGGCCAGGCGAAGCCGAGCAGGGTGGCCGCCGTCGTCACGCCGACCATGGTCGGCGGTGCGAGGTAGCGCAGGTTGATCGTGCCCTCGTGGTGACGCGAGACCACCCGGCGCCACCGGCCGTAGTGGAAGTACTGCCTGGCGAGGGCCGGGACCGAGGCGCGGGGTCTGTAGGTGACCTTGAGGTCGGGCGTGAACCACACCTTGCCACCCGTCTCGCGGATGCGGTGGTTCATCTCCCAGTCCTGGGCCCGCGCGAAGTGGGCGTCGTAACCGCCGACCCGCTCGAGGGCGCTGCGGCGGAACACGCCGAGGTAGACGGTGTCGGCGTCGCCGGCCTCGCCGCCCGTGTGGAAGCGCGAGCTGCCGACGCCGATGGGGCTGCGCATGGCACAGGCCACGGCGCGCTCGAACGGGCTGGTGCCGCGCGCGTCCATGATGCCGCCGACGTTGTCGGCACCGACCCGGAGCAGCTCGGCGACGGCGACGCTGATGTAGTCGTTCGGGATCTCGGCGTGGCCGTCGACGCGGACGATGATCGCGCCCGTCGACGCGCCGATGGCCGCGTTGAGCCCGTCGGGCGTGCGACCCGACGGGTTCGGCACGAGCCGGACCCGGGGGTCGGAGGCGGCGACGTCGGCGGCGACCTCGTCGGTGCGGTCGGCGGACGGGCCGAGCGCGAGCACGACCTCGAGCGGACCGGCATAGTCCTGCTTGAGGATCATCGCGACGGCGTCACGCAGGTGCCGTTCCTCGTTGAGCAACGGCATGATCACGCTGACCGCAGGCTTGGGGTCAGGGGTCATGTCCACACTGGCGTCCTTGTCGTCGGGTGTCACGAGATGGAGCCCGACTCCCCATCCGAGCGGCGCCCAGCCTACTTGAGTGCCCTCCCGTCGTGGCGCGGCACCCGGGGGTCCGGCGCCTCCGGCAGGGCCGGGTGCGGCCTCGCACCGTCGTAGGCGCCGGACCGATCGGCCACGCAGACGCCGGCCGACCGTGCCGCGTCAGGCCACCGACGGGGCGTGCTCTGCCACCCACTGCTCGATCCCTGCGGCGTCGATCGGCAGCCCGCTGGACAGGACCTCGTGCGCGTCGTCCGTCACGAGCAGGTCGTCCTCGATCCGGACGCCGATGCCGCGCAGCTCCGGCGGCACGGTGACGTCGTTCGCGTGGAAGTACAGCCCGGGCTCGACCGTCATGACCATGCCCGGGAGCAGCGGCGCACCCATGTACTGCTCGTACGCGGACGAGGCGCAGTCGTGGACGTCGAGACCGAGGTGGTGCCCGATGCCGCACACGATGTAGCGACGATGCTGCTGCCCAGTGGGAGACAGCGCCTCGTCGACGGACACGTCGAGCAGGCCCCAGTCGTGCAGGCCGCGGGCGATCACCTCCATGGCGGCGAAGTGGAAGTCGGTGTACTGCACCCCCGGGCGCACCTGGGCCATGCCCGCCCGGTGGGCGCGCTCGACGAGGTCGTGGACCTCGCGCTGGACGGGCGAGAACCGGCCCGAGGGCGGGACGGTGCGGGTGACATCGGCCGTGTAGAGGCTTCGCGCCTCGACGCCGAGGTCGAGCAGCAGTGTCGCGTCGGGGAGGACGGGCCCGTCGCAGCGCACCCAGTGCAGGGTCGGCGCATGGGGGCCCGAGCCGACGATGCTCGAGTAGCCCGGCCCGTTGCCGTGCGTGCGCGCGTGCCGGTCGAACGTGCCCTGCAGCCAGCGCTCCCCGAGCCCGTGCACGGCGGCGGGCAGCTCGGCCACGACGGCAGCGAAGCCGGTCACGGTGTCGTCGACCGCTCGACGCAGCTGCTCGACCTCCCACGCGTCCTTCACCATCCGCAGGTCGGACAACGTGGCGGGCAGCCGGCCGTCGAGGACGAGCCCGTGGGTGTCGACGACGTCGCGGTCGACACTCGACGTCGCCCGGGCCCCGCGGCACCGGCCGAGGGCGGTGGGGAGGTCGGCCACGGGGACGACGTCGAGTCCCAGCGCCTCGCGCCAGGCCTCGAGGTCCGGCGAGGGCCCGACCCACAGCTCGCCGTGCAGGGCGTTGCCGTAGAAGCCCGGGTCGCCCGGCGGCGCGGGCGGTGGGACGTAGAGCGTGGCGTCGTGGCCCGTCCCCGAGGCGCGCAGGACGAGGGTCGCGCCCTCCACCTGGCAGCCCGTGAGCCAGACGAAGTCGCTGTCCGGGCGGAAGGCGTACGCGGCGTCACCGTTGCGCACGGGAGCGACCCCCGCGGACACGACGACGTCGTGCCCGGCGACGCGTTCGCCGAGACGACGCCGGTGTTCCGCGGCCGCGGCCGCCGCGCCCTCGGGAAGCGCGGGCTCGACCCGCTGGGCAGCCCACCCGCGCCCGATGGAGTCGGCGAAGCCCGGGGCCTCGTGCAGTCGCGGTGGCCGGGTCCCGGCATACGGGGGCCGCGTCGTCGTGGTCATCGTCGTTCTCCTCCTCGGTCGCGCACCAGCTCGCGCAGGTGCGTCAGCACCCGGCCGCTGCCGATGCCGTCGTGCTCGAGCTCGTTGGTCACCCAGGCCTGCGACGAGCCGACGCGCGAGAGCGTGTCGAGCTGGAGCTGGGCGTCGACGAACATGTCGTCGTAGTAGACGGCGGCCGCCAGGGGGACCTCGTTGGCGGCGAGCCGGTCGAGGTCGTAGAGCCGTGACCACCGGGGCCTCGCGGCGAGCTCGTGGACCGCAGCGGCGAAGGGCCGCAGCACTCGCACCTGCTCGAACATCCACGGGAAGGCCATCTCGCCCGTGAAGAGCAGCGGTCGCCGTGCGGGGTCGAACTGCGGCCGGCGGTCACGCTCCTGCTGCGCCGCCCAGCCGATCGGCCCGTTGTCGCCGTCGCCGTAGATCGACTCCTGGAGGGTCCAGAAGAGCGGGTTGGCCGCGGACGAGGAGCGGTTCAGGCACTCGGCGAGGAACCCGGTCCCGAGCCGTCCGGGCCGGGTGAACGCCTTCTCGACGAGCCAGTGCAGCCGCTCGAAACCGGGCTTCATGCCGAGGTCGATGCCCAGCGCCTGGAAACGCTGCACGGTCAGGGTGTCGCCGTCGGGCAGCACGACGTCGCCCTCGGCGAGACGGTCGGCGACCGCCGCGACGGCGTCGACGTCCTGCGGGAAGCGTCGGTAGTACTCGGCCGTCTTGGCCTCGACCCGCGTGAAGGTGCGCCGGTAGACCTCGGCGGCGCTCGGGGGCGTCCCGGGCATGCCGCCTGCGACGTAGCACGCCGCCAGGCCCTCGGGTGCGTGGCTGAGGTACGCCAAGGTGATCCAGCCACCATAGCTCTGCGCGAACGTCGTCCACCTCCGCCCGCCGTACACGGTCCTGCGCACGTGCTCGAGGTCGCGGACGATCGAGTCGGCGCGGAACCGCGCCAGGTGGTCGGCAGCCGCCTCGGCGTCGGGGAACGCCGCGAGGTCGGCCCCCTCGAGCGGGGTGCTCCGTCCCGTGCCGCGCTGGTCGGCGAGGACGACGCGGTACGTGTCCAGCGCCTCGTCGAGCCAGCCGCTGCGGTCCACGGGACGCGGGCACTCGCCGCCCGGTCCGCCCTGGAGGTAGACGAGCAGGGGCAGGTCGTCGGTGCGCTTGTCCGGGTCGACGAGCTCGCGGACGAAGACCTCGATGGACGGGCCGTCGGGGTGGTCCCAGTCCAGGGGAACCGCGACCCGCTGCTCGCGGGCGTGCAGTCCTGGCAGGTGGTACTCGACGGTCTCGGACACGGGTCACGCTCCTTCGGCGGGGCGGGTCGGGTGCGCGGCTCGCTCAGCCGCGTGCGCAGAGGCCCGCGCTCGTCGGGCAGCCTCCCACTCGGGCCGGATGCGCGGCACCGCGGCGAGCAGCGTCCGGGTGTACTCGTGCCGCGGCGCCTCGAACACCGTGTCCCGGTCGCCCTCCTCGACGACCCGGCCGCCGCACATCACGGCCACACGGTGCGCGATCTGCCGCACGACGGCGAGGTCGTGGGCGATGAAGAGGTAGCTGAAGCCCTCCTCGCGCTGCAGGTCGCGCAGGAGGTTGATGATCTGGGCCTGCACCGACACGTCCAGGGCCGACACCGCCTCGTCGCAGACGACGAGGCGCGGGCCGACGGCGAGCGCCCGGGCGATGCCGATGCGCTGCGCCTGGCCGCCGGAGAACTGCGCGGGGTGACGCTGCCACTGCATCGGGTCGAGACCGACCCGCTCCATCAGCGCCTGGGTGAACGCCCGCGACCCGCCCGGCGGCCTGCGCCCCTGGTAGAGCAGCGGCGCGGTGACGATCCGTTCGACGGTGTGGCGCGGGTTGAGCGACGAGAACGGGTCCTGGAACACCACCTGGACCTCACGGCGGTACGCGTGCAGGGCGCGGCCGCTCAAGGCCGTGACGTCCTGCCCGTCGAAGGTCACGCTGCCGGAGGTCGGGTCGAGCAGCCGGGCGACGAGCCGAGCCGTCGTCGACTTGCCGGAGCCGGACTCGCCCACGAGGGCGAACGTCTCCCCCGGCGCGACCGTGAGGCTCACGTCGTCGACGGCCCTGAAGCTGCGGCCCCGGCGGACCAGGCCGCCGGAGCCGGCCACCGGGAACTCCTTGACGAGGTGGTCGGCCCGCAGCAGCGGCGCGGGAGCCGGGCGACCTTCGGTGGGCTGACCGGACCGGTCGGTCCCGGGCCCCGGTGCGGTCCGTGTCGCCCTGCTGGTCGGCGTCTGCGTCACGCTCGTCCTCCTGTCGCGGCGACCGGGCGCAGTGCCGCGATCTCGTCGTCGATCCGGGGCACGGCGTCGAGCAGGTCCCGGGTGTACTCGTGCTGCGGGTCGCTGAAGATCGCCTCGACCGGCCCCATCTCGACGCACTCGCCGCGCCGCATGACGACCACGTGATCGGCGATCTCGCTGACGACGGCGAGGTCGTGCGTGATGAGCACGAGCGCGAGACCCGTGTCCCGCCGGATCTCCTGGAGCAGCTCGAGGATCTGTGCCTGGACCGTCACGTCGAGCGCCGTGGTCGGCTCGTCGGCGATGAGCAGCTCGGGCTCGGTCGACAGGGCCATCGCGATCATGACGCGCTGACGCATGCCGCCCGAGAACTGGTGCGGGTAGTCGTCGACCCGCCGACCGGCCTCCTTGATGTGGACGCGCTCCATCGCCTCGACGGCGACAGCGCGCGCCTGTCGTCGCGTCACGCCGCGGCGGTGCGAGCAGTACGCCTCCTCGATCTGCTTCCCGACCGTGTAGTACGGGTTGAGCGACGACAACGGGTCCTGGAAGACCATGGCGACCCGGTCCCCGCGAACCCGGCGCAGCTGCGGCTCGGACATCGAGGTGAGGTCGTCGCCGCCGAGGAGCACCCGACCCGAGCGCGTGGCCGACGGCGGCAGGAGCCCCATGATCGCGAGGCTCGTCAGGCTCTTGCCGGAGCCGGACTCGCCGACGATGCCGAGCGCCCCGCCGGCATCGAGGGTGAGGTCGAGATGCGAGACGACGTCGGTGTGGCCGGTCGAGGTCGGGAACGACACCGTGAGGTCGCGCACGTCGAGGAAGGCCGACGCGCCGGAGCGAGGGGTCGCGCTCATGCCGCCACCCGCACCCTCGGGTCGATGACCGTGTAGACGACGTCGACGACGACGTTGCCGACCACGACGAAGAAGGCTGCGAGCAGCGTGACACCCATGATGACGGGCTGGTCGTTCTTGGCGATCGAGTCGGCGGCCATCTTGCCGACCCCGTTGAGGCCGAAGACGGTCTCGGTGATGAGGGCGCCGCCGAGGAGGCCCGCGAAGTCCATCCCGAAGACGGTGACGACGGGGGTCAGGGCGGGGCGCAGCGCGTGGCGGCGCCACACGAGCCGTGGCGCCAGTCCCTTGGCACGGGCCGTGCGCAGGAAGTTCTCCTGGAGGGTGTCGATGACGTTGGCGCGGGTCAGCCGGGTGTACGCGGCGGCGTACCCAACGGCGAGGACGATCCACGGCATGACGAAGTTGAGGAACCAGCGCCCGGGGTCCTCCCCGAAGGGCACGGCCTGCGGGAACGGCAGCCACTGCAGCTGCACGACCAGGACGTACTGCAGCACGAGCGCGAGCACGTAGTTCGGGACCGACAGTCCACCGAGCGTCAGGCCGGTGAGGACGCGGTCGACCCACGTGCCCTGCTTCACGGCCCCGACCAGGCCGCTGACGACGCCGACGAGGAGCCACAGCACGGCCGCGCCGATCGCGATGGTCGCCGACACCGGCAGGCGCGCACCGATCATGTCGGTGACGGACTGGCTCGACTGGAACGAGTACCCGAGGCACGGCGCCGCGCACTCGACGGCCCCGCCGCCCTCGCCGTAGGTCCGGCCGGCGACGAGACCGCCGAGGAAGGTGAGGAACTGCGTCCAGAACGGCCGGTCCAGCCCGAGGTTCGCCCGGATCTGGTCGATCCGCTCCGGGGTGCAGCTCTTGCCGCACACCTGCACGGCGGGGTCGGGCGACAGGAGGAAGAACACGGCATACGTGAACAGGCACACGAGCAGGAGGACGCCGACCATCGCGGCGAGCCTCCCCACGAGGTAGCGGGGCATCAGCGGGCCTCCCCGGTGTCGATGACGGCCCGGAGCCGGTCACCGAGGACGGTGAACGACAGCACGAGCAGGAACAGGAACAGGCCGGGGATGGCGAAGTACGTCGGGACCACCGAGTACCACGTCACCGAGCTCGCGATCATCTGGCCCCAGGACGGCTCCGGTGGCACGACGCCGACGCCGAGGAAGGACAGGCCCGCCTCGGTGCCGATGTAGCCGGGCACGGCGAGCGTCACCATGACGATGATCGTGGAGCGCAGGTTGGGCAGGATCTCGCGGAAGACGACCGCGGCCCCCGAGGCGCCGGACGCCTGCGCCGCCTCGACGAACTCACGGCGCGCGATCGACATCGTCTGCCCTCGCACGATCCGGGCCAGGTACGGCCAGCCGAAGACCGAGATGACGACGACGAGCAGCCCGCCTCGGTTGCCGGCCGGCAGGGCCGACAGCACGGCGATCATGAAGATCAGCGCCGGGAAGGCCATCAGGAAGTCCATGACGCGTGAGATCACCTGGTCGACCCGGCCACCGAAGTAGCCGGCAAGCAGCCCGAACGTGACGCCGAGGACCGTCGTCAGCGCTGTGGCGGCCAGCGCGATGGTCATGGACACCCGGGCGCCGTAGACGATGCGGGCGAAGATGTCCCGCCCGCTGCCGGGCTCGACGCCGAACCAGTGCGAGCTCCCCATCCCGCCCCACGCTCCGACCGGCACCCCGCCGAGGTTCGGGTCGATGGCCGACTGGTCGAACGCGTAGGGCGACCAGCCGCTCACCGTCACGATGAGCGGCGCGAGGACGGCCATCAGCACGACGAGTCCGATGTAGGAGGCCGACAGGACGGCGCCGACGTCGTGGCGCAGAGCACGCAGGACGCGCCCGCCCGAGGGCTGCGCGGGTGGCGCGGCCAGGTCGGCCGCGTCACCCGCCCCCACCGGGGGACGCTCGTGCTCGAGCTCGGTCGGGGTGATCGTCATGAGGTCAGCTCTCGTCGGCGTCGCGCAGCCCGACGAGGACGAAGTCGATGCCACCGGTCGCAGCACCCGGGGAGGCGAAGAGGCCGGCGACGTTGCGGCCCGGCAGGTAGACGGCCTGCTCGACGTTGAGCGGGACGATGGGCGCGAGCTTCATGACCTGCTCGTCGAGGTCGCCCCACTGCTGGTTCGCGGCCTCGAGGTCGCTCATCGCGCCCACCTCGTCGATCCGCTTGTTGATGGCCGGGTCGTCGAGCTGGGCCAGGTTCGGGTTGCCCTTGTCGGTGATGGTCGGGCCGTAGAACAGCGGCGGGATGAAGGTCGCGGCCGACGACGCCCAGTCGGGGCACCAGCCGGTGATCGCGGCATCGTGCTGCTGGGAACGGGTCCCGATCGTCTCGTAGTACGTGGACGTGTCGATGACGTTGAGCTGCACGTCGATGCCGATCCGCTTGAGCGACTGCTGGATCGCCTCGGCCTGCTTCTGCATCTTCGGCTGGGACCGGATGTCGAGGACCATCGAGAAGCCCTGCGACCGCCCGGCCTCGGCGAGCAGCTTGCGGGCCGCCTCGACGTCGCCCTTGTGACCCGGGCTCGGGTAGAGGTCGTAGTCCTTGTGACCGGCCACGGTCGTCGGCAGGATCGTCGTCGCGATCGTGGCGAGCTGGGTGCCGCCGGTGGCGTTCTGCACCGCGGCCTTGTCGACGGCGTAGTTGATCGCCTGGCGCACGCGGACGTCGTCGAGCGGCTTCTTGGTCGTGTTGAGCGACATGTACGTCGTGCAGATGCCCGACATCCGCAGCACGCGGTCCTTGTACTGAGGTGCCTGGAGGCGAGGCAGGGTCGAGGCCTGGATCGTGCCGGCGATCGCGTTGGCGTCAGTGCCCTGCCCGGCGAGGAGACGCTCGTCGATGGTCGCGGGGTCCAGCCCCATCGTGAAGCGCCACGCGTCGGGCTTCGCGGTGCGGACCTGGTCGGTGGCCGGGTCCCACTTCGGGTTGCGCTCGAGCTGGATGAGGCTGCCGGGCGTGTACGCGGCGAGCTTGTACGGCCCCGACGCGATGATCTTCTTGATGAAGGAGTCGCCGGCGCCGCTTCCCTTCGGGAAGGGCGTCATGTTCACCTGGCCGACGACGGCGTCGAACTCCGGGAACGGCTTCTTGAGGTGGAAGACGATCGTCTTCGCGTCGGGGGTCTCGATCGTCGACAGGTCTCCGGAACGGTACGGCCCGGCGTACCCCTCGGGTGCGGCGATGACGTTCTTGGCGTACGGCGACCCGATCCCGATCTCGGGGTCCCACGCCCGGGAGATGCCGAACTTCACCTCCGCCGACGTGATCGGCGTGCCGTCCTCGAACGCCAGGCCCTCCTTGAGGGTGTAGGTCCACGTCTTCCCGCCGTCGGACGGGGTGCCGAGGCCGGTCGCGAGGTCGGGCACGATCGCGTTGGGGTCCTTCGCGTTGCCCGGTGCGGGCGTCGTGAGCGTCCGGTACACGAGGCGGTAGAAGTTGTTGACGCCGCCGTCCCAGCCACGGGCGGGGTCGAGGTAGGAGAAGTCGGAGTTCTGGAGGACCTCGACCGTGCCGCCCTTGGCGGGGGTCGCGGTGAAGTCGACGGCGGCCGCGCCGGGCGATCCGCTCGTGGCGCCGCCGCCGTTGCAGGCGCCGAGCGCGAGGGCCGCTGTCGTGGCGAGGGCAAGGGTCGTCGTGAGGTGGCGTTTCATGGTGACCTTCCGGAAGATGGTGTGGGGTTCGGTCGGGGTCGGGGGGACGACCACTCGATGCACGGTCGAAGAGGAGGACGGACGCGGGATCAGCTGCGCCGCAACCAGACCCGCATGGCGGCGGGTCCTCGGTTGCCCCACAGGAAGTAGGGCACGAGAGGGACGGGGACGACGTCGGGCTGCGCGGCGGTGGCCGGTGCGCCCCGGTCGACATCGGGGTCGATGTCGGGGTCGATGTCGGGGTCGAGGTCGGGGTCGAGGTCGGGGTAGGGGTCGTCGACGTCGGGGACCCGCACCGTGACGAGCCCCTCGACGGCGTGACGCAGCACGGGGTCGTCCGGGCTGGAAGGGGCCGCCTCGCGCGCGCCGACGAGGACGAGGTCGTCGACCGGCGCCGGGGCGTCGTGCTGCTCGACGCAGTGCACGACGGGTCCGCGTAGGACGGCGGCCGCCCCGCGCGTCGCGTCGACGTACGGATGGGAGCGGACGACGCGGACGCACATCGGCAGGGTGAGCCGGATGCGGTCGCCCGCACGCCAGCGCCGATCGAGCCGTGCCCAGCCGGGAGGGGTCGGCGTGGGGGCGGCGCCGTCGACCTCGATCCGGGCGTCGTGCGCCCACCCCGGCACCCGCACGGTGAGCGTGGCCGGCCCCTCTGTCGCCCGCAGCACGGTGATCTCGACGTCGCCCTCGAAGGGGTACGCGGTGCGCACCTCGACGTCGAGGGCCGGGCTCTCGATGACGCCCGCGGTGATGAGGCCGAGCGTCAGCGACGTGTCGTCGGCGAGGGCGACATGGTCCTGGAGCTGGGCCATCCACCGGACGACGTTCGGCGGGCAGCAGGGGCACCCGAACCAGGCCCGCCGCAGGGGCTCTCCCCCGGACTCGGCACCCGAGCGCTGCTCGTGGTCGGGCCGTCGCTGGAGCGGGTTGTCGTAGAAGAACGCGTCGCCCGCGAGCGAGAGGCCGACCGCGTACGCGTTGTAGAGGATGCGCTCGACGGTGTCGAGGACGTCGGCGCGACCCGTCGCCACGAAGAGCCGCCAGCCCCACTGCATGGCGCCGATGGCCGCGCAGGTCTCGGCGTAGGCGCGTTCCGACGGCAGCTCGTAACGGTCCCCGAACGCCTCGTCGGAGTGCCGGGCGCCGAGCCCGCCGGTGAGGTAGGACTTCGCGGCGACCATGTCGTCCCAGAGGACGCCCAGGTGGCCGAGCAGCTCGGTGTCGCCCGTCTCGAGGGCGACGTCCGTCGCGCCGGCCGCCAGGTAGACCATGCGCACCGCATGGCCAGTGACGGACGACAGCTCCCGCAGCGGGACGTGGTCCTGGAAGTAGTCGGGCGGGAAGATCGTGTGTGTCAGGGTGCCGCTGCCGCGGCGGTCGACGAACAGACGCGCCTGGCGCAGGTATGCCGTGTCTCCCGTCTCGCGGTACAGCTCGACGAGCGCCATCTCGACCTCGGGATGGCCGCAGTACGCGGGCTCACCGTCCTCGCCGTAGCGCCGCACGACGAGGTCCGCGAAGCGGCGG
Source organism: Terrabacter sp. GCM10028922 (assembly GCF_042666095.1). Classification (NCBI taxonomy): domain Bacteria; kingdom Bacillati; phylum Actinomycetota; class Actinomycetes; order Micrococcales; family Intrasporangiaceae; genus Terrabacter; species Terrabacter sp. GCM10028922. Next base: position 69,723 of record NZ_JBHTFG010000006.1, on the reverse strand, counting down.
GCCACGTCGAGCAGCCGGGTGTCGCCGAGCTGGCGAGCAGCGGCCACGGCGGCCTGGGTCAGGTGCCCGAGGTTGTACATCTCGTGCCCCCACGCGAGGTCAGACCACGGTTCGCGCAGGGCGCCGGCGCCGAGGAAGGCGCTCCCCACGTATCCGTCGTCGGACTGGCTGCGTGCCACGAGGTCGACGGCCGTCTCGTAGAACCGCCTGGCCTCGACGGCCTCCGGCTCGTCGTCGCGGGCGTCACGCTCCGTCTGTGCGATGACGTAGGCGAGACCCTCGAGGGTCTTGTAGACGTCCGTGTCGAGGAACGGGTAGCGCCCGGCGTAGTGCGAGCTCGTGTCGTCGGCGAGCCGACGGAAGTTCTCGAGGTTTCCCGCACGTTCGACCTCGCGGGTCGTGTGCGGGACGGTCACCTGCCGGTTGCGCTGCTGCCAGTCGGCCAGCAGGCCGGACGTGAGCCGCACGGCCCCGGAGCCGAGCGGTCGACCGAGGGGACCTGTGACGTCCGCGGCGGGTGCCCGGCTCGGCGGCTCAGGTGGCAGGGGCGCGCTACGGGGTGACACCCGAGGCAGCTGGGTGGTCGGGCCGGGCACGGTGGCTCCTTTGGGTCGATCACTGGTACGTGATATTTCACAGATCACATAGCGTTAGCGGCTGGCGGAGAGTCAACCACAAGGTCGGCGCGGATGGAAGGCCCGTTTGTTAGCGTTCACAGGAATGAAACACGCTCTGCTGCCTCACAATTTGGGCGGACGGCGGCGGGTGCTTTCGGGCCAGCGCGCTTGGGCGCCAGCTGGACGGCGACGGCCTTGACAGCCGTAGTGCGGTACTACGTAAGATATTACTGAGGGTCCGACCGTCGGGCCGCTCTGAGCGACCGCGACACCCGCGCCTGGCGGAAGGACCCTGCATGAGCACGACGACCTCGCCCGGATCGCTCCAACGCATCGAGCCGACCGAGAGCCTGCGCGAGCGCGTCCGCCGCGCCCTCGTCGCCGCCATCGTCACGGGTGAGCTGGCCCCGAACCAGCTCGTGTCGGTCCCGACCCTCGCCACGCGCTTCAACGTCTCGGCGACGCCGGTGCGCGAGGCCATCCTCGAGCTCGAGAAGTCCGGATACGTCGAGCCCGTGCGCAACAAGGGCTTCCGCATCACGGTCGTCAGCGAGGAGTCACTGCGCCACGTCGCCTCGGTGCGCCTCATGATCGAGCCCACCTGCATGGAGCGCCTTGCGGCCAGCTTTCCGAAGTCCGCTCTCTCCGAGCTGCGCGGCGGCGCCGACCGGATCGTCGAGGGTGCCCGCACGGGCGACCTCGTCGCCTACCTGGAGGCAGACACGGCCTTCCACGTGCGGCTGACCGCGATGCTCGGCAACCCGATCGCGGTCGACATCGTCAGTGACCTGCGCAGCCGAGCGCGCCTGCTCGGACTGTCGGCCATCGCCGGCACGAGCCGGCTCGTCGAGTCCGCGCACGAGCACCACGAGCTGCTCGAGCTGCTCTCCTCGGGTGACGGCGCCGGGGCACGTGCACTCATGGAGCGGCACATCGGCCACTCCCTCGGCCTGTGGGCGGGGCACGCCGAGGCCTGAAGCCCATCCGGCCGCACGACGGGGCCACCGCATTCTCCGGTGTGATGTGTCACGCGCCAGCCACGCCGCCGCCCGCACCAGACCCAGATCCGAAACCGAGCCCGAAGGGAGCGAGATGAGCGACGTCGTCGTCATCGGCGCGGGCATCGTCGGTGCCGCCTGCGCCCGCGCCCTGGCAGGACGCGGAGCACAGGTCACCCTCGTCGACCGCGGCTCACCGGGTACGGCGACGAGCGCGCACGGCGAGGGCAACATCCTCGTCTCCGACAAGGGCCCCGGCCCGGAGCTCGACCTGGCCCGCTACGCGTCCGCACTCTGGCCCGACCTCGCCGCGGAGCTCGCCGACGAGCTCGGGCCACGATTCCCGTCCCTCGAGTACGACCGGAAGGGCGGGCTCGTCGCCGCGACGACGGAAGCCGGCGCCCAGCCGCTGCGTGCCTTCGCGACCTCGCAGCGCGGGGGCGGCGTCGACGCCCGCACCGTCTCCCTCGCCGAGGCCTTGCAGCTCGAGCCGTACCTCTCCCCTGAGCTGGCAGCGGCCGTCCACTACCCCGAGGACGCGCAGGTGCAGCCCGTCGTCGCGACGGAGGCCCTGCTCGCGTCCGCTCGCCTTCGCGGGGTCGCCGTCCGTGCAGGCTGCGAGGTCGTCGGGTCACTCACCGGCAGTGACCGCGTCCGCGGGCTCCGCACGACCGACGGCGTCCTGCACGCGGATGCCGTGGTCGTCGCGGCCGGGCCGTGGTCCGGCGTCGTCGCCGAGCGGCTCGGTGTGTCTCTTCCCGTGCGGCCTCGCCGCGGGATGGTGCTCGTGACGACCCGCATGCCGCACCGCGTGCACCACAAGGTCTACGACGGTGACTACTTCGGCGCCACCCAGTCGGCCGACGCCGCACTCCAGGCCTCGGCCGTCGTCGAGTCGACCGCCGCGGGCACGGTTCTCATCGGGTCCAGCCGCGAGCAGGTCGGCTTCGACCGGCGGCTCCGCGTCGAGGTCCTCCGGGCGGTCGCCCAGCGCGCCCTGCGCCTCTTCCCGTTCCTCGAAGGCGCGAGCGTCATGCGCTCCTACCTCGGGTTCCGGCCCTACGTGCCCGACCACCTGCCCGTCATCGGTTCAGACACGCGCCTGTCTGGCGTCTGGTTCGCCACCGGGCACGAGGGAGCAGGGATCGGCCTGGCGCCCGCCACCGGCGAGCTTCTCGCCGAGCTCTTCGTGGGCGGGTCTCCCGCGCTCGACCCTCGCCCGTTCCGTCCCGGACGCCCGGGCCTGGCCACGGACGCGGGTCCCACCGGGGCGCCGGTGGTCACCGAGGACGTGGCCTCGTGACCGTCGACAACCCTGCCGGGCAGGTCGGTGGCGGGCACTCCTACCCGGTGACGGTCTCGGTCGACGGCGTGCCCGTGACGGGGCGCGCCGGGCAGACGATCGCGGCAGTCCTGCTGGCCGCGGGCGAGTCCTCGTGGCGCACGACGTCCTTCGGTGACGCCCCACGCGGCCTGTTCTGCGGCATCGGCGTCTGCTTCGACTGCGTCGTCGAGGTCAACGGCCTCGCCGACGTCCGCGCCTGCCTCCGACGGGCGCGCGACGGCGACGTCGTCGTCCGCCAGCACATCACGCTCCCCCGGGAGACGCCGTGAGCGCCGCCGGTGGCCCCCGCCACGTCGCCGTCGTGGGCGCCGGTCCGGCCGGGCTCGCCGCGGCCCGTGCAGCGGCCGAGGCCGGGGCTCGCGTCACGCTCCTCGACGCCGCCGACCAGACGGGCGGGCAGTACTGGCGGCATCCCGCCGAGCCCCTCGACCACCTAGCACCCGACGACCTGTCCGTCCAGCACGGCTGGCGCACCTACCGAGCTCTCGACGACGCCGTGCGCACACACCCGCGCGTCGACGTCGTGACGGGCGCCCAGGTGTGGGCCGCCGAGCAGCACGACGACGGGCAGCGGCTCCACGTCCTCGTCGGGCTGCCCGACGACCTCGACCGCGAGGCACTCACGCTCGCACCGGACGCCGTCGTCGTCGCCACCGGGGCGCACGACCGCACGCTCCCCTTCCCGGGCTGGGACCTCCCGGGCGTCACGACGGCAGGCGCGGCGCAGGCCCTCGTCAAGGGCGACCGAGTCGCGGTCGGCGACCGCGTCGTGGTCGCGGGGGCAGGTCCCTTCCTCCTGCCCGTCGCTGCGACACTGGCCGCCCGCGGGACCTCCGTCGTCGAGGTGCTCGAGGCGAGCAGTGCCCGAGCCCTCGCGCGTGGCTGGCTCACGAGCCCTTGGCGGCTCTCGGGCAGCACCGCCAAGCTCACCGAGCTCGCCGGCTACGCCGCCACGCACGTGCGGCACCGGATCCCGTACCGCATCGGCTCGGCCGTCGTCGCGGCCCACGGGACGACCCACGTCGAGGCCGTGACCATCGCGAGGCTCGATGCCGGATGGGCACCGGTCCCAGGCACCGAACGCACGCTCGAGGTCGACGCCGTCTGCGTCAGCCACGGCTTCACCCCCCGCCTGGAGATCGCCATCGCCCTGGGCACGCGGATCACGCCATCCCGTTTCGTGTCCGTCGACGACCGTCAGCGCACCAGCAGCCCCGGCGTGTGGGCTGCCGGCGAGACGACCGGCATCGGCGGCGTGGACGCCGCGCTCGCCGAGGGCTGGCTCGCGGGTCACGACGCCGCCGGCGGCGACCCGGCCACCCCCGACGCACGACGCGCGGTGAAACGGCGGCGGGCGACGCGGGAGGTCGCGGCCCGGCTCGCCCGGGCACACGGCATCCGGCCCGGGTGGGTCTCGTGGCTGCGCGACGACACCATCGTGTGCCGCTGCGAGGAGGTCACCGCCGGCCGACTGCGCGAGACCGTGGCACTCACCGCCTCGACCGACCCCGTCTCGGTCAAGCTCACCTCGCGTGCCGGCCTCGGCATCTGCCAGGGGCGCATGTGCTCCCCCGCGGTGTCCGCACTGCTCGGCGCGCCCGGCGCGCTCGAAGCGCGTCCCGTCGTCACTCCCGTCCGGCTCGGCGACCTCGCCCGCGCAGGGTCGCCGCCACCCACCAGCCGCACCACCACGTCGCCCGGCACCCGTCCCGGCGACGAGCACCCCACCCCAGAACGGAAGGACACCCCGTGAGCACCACCCCCTTCGACCTCGGCGGCGTCGTCGTCGCGACGACGCTCCCCTTCACGGAGGACGAGTCGGCACCCGCCGGCCTCACCGTCGACTACGACCGGTACGCCGAGCACTGCAGCTTCCTCATCGACAACGGGTGCCGCGGCGTGGGCCCGAACGGCTCGCTCGGCGAGTACTCGTCCCTCACCGACGAGGAGCGCCGCCGCGTCGTCCAGGTCGCCGTCGAGGCCGTGGGCGGACGCGGCATCGTCGTCGCCGGCGTCCACGGCGTCGGCTGGCACCAGGCCCAGCACTGGGCTCACCTCGCCGCCGAGGACGGCGCCGACGGCGTCCTCCTGCTGCCGCCGACCATCTACCGCGCCAACCGATCCGAGGTCGTCGAGCACTACGCACGGGTCAACGAGGTCGGGCTGCCGATCATGGCCTACAACAACCCGTTCGATACCAAGGTCGACCTGACGCCCGACCTCGTCGCCGAGATCGCGCAGCTCGAGAACGTCGTCGCGATCAAGGAGTTCTCCGGCGACATCCGCCGGGTGCTCGAGATCAAGGAGGTCGCCGACATCGACGTCATCGCCGGTGCCGACGACCTGCTCTTCGAGTCCCTCGTCGCGGGCGCGGTCGGCTGGTTCGCCGGCTACCCCAACGCCTTCCCGCGCGAGGCCGTCGAGATCTACACGCTCGTCCGGGAGGGCCGGATCGCCGAGGCCCGTGAGCTCTACTCGCACCTGGTGGCCGTCTTCCGTTGGGACTCCCGCACCGAGTTCGTCCAGGCGATCAAGCTGTCGATCGACATCGCCGGTCACAGCAAGGGCGGACGCACCCGTCCCCCGCGCGGACCGCTCAGCCCGGAGCACGAGGCCCAGGTGCGCAAGGACACCGAGAAGGCCCTGTCCTACCTCGCCTCCCGATGAGCGCCGGGGACCCACAGGTCCGGCTCAGGCCGGGCACCCTGTCGTTCACCGCCGTCGACTCGCACACGGAGGGCATGCCGACGCGTGTCGTCACCGACGGCGTCGGCGTGATCCCGGGAGCGACGATGAACGACAAGCGGCTGCACTTCATCGAGCACCTCGACGAGATCAGGCAGCTGCTCGTCCTCGAGCCGCGCGGCCACGCCGCCATGAGCGGCGCGATCCTGCAGCCACCGACGCGGCAGGACTGCGACTGGGGCGTGGTCTACATCGAGGTGTCAGGCTGCCTGCCGATGTGCGGCCACGGGACGATCGGCGTCGCCACGGTGCTCGTCGAGACCGGGCTCGTCGAGGTCGTCGAGCCGGTGACGACGATCCGGCTCGACACACCCGCCGGCCTCGTCATCGCCCGGGTGGCCGTCAGCAACGGTCACGCGGACTCCGTGACCATCGAGAACGTCCCCAGCTTCGTGGTGCGCCTCGACGACACGGTGGCCGTGCCCGGGCTCGGGGACGTCCCCTACAGCCTCGCCTTCGGCGGCAACTTCTACGCCATGGTCGACCTGGACGCCGTCGGCCTGCCCTTCGACCGCGCGCACCAGGACGACGTGCTCGCAGCGGGCCTGGCCATCATGGACGCGATCAACACCAATGCGCCGCCTCACCACCCGACCATCGACGGCGTCGACCACTGCCACCACGTCGAGTTCATCGCACCGGGCTCCGACGCCACGCTGTCGCGCCACGCCATGGCCATCCACCCCGGCTGGTTCGACCGGTCGCCCTGCGGCACGGGCACGTCCGCCCGGATGGCCGAGCTGTGGGCGCGCGGCGACCTCGCCCTCGACACCGACTTCGTCAACGAGTCGTTCATCGGCAGCCGCTTCGTCGGCCGCCTCGTCGCCGAGACCGAGGTGGCCGGCATCCCGGCAGTCGTCCCCACCATCACCGGCCGGGCGTGGGTCACGGGGTCGGCCCGCTACCTGCTCGACCCCACCGACCCCTTCCCCGCCGGGTTCGCGTTCTGAACCGCGACGGCACCCGAGGAGCACCCGTGACCACGACCCACATCCACCCACGCCCGGCGGCGTCCACACGCGTCGACGACGTCGTCGCGAGGGCCCAGCGCGCCTTCGACGTCCTGCCCGACCTCGCACCCGCCGTGCGCGCCGCCGCGCTGGACGGCGCCGCCCGCGCCCTCGGTGAGCACGCCGACGAGCTCATCGGGATCGCCGAGGCCGAGACCGGCCTGCTCCCTGCGCGGCTCGCGGGCGAGCTGCGACGCACCCGTGTCCAGCTCGGGCTCTTCGCGCGCGTCGTGGAGCAGGGGGCCTACCTCGACGCCCGGATCGACGAGGCCGATCCCGACTACGCGCTCGGCGTGCCGCGCGACGACCTGCGCCGCGTCATGGTTCCCGTGGGCCCGGTCCTCGTGTTCGCGGCGAGCAACTTCCCCTTCGCCTTCTCGGTGGCCGGTGGCGACACGGCGTCGGCGCTGGCTGCCGGCTGCCCCGTCGTCGTCAAGACGCACCCGGGCCACCCGCGCCTCTCGCGTCGTGTCGCCGACCTCGTCGCGACGGCGCTCGTCGATGCAGGCCTGCCCGACGGGGTGCTGCAGCTCGTCGAGGGCCAGGAGACGGGCCTCGAGGTGCTGCGCCACCCGGGGGTCCGGGCCGCGTCCTTCACCGGCTCGCTGCGCGCCGGGCGCCTCCTGGCCGGGGTGGCCGCGTCCCGCCCCCATCCCATCCCGTTCTTCGGCGAGCTCGGCAGCGTCAACCCCGTCGTCGTCACGGCGGCCGCCCTGTCCGAGGGCGGCGACGACCTGCTGCGTGGCTATGTCGCGAGCGTCTCCGGATCCGCGGGTCAGCTCTGCACGAAGCCCGGGTTCCTGCTCGTGCCAGAGGGATCGGTGGTTGACACCGTGATCGCCGAGGCGGCATCCGAGGTGCCGGAGCACCGCCTGCTCAACCCCGCCATCGCCGACGGCTACGTCGCCCGGCGCGCGGCGGTGCTCGCCACGGCCGGCGTGCGCGTCGTGCACGCCGGGTCGGTCCGGCGCGACGACGACGGTCAGGCCTGGGTGACACCGACCTTCCTCGCCGTGTCGCTCGCGACCCTGCGCAACCACCCCGACACCCTGCTCGACGAGGCCTTCGGCCCGCTGTCGATCCTCGTCGAGGTCCCCGCCCGGAGCGACCTCGCCGCTGTCGTGGCCGACCTGTTCCCCGGCAACCTCACGAGCACCGTGCACCTCGGCACGGGGGAGGTCGGCCCGCACCTCGACCGGCTCGTCCGCGTCATGGCGCGCACCTCGGGCCGAGTGCTCTTCCGTGGGTGGCCGACGGGTGTGGCGGTCACTCCGGCCATGCAGCACGGAGGCCCCTGGCCGGCCACGACGACGGACGCGACGTCGGTCGGAACCGCCGCGGTCGGTCGCTTCCAGCGCGGTGTCGCCTTCCAAGGAGCTCCCCAGGTTCTCCTCCCGGCCCCTCTGCGCGACGAGAACCCCTGGGACGTGCCCCGATCCTTTTGTGCCGCAGGCGAGTCCGCCCGCTGGTGATCCGCCCCTGACGGGGTGACGCGGCCTTCACGGCGCCGAGCCAGGAGCCCCCATTGACCACAGTGTGTGACATATCATATGGTATTGCTCACATCGGTGAGTGCGTCGCCCCGCCCGGTGGCGACAGGGACGTCCGTCGGACGCCCGCACCCGGACGCTCGCCCGATCCTGAGGCTGGAACCACCGGGCACCCGCGCTTCCGCCCGTCCCGTCCTGCCCCCGGCCGCCATGGCGGCCCAGGCGGAGGTGCGCGCGCGCCGGTCGATCCTCCGACGACGAAGGAGACGACGCATGACGAGCAACACCTTCTCTCGACGCCAGGTCCTGCGCTACGGGGCAGCGTCAGCGGGCGCCGTGGCCGTGGCGGGCGCAGGCGCGACTGCTGCCGGCGCAACCATGACGAGCGGGACGGCGAGCGCCGCGGCCGCCGCCTCGCGCACGGTGAACGGGCTTCCGGTCCCCCGTTCGTGGACCGCGCTGCCGTTCGACCTCGACTCCGTGCAGCTGCGGCCCAGCATCTTCACCGAGAAGCGCGACCGGATGCTGGCGTACGCCCGCGCCTACCCCGCCGACCGGATCCTCAGCAACTTCCGGGCGGCCGCCGGACTGGACACCCGCGGTGCGCAGCCGCCGGGCGGTTGGGACGACGCCACGGGCAACCTCCGCGGACACTACAGCGGGCACCTCATGTCGATGCTCGCGCAGGCATGGGCCGGCACTGGGGAAGCCGTCTTCAAGGACACGCTCGACGAGGTCGTGGCGGGCCTGCAGGAGTGCCAGCTGGCCTTCGACGCCAAGGTCGGCCAGCCTGGCACGCCACCCCCACCGGCGACGTGGGGCACAGGGAGGTTCGGCAACGGCCTCGTCCTCTCGGGTGACGGTCAGTACGTCGGCCTGCCCGACGCGACCATCGACGGCCTGCACGACTTCACGATCTCGATGTGGCTCAACCTGCACGAGCTGCGCACGTGGTCACGAGCCTTCGACTTCGGCACGGGAACGACATCCAACATGTTCCTCACGATCGACGCCGGCTCCGGGCCCCGGTTCGCCATCACCCGCACGGGCGGTGGAGGCGAGCAGCGGATCAACGGCACGAGCCGACTCGAGACCGATCGGTGGACCCACCTCGCCGTGACCATGAGCGGGCAGGTCGGCACTCTCTACGTCGACGGGGCCGTCGCCGGCACCAACACGGCCATGACGCTCTCGCCCGCCGACCTCGGTGCGCCCAAGAACAACTGGATCGGCCGCTCGCAGTACGGTGACGCGATGCTCGCCGGCACCGTCGACGACGTGACCATCCACAGCCGTGCCCTCGCTGCCGCCGAGATCGCCCAGCTCGTCACCACGCCCGGCGGCGGCGCCGGCGGAGACGTCGCGTGGTACCGCTTCGACGAGACCTCGGGTGTCACGGTCGGCGACTCCTCCGGCCGCTCGTGGGACGCCTCCATGGTGACCGGCGAAGGCGGACCGGCCGGGCCGAGCCACCCCGGCTACCTTGCGGCATACCCGGAGACGCAGTTCATCAAGCTCGAGCAGTACGTCACCTACCCCGCCATCTGGGCGCCGTACTACACGTGCCACAAGATCATGCGCGGCCTCCTCGACGCCCACACCCTGACCGGGAACGCCACAGCGCTCGAGGTGGTCAGGCGCATGGGCGAGTGGGTGCACAGCCGGCTCAGCACGCTCCCCCGTGAGCAGCTCGACCGGATGTGGGCCCTCTACATCGCCGGCGAGTACGGCGGCATGAACGAGGTGATGGCAGACCTCTACTCGCTCACCGGCGACGAACGGTTCATGCAGACGGCACGCTGCTTCGACAACACGACGCTGCTGGCCGACTGCGCAGCCGACCGCGACACCCTCGAGGGCAAGCACGCCAACCAGCACATCCCCCAGTTCATCGGCTACCTGCGCGTCTTCGAGCAGGGGGGCGACACCTCGTACCGGGAGGCGACGCGTCACTTCTTCGACATGGTCGTACCCCACCGGGCGTACGCGCACGGCGGTACCGGGCAGGGCGAGGTCTTCCGCAAGCGCGACGTCATCGCGGGCACCATCGTCACGACGACGAACGCCGAGTCCTGCGCCGCCTACAACATGCTCAAGGTTGCGCGGAACCTCTTCTTCCACGCACCCGACGCGCGGTTCATGGACTACTACGAGAAGGCGCTCGTCAACCAGATCCTCGCCTCACGCCAGGACGCCGACAGCACGACGGACCCCCTCGTCAACTACATGGTGCCGGTGGGCCCGGGCGCCACGCGAGGCTACGGCAACACCGGAACCTGCTGCGGCGGAACGGGACTGGAGAACCACACGAAGTACCAGGACTCGATCTACTTCCGGTCGCCTCAGGACGACGTGCTCTGGGTCAACCTCTACATCCCGTCGACGCTGACGTGGTCCGAGCGCGCGATGACGGTCACGCAGACCGGCGACTACCCGCGCTCCCAGTCGAGCACGCTGACCGTGACGGGCAGCGGCCGGCTCGACCTCCGGCTTCGCGTCCCGTCCTGGTCGGGGGACGGCTTCACGGTGGCCGTCAACGGTCAACGCCAGTGGGTGGAGGTGGGCTCGGACGGCTACGCGCGGCTGCTGCGCTCGTGGCGCTCGGGCGACCGGGTCACGGTCACCTTCCCGTATGCCGTCCGCGTCGAGCAGGCCCTCGACGACCCGAGCGTGCAGGCGCTGCTCTACGGTCCGGTGGCCCTCATCGGCAAGTCCCAGGCGACGAGCTGGCTGCCGGTCGGACTGTATGGCGACCTACCGCTGTCGGGCGACCTCGGGGCGGTGGTGAAGCCCGGTACGAGCCCGATGACGTTCGAGACCAACGGGATCCGGTTCGAGCCGTTCTACCTCGGCAATCCGGAGCCCTACCACGCATACGTCAGGCGGACCGAACCGACGATCGTCTTCGCGGGGCAGGACTCCGGCGTCGAGAACCGCCGCGACGATGACGGTCGCAGCTTCCTCGATGCCCTCTGGTCCCTCGCGCCGTTCAAGAACAAGAAGGCGTTCGAGCGTGCCGTCGCGAACACGACCGCGACCTGGACCCAGGCCGGCCTCCTGACGGCCGACGAGGCCACGACCGTACGCCGTGCCGCCGCCTCCGCGCCGATGAGGCCGGCGTGAGCCCGGCCGGCGCGCGACTGCCCGCGACCTTCCACTCCAAGGAGCCATCGTGAGACCCATCCTTTCCGCACTGGCCGCAGTGGCGGTCGGAGCCTCGCTGACCGTCGCGGCGCCGCCCGGTTCGGCCGCTGCCCCCGCACCCTCGGCACTGGCAGGCATCCTCGCGCCGGCCCAGGCGTGCCGTGTCGCCACGACCCAGACCGATCTCGCCGAGGGCTTCCCAGTGGCGGAGCAGGCCCTGCCCGCACGGGGAAAGCTCCGCGCGGCAATGATCTTCGTCGACTTCCAAGACGCCCCCGCCCCGCGCGGGTCGCTGCTCAAGGCCGAGAGCAACCTCGCGCCCGGCATCGACTACCTCAACACGCTCTCGCGTGGCGCCCTCGAGGTCACGGCGCGCTCGAGCGATCGCTGGGTCCGGATGCCGCGGCCGTCGACGGACTACCCCTTCGAACGCGGCCTCAGCTATGAGGACCACGTGCGCTACATCGAGGACGCGATCCGCGCAGCCGACCCGGTCTACGACTTCGCCGATGTCGACGTCGTGTGGGTCGTCGCGACGGAGGCGGCGAGGGACATCACGTACTCGCCGACGACGAACTTCCTCGACGTGACGGCCGACGGCAACCATCTGACCCACGCCATCACGTTCGGCTACGACCAGTGGAGGTGGGGCGGCCTGGTGCTCGCCCACGAGAGCGGGCACACCCTCGGGCTGCCCGACCTCTACACGTTCGACCCCGCGCCGGGAAGCGACCCGCCGAACTACCACGCGGCCGTCGGCGGCTGGGACCTCATGGGCCTCATCTCGGGCCAGGCGCCGGAGTACCTGGCGTGGCACCGGTGGATGCTCGGCTGGCTCCGGGACGGCGAGGTGGCCTGCCTGGGTCCCGACCGCGACACCACCGTGCGCCTCACCGCCGTCGAGGTGGGTCGGGGCACGGCGATGGCCGTGCTGCCGCTCGGGGGCAGTCGGGCGCTCGTGCTGGAGTCGCGCAAGCCGCTGCGCTACGACCGGGAGATCGCGGCGTCCGGAGTGCTCGTCTACCTCGTCGACACGGCGGTCGCCACCGGACGCGGGCCGGTGCGCGTGGTCGACACGACCCCCGGCACGGCCCTGGGACTCGATGACGCGCCGCTGCAGGCGGGCCTCACGTGGACCGACCCCGACTCGGGCACGTCCGTAACGGTGACGTCGAGCACGGCGACGGGCGACACGGTCCGGATCACGCCCGGGCGTCTTTCGGCAGCCGCGTCCTGACCGGGTGGTGGACGTGCCGGTGAGCCGCCGCGTCCACCACCCGCCTCCTACTTGAGCAGCGAGCGGGCCATGACGATGCGCTGGACCTGGTTGGTGCCCTCGTAGATCTGGGTGATCTTCGCGTCACGCATCATCCGCTCGAGCGGGAAGTCGCGCGTGTAGCCCGCGCCGCCCAGCAGCTGCACGGCGTCCGTCGTGATCTTCATGGCCGCGTCAGAGGCGTAGCACTTCGCGGCCGCGCCGAAGAAGGCCAGGTCCTTGTCGCCGCGCTCGGACTTGGCCGCCGCGACGTAGACCATCTGGCGTGCCGCCTCGAGCTCCATCGCCATGTCGGCGAGCATGAACTGGATGCCCTGGAAGTCCGCGATGCGCGTGCCGAACTGCTTGCGGTCCTTGACGTACGCGATGGCCTGGTCGAGCGCGCCCTGGGCGATCCCGACGGCCTGGGCGCCGATGGTGACACGGGTGTGGTCGAGGGTGCGCAGCGCGAGCTTGAGCCCGTCGCCGACCTGCCCCACGACGCGGTCACCGGGGATGCGGACGTTGTCGAAGTGCAGCTCGCGGGTGGGGCTTCCCTTGATCCCGAGCTTGCGCTCCTTCTCACCGAAGGTGAACCCCTCGTCAGACCTCTCGACGACGAATGCCGTGACGTTGCCGCCGCGGGGACCGTCGGGATCGGTGACCGCGAGGACCGTGTAGTACTCGGACACACCGGCGTTCGTGATCCACGACTTCTGCCCGGACAGGACCCAGTCGTCACCGTCCTGGCGCGCGCGGCACTTCATCGACGCGGTGTCGGAGCCGGCCTCGCGCTCGGACAGGCCGTAGGAGAAGGTCGTCTCCCCCTTGGCCAGCGGCGGGAGGTAGCGCTGCTTGAGAGCATCGCTGCCGTCGAGGATGAGCGGCAGCGAGCCCAGCTTGTTGACGGCCGGGATGAGGGAGGCGGAGGCGTCGACGCGCGCCACCTCCTCGATGACGATGCACGTCGCGAGGGCGTCGGCCCCGACCCCGTCGTACTCCTCGGGGACGTGGGGCGCGAAGAAGTCGGAGGCGACGAGGGCGTCGTGCGCCTCCTGGGGGTAGCGCGCCTCTTCGTCGACGGCGGCGGCATACGGCGCGATCTTGTCCTCGGCGACCGCGCGTACGGCGCCTCTCAGGGCCTCGTGGTCCTCGCTGGTCCGGAACAGGTCGAAGTCGGAATTCGTGCTCACGAGCGCGATCCTACTCGCGAGTTCGGAATAGTAGGACGTCCTAGTGATCGACGCCACGGGGCACTCGGCGCCGAGCCTTCCGCGTCCACGATGAGGACAGGCGCTCCCACCAGCCGGACAGCCATACGTAGACTCGCCGACAGGTCATGAGTGCCAGCGCTTGGCCCCGGCTCGCTGGCCGGCAACCCTCCCACCGCGGCGGGGTGCCCCGGGTGAGGACCTGGCCCGTCGTCGCCACCCGGCGCGCGGGCAAGCGCGGAGACTCCTTTTCCGCACCGACTCGTCGGTGCACCGGGCCACGTCGACGAGGTTGTCGGGGCCCGGTCATCGACACGACCCAGGAAGAGCAGGACGTCGATGACCCAGCCCCACTGGTCCTTCGAGACCAAGCAGATCCACGCCGGACAGAGCGCAGACAGTGCGACGGGCGCTCGTGCGCTGCCGATCTACCAGACGACGAGCTACGTCTTCAACGACACCGACCATGCCGCAAACCTGTTCGGGCTCAAGGAGTTCGGCAACATCTACACCCGCCTCATGAACCCGACGACCGACGTCGTCGAACAGCGCATCGCGGCGCTCGAGGGCGGCGTCGGTGCGCTCCTCGTCGCGTCAGGACAGGCCGCCGAGACGCTGGCGGTCCTCAACATCGCCGAGGCTGGCGACCATGTCGTCGTCTCGCCGAGCCTCTACGGCGGCACCTTCAACCTCTTCAAGCACACGCTGCCGAAGTTCGGCATCGAGGTCGGATTCGTCGAGGACCCGACGTCGATCGACTCGTGGCGGGTCGCGATCAGGCCGAACACCAAGCTGCTGTTCGGCGAGACGATCGCCAACCCCAAGTCGGAGATCCTCGACATCGAGGCCGTCGCTGCGCTTGCCCACGAGCACGGCGTGCCGCTCGTCGTGGACAACACGGTCGCGACTCCTTTCCTCATCCGACCGATCGAGTGGGGTGCCGACGTCGTCGTGCACTCGGCGACGAAGTACCTCGGCGGGCACGGCACCTCGATCGCCGGCGTCATCGTGGACTCGGGCGCCTTCGACTACGGCAAGGACCCCGAGAAGTTCCCGAACTACAACACGCCCGAGGAGAGCTACCACGGGCTCGTCTTCGCACGTGACCTCGGCGTCGGCAGCCCGCTGGGCGCGAACCTCGCCTTCATCCTCAAGGCACGCGTCCAGCTGCTGCGCGACCTGGGGCCGGCGGCCTCGCCGTTCAACGCGTTCCTCATCGCGCAGGGCCTCGAGACGCTGTCGTTGCGCATCGAGCGCCACATCGAGAACGCCCACCGGGTCGCGGCCTACCTCCAGGGGCACGAGCAGGTCGAGCACGTCGTCTGGGCGTCCCTGCCCGACAGCCCGTTCCACGACCTTGCGGAGAAGTACACCCCGCGCGGGGCAGGTGCGGTGCTCTCCTTCGAGATCGTGGGCGGCCTCGAGGCCGGCAAGAGGTTCGTCGAGGCACTGAGCCTGCACAGCCACGTCGCCAACATCGGCGACGTGCGATCGCTCGTCATCCACCCCGCGTCGACGACGCACTCGCAGGGCCCCGACGAGGACCGTCTCGCCGCCGGCGTCACGCCCGGTCTCGTGCGCCTGTCGGTCGGCATCGAGCACATCGACGACATCATCGCCGACCTCGAGCAGGGCTTCACCGCCGCGAAGGCCTGACCCGCCCCCACCGTCGAGAGGCCACCTTCTGCGGGGTCGCCGCGGTCGAGAGGCCACGTCACGCGACGCGGATCCGCCTCTCGACCAGGCGGGGCCTACGAGAGGTGGCCTCTCGACGGGTGGGGCCCACGAGAACTGGCCTCTCGACGGGTGGGGTGGGCTGGCACGATGTGAGGCATGCCGATCCGCTACCCCGCTCCCCTGCGTCCCGGCGACCGCATCGGGGTCACCTCACCGAGCTCGGGCGTCTCCGACGCCCTCTGGCCGCGGTTCGAGTATGCCGTGGAGTGCCTGCGCGACAGGGGTTTCCAGGTCGTCGTGGGCGCGTTGAACCACGCCCCGGACCACACGAGCGGGCCACGCGAGCAGCGCGCGGCCGAGCTCATGGCGATGCTCCTCGACCCGGCCATCCGCGCGGTGGTGCCGCCGTGGGGCGGGGAGACGGGCATCGACCTGCTCGACCTGCTCGACCTCGACGCCGTGGCGGCGGCCGAGCCGACGTGGTGCGTCGGGTTCTCCGACACGTCGACCTGGCTGACACCGCTGACCCTGACCACCGGTATCGCGACGATCCACGGGCAGAACCTCATGGACACGCCGTACGCCCTGCCGGACGGCATGCGCCACTGGGTCGAGGTCGCGGCCGCCTCCGCGGGTGACGAGCTGGTCCAGCGCTCCCCCGGTCGCTACCGCGCCGGCGGCTGGGACGACTACGCCGGCAACCCGACGATCACCGAGCTGACGCTCGACGGCCGCGGGACGTGGACGCGCATCGACCCCGGCCAGGAGGACCATCCGGTCACCTTCTCCGGACGCCTCGTCGGCGGTTGCGTCGAGACGCTGAGCTTCCTCGCCGGCGGGCGGTTCGCCGACATCCGGGCGTTCGCCGAGCGGCACGCCCCCGAGGGGCTCGTCGTGCTGCTCGACATCGCCGAGTGGGGGTCCTACGACATCTGTCGCGCGCTCCACGCGATGCGCCTGCAAGGCTGGTTCGACGCCGCCTCCGGCATCGTCGTGTCACGCACGAAGGCGCCGGAGCCCAACGGCTTCACCCAGAACGACGCCGTGCGCGACGCGCTCGGCGGCCTCGGGGTGCCGATTGTCGCCGACGTCGAGTGCGGGCACGTGGCGCCGTTCCTCGCGCTCGTGCAGGGCGCGTCGACGCGGCTCGTGCACGACGGCGACACGCACACGGTCACCCAACGCCTGCTCTGACGTTCAGGAGCCGTCGGCCTCGGCGGGCCCTCCCCCGAAGCCGATCTCGTTGCCGTCGGCGTCCCGGAAGGTCACCTTGCGCACGCCGTTCTCGTACGTCTCCCGTGACGCGGGATCGATGCCTCGGACCGCGATGCCGTCGAGGCGCTCGTCGAGGTCCTCGACGAACACCGTCACCATCGCGTGCCCCGCCTTCTCCGGGAGGTCCTCGACGTAGAGGTAGCGGTGCTCGGCGAGCTCCCACACCGCCTCCGTGTCGTTCGGGAAGAAGACCGGCGGGCTGCCCAGCAGCCTCTCGTACCAAGCGAGCGCGTGCTGGTAGTCGCTGACGGGGATTCCCGCGAAGAGGTCGACGGTCATCGCACCACGGTAGGGGCTGGAGGCACCGTCGACGCGCCCAGCCGCCGGTCCGGGCACCGCTCAGCCGACGACCTCGTCGACGAAGCACCAGCGCCAGGCTTCCCCCGGCTCGATCGAGCGCATGACCGGGTGTGCACTGCCGCGGAAGTGCGCGCTCGCGTGCTTGTGCTCCGACGAGTCGCAGCAGCCGACGTGCCCGCAGGCGAGGCAGAGGCGCAGGTGCACCCACGTCGTGCCGTCACGCAGGCACTCCTCGCACCCTTCGGGCGTCAGCGGCTCGACACACACGTCAGAGTCCTGGAGGTGCTCACAGGGAGCCTCGATCGTGTCCACGGGCAACATCTCACTCTCCGCCAGGCGGCTGTCCTGGTCGTCGATCCTGTCGAGCATGGTCTCCTCGAGGTCGAGCGCGCTGAGCACGACACGGAGCACGACGTCGTCGGCCCGGCCCTCGTCGCGCAGCCGAAGGACCTCCTCGCGCTCAGCCTGGAGCATCTGCATCCGGGCGCGGCGGTAGCGCGCACTGGGCGTCTCGTCGGTGTCGGCGCCACGGGGACCGAGACGCTCCCACATCTGGTTGAGGCGGTCTGCGGAGCGCTCGCGCAGGATGGCGCGGGTCTCGGCGTCGACGTCCATCCCGTCCAGCCGGTCGAGCCCCGAGCGGGTCGCGGCCTGGAACACGGTCGCCGCCTGCAGGGCGTCCTCGCGCGGGTCGGGGCCCCGGACACGGAGCCGACGTGCGATGGCAGGCAGCGTCATGCCCTGGATGAGCAACGTGCCGACGGTGACGACGACGGCGATGAGGACGAGCACGGCACGGTGCGGCGTCTCGGTCGGGAGGAGCAGGGCCGCCGCGAGGGTCACGACGCCACGCATGCCGGCCCACGACAGGACGACGGTGTGCGACCACGGCGAGTGAGCCTCGCTGCCCAGCACCCGGGTTCGCAGGAGCCGGAACGGCGCGACCCACAGGGGCCGCAGGACGAGCACTGCCACGAGCGTGCCGACGGCGGCGAAGGTGATCTGCCCGGCGGACAGCTCGGAGCTGCGCACGCCGTCGAGGACGTAGAAGACCTGCAGGCCGATGAGGAGGAAGACGGCGTTCTCGAGGAGGAACTGGATCGAGCCCCAGTTGATCCGCTCGCTGATGCGTGACGCACCCGACTGGGTGCGGGGCGACTTGTGCCCGAGGATGAGCCCCGCCGTCACGACTGCGATGACGCCGGACGCGTGCACCTCCTCGGCGGGCACGTAGGCCGCGAACGGGACCATGAACGAGAGCACGGTGTCGAAGGCGGGCTCCGTCGAGAACCGCCGGCGCAGCACGACGACGACGAGCGACACGGCGAAGCCGATGGCCACACCACCGACCGAGGCCCACAGGAAGTCGACGACGACCCCGCCGAACGTGACCTCGTGGGCGGCCACCCCCGACGCCAGCCCGACCGCGGCGAGGGCCGTGCGCAGCGAGACGAGGGCTGTCGCGTCGTTGACGAGCGACTCCCCTTCGAGGATCGTCACGAGCCTGCGAGGCAGCCCGATGCGACGCCCGACCGCGGTCGCCGCCACGGCGTCGGGAGGCGCGACGACGGCACCGATCGCGAAGGCGACGCCGAAACTGATGCCGAGCGCCCAGACGAGGAAGAGCGCGACACCGAGCGCCGTGAAGAGCACGAGCCCCACGGAGAGGCTGAGGATGACCGCCCTGTTGTTGCGGAAGTCGACGAGCGAGGTCTGGATCGCGGCGGCATACAGCAGGGGTGGCAGGATCCCGAGCAGGACGACGTCGGGGCTCAGGGCCACCTCGGGGACGAACGGCAGGTAGGACCCGAGGATCCCGACGAGGATGAGCACGAGGGGCGCGGGCAGCCCGAACCGGTCGGCGAGCCACGCCCCGCCGAGCACGGTGGCCGCGATGGCGAGCAGCCCGATGGCGATCTCCACGCCGACATCCTGCCAACAAACCCGCCCTGCGAGGGCCGCGGGCCACCCAGCGGTCGCACCTCAGGCGAAGAAGGAACGCACCGCCGTGACGACGCGGTCCTGGTCGGCGTCCGTCAGCTCGGTCGCGCACGGCAGCGACAGGCCCCGTGCGAAGAGCCCCTCGCCGACCGCGCCGCCGAGCACCGGCGCCCCCATGAAGGGCGGCTGCGCGTGCAGCGGGCGCCACAGCGCCCGCGCCCCGACGCCGTGGCGATGCAGGTGGTCGAGGAAGTCGTCGCGTCCGCGGCCGTCGGCCTCAGGCACGAGCACCGAGTAGAGCCAGTACGTCGCGTCGAGCCCCTCGACCCTCGGGGGGAGCACGAGCGGCAGGTCGCCGAGGGCATCGTCGTAACGGGCCGCGATGCGGTGCTTGGCGGCCACGAACTCGTCGAGCCGCTCGAGCTGCGCGAGCCCCAGGCCTGCCGCGATGTTGGTGAGCCGGTAGTTGTAGCCCACCTCGTCGTGGAGGTAGCCCACGTCCGGCACCTTGGCCTGCGTCGTCAGGTGGCGGGCCCGTGCGGCGAGGTCGTCGTCGTCGGTGACGATCATGCCGCCGCCGCCGGTCGTCGCGATCTTGTTGCCGTTGAAGGAGAAACAGCCGATGCGGCCGACCGTGCCGGTGTGGCGGCCGGCGTAGCGTCCGCCCGTCCACGTCGCACCCAGCGACTCCGCCGCGTCCTCGAGCACGGGTATGCCGTGCCGGTCGCAGGCGTCCATGAGGGGCTCCATGTCGGCGGGCTGTCCGAGCACGTGGACGATCTCGACGACGGCGGGCTGGCGCTCCCCGGCGGCGGCCCGGCGGTCGAGCTCGGCGGCGAGGAGGGCGGGGTCGAGGTTCCACGTCGTGGTCTCGGAGTCGACGAGGACGGGCCGGGCGCCGCAGTAGGCGATCGGGTTGACCGAGCCGACGAAGGTGAAGTCCGAGCAGACGACGTCGTCGTCGCGCCCGACCCCGAGCAGGACCAGACCGACGTGGATCGCGGCCGTGCCGGTGGCGCAGGCGATGGCGTGCTTCGACCCGACGCGGTCGGCGAACCGCCGCTCGAACTCCGAGACGAACGGACCGACGGACGAGACGAACCCCGACTCGACCGCCTCGAGGACGTAGCGTCGCTCGAGCTCGCCGATGTTGGGGACGGCGAGCGGGATCGTGCCCTCGGGTCCGCGCGCCCCGGGAGCGTGCGCCTCACCCGCCGGTGCTCCGGTGGGGCTGCTCACCGGTGGTACCGCCCGGCGGTCTCGGGGTCGACCCGCGGCCGCAGCCACTCGGCCGTGGCCGCGAGGCCCTCCTCGAGGGACACGGTCGGGGCCCAGCCGAGCACCTCGTTGGCGCGCGACGGGTCGGAGAGCAGGATCTGCACCTCGGAGCCCTCGGGGCGGATGCGGTCGCTCTCGGTGACGATCTCGGCGTCGCTGTGGGTGACCTTGCGGCACAGCTCGACGACCTCGCGGACCGAGACGGTGCGCCCGGTGCCGAGCTGGATCGTCGTGCCGGGTGCCACGTCGGCGAGGGCGGCCCGGACGAAGCCGTCGGCGGTGTCGGTCACGAAGGTGAAGTCGCGCTTCGGCGTCACGTCACCGAGCTTGAGCTGGCTCGTGCCCGCAAGCAGCTGCGTGAGGACGGTCGGGATCACCGCCCGCGTCGACTGGCGCGGACCGAACGTGTTGAACGGACGCAGGGTCGTCACCGGCGTCGCGAACGACAAGGCGTACGACTCGCACATCTTGTCGGCGGAGATCTTCGTCGCGGAGTAGGGCGACTGGCCGCGCAGCGGGTGGGACTCGGTGATCGGCACCTCCTCCGGCGTGCCGTAGACCTCGGACGTCGAGGTGTTGACCATGCGCGGCGTGCCGTGCCGGCGCACGGCCTCGAGCACGTTGAGCGTGCCGATGACGTTGGTCTCGACGTAGGAGCGCGGCGCCACGTAGGAGAAGGGGATCGCGATCAGGGCCGCGAGGTGCAGCACGACGTCGACGCCCTCGGTCGAGGCCATGACGTGCTCGGGGTCGCGGATGTCGCCGAGGACGACCTCGGCCTGCCCGTCGCGGACCGCGGCGCGGAAGGCGTCGGACTCGTCGAGCCAGCCGGTCGAGCCGTTGGAGTTGTAGAGGCAGAACGCCTTGACGTGGGCGCCGTCGGCGAGAAGCCGTTCGACGACATGCGACCCGATGAACCCGTCGGACCCGGTGACGAGCACGGTCCTGCCCTTCACCGACCCGTCGACGGGCCGCGCAGTCAGCTCGATCTCGGGGACGTCGCCAGTGGTGCTCGTGCCGGAAGGTGTTGTCACAGTTGCCTTTTCGTCGTTCAGGTGGGCTCGTATGCCGTCGGTCTCGCTGCCGGTCTCACCGCCGGTCTGGGGAATGGGGTCGCTCACGCCTCGCCCTTCGCGCGCGCCAGGTCGGTCGGGGTGCCGACGTCGATCCACTCGGAGTGGATCGGCCACGCCGTCACGGGCTCGCCGCGCTCGAGGCACGTCTCGACGAGCTCGGGCATGGTGCTCGCCACTCCGGTGGGCAGCCACGCGAGCGCCCGCGGCTCGACGGCATACACGGCGGCGTTGATGTCGAAGCTCAGCGTCGGCTTCTCGGTGACGCCCGTGACGCGCCCGTCCTCGGTCTCGAGGACGCCGAACGGCACCTCGTGCTGGTACGTGCGCGTCGCCACGGTGACGGCCGCGCCCGTGCGGCGGTGAGCGTCGAGCAGGTCGCCGGCGTCGAACTCGACCATGAGGTCGCCGTTCATGACGAGGACGGGGTGCTCGAGGTCGGGTCGCTGCGCGCGCAGCAGGGTGAGCGAGCCGGCGGTGCCGAGCGGCAGGTCGGGATCCTCGCGGAGGTAGCGCACGACGCAGCCGAGACGCGACCCGTCGCCGAGGTGCTCCTCGATCTGGTCGGCGAGGTAGTTGACGCTGACGTAGATCTCGCGCACGCCGTCGCCGACGAGACCCAGGACGATCCACTCGAGGATCGAGCGGCCCGCGACGGTCATGAGCGGCTTCGGGGTGTCCTTCGTCAGGTCACCGAGGCGCGTGCCCCGACCGCCGGCCATGACGACTGCGACGTTGGGCAAGCGGGCCGACCCGACCACGTCTGAGAGCGTGTGCAGCCCGACGAGCGTGCCGTCGTCGGCGAGCTCGGGCACGGCCGAGATGCGCAGCGCCTGCATGAGGTCGAGGACGAGTGCGCGCGGAGAACCGGCGGCGACGAAGTGCGGCGAACGCGTCGCGTGGTCGAGCGCCAGGTCGTCGAGGCTCGTGCCCTTGAGAAAGGCTCGGCGCAGGTCGCCGTCCGTGAGCAGCCCGGCCAGGCGGAAGCCACGGTCGACGAGCAGGCACACGAGGTTGCCGCTGCGGTCGACGACCTCGAGGGCGTCGCGGATCGTCGCCGTCGTCGGCGCGCACGCCGCGTGCAGGTCTCGCGCCGTCACTCCTCCTCCTCTCTCACGACTCCCCGGGGCGTCCGAGCGGGCGCCTGGTCACCGAGCTGGTCGACGAACTGCTTGACCCGTGGCGCCGCCACTGATGCTCGAACGATATCGAGGATGCGACCGCTCGCCGCACCCGTGCCGTAGGGGTTGGTCACGCGAGCCGTGTGTTCGCGCCAGCGCGGGCTCAGCGCGGTGCGCAGCGCGGCCTCGACGGGGGCCCGGCCCTCGTCGGCGTGCACGACGTTCTCGCCGCGCAGCCGGCCGCGCTGCCGCTCACCGATGTCGACGGCCGGGACGTGGAGCGTCGCGGCCTCGATGACCCCCGAGCTCGAGTTGCCGACGACGACGTCGCTGGCGGCGAGCACCGCCGGGTAGTCGGGCCCCAGCGCGGCGACGACGCGCAGCCGGGGCTCGGTGGCCGCGAGCCCACTCAGCACGTCGAGGATCTCGTCGCGTCCCTCGTCCATGCCGGGATGCGTCGCGACGACGGTCCCGCAGACCGCGAGGGCCGCCTCGGCCGCCTCGCGGGCCCACGTGCCGACGGGCGCGCCGGCCTGGGCCGTGGGCGGGTGGTACGTGAAGAGCGCCACGGGATGCTCGACGACCTCCACCCCGAGCAGCGAGGCGAGGTCGGCGTCGCCGATGGGCCGCGCAGTGGCGAGCCGGTCGAGGCCGGGCGCGCCCGTCACGTGGACCCGGTCGGCCGGCTCGCCGAGCTGGCGCAGCCGGGCTGCGGCGTCCTCGGAGGCGACGCAGTGCTGGTCGGAGAGCTTCGTGACCGCGTGCCGCACGCGCTCGTCGAGCGCTCCCTCGGTGACCTCTCCCCCGTGCAGGTGCACCACCGGCACGCCGAGGAGCACCGCGGGCGGCACGACGTAGAGCAGCTCCCACCGGTCGCCGAGCACGACGAGGACGTCGACGTCGTGCAGCCGCAGCGCCTCCCCCGCACCGCGGGTCAGGGTGGCGCCCTGCAGGAGCTGGGCGGCGACCGTGACCTCCTCCATCGGGGCGGCGAGGGACACGACGACCGACCGCCAGGCGTCGGCCGGGACGCTGGTGGGCAGCGCCGAGACGAGGTCGTCGGCGGCATACGACACCCCGGTGAGGACGCGCAGGGTCACGTCGTCGGCGGCCCACAGCCCCTCGAGAACGGGCGTCAGCGGCCCGAGGTCGGCGCGCGTGCCGACGAAGACGGCGACAGTGAGGGGCGTCATGGGTCGGTCAGCGAGCCAGGTCGTCGTCGGTGACGGGGGCCCCGGCGGCGACGTCCCGCGCGAGGATGCGGCCTCGGATGTCGACAGCCGGGCTGACGCCGCCCTCGGGCCGCAGCAGCTGCAGGTCGTCGCCACCGAGCTGGGCGCCCGCGGTCAGGGCGCGCGCCGCGTGCCACGACCGGCGCACGAGCACGGCGTTCTCCTCCTCCGACGGCATCCGTACCTTGACGCCGTCACCGAGCGCGACGGCCAGCTGCTTCGTCGCCGTGACGTACTCGGTCAGCGCCGCGGGCTCGAGACTCGCCTGGTGGTCGGGTCCGGGCAGCGTGCGGTCGCTCGTGAAGTGCTTCTCGAGGATGGGTGCGCCGAGCGCGACCGCGCCGAGCGCCGTCGTGAGCCCTGGTGTGTGGTCCGACCAGCCCACGGGTATGCCGTGCAGCTCGGTGAGACGCGGGATGACCCGGAGGTTGCACTCCTCGACGGGAGCCGGGTAGGCCGAGACGCAGTGGAACAGCGCGAGGCCGGGCGCCTCGGCACACGCCTCGACGGCGGCCTCGACCTCCTCCTCGGTGCCCATCCCGGTGGAGACGAGCAGCACGACGCCGAGCCGCGACATCTCGCGCAGGTAGGGCAGGTTGGTCAGCTCGCCGGAGCTGACCTTGAGAGCCGGGAGGCCGAGTCCGACGAGCATCTCGGCGCTGTCGAGGTCGAACGGTGTCGACAGGAACGTCGTGCCGAGCTCGGTGGCGTGGTCGCGCAGCTCCACCCACGCGTCCTTGGGCAGGGTCAGCGCCTCGAGCAGGCTGCGCTGGTCGGAGCTGCCGCCCCGGTCGCGCTGGTAGGGCGTCGTCGCGGCCGCGGACGAGACGAGCTTCTCGGGCGAGAAGGTCTGGAACTTCACGGCATCCGCCCCCGAGGCGGCAGCGATGTCGACGAGCCGGTGGGCGAGGTCGAGGTCGCCGTTGTGGTTCACCCCGGCCTCGGCGATGACGTAGACGTCGCCCGGGGTCGGCACCGCGGCGGCGCCGATCGAGACGGGGTGGACGGCGTTCAGGGGGTCGATCACAGGGTGCCTCCAGGTCGTCGTGTGCCTCGGGTGACGGCGGGGACGCCGACGACGGTCTGCCCGTCGGCCACGTGTCCGGTGACGACGGCGCCGGCACCGATGGTGGCGCCCGAGCCGACGGTGACGCGGGGCAGGATGCGCGCGCCGCTGCCGACGAGTGCGCCGCCCCCGACGGCTGCGCCGCCGAGCAGCACGGCTCCGGGGGCGACGTGGGAGCCGGCACCGACCCGGCAGTCGTGCTCGACGACCGCACCGGTGTTGACGATGACCGCCTCGCCGAGCCGGGTCGACGGACCGACGTGCGCGTGCTCGAGCACGACCGTGCCCGCGCCGAGGACGCTCCGCGCCGAGACCGTCGCGGTCGCCGCGACGACGGGCGGCACCGAGAGGCCGCGCGCGACGAGCTCGTGCACGAGACCGGTGCGGGCGGGGTTGGCTCCGATCGCGACGACCGCGCGCAGGCCGCGCGCCGAGATGAGCTCGAACGCCTCGCGGTCGTCGGCGAGGACGTCGACGTGCCACGGCTCGCCGTGGTCGCCGGTCGGGTCCGCACCGCTGACCGCCACGACCGCGTGGCCGGCTCGTTCGAGGACGTCGACCACCGAGCGCGCATGGCCCCCGGCACCGAGGACGACCCAGCCGGGGTCACCGGCGCCCACGTCAGGCCGTCCCGGACGCGGTGGGCGCCGTGGGCGCGGCCGGGACGCCTGGGCTGAGCGACGCGGCGGCCTCGCCGAGCGCGCCGCCCACCTTGCGGATGTTGTCGGGCTCGAGCACGGCCGGGACCCGCGGCGGGTCGAGCACGAGGCCCTCCCACGAGTTGCGGACGTAGTCGTGGACGAACCACTCGTCGATCGAGGCCTGGTCGGCGCGCAGCGACTCCCACTGCCGGTCGGCGACGAACCGTGTCAGGTCGTCGGGCGAGTCGAGGCGCGCGACGTTGCCGAGGCCGCTCCACGGCATCTCCGCACCGGTCACGACGGGCAGGCCGAGCAGGCCCGCCTCGAGGCCGACGGTGCCCGTCGCCGTCACGGTGAACACGGCCTGCTTCATCAGCTCGCGCGAGTCCGCGAACGGGTCGATGGTCGCGATGTTCGGGTGGGCGTCGAACTGCGGCCAGTAGTCGGGGTCGCGCCGCCACATGAAGTGCGCGTGCTCCTTGACGGCGACGCCGATGTCGAGCGGAGCGAGTGCGTCGGCGAGGACGCGCGCCGTGTACGCCTGGTCGCGCCACTCCTGGCCCATGACGTCAGCACTCGACTCGGGCTGCACCTGCAGCGGCAGGAAGACGAAACGCTCGGGCACGGGATCCCAGCGGCGGTCCTGGTACTCGCGCAGGTTGAGCCGCGCCTTGACGGGGTTGAGCCACGGCAGGCGCGCGTAGTCGGACGGGCGCGGCAGCTGGAGGTTCGCGCCGCGGTCGACGGCGAACTCCTTGATGCGGTCGCTCGCGAGCCGCCAGATCTCCTGCCCCGTCTCGACCTTGAGGTTGCGGGCGAAGCCCATGGGGCGGCCGTGCTCGGCCCGCCACCCGTCGATGAACGCCTGGCCGGCCGCGATCGCCGAGGGGTCCTCCACCTGCCGCTCCCACAGGGTGATCCCCTTGGGGGCGCCGATGAGACCGAAGCGGTCGGACGGCAGCCGGATGCCGCGGGGCCACGTCGCGAGCCCCCCGTGGTGAGTCACGAGGCCCGCCGTGAGCAGCTCGGACGTGACCGTGAACTCGACGAGCGCGAGCACCGGGCCACGACCGGCGATGACCGACTCGAGCTCCTCGGCAGCGAGGTTGAGGAAGTTCATCGCCGTGTCGACGCGGTTGCGGCGCAGGGCACGCTCGGAGACGAGCAGGTCGAGCGGGTCGAGTCCCACCCCTGCACAGGCGCGCTTGAGAGCGGCGTGCGGCGCGAGGCCACTGACGACGTTGGCCTTGCGCGCGGCGGCATACGGCAGGCGCACGGTCGTGGCGAGCGGCGCGTGCTTGCGCACCCAGGCAAGGTTGGCGTCCGTCCGGACGACGAGGATGAGGTCCTTCGTGTCGAAGCCGGCGTGCACGAGGGCCGGCACGAGGAGGTCGTCGTAGCCCAACCCCATGTGGACGAGCGGTGTCACCACGAAAGCGTCTCTCCTGCGTGTCGGTGCGGGCCGGCGACCGGTCGGCCGGGCGAGCGCTTCATCCTATCGGCGCAGCGTCCGCACGATCCGCGGCGCACGTCCCAACGCCCCGGCCGCGACGAGGACCGCGAGCGCGGCGCGGGCCCACGCCCCCGCGCCCTCGAGCGGCAGCACCGAGCCGACAAGGGCCAGGCCGACGCCTACCACGGCGACGACGGCGGCTCGGGAGGGCCAGCGCAGCGGTGAGTGGCTGCGCGCGAACCACGTCGTCAGGCCCATGAGCACGACGTAGCCGAGGGCCTTGGCGATCGCGACCCCGACGATGCCACCGGCCCACCCGGCGCGCGGCGCCAGCACCAGGGCGGCGAGGACGACGACGGCGAGCGCCGCGAGGGCCGCCCAGGCGAGCCGTCCGGTGCGCTCCGCGTCGAGGACGGCGAGGGACGCGCCCTGGTAGAGCATGTACGACACGGCGACGGTGCAGATGATCCCGAGGGCAGCGACCATCGCGACGTGGTCGAAGCCCGAGCCCCGTTCTGCCATGACGGTCACGAGCCACGGACCGATCAGCGCCACCCCGGCGGCACCCGCGGCGACGACGGTCACCAGGGCGGTGCCGGTGCGCGCCGTCCACGCCCACCTCTGCCCGACCGGGTGCGACAGGACGAGCGGTCCCCACGCGTTGAAGAGTGCGACCGCGAGCACGAACGGCATGTTCCCGAGCTGGAGCGCCACCTGGTAGCTGCCGGCGCCGGCCTCGCCGACGAGCCAGCGGGTCAGGAGCACGTCACCCGAGAGCAGGCCGAGCATCGCGGCGGCCTGTGGCAGCAGCGGCGCGGCGAGGCGCACACCGGCCCGGACGCGCGCCCGCTCGGCCGTGGGCGGCAGCGGGCGGCCGAGCACGAGCGCGAGCACGGCCGCGAGCACGACGACGCCGGCGTATGCCGTGAGGTACGTCCCCGCCGTCGGCTCCCCCCGCGCGGCGAGCACCCCGGCGAGCTGGGCCCCGACGGTGGCGATGACAGCGAGGGCGAGGAAACCCCATGGCTGCAGGCGCGCCCGCATGAGGGTCTGGCCCGCGACGACGGTCGTCAGGGCGACGGCGGCCACGACGAGGGGCAGCCACTCGGACAGGTCGGCGTGGCCCGCAGCGGAGAGGACGAGCGCCAGGCCGACCCCGAGCACGCCGAGGGCGATCGCAAGCAGGACCATCGTGCCAGCGAGTGCCCGCGCCACCCGCGGCCCCTCCGTGCCGCGATGGTGCTCGCGCAGGACGACCTGAGGCAGCCCGGCGCCCGCGATGGTGCCGACCATCTGCACCACGACGAGTCCCGTTGCGACCCGCCCGAACTCCGCGGCGCCCAGGACGCGCGTCGCGAAGGGCAGGACGAGCAGCACTCCGAGCCCCTGCAGCGCCGTGCCGGCGAGGTAGACCACCGAGTGCGCGCCGAGCGACCCCGCTCCGGCACCGTCGTCGGCGACGCGATGGTGTGGAGGTTCCACGTCGCCGTCACGACGAGAAGGCTCGACAGCCTCGGTGTCGCCCTCCGGCGCGGGAGGATCATGGTGATCTGCCACGATGGTGAACCTACTAGGGCGAAGGAGGGCCGGGTGAGCGCGACGTGAGCGCGAGCGTCGTCGTGCGCGGCTCCGGCTCCATCGGCCGGCGCCACGCTCGGGTCTTCCGCCAGGTCGGCGCCGACGTCGCCCTGTGGCCCGTCCGCGAGCGCGCCACGGTCCCCGGCACGGTCGACGATGCGACCGGCGCGCGCCTGCTCGACGACAGCTCCGGGCCCGAGGCGGTGCGCAGCGCGGCTCTCGTCGTCGTCGCGACCGACACGTCGCGCCACGTCGCCGACACCCTCGCAGCGCTCGACGGCGGCGCCGAGAAGGTGCTCGTCGAGAAACCGGTCGCCCCGACCGTGGCCGACACGGCCGCCCTGCGTGAGCATCCACGCCAGTCGCTCGTCTGGGTCGCCGCCCCGCTGCGCGCCCACGAGGCCTTCCGACACCTGCGCCGGCTCGTCGGCCACGTCTCGACCGCCGGGTCGGCACACGTCTGGTCGCAGTCGTGGCTGCCGGACTGGAGGCCCGACCGCGACTACCGCGAGTCCTACTCAGCCCGACCCGATGAGGGTGGCGTGCTGCGCGACCTGGTCCATGAGATCGACTACGCCGCCGTCCTGTTCGGCTCTCCGACGCTCCTCGGAGCCAGGGTGGAGACGACCGGTCCGCTCGACGTCGCGTCCGACCAGGCGGCGACCCTGCTGTGGTCGACCGACCGCGAGTTCACCGTGACGGCACGCCTCGACTACGTCACGCGGCCGACCACGCGCGGGGTCGTCGTGCACTCGCCGGACGGCATACTCGAATGGGACGTCGTGCGGGCCACGGTGCGCCACACGACGCCCGACGGCGAGGTCACCGAGCAGGTGTTCGCCCACGACCTCGACCGCGACATCGTGATGGGCGCCCAGGCGCGGGCCGCCCTCGAGCTGCGTCCGACGGCACCCGCCACCGAGCGCATCGCCCGCGGCGCACCAGCGACCCTCGCCGACGGCATCGCCGCCGTGCGCCTCTGCGACGAGGCCCGCGCCGCCGGGCGCCCCGGCCAGCCTCCCGAGGAGCCCTCATGACGACGTCGACGACGCCACGCGTCCTCGCTGTGATCCCCGCCCGTGGCGGCTCGAAGGGCTTGCCCGGCAAGAACATCCGCCCCCTGTGGGGACTACCGCTCATCGCGCACAGCATCAGGGCCGCTGCCCTGACGCCCGAGGTGACCCGCTGCGTCGTGACGACCGACTCCGAGCAGATCGCACAGGTCGCACGCGCCCACGGCGGAGACGCGCCCTTCCTGCGTCCGGCCGAGCTGGCCGCCGACGACACCCCGATGGCGCCCGTCGTCCGGCACGCCCTCGAGTGGGCCGAGCACGAGGAGGGAGTGGCGTACGACGCCGTGCTGCTGCTCGACCCCACCAGCCCCGCCCGGGTGCCGGCCCAGCTCGCCGACGCCGCGCGCCGGCTCGCGACCGCACCGGCGCTCGACGGCGTCATCAGCGTCTCGGAGCCGACGTTCAACCCCGTGTGGGTCGGGGTGCGTCCCGACGACGCGCGCGACGGGGCGCTGACCCGGTTCTTCCCGTCCGGCACGGGCGTCACGCGGCGCCAGGACGCCGGCCGGTTCCTCCGGATCAACGGCAACTTCTACCTCTGGCGGGCCGACTTCGTCCGCCGCCTCGAGGCGTCGTGGTTCGACGAGGGCACCCACGAAGGACTGGAGATCCCCGAGGCGCAGGCGTTCTCGATCGACGACGACTACGAGTTCCGGCTCATCGAGGCCCTCATCGGCGCCGGCCTCATCACCCTGCCGTGGCTCGACGCCACCGACCCGCGCGC
This sequence comes from Terrabacter sp. GCM10028922, assembly GCF_042666095.1. Lineage (NCBI taxonomy): Bacteria > Bacillati > Actinomycetota > Actinomycetes > Micrococcales > Intrasporangiaceae > Terrabacter > Terrabacter sp. GCM10028922. The sequence goes on along the minus strand of NZ_JBHTFG010000006.1, from coordinate 39,476 downwards.
CGTCCCGACGGAGGACCTGCGATGACCGACCCCACGACCTCGCTCGCAGGCCGGACCGCCGTCGTCACGGGCGGCGCCGGTCCGCTCGGCAGCGTCCTCGCGGACGCCCTGGCGGCAGCGGGCGCCCGGGTCGTCGTCATCGACCTCGACGAGGCCTCCTGCGCGGCGACCGCCAACGCCCTTCCCGGGTCCGGCCATGTCCCGCTGGGCACCAACCTCATTGACCCGCAAGGACTCTCGGTCGTCGTCGACGCCCTGCACGAGCTGGGGGCGTGCGACGTCCTCGTCAACAACGCCGCGTTCACCGGCACCTCCGGAGTGCCCGGGTATGCCGTGCCGTTCGAGGAGCAGACCGACGAGGCGTTCGCGATGGCGCTCGCTCTCAACCTCACGGCCCCGTTCTCCCTGACGCGACGTCTCGCCCCGCTGCTGCGGGCTGGCGGTCACGGCAGCGTCGTCAACGTGTCGAGCATCTACGGGCTCGTCGGTCCCAACATGGGTCTCTACGCGGGCACGAGGATGGGCAACCCGGCGGCATACGCCGCGAGCAAGGGCGGCCTCGCCCAGCTGACCCGCTACCTCTCGACGGTGCTCGCGCCCGACGTGCGCGTCAACGCGTTCGCCCCGGGAGGCATCGCCCGTGGGCAGGACGACGCGTTCGTCGAGCGCTACGAGCGCCTCACCCCGCTGGGCCGGATGGGCACCGAGGACGACTTCCGCGGCGTCGTCACCTGGCTCGCCTCGGACGCGTCCGCGTACGTCACCGGCCAGGTCGTCGCCGTCGACGGCGGCTGGACCGCCTGGTAGCACTCCCACCCGCCCACACCACCCCGGTTGAGGGCGTCAGGACGCGAGCTCCGGGGCGACCTTCTCCTCGAAGAGCTCGATGCCGGAGCGGTCGTAGGCCGCCTCGCCGAAGTACATGATGGCGTAGGTCATGCCTCGCGACTCCATGTCCTTCAGCATCTCGACGATCTGCTCGGGAGTGCCCACAGCCGGCTGGCGGCGCAGGTTCTCGACATGGTGCTCGACCTTCGCGTCGGACACGCCACCCCTGCGGAGCAGCTCGCCGTTGAACCTCAGGCGGTCCTCGACGTCGGCCTCGGTCTCGCCGATGACGACGTTGTAGTCGGCCGACCGGACGATCGAGCCGAAGTCGCGCCCGAGGTCGTCGCAGTGCCCCTTGAGGACCTTGCTCTTGTGGTCGAAGCCCTCGGCGCCGCCGTCGAAGTTCGTGTAGTCGGCGTACTGCGCGGCGATCTTGAGCGTCACCTTCTCGCCGCCGCCCGCGATCCACATCGGGATGCCGTTGGCCTCGCTGCCCGGGCGGCTGGTGCCCTGCAGCGGCCGCGGCGCGCAGATGGCGCCGTCGACCTGGTAGTACGTGCCGTCGAGCGTCGCCTCGCCCTTGGTCCACATGTCGCGGAAGATCTGGACGCCCTCGCGGAGCGCGCCGAGGCGTTCGCCCGCCCGGGGGAAGCCGTGGCCGTAGGCGCGCCACTCGTGCTCGTACCAGCCGGCGCCGATGCCCATCTCGGTGCGCCCGCCCGAGATGACGTCGACGGTGGCCGCGACCTTCGCGAGATAGGCCGGGTTGCGGTAGGCCATGCACGTGCACATCTGGCCGAGGCGGACCCGGCTCGTCGCGGCGGCGAACGCCGCCATGAGCGTCCACGCCTCGTGCGTGGCCTCGCGCGACGGGTCAGGCACCGTGTGGAAGTGGTCGTAGACCCAGATGGACTCGAAGACGTCACCGTCGTCTGCGTGCTTGGCGAGGTTGACCATGGCCTCCCACTGCTGGGCCGGCTCGATGCCGACGAGATCCATGCGCCAGCCCTGGGGGACGAACATTCCGAATCGCATCCCGTCATCCAACCACGGCCGGCTGGGCCGGGTCTGGACGCCATAGGGGGCGCGAGAGCGTGTGAGGATGGCCGTATGAGACTGCTGCACCAGAACGACCCCGCCGTCATCCGTGACCTGCTCAACACGCCGGCGACCTGGGCGGTCGTGGGCCTCGGCGACAACCCCGACCGCACCGCGTACCGGGTGGCATTGTGGCTGCAGCGCGAGCTGGGCATGCGCCTCGTGCCGGTGCACCCGAGCGGCGCCGAGGTGCACGGCGCCCAGGGCTACAAGACGCTGGCCGACATCCCTGACGGCACGGTCGTCAAGGTCGTCGACTGCTTCGTCAACAGCAGCCGGGTCGGCCAGGTCGTCGACGAGGCGCTCGCCGAGCGCGAGCGGCTCGGCATCGAGGCCCTCTGGCTGCAGCTCGGCGTCATCGACGAGGACGCCGCTCAGCGTGCCGAGCAGGCCGGGCTCGCGGTCGTCATGGACACCTGCCCGAAGATCGAGTACGCCCGCGTCAAGCCGGGCGACGGCGCCGACGCCGTGACCGACTGACCTCTCGTGTCCGGCCTCGCCCTCCACGAGCGACGGTGGGGCGCTCGTGGCGCCCGACCGCCCGTCGTGCTCGTGCACGCGACGGGCGACACGTCGGCCGACTGGGGCGAGGTGGCGGCTGGGCTCGCGGGTGACCGGCTTGTCGTCGCCGTCGACCTCCGCGGCCACGGTGCGAGCCCGTGGCCGGGTGCCTACGCGCTGCCGGACCTCGCGCAGGACCTGACCGCCACGGTGGAGCGGCTCCACGACGAGTCCGGGGCCGACGGCGGGCACCGCGCCGTCGACGTCGTCGCCCACTCGCTCGGCGGACTCGTCGCCTGCCTCCTCGCGAGCCGCCGTCCGGACCTCGTGCGCCGACTCGTCCTCGAGGACGTGCCCGTGCCGCACCCCCGCGAGCCCCGGCCACCCGCGCGGCCGGCGGGCGAGCTCGCCTTCGACTGGGAGGCGGTGCTCCAGGTCCGCGCGCAGATCGACGATCCCGACCCGCGGTGGCCGGAGGTCGTGGCCGCGATCACCGCACCGACCCTCGTCGTGTGGGGCGGTCCGAACAGCCCGATGCCGCACGCGCACGTCGCCGAGATGGCCGCCACGGTCGCCGACGGGCGACTGGTCCGCATCGACGCCGGGCACCTCGTCCACGCCAACGAGCCAGAGTCGTTCACCCGTGCCACGCGCGACTTCCTCGACTCCCCGGCCTGACCACGGTCGTATGCCGTCAGCGCGGTCCTCACGACACGCGCCGACCTGGTCGCTCAGTCGGTGATCCCGCGGGCGACGTGCTCGCGCAGCAACGCTCCCTTGGCGTGCGCCTGGTCGCGCAGGTCGGCCTGGAACACGAGCATCTGCTCGCGTACGTCGGTGGCGAGCTCGTCGCCACCGGTGCCGACGATGCGCGCCGCGAGCAGTCCCGCGTTGCGGGCGCCGCCGATCGACACCGTGGCGACGGGCACGCCGGCCGGCATCTGCACGATGGACAGCAGCGAGTCCATCCCGTCGAGGTACTTGAGCGGCACGGGCACGCCGATGACGGGGAGGGGAGTCACCGAGGCGAGCATGCCGGGCAGGTGCGCGGCTCCACCGGCGCCGGCGACGATGGCGCGTAGGCCGCGCTCGGCGGCGCCCTGGCCGTAGGCGATCATCTCGTCGGGCATCCGGTGCGCCGAGACGACATCGGCCTCGTAGGGGATGCCGAACTCCTCGAGGGCGCGGGCGGCCTCGCGCATCACGGGCCAGTCGCTGTCGCTGCCCATGACGATGCCGACGACGGGCTGGGCGCCTGCGTTGCTGGGTGGCGTGGCTGCGGTCACGCTCATTCCGTGATCACTCCTCGGAGGTAGTCGGCGGCGTGGCCCGCGCGCTCGCGGGCGGCGCCGAGGTCGGTGGCGCTGACGTTGACGTGGCCGATCTTGCGACCCGGGCGGACACCCTTGCCGTAGACGTGGACCTTGGCCCCGGGGTCCCGCGCCATGATGTGGCGGTACGCCGAGTACAGCTCCTCGTGCTCCGGCAGGTCGCCGCCGAGGACGTTGGCCATCACCGTCCACGGAGCCCGCGGCCTGGGGTCGCCGAGCGGCAGGTCCAGAACGGCCCGCAGGTGCTGCTCGAACTGTCCCGTGACGGCACCGTCCATCGACCAGTGGCCGCTGTTGTGCGGGCGCATCGCCAGCTCGTTGACGACGTAGGCCGCCTCGCCGGAGCCGCCACGCACCTCGAACATCTCGACGGCGAGGACGCCCGTCACACCGAGCTCGCCGGCGATGCGCAGCCCGGCTTCGGTCGCGACCGACGCGAGGTGGGGGTCGAGTCCGGGCGCGGGGGCGAGGACCTCGGTGCAGATGCCGTCGGTCTGCACGGTCTCGACGACGGGCCATGCTGCGGCCTGGCCGGAGGGGCTGCGTGCGATGAGCACGGCGAGCTCGCGGACGAAGTCGACCTTCTCCTCGAGGAGAAGCCCGCCCTCGAGCGGGCCGGGCTCGCCGATGCGAGCGATCCAGTCGGCGAGGTCGTCGGCCGAGCCGGCGAGCGCCACGCCCTTGCCGTCGTAGCCGCCGCGCGGCGTCTTGGCGATGACCGGCCAGCCGATCTCGTCGCCGAACGCGGTGACCTCCTCGGCCGTCGTCGCGCGGGCCCAGCGCGGACAGGCGATGCCGAGCCCGCTGAGCCGCTCGCGCATCGCGAGCTTGTCCTGGGCGAAGTGGAGCGCAGCCCGGGTGGGGTGGATGGTCACGCCGTCGTCCTCGAGCGCCTCCAGGACGTGCGCAGGCACGTGCTCGTGGTCGAACGTCACGACGTCGCACTCCCGCGCGAAGGCCAGCACGGTGTCGAGGTCGGTGTGCTCACCGACAGGCGAGCTCGGCACGACGAGGGCCGCGGCTGCGGTGTCGGTCTCGGCGAGCACGGTGAGCTGGATGCCGAGCTCGACGGCGGGACCCTGCATCATCCGGGCCAGCTGTCCGCCGCCCACGACACCGACGACGGGGAATCCTCCGGGGGCGCGCTTCGGCTGGCTCACGTCGGCCAAGCGTAGTCGGACTCAGCGCAGTGGGTCGTGGGGCCCCGGGACGGCCGCCTTCGGCTGGCCGGCAGCCTCGCCCTGCTCGTCACCCTCGTCGTGCAGGACGACCTCGGCGTGGATCGGGTCGGCCAGGTCGGGGTGGTGCGTGCGCACGGCTGCGAACGTCCAGAGCTTGTTGAGCACGAAGGAGATCGGCGTGACGACGCCGATGACGATGAGCTGCGCCCAGTAGAGCCGTGTCCGGAAGCCGGTCGAGTCGTCGAGCAGGGTCGTCGGCAGGTGGATCGGTGAGTTCCGGTGCATGAGCAGGGTCAGCAGGACGAGACCGACGACCTGGCCGAGCAGCCCCACGGCGAGGAACGGCCAGTACTCGTGCCACCACCGGGCGTGCCTCGTCGTGCGGAAGGTCCACGTGCGGTTGAGCTGGAAGTTCCAGAGGTTCGCGACGACGAAGGCGATCGTCGAGTACACGTGGTACCAGCGGACGTTGTACTCGGTCGCCGGCAGGCCGACGATGGCCTGCTCGAAGGCAGGTCCGAGCTTCTTGACGACGACGAGGGTGAGCAGGTTGACGAGCACGCCGGACGCGCCCACCGCCGCGAACCGGAACAGCAGCACCCAGTTGTGGCGGTGGCGCACGAACAGGAACTCATGCAGCCGCCTCACGCGGGCACCCTACCCCGCAGGGCCGGGAGTTCCGGGACGGTTCGCTGAGCCCGGGTGGAGCGGGCTCAGTCGGTCTCGGCCTCGGAGAGGAAGAGCGCGAAACGCGCCGGCTGGGCCTGCACGAGGTCGAGGCGTCCGCCGTTCGACTCGGCGAGGTCGCGCGCCAGCGCCAGGCCCAGGCCGGTGCTGCCCCCGGCGCCGCTGCTGACCGAGCGTTCGAAGATGTGCGGTGCCATGGCGGCCGGCACGCCGTCGCCCTGGTCGCTCACCTCGACGATGACGGAGGGCCCGGAGCGCCTGGCGTGGACGTCGACCGTGCCACGGCCGTGGACCAGGGAGTTCTCGAGGAGCGTCGAGAGCACCTGCGACAGGGCAACCGGCGTCGACCTGACGAACAGGCCGCGCTCACCGCGCACGCGCACGGAGCGGCGAGCCTGCTCGAAGGCCGGCTGCCACTCCCGCTGGAGTGCCGCGATGACGGAGTCGAGCGACACTGCGGGCGAGGGCCCTCCGGCCCCGCGGGTGCGGCCGAGCAGGTCGTCGACCACGCGGGTGAGCCGCTCGACCTGGGCGATGGCGATGTTGGCCTCCTCCTTGACGACCTCGGCGTCGTCGGTCTCGGAGATCTCCTCGAGGCGCATGAGCAGGGCGGTCAGGGGCGTGCGCAGCTGGTGCGAGGCGTCGGCAGCGAAGTCGCGCTCGGCGGCCAGCGACTTCGTCATGTCGTGGGCCCGCCGCGTCATGACGCCCGACACGTGGTCGATCTCGTCGATGGACGAGTGGACGGGTGTCAGGCGTGCCTCACCGGCCGCGAAGCGGGTGGCGAGGTCGACGAGCTCCTTCGACGAGCGCTCGACGTGCTGCCGGGTGGCCTGCGTGACGGCATAGGCCACGAGCCCGCTGACCGCGCCGACGACGAGCATGGCCGTGCCGAAGCGTGCCACGCCGAGGGTCGGCTCGGACCCGAGCCAGTCACGCACGACGCCGGGCCGCTGGGTGACGACCCAGGCCACGAGCCCCGTCGACAGCAGCACGGACATCCCGGCGCACACGGCCGCCACGACGAGCGCCATCCGGTCGAGCGTGCGCCTCACGGTCAGTCGGCCTGGGGTCGCTCGAACCGGAAGCCGACGCCGCGCACCGTGGCGATGTACTGCGGTGACGTCGCGTCGTCACCGAGCTTTCGCCGCAGCACCGAGATGTGCATGTCGAGGGTCTTCGTGGAACCGAACCACGCGGTGTCCCAGATCTCGCGCATGAGCTGCTCGCGCGAGACGACCTTGCCCTGCTCGCGCACGAGGACGCGCAGCAGGTCGAACTCCTTGGCCGTCAGCTGCAGCTCCTCGCCCTTGAACCAGGCGCGACGGCCGTCGGAGTCGATCCGCACGAGCTCACCCGAGGTGACGACCTCGGTCGGGGTGCGCCGCAGCAGCGCTCGGACGCGCGCGAGCAGCTCGGCGAGCCGGAACGGTTTGGTGACGTAGTCGTCGGCGCCGGCGTCGAGGCCCACGACCGTGTCGACCTCGTCGGCGCGGGCCGTGAGGATGAGGACGGGGATCGTGCGGCCCTCGGCCCGGATGCGACGGCACACCTCGAGGCCGTCGATCTTCGGCAGTCCGAGGTCGAGCAGCACAAGGTCGGGGTTCTCCTTGGCGCCGTCCAGGGCAGCCGCACCGTCCTCGCGCACGTCGACGTCGTAGCCCTCGCGCCGCAGCGCGCGCGCCAACGGCTCGGAGATGGCTGGGTCGTCCTCCGCCAGGAGCACTCGCGTCATGTCACCGTCCTCAGATCCGCCGGCCCGGGGGTGCACCGACCGACGTGAGCCTATCGACAACGGACCGATTTGCACCCCGACGCCCCGGCGACACGGGTCAACGACAGGTCAAGGGCGTCAAGGAGGGCGACGAGGTCAGCGCCGTCAACGGCCGGGCCAGGCGGGCCGACGCTTCTCGGCGAACGCGGCGACGCCTTCGCGCCGGTCGCCGGAGAACGCCGTCGCCCGCCAGCATGCGTCCTCGATCTCGAGACCGGCGGCGAGGTCGACGTCCGAGCCGAGACGCATCGCGCGCTTGGCGTTGCGCAGCCCCACGGGCGAGTTGGCCGCGATCGTGCGCGCCAGCTCGAGCGCACGGTCGCGGGCGGTCCCGGCGGCCACGACCTCGTCGACGGCACCGAGGTCGAGCGCCTCCCGGGCAGGGAGTCGGGCGGCCGTGAAGATCGCCCGCGCCGCCCGCGACCAGCCGACGCGGCGCACGAGCAGCTGGGTGCCGCCACCGCCCGGGATGACCCCGACACTCACCTCGGGCAGCCCGACGAGCGCGCTCTCCCCCGCGACGATGAGGTCGCACGAGAGGGCGAGCTCGAACCCCCCGCCCAGGGCGAACCCGTCGACCGCCGCGATCGCCGGCACGGGCAGGTCGAGGACGCCACCGTATGCCGCCCGCGCCACCGGACGCTGCTCCATGAGGTCCGCGTCGGTGAAGGAGCTGCGCTCCTTGAGGTCGGCGCCGACGCAGAAGGCCTTCTCGTGGCTCGACGTCAGCACGACGCAGCGCACGGTGTCGTCGGCCGCCACCTGGGAGGTCGCCGCCGCGATGGCGCGGGCCATCTCCGTCGAGACCGCGTTCATCGCCTCCGGCCGGTCGAGGACGACCTCGGCGACGTGCGCCAGCCCCGGGTCGTCGAACCGCTCGACCCGGACGAGTGGGCGGCGGACGAGTGGGCGGTCGGCGTCGGGCTCGGTCGGCGTTGACGGCATACGTCGGTCTCCTTGTGGGCTCACGCGTCGGTGCGCAAGGGTGCGGGGATCACGGGGTCCGGCGTCGGTGTGTCCGACACCGAGCGGCGGCCGGCGGACGTCGCCCGGCGCAGCAGCGAGGGGGTCACCGGGCCGACGCCGCGCAGGATGCGCCGGCGCTGCCCGGTCAGCTCGAAGCCGGAGAGACTGGCGAGCTCGCGCGCCATCGTCGCGTCGACGAGGACGCTCCCCGCCTGGGCGACGGCCGTGAGACGGGAGGCCCGGTTGACGGTCGTGCCGAAGACGTCGCCGAGGCGGGAGATGATCGGCCCGCGGGCCATGCCGCAGCGTACGTCGGGCAGCACGTCGTCCTGGGTCATCGTCTCGACGAGGTCGAGCGCGATGGCGGCGGCCGGAGCGGCCCCGACGGTCGTGAAGAGCACTTCGTCGCCGACGGTCTTGATGAGGCGGCCGCCATGGGCCGTGATGACGTCGGCCGAGAGCGCCTCGAAGCGCGACACGAGGCGGGCCAGGTCACGCTCGGACATGCGCCGCACGAGCGCCGTGAAGTTGACGAGGTCGGCGAAGCCGACGGAGCGCATCTTCGTCATGCCGTACGACTCGGGGTCGGCGTCGGCGAGCATGCGCGACACCGTGGCCGACAGGTGCCGCCGCCACGCGTAGACGAGGAGCGGCTCGAGCCGGTCAGTCAGGACGGCGAGGCGCTTGGCGGTCTCGGTCGCGGTCTCGAGGCTCGGCACCGACCGTGTCTCGCCGTCGTCGTCGTCGCTCTCGTCGGCGAGCGCGGCGGACATGTGGGCCTCGACGGCCTCGGCGATGAGCTGGGACTGCCAGCCCGCGAGGCGGTCGGCCGAGCGCGCAAAGGCACGGGTCATCGCCAGAGCCGTCGGCTCGTCGAGCAGACCCTCGCGGACGATGCCGGCGACCGCCGCGAGCGCCTTCCGGTCGGCCTCGGTGAACAGCTCGTCGTCGGTGTCGACGACGGGGAAGCCGAGCGCGTGCCAGAACCGGCGCGCCGAGAGGAGCGACACCTCGGCGCCGCGGCTCACGTCGCGTCGGCGCAGCTCGAGCGGACGCCCGAGCAGCTGCTCGGTGTAGTCCTCGCTCGCCCGCCCGCCTGGCTCGCCCGGCTCGGTCATGGCCCGATCATGCCAGCCCTGCGCCTGCTGGCCGGACGTGCACGACGTCGCCCGCCGCGAAGCTGCGCGAGCCCTGCGCCGTGCTCACGACGAGGGCGCCGTCGTCGTCGACGGCGGTGGCAGTGCCCTCTGCCGCCTCACCCCCCGGGAGGTGCACCCGAACTCGCGCGCCGATGGTCGAGCAGGCCTCCCGGTATGCCGTCCGGGTCGCCTCGGCGCCGCCTCCGGGTCCGGTGCCGGGGAGCACGGAGACGAGGTGGTCGAGGTAGGAGACGAGGAGGACCTCGCGACGGACGGTCGCCCCGGACAGCGCCAGCGAGGTGGCGGTGTCGACAGGCAGCTCGGCGCGGGTCTGGTCGACGTTGACCCCGGTGCCGACGACGACCGCCTGCACACCGCCGGCCGTCACCAGCTCGCACAGGATCCCGCTCAGCTTGCGGTCGCCGTCGTCGGCGAGAAGCACGTCGTTGGGCCACTTGAGACGCGGGGTCAGCTCGTGCCCTGCGGCCGCCGACACCTCCCGGACCGCCCGCGACAGCGCGAGCCCGGCGAGGAGCGGCATCCAGCCCGCCTGGGCCCGATCGGTGACGGGGACGGCCACGCTGACCGCGAGCGAGGCGCGGTCGGGCACGGTCCACGCCCGGCCGAGCCGTCCTCGCCCACCGGTCTGGTGGTCCGTGGTCACCACCCACCAGAGACCGGGGGGCGGCTCGCCCGGCACGGCGGCATACGGCCCCGGGTCAGCGGTCAGCAGGTCGCGCAGCCGGGTGTTCGTCGAGCCGAGGGCAGGATGGAACTCGACCCCGCGCCATGGCCGGCCGGACGTGACCAAGGCCGCACTGACAGAGTCCGAGTCAAGCGAATCGCGCACGTTTCCAAGGCTAGAGTGCCGGACATGGCAAGCGATCACGCCGTGGCGGAGCAGCCCACCAGCGCGTCTGACGGACCCGATCTCAGCACGACGGCGGGCAAGCTCGCGGACCTGAGGCGGCGAGTCGCCGAGGTGGCCCACGCCGGGTCGGAGCGCGCCGTCGACAAGCAGCACGCCCGCGGCAAGAAGACCGCCCGCGAACGCATCGCGATGCTGCTGGACGAGGGCACCTTCATCGAGCTGGACAAGTACGCCCGGCACCGCAGCAACAACTTCGGCCAGGAGAAGAACCGGCCCTACGGCGACGGCGTCGTCACCGGCTACGGCCTCGTCGACGGACGCCAGGTCGCCGTCTTCGCGCAGGACTTCACCGTCTTCGGCGGCTCGCTCGGCGAGGTCTTCGGCGAGAAGATCGTCAAGGTCATGGACTTCGCCATGAAGATCGGCTGCCCCGTCATCGGCCTGAACGACTCCGGCGGCGCGCGGATCCAGGAGGGCGTGGTCTCCCTCGGGCTCTACGGCGAGATCTTCTTCCGCAACGTGCGCGCCTCCGGCGTGATCCCGCAGATCAGCCTCGTCATGGGCCCGTGCGCCGGCGGCGCCGTGTACTCCCCCGCGATCACCGACTTCACCGTGATGGTCGACCACACCTCGCACATGTTCATCACCGGGCCCGACGTCATCAAGACGGTCACCGGCGAGGACGTCGGCTTCGAGGAGCTCGGCGGGGCGCTGACCCACAACAGCAAGTCCGGCGTCGCGCACTACATGGGCAGCGACGAGCAGGACGCCATCGACTACGTCAAGGCGCTGCTGTCCTACCTGCCGAGCAACAACCTGGAGACCCCTCCCGCGTACGGCGACGGAGAGGGCGACCTCACCGTCACCGACGAGGACCTGTGGCTCGACACGTGCATCCCCGACTCGCCCAACGTCCCCTACGACATGAAGCAGGTCATCGAGCACGTCGTCGACGCCGGCGACGACGGCCCCGACTTCCTGGAGGTCCAGCCGCTCTTCGCCCCCAACATCCTCACCGGGTTCGCCCGCATCGACGGCATGTCGGTCGGCATCGTGGCCAACCAGCCGCTGCAGTTCGCCGGCTGCCTCGACATCGACGCCTCCGAGAAGGCGGCCCGGTTCGTGCGCACCTGCGACTGCTTCAACGTGCCGGTGCTGACCTTCGTCGACGTTCCCGGGTTCCTGCCCGGCACTTCCCAGGAGTGGGACGGCATCATCCGCCGCGGCGCCAAGCTCATCTACGCGTACGCCGAGGCGACCGTCCCGAAGATCACCGTCATCACCCGCAAGGCCTACGGCGGCGCCTACGACGTCATGGGCTCCAAGCACCTCGGCGCCGACATCAACCTCGCCTGGCCCACCGGGCAGATCGCGGTCATGGGCGCCCAGGGCGCGGTCAACATCCTCTTCCGCAAGGAGCTCGCCACCACTGCCGAGCAGGGCGGCGACGTCGAGGCCCGCCGCGCCGAGCTCGTCACGCACTACGAGGAGACCCTCGCCAACCCGTACGTCGCCGCCGAACGCGGCTACATCGACACCGTCATCAGCCCGTCGAACACCCGGATGAACGTCACCCGCGCCCTGCGCGCCCTGCGCAACAAGCGCGAGACCCTGCCGCCCAAGAAGCACGGGAACATCCCACTGTGAGCGCTGTGAACAATGGGAGCCCTGTGAGCACGGGAGGTGGAGCCACGTCCGGGGACGCAGCAGCTGCGGAGGCCGTCACCGTGCCGCCGGCGATCCGTGTCACCGGGAACCCCACAGCCGAGGAGCTCGCGGCCCTCGTCGCTGTGCTCAGCGCCATGGGCGGCGGCGAGCCCACGGATGCGACGGACCACACGCGGTCGGCGTGGTCCGACCCCTCGTGGCGGCTGCTCGGTCCCTCGCGCGCGAGCGGCGGCTGGCGCGCCAGCGGCCTCCCGCGCTGACCTGCACCGGCTCACGCCGACCAGTTGAGCCACGCCGCAGCCTCGTCCTGCGGTCCACACCCTGGCTCGGTTGGCCGATACCCCGCCCACTCCCCTAGTCTTTTCGCTCATGTCCGTCGACTCCTCCGCCGTCGTCCGGCTCGCCCAGCGCTACACGCTGCGCGAGCGCATCGCCGTCGGTGGCATGGGTGAGGTGCACCTCGCGACCGACGAGCGTCTCGGACGCACGGTCGCGGTCAAGGTCCTGGCCCCGGAGTTCGCCGACTCCCCCGACTTCGTCGAGCGGTTCCGTCGCGAGGCCCTCACGGCCGCCGCCCTGGCGCACCCCAACATCGCGCAGGTCTACGACTACGACGTGGACGGCGCCTCCCACTTCATCGTCATGGAGCACGTCGACGGCACGGACCTCGCGCGGCTGCTCCGGGATCGTGGCCGGGTGACGCCGGTCGACGCGGTCCGGATCGCCGAGCAGGTCTGTTCGGCGCTCGGAGTGGCCCATCGCGCCGGCGTCGTGCACCGCGACATCAAGCCCGGCAACGTCATCGTGCGTCCCGACGGCACCGTCAAGGTCACCGACTTCGGCATCGCCCAGGCGCTCGGCCAGGCCTCGCTCACCGACACGGGCACGGTGATGGGGACCGCCGCGTACATCTCGCCCGAGCAGGCCCGCGGCTCGACGACGAGCCCGGCGTCCGATCTGTACTCTCTCGGGATCCTGCTCTTCCACATGCTCACCGGAGCCGTGCCGTTCGACGGCGACACGCCCGTCGCGATCGCCATGCGTCACCTCGACGAGCCCGTCCCGCTGCCGAGCTCGCGGGTGGCCGGTCTTCCCGACGACCTCGACGAGGTCGTCGCCCGAGCCACCGCGAAGGCACCGGGCGACCGCTATCCGGACGCCGCCGCGATGGCGCAGGCCCTGCGCCGGCGCGAGTCGGGAGCCGACGCAGCGACGCGGGCCCTGCCCCTCGGGGCGGCGACCTCCGTCCTGGGCGTGGGGACGAGGACGGCGGCCTTCTCGGCGGTCGACGCTTCCGGCCCCACGGCAGGTGCCACGGCCGCCTTCGAGGCCGCGCCGTCCAGCGCCGAGGCTGTGGCGCCCGCGGCCACGCCCGCGGCCGGCCGGACCCCAGCCGCCGCTCCACGCCGCTCCACGAACGAGCGGTCACGTCGCGGGACCGGGCCCAGCCCCATCGTCTGGGTGCTCGTCGTCGTCGTGCTCGCCCTCGTCGGGGCCCTCGTCTTCGTGCTGCTCTCGGGCCCGGACCGCTCGACGCCGGGGGCGGCCGACACCAACCGGTCGACGAGCTCCTCGGCCCCAGCGACGTCGACTCCCCCGACCACGTCCGCCGACGCGGACGGCGCCACGGTGCCCAGCGGCATCGTCGGGCAGGCGCGTGAAGCGGCTGTCAAGGAGCTCATCCGCAACGGCGTCAACGTCCGGTGGGTGCTCGTTCGCTCGACCAGCCCGGAGGACGAGGTCCTGGGGACCTTCCCCGCCGAGGGTGAGCCGATGACACCGGGCCAGACCGTCGCCCTCGTCGTCAGCCGTGCCCATGCGCCCGACGAGGCCAACACGTCGTTCGTCGTGCCCGACGGCATCGTCGGCACCGACGCGAAGCAGGCGTCCTCGCTGCTCGAGCCCGAGAAGGGCCTGCGCCTGACGCGGGTGACGATCCCGTCCGACGCCGCCGAGGGGCAGGTCGTGGGCACCTGGCCCGCGGTCGGCGCCCCGACGTCCGACGGCGTCGTGGTGCTCGTCGTGTCCGGCGGCTCGGCGACGGACGACAACGACAGCAAGGGCGACTCCGGCGGCAAGGGCGACTCCGGCGGCAAGAGCGACTGAGGCCGGGGCACCGCCACCTGCAATGCGCTGGCATGCGCGTCCGCCCTCGATTACGTTCTCCGGGTGACTGACAGCAGCGCGCGGACCGCGCGACCCCAGACCGACGTCGACCGCATCGCGGAGTCGTACTTCGACGCCGTCGTCGCCCTCAGCCCGATCAGCGCCACCTACCTTGGCGTGCCCGGGCGCGAGGAGGACCTCGACGACCTGTCCCCGGCGGGCAACGCCGCCGCCTCCGAGCTGCGCCGGGCGACCCTCGCCGAGCTCGCATCCGCCACCCCCGCCGACGAGGTCGACCGGGTGACGGTGGCGGCCATGACCGAGCGCCTCCAGCTCTCCGAGGACCGGTATGCCGCCGGCCTCGACGAGATGTCGCTCAACGTCCTCGCGTCGCCGCTCCAGAGCGTGCGCGACGTCTTCGACCTCATGCCGCAGTCGACGGAGGCCGAGTGGCGCACGTTCGCGGTGCGCATGGGAAAGATCCCGGAGGCCCTCGAGGGCTACAAGGAGTCGCTCCTGCTCGCGCGGGAGCGGGGCCAGGTCTCGCCGCGACGGCAGGTCACCGCGTGTGCCGAGCAGTCGCGCGATCTCGTGGCCGACGACGGCTACTTCGCCAAGGTCGTCGCCGACGCGACGGTCGGAGTCGAGCCGCTCGCGGGTGAGGTGAAGGAGCAGCTCGCTGCGTCAGCCGCCGCGGCGGCGACGGCATACGGCGACATCGCGGAGTGGCTCGAGCGCGAGCTGCTGCCGCACGCCCCGGAGGCCGACGCCTGCGGCATGGAGCGCTACCAGCTCGAGTCGCGCTACTTCCTCGGCGCCGCGGTCGACCTCGAGGAGACCTACCGCTGGGGGCAGCAGGAGGTCGCCCACCTGCACGCCCAGATGAAGGAGATCGCCGAGGGCCTCGAGCCGGGCGCCGGCGTCGAGCGCGGCGTCGAGCTGCTCGACGGCGACGAGAAGTACCACCTGCACGGCACGGACGCCCTCAGGGCGTGGATGCAGGAGCGGGCCGACGAGGTCATCGCCGACATGAAGGACGTCCACTTCGACATCCCCGGCCCCGTCCAGAAGATCGAGTGCATGATCGCGCCGACCCAGACCGGCGGCATCTACTACACCGGGCCGTCCGACGACTTCAGCCGTCCCGGCCGCATGTGGTGGTCGGTCCCGAAGGGCAACACCGAGTTCAGGACGTGGAACGAGCTGACCACCGTCTACCACGAGGGCGTCCCGGGGCACCACCTTCAGGTCGCGCAGACCGTCTACCGCTCCGAGCTGCTCAACAAGTGGCGGCGCCTCGAGTCGTGGACGTCGGGCCACGGCGAGGGCTGGGCGCTCTACGCCGAGCGGCTCATGGCCGAGCTCGGCTACATGGACGATCCCGGGAACCGCATGGGTTGGCTGGCGGGACAGTCCCTTCGCGCCGCGCGCGTCGTCATCGACATCGGCGTGCACTGCGGGTTCGAGGCCCCCGAGGAGGTCGGCGGCGGCGCGTGGGACTACGACAAGGCGTGGACCTACCTGACCCGCTACGGGTTCATGGACGAGAAGATCCTGCGCTTCGAGCTCAACCGCTACCTCGGCTGGCCCGGTCAGGCCCCGAGCTACAAGATCGGTGAGCGCCTCTGGCTACAGCTGCGTGACGAGCTCAAGGAGCGTGAGGGCGACTCGTTCGACCTCAAGGCGTTCCACCGCCGTGCCCTCGACATCGGGGGCGTCGGTCTGGACACCCTGCGCGCCGCCGTCCTCCAGGAGATCTGAGGCACCCCCCCGGCTCGACCCCGACGGCGCCGCTCCCCGGAGCGGTGCCGTCGCCGTCCGGGCCAAGGAGTCCGGGGCCGGGCGTCCGGGGCGAGGGCGGCGCCTACGATGACCGCATGCCGCCGAGCCCCCTTCCCGACGTGCCCACGATCCAGCTCGTCCTCGCCTCCGCGTCGCCCGCTCGGCGCACGACCTTGCGCGCCGCAGGCATCGAGCCGCTGGTCGTCGTCAGCGGCGTCGACGAGGACCTCGCCGTCGCAGAGGCGACGGAGCGCTACGGCCCGCTCGAGCCCGGCGACATCGCCCTGCTGCTGGCTCGGGCCAAGGCTGAGGACGTCGCGGCCCGCGTCGACCAGGCTGCCGTCGTCATCGGCTGCGACTCGGTGCTCGAGCTCGACGGGGAGGTCCACGGCAAGCCCACCGACGCGGACGAGGCCGTGTCGCGCTGGCGGCGCATGCGCGGGCGGTCCGGTGTGCTCCACACCGGTCACTGGCTCGTCGACGACCGTGGCCCGGGTGGCGCGACCCTCGGGGCCACCGCGTCGACGACCGTCCACTTCGCGAAGCTCTCGGACGAGGAGATCGACGCCTACGTCGCCACGGGCGAGCCGCTCGCCGTCGCGGGTGCGTTCACCATCGACGGGCTGGGCGGCGCATTCGTCACGGCCATCGAGGGTGACCACCACAACGTCGTCGGGCTGTCCCTGCCGCTGCTGCGCGAGCTGCTCGCCGACGCGGGCGTGGAGTGGTTCGACGTCGTCGGCGGGGTCGGTACTGCTCAGGGGTAGAGGTCGTCGGTGAGGTTCTCGATGACAAGGTAGTGCTCGGTCCACCACCACATCTGGGCCGCACCGGCCACGACGATCAGTCCGAGCAGCCAGTAGCGGTAGCGGCCCCACCACGGCAGCTTGAGGAACCACGCGATGACGAGCGTCATCGGGAACGCGAGCAGCGCGTAGCGCACGCGGCTCGGCGTCGTGCTCGTGACGAGCAGGATGTAGGCCGGGTAGGCGCCGGCCCAGCCCCAGATCTCCGGGCCCCAGCGCCACGAGGTCTTCGAGAGCATCAACCACGCGAACCCTGCGACGCCGGCCACACCGACCACCTGGCCGATGACGCCCCAGTAGTCGTAGAGCAGGTTCCACCAGAGGTAGAGCTTGATCTTCGTCTCGATGTTCCAGGCGCGCATCGTGTCGTTGTACGCGTTGGGGGTGTCGGTCGCGATCGTGACGATGGTCGGCCAGAGCCAGGTGAGGACGCCGGCGTATGCCGCGAGCGCAGCCATCGCGAGTCGGAAGCGCTTCGGGTGGGGCCCCTCGTCGCTCTGACGCCAGCGCACGACCGCGTGGGCGACGATGACCGGGACCATGGCGATCACTACGTTGCGGCTGAGGGAGAGCACGAGCAGCGCGACGGCGACCCACCAGTACTGCCGGCGTCGCAGCAGCCACAGCACGGTGACCACGCCGAGGAGGGCGGTCGACTCGGTGTACGACGCCGAGAACGCCGGTGAGGCGATGAAGAAGCAGGTCGCGACGACGGCGACGATGGCCTCCCAGCGCCCGACGGCCTGGTCGACGAGCTTGAAGAGCAGGTGCATCGCGACGAAGCCGATGACCGTCGAGAGCACGGGGGCGACGACCGCGAACGGCAGTCCCGTGACCTTCATGATGAGTCCGACGCTCATCGGGAACACCGGGAAGAAGGCCCACGGGTTCATGTCGATGCCGCCCCAACCGACGCGCGGCAGCACAGCGGGGTAGCCCTGCTCAGCGATGACGCGGTACCACTGCCCGTCCCAACCCGTCATGACCGCCAGGTAGCCGGGGTCGGCGGGCGAGGGGTAGAAGATGCGGATGTTCGTCGTGCCGATCGGCAACGGGATCTGGTACCGAGACAGGTAGGTGGCGGCGACCCACACGAAGATGCGTGAGATGCCGAACACGGCGAACGGGAACCACACCGGGAAACGCCGCCAGAACGGCGTCCGGGACTCGACGGCGCGGTCGGGGTTCTCGACCTGGTGACCGAGGCGCGGCTCAGACCGGCGGGACGGAGCGTCGGCGCTCGCTGAAGTGACGGTCACGCCGGGAAGCATAGGCCAGACGGTGCACGAGGTCCGAGCGCAGTTCATCCGCCTCGATGATCGAGTCAAGCACGAGATCGGCGGCCAGCCGCTCGATGTCGACGTCCTCCTCGTACTCGCGGCGGCGGTCCGCGACGAACCGTGCCTGCTCGTCCGGGTCTGCGATCTCGGCGATCTTGTTCGCGTACACGGCGTTGACGGCCGCCTCCGGGCCCATGACGGCGATGCGCGCCGTGGGTAGCGCGATCGTCGCGTCGGGCCCGAACCCGGGGCCGCCCATGGCATAGAGGCCGGCCCCGTAGGCCTTGCGGACGACGACGCAGAACTGCGGCACCGTCGCGGACGACACGGCACTGACCATCTTCGCGCCGTGGCGGATGATGCCGCCGCGCTCGACCTCGGACCCGATCATGAAGCCGGGGACGTCGGCGAGGTAGACGAGGGGGATGTTGAACGCGTCGCAGAGCCAGATGAAGCGTGCGGCCTTGTCCGCGCTGTCGGTGAACAGCACGCCACCCTTGACCATCGAGTTGTTGGCGACGATGCCGACGGTCTGCCCTTCGAGGCGACCGAAGCCGATGACGAGCTCGCCTGCCCAGAGGGGCTTGAGCTCGAAGAAGGAGTCGTCGTCGACGAGGCCGTCGATGACGTCATGGATGTCGAAGGGCACGGACTCGCGCTCCGGAACGGTTTCGCGGGTCAGCGGCGCGGCCGGCTCCTCGGCGGCGTACGTCGGCGGCTGGTCTCGCCAGCTGCCGGGCACGTAGGAGAAGTAGAGCTTGGCGAGCTCGATGGCCTCTGGGTCGTCGTGGGCGAGCAGGTCGCCGACGCCGGAGACCGTGCAGTGCATGCGGGCGCCGCCCATCTCCTCGAGGGAGACCTTCTCGCCGACGACCATCTCGGCCATGCGTGGGCTGCCGAGGTACATCGACGCGTTGCCCTCGACCATGATGATGAGGTCGCAGAAGCTCGGGATGTAGGCGCCACCCGCAGCACTCGGCCCGAAGAGGCAGCAGATCTGCGGCACCTTGCCCGAGAGGGCAACCTGGTTGTGGAAGATGCGACCGGCTCCGCGGCGACCGGGGAACATCTCCACCTGGTCGGTGATGCGGGCACCCGCAGAGTCGACGAACCAGAAGACCGGCAGCTCCTCGCGCAGCGCCATCTCGGTGGCGCGCACGATCTTCTCGACGGTGCGCGACCCCCACGAGCCGGCTTTGACGGTCGGGTCGTTCGCGATGACGATCGCCGGTCTGCCGTCGACGGTGCCACGGCCGGTGACGACGCCGTCGGCCGGCAGGCCGGGCTGGAGCGCGTTGGCGTAGCGGCCGTCCTCGACGAACGAGCCCTCGTCGAACAGCAGGGCGATGCGGTCCCGGACGTAGATCTTGCCCTGGGCGTCGAGCTTGGCCTGGGCCTTCTCGGGCGCGCTCGCGGACGCGGCGTGCGCGGCTGCCAGCCGCCGGCGGACGTCGGCGACCCGCGGGTCACGTTGCGGGGCGGCTCCGCTCATGCGGGAAGCCCCAGCCCACGGGCGATGAGCATGCGCTGCACCTCCGAGGTGCCCTCGCCGATCTCGAGGATCTTGGCATCGCGGTAGAACCGCGCCACGGGGTACTCCTCCATGAAGCCGTTGCCGCCGAAGACCTGGGTGGCCGTGCGGGTGGCCGTCACGGCCGCCTCGGTCGAGTACAGCTTCGCGATGGCGGCCGCCTGCTTGACCTCGGTGACGGAGCGCCTGCCGGCGTGCAGCTCGTCCTTGAGCCAGGCCGCCTTGTAGGTGAGCAGCCGGGCGCCCTCGACCATGACGGCCAGGTCGGCGAGCTGGAACGAGACGCCCTGGTTGGCCCCGATGGCCCGGCCGAACGCCGTCCGCGTCTTCGCGTAGTCGGTCGCGAGCTCGAGGCAGGCCTGCGCGCAGCCCACCGCGAGGGCGGAGATCGCGATGCGACCGTCGTCGAGGGTCTTGAGGAACTGCTTGAAGCCCTCGCCCTCGTTGCCGAGCAGGTTGCCGACCGGGACCCGGCAGTTCTCGAAGGTGAGGCCGTGGGTGTCGGACACGTGCCAACCGAGCTTGTGGTACGCCGGCTCGACGACGAAGCCGGGCGTGCCGGCCGGGACCATGATGGCCGAGAGCTGGGGCGAGCCGTCCTCCCGGGTGCCCGTGCGGGCGGTCACGGTGACGACCGAGGTGAGCTCGGTGCCGGAGTTCGTGATGAAGGCCTTCGCGCCGTTGATGACCCATTCGTCGCCGTCGCGGACGGCCCTCGTGCGGGTGGCGGCGGCGTCCGAGCCGGCTTCGGGCTCGGTCAGGCCGAAGCCCGCGAGCGCGCGGCCGGAGACGAGGTCGGGCAGGAAACGCTGCTTCTGCTCCTCGTTGCCGTAGGTCAGGATCGGGTTGATGCCGAGGCCCACACCGGCCGAGAGCGTGATGCCGATGGACTGGTCGACCCGGCCGAGCTCCTCGATCGCGACGCACAGGCTCGTGAAGTCACCGGCCTCGCCCGCGCCGCCGTACTCCTCCGGGACGACGAGCCCGAAGAGCCCCAGGTCGCCCATCTTGGGCACGAGGTCCGTGGGGAAGTGCGAGGCGGCGTCCCACTTGGCGATGTTGGGCGCGACCTCCTTCTCGGCGAAGTCGCGGACGACCCTGCGGAAGTCCTCATGATCCTGGCTGAGCTCGAACATCGCTGTTCTCCTGAACGGTGGTCGCGGCCATCACGCGCTCGTGACGCATGCTTGACGTTGACGTAAACGTAAAGCACTATCGTCGTCATGACAAGTGGTACTGCGACCGAACGCACGACGTCCCGGGTCGGCGAGACCTGGACCATCGCCCAGGTCGCAGAGGCGTTCGGGGTGACCCACCGCACCGTCCGCCACTACGAGGACCTCGGCCTCATCACCCCGGAGCGCCGGGGTACCCAGCGGGTGTACCACCGCCGCGACCGGACGCGTCTCAGCCTCATCCTGCGCGGCAAGCGGCTCGGGTTCCCGCTCGAGGAGATCCGCACGATCATCGACCTGTTCGATGCCCCCCGCGGCCGGCGCACCCAGCTGGAGTACGTCCTCGGCCAGATCGACGAGCGCCGAGCCGACCTCGAGCAGCGCCTGCGCGACGTGCAGGACGCGATCGCCGAGCTCGGCGAGTTCGAGCGGCGCTGCCGTGACGACCTGGGCCGCCTCGACGAGCCGTGAGGGCCGTGCGAGCGCCGGCGCGTTGCGTGACACGATGGGTGCATGAGCGCTGAAGACACGAAGATCTCCGCCTACGCCCACCCCGACCGTCTCGTGACGACCGAGTGGCTGGCAGAGCAGCTCGCGGCCGGCGCGGTCGGCGGCCCCGACGGCATCGTGCTGCTCGAGTCCGACGAGGACGTGCTCCTCTACGAGACCGGCCACATCCCCGGCGCGCTCAAGATCGACTGGCACCTCGACCTCAACGACCCCGTGACGCGCGACTACGTCGACGGCGCCCGCTTCGCCGAGGTCGTGGGCTCCCGTGGCATCGGCCGGGACACCACGGTCGTGATCTACGGCGACAAGAGCAACTGGTGGGCGGCATACGCCCTCTGGGTGTTCAGCCTCTTCGGCCACGAGGACGTGCGCCTGCTCGACGGCGGCCGCGCCAAGTGGATCGCCGAGGGGCGCGAGCTGACGCGCGACGTGCCCACGCCGACGGTCGTCGACTACCCGGTCGCCGAACGCGACGACGCCCCGATCCGCGCCTTCAAGGACGACGTGCTCGCCCACCTCGGCAAGCCACTCATCGACGTCCGCTCCCCCGGCGAGTACTCCGGTGAGCTGCTGCACATGCCCGACTACCCCCAAGAGGGCGCGATGCGGGGCGGCCACATCCCCGGCGCGAAGTCGGTGCCGTGGGCTCGGGCCGCCAACGAGGACGGCTCGTTCAAGTCGCGCGAGGACCTCGAGGCGATCTACCTCGGGGAGCAGGGTCTCACGCCGTCCGACGACGTCGTGGCGTACTGCCGTATCGGCGAGCGGTCGTCGCACACGTGGTTCGTCCTGACGCATCTGCTCGGCTTCGAGGCAGTGCGCAACTACGACGGCTCGTGGACCGAGTGGGGCAACTCCGTCCGCGTCCCGATCGAGAAGTGAGCCGGAACGCACCAAGGAGCCTCTCGTGAGCGACATCCCACTCCCGCCCTCGCTGGCGGAGATCGCCGAAGACTTCCGCTCGGCGAGCAACGACCTCAAGCTGCAGCTGCTGCTGGAGTTCAGCGACGAGCTGCCAGGACTGCCCGAGCGGTACGTCGGCCACCTGGACCAGCTCGAGCGCGTCGACGAGTGCCAGTCCCCGCTCTTCCTGACCGTCGA
The DNA here is from genome assembly GCF_042666095.1 of Terrabacter sp. GCM10028922. Taxonomy (NCBI): domain Bacteria; kingdom Bacillati; phylum Actinomycetota; class Actinomycetes; order Micrococcales; family Intrasporangiaceae; genus Terrabacter; species Terrabacter sp. GCM10028922. The sequence goes on along the minus strand of NZ_JBHTFG010000006.1, from coordinate 17,141 downwards.
GGTCGGCGACGGCGACTCGCTCGACGAACGCGTCGTCAGCGTGTTCTTCGACGCCCCGGCCGAGGCGCCGACGACACGCGGCTTCGCCGGCATCCTCCACGAGGGCCTCGACGGCCTCACTGCGGCAGAGGTCCTCGCGGTGCCGGACGACGCCCCCATGCGCTTCGGCCTCGCGGAAGCCGTGTCCCCGCTCCGCATGCGCGGCATGGTCGCAATGCTCGGCCGGATCAAGCGCCAGGTTCGGGCGAAGACCGCGGCCTGACGGACGTCGCCACGCTCACCTACGTCACTGCTCCGCCTGACGCAACAGTGACGTAGCCGCCGACCCCCTCCCGAGCACCCCCTCCGCTACGTCACTGCTCCACGGGGCGCAACAGTGACGTAGCCGGTCGCGGCGCAGCCCGTCCCGAGGAGGCCTGTGGACAACCTCACCGCGGGGCGCCGGTCCTGTCGGCGCCCGCGTGCACCCTGAGGCCATGTCCGAAACCACACGCAGCCGGCGGCATGATGACGAGGCAGGACGGTTCGTCGTTCGCGCACGTCGCCTGGCAGACCTGAGCCAGCGTGATCTCGCTGTGCGGATCGGCGTCTCCGCGAGCACGGTCAGCCGAATCGAGTCAGGCCTCACGGTCCCGAGCATCGAGCTGTTCGAGCGCATTCTCGCGTTGGCGGGTCTACGGCTCGCAGTCGTCGACGCCGCGGGCAACCGGGTTGCACCGGCCCCGGCGGACGCGGTGCGCGACAACCAGGGCCGCCGGTTCCCCGCACACCTGGACGTCGATCCACCCGACCAGGTGCCGCGCGAGCGGGACGTGTGGCCCCGCTACGACCGTCTCGAGGCACGGGCGTGGTATCGGCAACGGACGTTGCGCGACCGACTCATCGAAGGTGCGCCCCAGCGCGAGCGTCCTGTCGACCACCCCACCGAGGACGAGCTGCAGCTGCGTCGACGGCTCATGCGCGGCCGGCAGCCCAGGGTCGACGCACCGCCGCGTCCCGAGCCGGTCTGCGAGTGTCCCGACGCGTGCTTCGAGGCCCTGTGCGTGGCCGACTGCACCTGCCAGTGCGAGCCGCAGAGCAACCGCCTCGGACTGCTCTTCGTCCCGGACGACACCATGCTCCATGGCCCGGCACGCTCCGGCGAGGACGACGCCGCAAGTTGACGGGTCCGTCCACGTTGATGTCGTCGGTGTCGCGGAAGTACGTCTGCGTCGCGCGCAGGCCACGGTTCGGCGTTCAGGCCAACGCTCCCGCGGGGCTGACGAGTCAGCCCCCGATGCGCGTGCGGACCTCGTAGAGCTCGGGGAAGAACGTCAGGTCGAGGGCGCGTCGCAGGAAGTCGACACCGGTGGAGCCCCCGGTCCCGGTCTTCTGCCCGATCGTGCGCTGCACGACCTGCAGGTGCCGGAACCGCCACTGCTGGAAGTTGTCCTCGAGGTCCACGAGCTCCTCGCACGTCTCGTACACGCCCCAGTGCTCGTGCGGCTGCGCGTACACGCCGGCGAAGACGTCGACGAGCCCCTCGTCGTGGCGGTAGGGCTGGCTCCAGTCGCGGTCGAGCAGGCGGGCCGGAACGGCATACCCCCGGCGGGCGAGGTACGCGAGGAACTCGTCGTAGAGACTTGGCTCGCGGAGGAGCTCGTCGAGCTCGGCTCGTGCACGCTCGTCGTGCGAGAAGACCGCGACCATGTCGGCGTTCTTGTTGCCGAGGAGGAACTCGACCTCGCGGTACTGCGCCGACTGGAAGCCCGAGCTCGCCGCCAGGAACGGGCGGATCTCGGCGTACTCACTGGGGGTGAGCGTCGCGAGCACCGACCACTGGTCGGTGAGCGTGTGCTGGATGTGCTTGACGCGAGCGAGTCGCTTGAGTGCCGGAGCAAGCTCGTCGTCTCTGAGCAGCTTTCTGGCAGAACGCAGCTCGTGGATCAGCAGCTTGAGCCAGAGCTCCGACGTCTGGTGCTGGATGATGAAGAGCAGCTCGTCGTGCTGGGGCGGCTCGCTGAGCGGGTGCTGTGCACTGAGCAAGGTGTCGAGGCGGAGGTAGTCGCCGTATGACATCTTGCGGGTGAAGTCACGCTCGATGCCCTTCTCGAGGTCGCGCCTGACGCGCCGGTCGTCCATGGCCATGGCAGCGATCCTAGGTGCGAGATCAGCTCGGTCGCGGCCGGATCCTGACGAGGTGCTCGACGACGCCGGGGATCCAGCCGGTCTCACCGCGCATCCAGCGCGCACCGACGAGGTTGTGCGGGACGACGACGGTGTCGGCACGCGCGGCGACGAGTCCGAGGTCGGTACCGAAGACGTCGGTCACCACAGCCCACTCTCGCGCGCTGTGCCGGGCGAGGTGCTCACCGATCGCGACGGCAAACGTGTCGACGATGACATCCGGACCGTCGCCGTCCCCCCCGACCGACCACCGGTGGAACGCCTCGTCGTAGTGCGCGCCGATCGAGGCGAGGTCGTCGACGTCGACGCCCTCGTCGGCGGCGTGCGCGAGCGCGGTCGCGATGCGGTCGCGCTCCGCGTCACCGAGCGGGTTGGCGACGGGACGACCGGTGTGGTCAGGGGCGAGGGTGTCGCCGGCGTCGACCGGATCGACCGAGGTCGGCTCCGAGGGCGGGGCGGCGTCGTCCTTGTTCTTCTTCGAGAACAGTCCCATGCCCGCCAATCTAGTGTCTCGGGTGAACCTCGGTCCGTGTCGTCTCAGCCTGCTCGGCCCCGCGGCGGCGATGTGCCCGACCTCACGCGGAGACGGCCGTGAATCCGCCCCACGGGGCCGAGTTGACGTGACGTCACCCCGATAGAGTCCGAGCCATGGCATCCATCACCAAGGTCCTCATCGCAAATCGTGGCGAGATCGCCGTCCGCATCGCGCGGGCGTGCACGGACAGCGCGATCGCCTCGGTCGCGGTCTACGCGGACCCGGACCGGGATGCCCTGCACGTCAAGGTCGCCGACGAGGCGTACGCCCTCGGCGGCTCCACCCCCGGCGAGAGCTACCTGCTCCAGGACAAGCTGCTCGAGGTCGCCAAGCAGTCCGGCGCCGACGCGGTCCACCCCGGCTACGGCTTCCTCGCCGAGAACGCCTCGTTCGCCCAGGCCGTCATCGACGCCGGCCTCATCTGGATCGGTCCCGGCCCCGAGGCGATCGACGCACTCGGCGACAAGGTCAAGGCCCGCCACATCGCGACCAAGGCCGGCGCGCCGCTCGTGCCCGGCACCAAGGACCCGGTCTCCGGGGCCGACGAGGTGGTCGCCTTCGCTCAGGAGCACGGCCTGCCGGTCGCGATCAAGGCCGCCTACGGCGGCGGCGGACGCGGCCTGAAGGTGGCCCGCACGATCGAGGAGATCCCGCACCTGTTCGACTCCGCGGTCCGCGAGGCGGTCACCGCGTTCGGTCGCGGCGAGTGCTTCGTCGAACGCTTCCTGGACAAGCCGCGCCACGTCGAGACCCAGTGCCTGGCCGACCAGCACGGCAACGTCGTGGTCGTCTCGACCCGGGACTGCTCGCTGCAGCGGCGCAACCAGAAGCTCGTCGAGGAGGCCCCCGCGCCGTTCCTGACCGAGGCCCAGCACGCCGAGCTGCTCCGCGCGTCCAAGGCCATCCTCAAGGAGGCCGGCTACGTCGGCGCCGGCACCTGCGAGTTCCTCGTCGGCCCGGCCGGCGACATCAGCTTCCTCGAGGTCAACACCCGCCTGCAGGTCGAGCACCCCGTCACCGAGGAGGTCACCGGCATCGACCTCGTGCGCGAGCAGTTCCGCATCGCCAACGGCGAGTCCCTCGACTACGGCGACCCCGAGCCGCATGCCCACTCCATCGAGTTCCGGATCAACGGCGAGGACGCCGGCCGCGGCTTCCTGCCCGCCCCCGGCACCGTCAGCCGCATGCTCGTCCCGCACGGCCCGGGCGTGCGCTGGGACGCCGGCCTCCTCGAGGGCGACACCGTCGCCGGTGCCTTCGACTCCATGATCGCCAAGCTCGTCGTCACCGGCCGCACCCGCGAACAGGCCATCGAACGCTCCCGCCGGGCCCTGGCCGAGCTGACCATCGAGGGCATGCCCACGGTCGTGCCGTTCCACCGCGCGGTCGTCGCCGACCCCGCCTTCGCGCCCAAGGACGGCTCGCCGTTCACCATCCACACCCGCTGGATCGAGACGGAGTTCGACAACACCATCGAGCCGTATGCCGGTGGGCCCGGCGACACGACCGAGGCCGAGGAGCGCCAGACCGTCGTCGTCGAGGTCGGCGGCAAACGCCTCGAGGTCTCCCTGCCCGGCGGTCTGTCGTTCGGTGCCGGAGGTGGCGGCGCAGCGTCCGGCAGCCGCAAGAAGGCGCCCAAGCGCTCCGGTGGCGGCAAGTCCGGCGGCGCCGCCTCGGGCGACTCCCTCACCGCCCCCATGCAGGGCACCATCGTCAAGATCGCCGTCGAGGAGGGCGCCACCGTCGCCGCAGGCGACCTCGTCATCGTCCTCGAGGCCATGAAGATGGAACAGCCCATCGCCGCGCACAAGGACGGCGTCGTGACCGGCCTGACAGCCGCCGTCGGCGAGACCGTGACCTCCGGTGCCGTGCTCGCCGAGATCAAGGACGCCGCCGCCATTGCCTGAGGGCTGAGGCACCGCCCGCAGACGACGAGGGCCGAACCCGTTGAGCGGGTCGGCCCTCGTCGCTTCCCTGTCAGCCGGGGGTCACGCCTTCGCCGGCGGGTCGCCGAGGGTGATGTCGCCCTCGCTCGCCCCAGGCAGGTTCGGGTTCGGCACCCCGGGAAGGTCCTGCTCGCGGCCCGGTGTGGTGGGTGGGACCTCGGACGGACCCGGACTGCCCGGCACGCTGGGGTCGATCGGCGCGGGGTCGTTGGGGTCGACCGGCGGCGTTGGAGGCCCCGGAGTCGGGACCGGCTCGGGGGTGGGCCCGGGGGTGGGCTCAGGGGTGGGACCAGGCTCTGGGGTGGGCCCGGGACCGGGCGCCGGGTCGGGGGTGGGTGCGGGCTGGGGGGAGGGCGCCGGCTCGGGCGTCACCGGCGGCTCGGTCGGTCCGGGCGGCTGCGTGTCCTCGGCGTCGGGCGGCAGACCGAGCGACTCCTTGACCGAGTCGGTGCCCTGGTCGATCTTGTCGGCGTACTTCCCTCCGGTGCGCTCGTTGATGAGCTCCTCGGCCTTGTCGAGACCCTGCTGGGCCTGCTCGGGATGGCCCTTGATGAAGTCTTTGGCCTTCTGGATCCAGTCGCTCACTGCGTGTGCCTCCACGGTTCGACGTGGTCGGGGACCCAGCCCGACAGCGACCGGGCTCCCTGACGCGACGGCGACGCCGCCACGGCCCCGAGGCTACGCCTCTGGCACACTGCTCATGTGCTTGTGACCCTGCCCAGTGCGACGAACAACCCGCCCGTGTTCTCGGTGACGAATCTCGTCATCCTCCTCGTCGTGGCCGTGGTCGTCTACCCGCTCCAGAAGAAGCTGCGCGAGTCGGTCTCCCGGCGTCGGCGTGAGCGCTGGGCGGAGGAGGACCGTCTCGCCCAGGCCGAGCTCGAGCAGCGCGACCGGCCGTCGCCGACCGACGAAGGCGCCTGACGCCGTCCTGGCCACGTATGCCGTGCGGCGGGTCGTCCGCTGGACGCTCAGTCCGACTGGTGCAGCTGACGGGCGGCCTCGGCGATCGAGCCCGACAGCGACGGGTAGACCGTGATGGTGCTGGAGACCTGGTCGACGCTGAGCCGGTTCTGCACGGCGAGCGCCACGGGGTAGATCAGCTCGGAGGCCTTCGGCGCGACGACGACGCCGCCCAGGACCGCGCCGTAGCCCTTGCGGCAGAAGAGCTTGACGAAGCCGTCCGAGATGCCCTGCATCTTGGCGCGGGGGTTGCGCGCGAGGGGCAGCACGACGGACTCGACGTCGGGTGACGCGTCGGCCGCGTTCTGGCTGATGCCGACGGTCGCGATCTCCGGCTCGGTGAAGATGTTTGCCGCCACGCCCCGGACGTTGAGGGGTGAGACGGCGTCGCCGAGCGCGTGCCACATGGCGATCCGGCCCTGCATGGCAGCCACCGACGCGAGGGGCAGCACACCGGTGCAGTCGCCCGCCGCGTAGACGCCGCCGACGTTGGTGCGGGAGACGCGGTCGACCTGGACGTGCCCGGACGGGCTCAGCTCCACGCCGATCTCCTCAAGGCCGAGGCCGGCCGTGTTGGGAACGGAGCCGACGGCGAGGAGCGCGTGCGAGCCCTGGACGGTGCGGCCGTCGACGAGGGTCACGACGACTCCGTCGGCGGTGCGCTCGACCGACGCCGCGCGCGACTTGTTCAGGACCTCCATGCCGCGCTTGCGGAAGACGTCCTCGATGACGGTGGCGGCGTCGGCGTCCTCGCCGGGCAGCACGCGGTCGCGCGAGGAGACGAGGACGACGTTCGACCCGAGACCGAGATAGGCCTGCGCGAGCTCGGCGCCGGTGACGCCGGACCCGATGACGACGATGCGCTCGGGCAGCTCCTCGAGCGAGTAGATCTGCTGCCACGTGAGAATGCGCTCGCCGTCGGGACGCATGGTGTCCATGACGCGCGGGGCGGCGCCGGTCGCCACGAGGACGACGTCGGCGCGCAGCTCGTGGGTCGAGCCGTCGGCGAGATCCGCGACGACGAGCTCGCGACTGGTGAACCGGGCCGTGCCGCGCAGGACCGTGACGCCGACCTGCTCCAGGCTCCCCTGGATGTCGGCGCTCTGCGCCGCGGCGAGCTCGAGGATGCGGTCGTTGACCATCTGCGCCTGGGCGACGGCGTCGGACACCTCGTCGCCGTCGTCGTCCTGCAGCCGGACGCCCAGCCGCGAGGCGGTCTGGAAGTCGGACATGTAGTCGGCGGTGGCGATGAGGGCCTTGCTCGGCACGCAGTCGGTCAGGACCGCCGCACCGCCGAGGCCGTCCCGCTCGACGATGGTGACCCGCGCGCCGAGCTGCACGGCGACGAGCGCCGCCTCATAGCCGCCGGGGCCGCCGCCGATGATAACAACGGATGTCTCGCGCGTGATCACGGGGACCATCCAACCATCCCTGCGGCCGGCCGCTTCGAGATGTTCGGGCCGCGCGACTCGGCGCGAGGCTGGGCCCGGGTCTCACCCACCTCGCTAGAGTCCTCGTCGTGACCAGTTCCTCCCGCGATCTCAACGACCCCTCCACCGACCCGTTCGACGTCGCCGTCGACGCCGCGGCGGTCATCGCCGAGCGGACGGGCACCGAGCGCCACGACGTCGCCCTCGTGCTGGGGTCGGGCTGGGGCCAGACGGCCGACCTCATCGGTGAGACGCTCGCAACCGTCGAGAACGCCGACGTCCCCGGGTTCCACGGCGTTTCGGTGGCCGGACACTCCGGCAGCATGCGCTCCGTCGCGATCGGCGACACGGGTCGCCGCGCCCTCGTGTTCGGCACCCGCACCCACTTCTACGAGGGACGTGGCGTGCGGGCCGTCGTGCACGGCGTCCGCACGGCCAAGGCCGCCGGCTGCCGGGCCATCGTGCTGACCAACGGTTGTGGCGGCCTCAACCCCGCGTGGGCGCCGGGCACCCCGGTGCTCATCCGCGACCACATCAACCTCACGGCCCACTCCCCGATCGAGGGCCCGAACTTCGTCGACCTCACCGACCTCTACACGCCACGCCTGCGTGACCTGGCCCGCGAGGTCGACCCCGACCTCGACGAGGGCGTGTACGTCCAGTTCCGCGGGCCGCACTACGAGACCCCGGCCGAGGTGCACATGGCCAAGGTCCTCGGCGGCGACCTCGTGGGGATGTCGACGACGCTGGAGGCGATCGCCGCCCGGCAGTCCGGCCTCGACGTGCTCGGCATCTCACTGGTCACGAACCTCGCGGCCGGCATCTCCGACACCCCCCTGAGCCACGAAGAGGTCCTCGAGGCCGGGCAGGCCGCTGCCGCGCGCTGCGGCCGGCTCCTCGCGGACGTCGTGGGGCGGCTGTGATGACGACGCCCGAGCCCACCGAGTCGGCGTATGCCGCCGCGCGGGCCTGGCGCGACGACGACCCGGACCCGACCACGCGGGCCGAGCTCGACGCGGTGCTGGAGCGGGCGACCGCCGGCGACAAGGCCGCTGCCGCCGACCTCGCCGACCGGATGGCGGGCCTGCTCGAGTTCGGTACCGCAGGCCTGCGAGGGGCGCTCGGTGCCGGGCCCAACCGGATGAACCGCAGCGTCGTCATCCGCGCGGCGGCCGGCCTCACGGCATACCTCAAGGACGAGGGAGATGCGGGCGCGCACCCGACGGTCGTCATCGGCTTCGACGCGCGCTACAACTCCGACGTCTTCGCCCGGGACACCGCTGCGGTGGTCGTCGCGGCCGGCGGGCGCGCCCTCCTGCTCCCGCAGCCGCTGCCGACGCCGGTGCTCGCGTTCGCGATCCGCCACCTCGGTGCCGACGCCGGTGTCATGGTCACGGCGAGCCACAACCCGCCGCAGGACAACGGCTACAAGGTCTACCTCGGCGACGGCAGCCAGATCGTGCCTCCGGCCGACGCCCGGATCGCCGCCCAGATCGCCCGGGTCGAGCGAGTGTCGGACGTGCCGCGCGCTCATGACGGCTGGGAGACGCTCGGCGACAACCTGCTCGAGGACTACGTCGACGCCGTCGTCACCGTCGTCGACCCCTCGTCACCGCGGGACCTGCACTGCGTCCACACGAGCCTGCACGGCGTCGGCCACGGAACGGTCCACACCGCCTTCGTCCAGGCAGGTTTCGAGGCCCCCACGGCCGTCGACGAGCAGGCCGTCCCTGACCCCGACTTCCCGACCGTCGCCTTCCCCAACCCCGAGGAGCAGGGTGCGATCGATCTCGCGCTCGCCCAGGCCCGCGCGGTCGGTTGCGACCTCGTCATCGCGAACGACCCCGATGCCGACCGCTGCGCAGCGGCAGTGCACGACCCGGCCCTCGGCGACTGGCGGATGCTCCGTGGCGACGAGGTCGGTGCCCTGCTGGGCGCCCACATCGTGCGCCGCGGGGTCGCGCCCACCGACGTCTTCGCGAACTCGATCGTGTCGTCGCGCCTGCTCGCGTCGATCGCGCGAGCCGCGGGCGTGGCCCACGTGGAGACCTTGACGGGCTTCAAGTGGATCGCCCGCGTCGAGGGGCTCCGCTACGGCTACGAGGAGGCGCTCGGCTACTGCGTCGCGCCGCAGCTCGTGCGCGACAAGGACGGCATCAGTGCTGCGCTCCTGCTCGCCGAGCTCGCCGCCACGCTCAAGGCCCAGGGCCGCGCGCTCACCGACCTGCTCGACGACCTCGCCGTCGAGCACGGCGTGCACGCGACCGACTCGTTCTCCGTCCGGGTCTCCGACCTCGGCCAGACCGACACGCTCATGGCCCGGCTCCGCGCCGAGCCACCGGGCTCGGTCGCCGGCACCGACATCGAGCGCATCGACGACCTGGGCCGCGGCGACGGCGGGCTGCCGCCGACGGAGGGGCTGCGCTACCACCTCGTCGACCGGTCCCGCGTCATCGTGCGACCGAGCGGCACCGAGCCCAAGGTCAAGGTCTACCTCGAGGTGATCGAGCCGGTCGACGGCCCGGAGTCGCTCGCGCAGTCGCGAGCCGTCGCCGAGACGCGTCTGGCCCGCATCCGCGCGGACTTCGAGCAGCTCACGTCCCTCTGAACGCCAGCGGCCACGTGGGGGCGCCCGCCGTCGCGCCTCCTGCCCGCCCTGACGCGGGCCTCAGGCCACGACCGTCGCGATGACGACGAACGCGAAGGCCGCGAGCAGCAGCCCCACCGACACGGGGTCCCAGGCCTGGGTCGCGATGCGTGGCGTCCTGCCGTCCTTGCGCCTGCGGTCGGCGGCCCTGCGCTCCTCCACCTCGGCCGCGACGGCCTGGGCCTCGACCTTCGACTTCGTCGGTTCCTCCTTCGTGCCCTTGCCACGCACCTTGTTGGCACCGACGGAGAGCATGCCGCGGCCGTACCGCGGACGACCCGGGTCGGCCGGCACCCCCCACGCGGTGTAGCGCCGGCCCTCCGCGGTGAGCTCGAGCGCCCACCGCGAGCGCACGTCGGTGATGACGGGCCAGGTCAGCTCGACGACGCGCATCGGGTTGACGAGGCGGATGCCCTCGGCGTGGATGACCACGGACGGGCGTACGACGAACAGCCACAGCAGCACGAGGGCGAACACGACGCCCGAGATGAGCACCCAGCTGCGCGGCGACGTGAGCAGGGCCGGCACGAGCAGCCCCAGGCCCGCGACCGCACCGACGACGCCGACCGCGACGGACGAGCCGGGACGCAGGGTGCGACCGCCGCCGCTGCCGCGGGCGTCGGGATCCGAGTCGGCCGATGCGGGCTGGGAGGCGTCTGAGCTCACGTCCTGACTCTCTCACGCGTTACGGGCCGTCTCGACAGGTGGATACACTCCCGTGGTGACAGTTAGCACCACGACGCGGACCGCGCAGGACCTCACCGCGCAGGCGCGGGACGTCCTGGGGGTGTCTCGCCTCACGAACCACGCCCTGACGTCCTGGCTCCACGGCATCCCCGGTGTCGACCAGGTCGGCTGCGAGGCGCGTGCCGCGAGTCTCGGCACCCGCTCGATCAAGACGACGAGCAAGGCGTGGGCCATCGACACCGCCATCAGCATGATCGACCTGACGACGCTCGAGGGCGCCGACACGGTCGGCAAGGTGCGGTCGCTGTGCGCCAAGGCGCGCGTGCCCGACCCGCTCGACCCGACGACGCCGCGCCCGGCCGCCATCTGCGTCTACGGCGACATGGTCGCCACCGCCAAGGCGGCCCTCGGCGACAGCGGCATCCACGTGGCGGCCGTCGCCACGGCCTTCCCGTCGGGGCGCGCGAGCCTGCCGGTGAAGCTTGCCGACACGCGCGACGCGGTCGAGGCGGGGGCCGACGAGATCGACATGGTCATCGACCGTGGCGCCTTCCTCTCCGGCGACTACCTCACGGTGTTCAACCAGATCGGCGCGGTCAAGCAGGCCTGCGGCAGCGCGCACCTCAAGGTCATCATGGAGACCGGCGAGCTCGTGACGTACGACAACGTCCGCCGGGCCTCCTACCTCTCGATGCTCGCGGGCGGCGACTTCATCAAGACGTCCACGGGCAAGGTCACACCGGCCGCCACGCTCCCGGTCACGCTCATCATGCTCGAGGCCGTCCGTGACTGGCAGGAGCTCACCGGCATCCAGGTCGGCGTCAAGCCCGCCGGTGGCATCAAGACCACGAAGGACGCGATCAAGTACCTCGTCATGGTGAGCGAGATCGCCGGAGACGACTGGATGACGCCGGAGTGGTTCCGGTTCGGCGCCTCGAGCCTGCTCAACGACCTCCTCCTCCAGCGCCAGAAGCTCGCGACCGGTGCCTACTCGGGTGCCGACTACGTGACCATCGACTGACCCACCCCTTGGCTGACACGACTGCACCGACTGAGCTCACGAAAGACACCTGATGCCCACGTTCGAGTACGCCCCCGCGCCGGAGTCGCGCGCCATCGTCACGATCGAGAAGTCCTACGGACTCTTCGTCGACGGCGCGTTCACCCGGCCCAAGGCGACGTTCGCCACGATCAACCCCGCCGACGAGACCGTCCTCGCCGAGGTCAGCCAGGCCGGCCCCAAGGACGTCGACAAGGCCGTCGCAGCAGCCCGCCGCGCCTACGAGGGTGTCTGGGGGCGGATGAGCGGCGCCGAGCGCGGCAAGTACCTCTTCCGCATCGCCCGCATCCTGCAGGAACGTGCCCGCGAGTTCGCCGTCCTCGAGACCCTCGACAACGGCAAGCCGATCAAGGAGACCCGCGACGTCGACGTGCCGATCGCGGCGGCGCACTTCTTCTACCACGCGGGCTGGGCCGACAAGCTGGAGTATGCCGGCCTGTCGGCCTCCGGCGCGGACCTGCCGCGCCCGCACGGCGTCGTCGGGCAGGTCATCCCGTGGAACTTCCCGCTCCTCATGCTCGCGTGGAAGATCGCCCCCGCCCTCGCGACCGGCAACACGGTCGTGCTCAAGCCGGCAGAGACGACGCCGCTCTCGGCGCTGCTCTTCGCCGAGGTCTGCCAGCAGGCCGACCTGCCCCCGGGGGTCGTCAACATCGTCACCGGTGACGGGCGCACGGGCCAGGCGCTCGTCGAGCACCCCGACGTCGACAAGATCGCCTTCACCGGCTCGACCGAGGTGGGCAAGGCCATCGCCCGCTCGATCGCCGGCACCTCCAAGAAGGCGACGCTCGAGCTGGGCGGCAAGGCCGCCAACATCGTCTTCGACGACGCCCCGCTCGACCAGGCGGTCGAGGGCATCGTCAACGGGATCTTCTTCAACCAGGGCCAGGTCTGCTGCGCCGGCTCCCGACTGCTCGTGCAGGAGAGCATCCACGACCAGGTCGTCGCCAAGCTCCAGCGTCGGCTCGGCACGCTGCGTGTCGGCGACCCGATGGACAAGAACAGCGACCTCGGCGCGATCAACAGCAAGGCGCAGCTGCAGCGCATCACCTCGCTCGTCGAGGCCGGCATCGCCGAGGGTGCCGATCGCTGGAGCCCCGAGTGCACGCTGCCCGCCAAGGGCTACTGGTTCCCCCCGACGGTGCTGACCGGCGTCTCGCAGACGCACCGGGTTGCGACCGAGGAGATCTTCGGCCCTGTCCTGTCCGTGCTGACGTTCCGCACGCCGCAGGAGGCGGTCGCGAAGGCCAACAACACGGCATACGGCCTGTCCGCCGGGGTCTGGACCGAGAAGGGCTCGCGCATCCTCTGGATGGCCGACCAGCTCAAGGCCGGCGTCGTCTGGGCCAACACCTTCAACCGCTTCGACCCGACGTCGCCGTTCGGTGGCTACAAGGAGTCGGGCTACGGCCGCGAGGGCGGCCGCCACGGCCTCGAGGCCTACGTCACCACCGCCCCTGCGACCCTGACGGGAGCCACCCGATGAGCCGCCTCGACGTGCGCAAGACCTACAAGCTCTACATCGGCGGAGCGTTCCCCCGCAGCGAGTCCGGCCGTTCGTACGAGGTCGTCTCGGCCAAGGGAGAGTTCCTCGCGAACGCCGCGATGGGCTCGCGCAAGGACGTCCGTGACGCGGTCGTCGCGGCCAGGGCCGCCCTGGCGGGGTGGTCGGGCGCGACGCCGTACAACCGGGGCCAGGTGCTGTACCGCGTCGCGGAGGTGCTCGAAGGACGCCGCGCCCAGTTCGTCGATGAGGTCGCCGCGAGCGAGGGCGTCTCGGCCCGCGCCGCAGGGGCCCTCGTCGACGCCGCCATCGACCGGGTCGTCTGGTACGCCGGGTGGACCGACAAGATCGCCCAGGTCCTCGGCAACCTCAACCCCGTCGCCGGGCCGTTCTTCAACGTGTCCGCACCCGAGCCCACGGGCGTCGTGGGCATCCTTGCGCCACAAGGCTCTTCGCTGCTCGGGCTCGTATCGGTCATCGCCCCCGTCATCGCATCGGGCAACACGGCCGTCGTCGTGACGTCGGCCGACCGCCCGCTGCCCGCCGTGACGTTCGGCGAGGTGCTCGCGACGTCCGACGTGCCCGGCGGAGTCGTCAACATCATCACGGCCCGCACCGCCGAGGTCGCATCGTGGCTCGCCGCGCACCGCGACGTCAACGCCATCGACCTCACCGGTGCGGCGGGCGCCGACGGCCTCGACTGGGGCGCCCTCGAGGCCGAGGCCGCCGGCAACCTCAAGCGCGTCCTGAGACCGGCTCTTGCCGACGGCCGGCCCGTCGAGCCCGACTGGAGCGCCGACCCCGGCCTGGGCCGGATCCGCGCCTTCGTCGAGACGAAGACCGTCTGGCACCCCAAGGGCCTCTGACATCGCACCGGGCACGAGGCAAGGAGGCCACGAGGTGGTGCCGGTCGACAGCCGCTCCGCAGCCGCCGGGCGTCGCCGGGTCATCCTGCTGACCGGGCCGAGCGGATCGGGCAAGAGCCGTCTGTCCGCGCGGCTCAGCGCGGCGCACGGATGGCCCGTCGTGCGCCTCGACGACTTCTACCGTGAGGCGAGCGACCCTCGCCTGCCACGCTCGCCCCTGGGCATCGCGGACTGGGACCACGAGGACTCGTGGGACGCGGCTGCGGCGGCTGCAGCGCTGCGGCAGCTCGTCGACGAGGGACACGTCGAGGTGCCGGTCTACGACATCGGGCTCTCCGCCGTGACGGGCCGGCACGCCGTCACGGCCGGGCCCACCGACCACGTCCTCGCCGAGGGACTCTTCGCCGGCCGTCTCGTCGAGCCGCTGCGCCGGGAGGGCCTGCTCGCCGACGCGCTGTGCGTGCGCCAGAACCGCACCCTGACGGCCCTGCGCCGCTTCGTGCGCGACCTGTCCGAGCGTCGCAAGCCGCCCCACATCCTCCTACGCCGGGGTGTCGCCCTGTGGCGCGACGAGCCAGGGGTGGTCGCGCAGGCCGAGGCCGACGGCGCGCGCTGCGTCCACCCGCGTGATGCCGAGACGGAGCTCGGCGCGCTCATCGGCGCAGCCGCCGGCCGATGAGGCTCATCGGCCTGCTCGGCGGCATGAGCTGGGAGTCGAGCGCCGAATACTACCGTCTCGCCAACGAGCTCGTGCGCGAGAGGGTCGGCGGCCTCGCCTCCGCACGGCTGCTCCTCCACTCGGTCGACTTCGCCGACGTCGAGCGCCTCCAGGCCGAGGGCCGCTGGGACGAGGCGGGCACGCTGCTCGCGGCAGCCGCTGCGGGGCTCGAGGCCGGCGGCGCCCAGCTGCTCGTGCTGTGCACCAACACCATGCACAAGGTGGCCCCGGCGATCGAGGACGCCGTGACGATCCCCCTGCTGCACATCGGCGACGTCACCGCCCACGCCGTGCGAGCGGCGGGGGTCGGGCGCGTGGGGCTGCTCGCGACGGCCTACACGATGGAGCAGTCGTTCCTGCGCGAGCGGCTCGCCGGGCACGGCCTCACGGTCCTCGTGCCGGACGCCGACGACCGCGCCCTGGTGCACCGGGTCATCTACGAGGAGCTGTGCCTCGGCATCGTCACCGCGGAGTCACGTCAGGCCTACCGTGAGGTCATCGGGCGGCTCGTCGCTGCCGGAGCCGAGGGAGTGATCCTCGGCTGCACCGAGATCGAGCTGCTCGTGGACCAGACCGACGCGGCCGTGCCCGTCTTCCCCACGACGCGGCTGCACGTCGAGGCCGCCGTCGAGGCGGCCCTGCGCGACTGACCGTGTGGTCCGCCCAACCTCAGGAGACCGGCGCGTCGTGGTGGCCGAGGGCCGCGTAGCCCGGCTTGATCACGTCGTCGATGAGGGCCAGTCGCTCGTCGAACGGGATGAACGCCGACTTCATCGCGTTGATCGTCACCCACCGGAGGTCCTCGAGCGTCCACTCGGCCTCGTCGCGCAGCAGCGTGGCCTCCCTGCTCATCGACGTGCCGCTCATGAGACGGTTGTCGGTGTTGAGCGTGACGCGGAACCGCAGCCGGCGCAGCAACGTGATCGGGTGCAGCGGGATCGACAGGGCAGCCGACGTCTGCAGGTTGCTGCTCGGGCACATCTCCAGCGGGATGCGCTTGTCGCGCACGTACGCCGCCAGCCTGCCGAGGCGTACCCGCCCCAGGTCGAGGGCGGTGAGCGCGTCCGCGTCTGCCTTGTTGCCCTCGAGCCACTCGGCGAAGGGCGAGCCGTCGATGCTGATGTCGTCGACGATGCGAACCCCGTGGCCCAGCCGGTCCGCCCCGCACCACTGGATCGCCTGCCAGATCGACGGCAGGCCGAACGCCTCACCGGCGTGGATCGTGAAGTGGAAGTTCTCGCGCTGCAGGTACTCGAACGCGTCGAGGTGCCGGGTGGGCGGGTAGCCGGCCTCGGCCCCGGCGATGTCGAACCCCGAGACGCCCTCGTCGCGGTAGCGGATCGCGAGCTCGGCGATCTCGGTGGACTTCGCAGCGTGGCGCATGGCGGTCAGCAGGCCGGTGACGCGGATGGGGTTGCCGGCCTCAGCGGCCTTGGCCTCGCCGTCGCGCAGACCGGCATTGACGGCCTCGACGACACCCTCGAGCGTCAGTCCCTTGGTCAGGTGCTGTTCGGGGGCATAGCGGCTCTCTGCGTAGACGACTCCGTCGGCGGCGAGATCCTGGGCGCACTCGCTGGCGACGCGGAAGAGCCCCTCGCGCGTCTGCATCACGGCCAGGGTGTGGTCGAACGTCTCGAGGTAGCGAGGCAGGGACCCGGAGTCGGCGCTGTCGCGGAACCACGTCCCCAGGGCCTCGGACTCACTCGCCGGCAGGCCGTCGTAGCCGCACTCCTGGGCGAGCTCGATGATGGTCTGCGGGCGCAGGCCGCCGTCGAGGTGGTCGTGGAGCAGGACCTTGGGCGCCAAGCGGAGCTCGTCCGCGCTCATGAGGCCGCCTCGTCGTCGCGGTGCACGGTGTCCGGGCTGAACGCCGGGAGGCACACGGCAACGTACTCGGCCCCCTCGGGCCCGCACGAGTAGCGGATGCGCTCCCCGCCGCGCGTGACGACCGACTGGCCCGCGCCCACTTCGAGCGTGCCGCCGTCGTGGTCGATGAGGACCGTCCCGGTGAGCACGAGCGTGATCTCGTCGAACTCGGGAGTCTGGAACGGCTCCGACCAGCCGGCAGGGGCCACCATTCGGGCCACGGAGACGGAGGACTTGAGCCCGGCGTCGGGAGTGTTCACGCCGCCGACGTGCTCGTCGATGACCTTGCCGCCCGGGACCGGGATGCGCGTCGGGGAGGGAATGAGTTCAGGCACGTGCCAACCCTAGACCCTGCGTTCGAGGCCGAAGAACGTTCGGCAGAGGCCTCGAAAAGACGCGGGAAATGCGAAGACCCCGCCGGTCACCCGGCGGGGTCTTCTCAAAGTGTGTCCGGCTGCGTCCTACTCTCCCACACCGTCACCAGTGCAGTACCATCGGCGCTGAAGGGCTTAGCTTCCGGGTTCGGAATGGAGCCGGGCGTTTCCCCTTCGCTATGACAGCCGAAACTCTATGGAGATATCAATTCGTGGACGCGAGCCCCCGGGACACGCACACGGTGGTGGTGGTGGGGGTTTGCGTGTTCCCGTTTGTATCTCGGGAACCGCACAGTGGACGCGTAGCATCTTTGTAAGTCAAGTTATCGGCTTATTAGTACCGGTCAGCTCCACACATTGCTGTGCTTCCACATCCGGC